>NZ_CP043329.1:0-642340 GCF_008195825.1 Pedobacter aquae
ATGGAAAAAACGTGTACCCATGTTTGGGAAAACTGTCTTCAAATCATAAAGGATAATATCCCGAGCCAGAGTTTTAAGACCTGGTTTGAGCCTATAACCCCACTAAGATTAGAAGGAAGTATTCTTACTATTCAGGTACCTAGTTTGTTCTTTTATGAATGGCTGGAAGAACATTATGTAGGTCTTTTAAGAAAGACAATTAAAAACCAGTTGGGCGACTCTGGCAGATTAGAATACAATATTGTTGTAGAAAAATCTTCGTCTCAGAAGCCTTACACTACAAATATTCCTTCAAGTGGTAACGGGGCAGAAGGTAAAAACCAGTCTATCCCTATGCCTGTTGCTTTAAATAAGGATATCAAAAATCCTTTCGTAATCCCCGGATTAAAAAAGCTTCAGGTAGACCCTCAGTTAAATCCAAATTATACTTTTGAGAATTTCATTGAAGGAGATTGTAACCGTTTGGCTCGCTCTGCAGGTTATGCCGTGGCAGCAAAGCCAGGAGGTACCTCATTTAATCCTTTAATGATTTACGGAGGCGTAGGTTTAGGTAAAACTCACCTTGCACAAGCCATTGGTAATGAAATCAAAAGAAACATGCCAGATAAATTGGTTATTTATGTTTCTTGCGAGAAATTTTGCCAGCAGTTTGTAGACTCATTAAAAAACAATACCATTAATGATTTTGTGAATTTCTATCAAGCAATGGATGTCATCATCATGGATGATATACACAACTTTGCCGGAAAAGATAAAACACAAGATATTTTCTTCCATATCTTCAATCACTTACACCAATCTGGTAAGCAATTAATCATCACTTCAGACAAAGCCCCTAAAGATTTAGCCGGTTTAGAAGAAAGATTGCTTTCAAGATTTAAGTGGGGTTTATCAGCAGATCTTTCTGTTCCTGATATTGAAACCCGTATGGCTATCCTGAAAAAGAAAATGTATCAAGATGGTATAGAGCTTCCAAATGATGTTATCGAGTACGTTGCCCACAACATAGACAATAACGTTCGTGAGTTAGAAGGGGCAATGGTTTCTTTACTGGCGCAATCAACCTTAAATAAGAAAGAGATAGATATTTCGTTAGCTAAACAAATGCTAAAGAATTTTATCAAAAATACCAGCAAAGAAATATCAATGGAGTATATCCAAAAACTGGTTTGCGAATATTTTGAAGTTCCGGTAGAGATGGTGAAATCAAAAACCAGAAAAAGAGAAATCGTTCAAGCTCGTCAAATTTCTATGTACTTGGCAAAAAGCCATACCAAAACATCATTAAAATCAATCGGAGCATTCTTTGGCGGTAGAGACCATTCAACCGTCATTTACGCTTGCCAAACCGTAGAAGACTTAATAGATACCGATAAGAAATTTAAAGCTTACGTTCACGATATTCAGAAAAAGCTTAAAATGAGCTAACTTAAATTTTCTGAAGAAATCCCGTTAGGTACGCACTTAACGGGATTTTTTGTTTCATTTTTCTGAAAAGGTAATGTATTGCAGCTTCGGTAAAAACAGTCGGGTGGTAAAACCATCCCTTCGGGACTGTATGCAATACTCCGTTGCTCCCATCCCGTTTATTTTACGCAGGCTTGTGCTGCTAGGTGTAAATTCTAAACTATAGTTTTTAATTTAACTAATCTTCTAATTTCAGCCCTCAAACTTCCGTTTAACAACTTAACTCAATACCCCCATCTTCAAAAAAGCATACATCAATCCCGTAACATGTAAAGCTTGCGGGATTTCATTATTCAAAAGCATTTGTTTTACTTCATCAATACTATAAAATTCAATATCAATATCTTCATGTTCATCTAAATCCTGTTCCTGTACTTTTTTACCCCCTTTAGCCAAATAGCAATAAGTAACATTGTTAGAAGTAGCTGGGTTTGGGTAAATGGTAGAAACTAGTTCTAAATCTTCAAACAAATAGCCTGTTTCTTCCAAAAGTTCTCTTTTAGCAGCATCAGCAGGGTTCTCATCCCCATCTATAACCCCACCCGGAATTTCTAACGAAATAATATCACCACTATGGCGATATTGCTTCACCATAATAACCTTTTCATCCTCAGTAATAGCCACAACATTAACCCAATTAGGGTATTCTAAAACATAATATTCTTTAGCTATTCTGCCATCAGGTAGTTTGCATTCATCAACCCTTAAAGTTGCCCAAGGGCGCTTAACAATATATTCAGAAGAGCAAGTCTCCCATTTTTCTATACTCATGCTATAAAAATAAAAAATCCCGAATTATTTCAGGATTCTATAAAACAATTTGTGCTAATATGTTTTGGCACCTAACCACCTAACCACCTAACCACCTAACCACCTAACCACCTAACCACCTAACCACCTAACCACCTAACCACCTAACCACCTAACCACCTAACCACTACCAACTACCACTACTTCCGCCTCCACCAAAACTTCCACCACCAAATCCACCGAAGCCGCCGCCTCCGCCACCAAATCCACCTGATGAGCCACCGCCCCAACCGCTATTTCCTCCTCTACCCATACCAGCCAACATAGACCACCAAACTAAATCAGCAGCACCTCTTCCTCCAATCACGCTTCTTCCGCCATTTCCTCCGCCACCTTTACTCACGCCTAAAATAATAATGACTATAATAACCAATATCACCAAGCCTATAGGGAAACCACGTCCTTTACCTTTTATCGGTTTATCATTTTTATACTCACCTTTAGTGTAAGCAATAATAGCATTTGTTGCAGCATCTAAGCCCTCAAAATAGCGTTCTTGCTTAAAATTAGGTTTAATTTCATTTTCAATAATCCTCTTAGTTATAGCATCTGGCAAAGCGCCTTCCATGCCATAACCAGTTTGTATAGTTATTTTTCTATCTCCTAAAGAAGCTAATAAAACAACCCCAGTGTTTTTTTCTTTGCCACCAACACCCCAAGCTCTGCCCAATTGGTAAGCATAATCATTAACCTCATATCCATCTAAAGATTTTATTATAACCACCGTTACCTGTATAGATGTAGAGTCATCAAAGGCAACAAGTTTTTGTTCTAAATGGTTAATTTGTTCTGGTGATAAGGTACCTGTATAGTCATTTACCAAAGTACTAGGCTGCGCTGGAAAATTTTGAGTAAATCCCGAAAAAGTAAAAAGAGTAATCAGAATTAATAAAAGTATTTTTTCATTTTTTACGGGTTATTTCAAGAAAACAATATCATCAGATAGCTCATTTGTGTCATTATCAGCATATGGAAAAAACTTTTTCAGTTGTTTACCTGCTTCAATAATCCCAACACTTAAACCTTCGGCAATATCTCCATTTTTAAATTGTTCAAGCATTAACTCTTTAGTGCTATCCCAAAAATTGTTAGGCACTAAGCTATTAATTCCGCTATCGCCAATAATGGCAAATTTATGATCCTCTATAGCTAAATAAATAAGTACTCCATTTTTAAGTCTAGTCTTATCCATTTCTAGATCAAAAAAACAGGCAATAGCTCTTTCATAAGCATCTATAGCACAATTTTTTTCTAAGCAAACCCTTATTTCTCCAGAGGTTGCTTTCTCTGCCCATTCTATAGAATGCTTAATTTTTTCTTGGTCCTTATCAGATAACTGTGGCATTTTAAACCAATTAGATGTATGTGAATATAAAACGTGAGTTTCTATTTAGAAACTCACGCCAATTTATTTTGAAGCTTAGAACTTTACTTCTGGTGCTTTATCAGCACCAGCTTCTGCTGCAAAGCTTCCTTTTGCTGTAAAACCAAACATACCAGCAAAAATATTATTAGGGAAAGTCCTAATATTGGTGTTGTATTCTTGTACAGCTTGGTTAAAATCTCTTCTGGCAACAGTAATTCTGTTTTCTGTCCCTTCAAGCTGTGCCTGTAACTCTAAAAAGTTTTGGTTAGCTTTTAATTCAGGGTATTGCTCAGAAACAACCATTAATCTTCCTAGTGCTTGAGATAACTGTCCTTGTGAAGCTTGAAACTTCTGTAAAGTTTCTGGTGTTAATTTAGTAGGGTCAATTTGTACAGAAGTAGCTTTTGCTCTAGCTTCAATCACTTGCGTAAGTGTTTCTTTTTCAAAATTAGAAACTCCTTTTACTGTATTTACCAAATTAGGTATTAAGTCTGCTCTTCTTTGGTACTGGTTTTCAACCTCACCCCATTGCGCTTTAACTTTTTCATCTAATTTAACAGAACTATTGTAACCGCAAGAACTTAATGATGTTGCAATAACAACTGCAAGAAATCCATAAAGTAATTTTTTCATTTTTCGTTTTTTTAATTTTTTTTCAATTTAATGTTTAGATTTCAATTTTCATACCTTTGTTACAATTTGGGATAAATACCCGACAAAATAGCATGAAAAAGGAAATAGAAATTGTTGTCCTTCCGGATGATATTGATAATCAAGACAAAATTTTATCTCTGATTTTAAATCAGGCTTCTTTAAAAAAAGCCGATTTAAGCCATTTTAATATCAGAAAGCGCTCTATAGATGCTCGTGGAAAGCAAGTAGTATTTCGTTTAAAAGTAGAGCTATACATTAAAGAAACACCTTCTTTAACCATCCAAAATATAAAGTATCAAAATGTCAGTAACGCTAAACCTGTAATTGTGGTAGGTGCTGGTCCTGCTGGTTTATTCGCTGCATTAAGATTAATCGAACTCGGCTTAAAACCAATTGTTTTAGAAAGAGGAAAAGACGTTAAACAAAGACGTAGAGATCTCGCAGATATCAACAAACAAGGTTTAGTAAACCCCGATTCTAATTATTGTTATGGCGAAGGTGGAGCTGGAACTTATTCTGATGGTAAATTATATACGCGTTCTAACAAAAGAGGCGATGTTAATAAGATGTTGCAAATTTTTGTCGATCATGGCGCAACAAACGATATTTTGATAGATGCAAGACCGCATATCGGGACAAATAAGTTACCTCAAATTATAGTATCTATCAGAGAAACCATACTAAATAATGGAGGCGAAATTCATTTTAATACCAAACTAACAGATTTAGATTATAAAGGCGGGAAAATCAGAAAAGTATCTACCAATCATGGTGAAATCACTACCGATTCCCTTGTTCTAGCAACCGGGCATTCTGCCAGAGATATTTACTACCTACTTAGAGAAAAAGGTATTTTAGTGGAAGCCAAGCCTTTTGCTTTGGGAGTTCGTATAGAGCACCCTCAGCAAATCATAGATAGCTTGCAATACCACTGCGATATCAGACATCCTAATTTACCTCCTTCTTATTATAGTTTAGTAGAACAGATTGAAAATCGTGGTGTATTTTCTTTTTGTATGTGCCCAGGTGGTATTATTGCGCCTTGCGCTACTGATCATGAAGAAATTGTTGTTAACGGTTGGAGCCCTTCTAAAAGGAACAATCCTTTTGCAAATTCAGGCACCGTAGTACAAATCAATATAGAGGATGTAAAAGGTGCCGCTGACGATCCTTTCAAAATGCTTAATTTTCAATCAGAAATAGAAAAACTAGCATTTAAAATAGGAGGAGGAGATCTTAAAGCACCAGCACAAAGAATGGTTGATTTTGTTGAAAGGAAGATTTCTAATACTTTACCAGATAATTCATACCTACCAGGGCTAACGTCTTCAAGTTTAGACGATGTTTTACCACCAATGGTCGCCAATAGATTAAGAAAGGCACTTCCTGTTTTTGGGGGTAAAATGTTCAATAGAGATAAGAACGTAGGATATTATACTAACGAAGCAGTTTTAGTAGGGGTAGAGTCAAGAACATCATCTCCAGTAAGAATTCCAAGAGATAAGGAAACTTTACAGCATCCCCAGGTTAAAGGTCTTTTCCCTTGTGCCGAGGGTGCTGGTTATGCGGGTGGTATAATTTCTGCTGCAATAGATGGTCAGGCTTGCGCCGATGCAGTATTCAATTTCTTAAAATAATCAACATGAAAAAGACTTTAATCGTAGGTGCTACACCTAATCCTTCAAGATATGCCTACTTGGCCGCTAATAAATTGGTTGCTCATGGCCACGAAATTATAAACGTGGGCATCAAAAGTGGCGAAGTAGCCGGTCAGCCCATAGAAAAGCCCGAAAAAATTCATACTGATATCGATACAATTACAATGTATGTAGGTGCTGCAAATCAACCTGATTTATACGATTACATATTAAAAACAAATCCGAAACGTATTATTTTTAATCCTGGTTCAGAAAATCCCGAGCTGGAAGAGCTCGCTTTAGAGAAAGGAATTGCTACAGAAGAAGCTTGTACTTTAGTATTATTAAGTACTAACGCTTATTAATTTCTATAAGGGATATAGCTTTTTTAAACTTTTTCTATAAGATATACAGTGAGTTATGATTAAGGGATAAAAAAGGGTATAAAGTATTTGTGAGAGAAGAAAAAGATATGCACCTTTGCAGCCCGCAAGGGGGGAAAGGTTGACATAAGTTAGAGGGAATAATGAGAGAGAGAAAGAAAAGAAGGGGTTAAAAATTATTTTCAAAAACATTTGGATATTAGGAGTTGGATAATTACCTTTGCAGCCCCGAAAGGGGAAAGAGTTACAGCGATTGTAATTTTAAGACAAGACAAAATAGAAATACTAAGTAGATAAGTAATTATCGAAATAGGAATAAAAGTTGATCCGAGATGGTGAGGCGCAAAAGTTCTTTAAAAAGATATCATATAACGTAGCGACACTGAGAGATCAGTAACCTAGAGACGGAAGAAAACAAATATTAACGAAAGTTAGTATCAAACTACATTATACAATGGAGAGTTTGATCCTGGCTCAGGATGAACGCTAGCGGCAGGCCTAATACATGCAAGTCGAACGGGATTGGGGAGCTTGCTCCTCATGAGAGTGGCGAACGGGTGCGTAACGCGTATGCAACCTACCTTCATCAGGGGGATAGCCCGGAGAAATTCGGATTAACACCGCATAAAAACATAGTACGGCATCGTACAATGTTCAAATATTCATAGGATGAGGATGGGCATGCGTGTCATTAGCTAGTTGGTAAGGTAACGGCTTACCAAGGCGACGATGACTAGGGGATCTGAGAGGATGACCCCCACACTGGTACTGAGACACGGACCAGACTCCTACGGGAGGCAGCAGTAAGGAATATTGGTCAATGGAGGCAACTCTGAACCAGCCATGCCGCGTGCAGGAAGACGGCCCTATGGGTTGTAAACTGCTTTTATACGGGAATAAACCTTGATTCGTGAATCGAGCTGAATGTACCGTAAGAATAAGGATCGGCTAACTCCGTGCCAGCAGCCGCGGTAATACGGAGGATCCAAGCGTTATCCGGATTTATTGGGTTTAAAGGGAGCGTAGGCGGCCATTTAAGTCAGAGGTGAAAACTTGCAGCTCAACTGTAAGCTTGCCTTTGATACTGAGTGGCTTGAATAAACTTGAGGTAGGCGGAATGTGACAAGTAGCGGTGAAATGCATAGATATGTCACAGAACACCAATTGCGAAGGCAGCTTACTAAGGTTTAATTGACGCTGAGGCTCGAAAGCGTGGGGATCAAACAGGATTAGATACCCTGGTAGTCCACGCCCTAAACGATGATAACTCGATGTTGGCGATATACAGTCAGCGTCCAAGCGAAAGCGTTAAGTTATCCACCTGGGGAGTACGCCCGCAAGGGTGAAACTCAAAGGAATTGACGGGGGCCCGCACAAGCGGAGGAGCATGTGGTTTAATTCGATGATACGCGAGGAACCTTACCCGGGCTTGAAAGTTAGTGAATGAATCAGAGATGATTCAGTGGTTTACCACACGAAACTAGGTGCTGCATGGCTGTCGTCAGCTCGTGCCGTGAGGTGTTGGGTTAAGTCCCGCAACGAGCGCAACCCCTATGTTTAGTTGCCAGCACATAATGGTGGGGACTCTAAACAGACTGCCTGTGCAAACAGAGAGGAAGGATGGGACGACGTCAAGTCATCATGGCCCTTACGTCCGGGGCTACACACGTGCTACAATGGATGGTACAGAGGGCAGCTACTTAGCGATAAGATGCCAATCTCAAAAAGCCATTCACAGTTCGGATCGGGGTCTGCAACTCGACCCCGTGAAGTTGGATTCGCTAGTAATCGCGTATCAGCAATGACGCGGTGAATACGTTCCCGGGCCTTGTACACACCGCCCGTCAAGCCATGGAAGTTGGGGGTGCCTAAAGTCCGTAACCGTAAGGAGCGGCCTAGGGTAAAACCGATAACTGGGGCTAAGTCGTAACAAGGTAGCCGTACCGGAAGGTGCGGCTGGAATACCTCCTTTCTAGAGAAGTCGAAAGGTTTTTAAGTTGTTACGTTATATGTATATTTTTTTATAAAAGGAAATGAACCTGAAGAGATGAGAATCGGTGGTTCTACCGATGAGGTAAGGGGATAGAAAGTCTCGTAGCTCAGTTGGTTAGAGCACTACACTGATAATGTAGGGGTCAGCAGTTCAAATCTGCTCGAGACTACAAGAGAGAAGTTAAAGAGTTAAGATAAGAGTCTATGTAATAGACTTTAAATAACTGTAAAGACGATAACTCAAAAAACATCTTTAAAGGGGGATTAGCTCAGCTGGCTAGAGCACCTGCCTTGCACGCAGGGGGTCAACGGTTCGAATCCGTTATTCTCCACGTTTAAGTAAAAGTAGCATACGCAATGTAAACTACAGCTTAAAAAAGTTCTTTGACATATTGGAAGAAGTTATTGAAAGAGAAGACAACAGGTAGAGACATCTACGCTTGTATGTAATCATACAAGAAAAAGAAAGTAAATAAGAGCACACGGGGGATGCCTAGGCTCTCAGAGGCGATGAAGGACGTGATAAGCTGCGATAAGCTTCGGGTATTGGCACATACGAATTAATCCGAAGATTTCCGAATGGGGCAACCTAACTAGTTGAAGACTAGTTGCAATAGCGCAAACCTGCCGAACTGAAACATCTAAGTAAGCAGAGGAAGAGAAAATAATAATGATTTCCTGAGTAGTGGCGAGCGAAAGGGAAAGAGCCCAAACCAGTTATGTTACGGCATAACTGGGGTTGTAGGACCACAACATGAAGATTAGCATGAAGTCGAACAGGATGGGAAGCCTGGCCATAGCGCATGATAGCTGCGTAGACGTAAGTAATAATTAGATAGTGGAATCCTGAGTACCGCGAGGTCGGAGACGCCTTGTGGGAAACTGCCAGCACCATCTGGTAAGGCTAAATACTCCTGAGAGACCGATAGTGAACTAGTACCGTGAGGGAAAGGTGAAAAGAACCGCGAATAGCGGAGTGAAATAGAACCTGAAACCGTGTGCTTACAAGCGGTCGGAGCAGACAAGTTCTGTGACGGCGTGCCTTTTGCATAATGAGCCTACGAGTTACTCCTCTCTGGCAAGGTTAAGTGGTTAAGCCACGGAGCCGAAGCGAAAGCGAGTCTGAATAGGGCGTACAGTCAGAGGGGGTAGACGCGAAACCTTGTGATCTACCCATGGACAGGTTGAAGGTGCCGTAACAGGTACTGGAGGACCGAACCGATAAACGTTGAAAAGTTTCCGGATGATCTGTGGGTAGGGGTGAAAGGCTAATCAAACTGGGAAATAGCTCGTACTCCCCGAAATGTTTTTAGGAACAGCGTGGTGGTAAAGTTTAACAGAGGTAGAGCTACTGATTGGGTGCGGGGGAGTCAAATCCTACCAAATCCAGACAAACTCCGAATGCTGATTAAATATACACTGCAGTGAGGCGCGGGGTGCTAAGGTCACGCGCCGAGAGGGAAAGAACCCAGACCATCAGCTAAGGTCCCCAAGTATATACTAAGTTGAACTAACGAGGTCCGATTGCATAGACAGCTAGGATGTTGGCTTGGAAGCAGCCATTCATTTAAAGAGTGCGTAACAGCTCACTAGTCGAGCGATCGGGCATGGATAATAAACGGGCATTAAGTATATCACCGAAGCTATGGGATTGAAATATATCGGTAGGGGAGCATTCTATATGCAGCGAAGATATCTGGTAATGGGTGTTGGAGCGTATAGAAAAGCAAATGTAGGCATAAGTAACGATAAGGCGGGAGAGAAACCCGCCCACCGAAAGACTAAGGTTTCCTGATCAACGCTAATCGGATCAGGGTTAGTCGGGACCTAAGGCGCATCCGAAGGGAGAAAGCCGATGGACAATGGGTTAATAATCCCATACTTTTTATAACTGCGATGAGGTGACGGAGTAGTGACACTGCCGCGAACTGACGGAATAGTTCGTTGAAAGGCGTAGGTATAGGACTGGTAGGCAAATCCGCCGGTCTTGCTGAACCCCAATAGTACTGAGAGCCTTCGGGCAATTAGATAGAGCAGGTAATCAGACTTCCAAGAAAACCCTCTAAGCATCAGGTTATAAAAACCCGTACCGTAAACCGACACAGGTAGTCGAGAAGAGAATTCTAAGGTGCTCGAGTGAATCATGGCTAAGGAACTCGGCAAAATGGCCCTGTAACTTCGGGAGAAGGGGCGCCTCTAGCAATAGAGGCCGCAGTGAAAAGGCCCAGGCGACTGTTTAACAAAAACACATGGCTTTGCAAAATCGAAAGATGAGGTATAAGGCCTGACACCTGCCCGGTGCTGGAAGGTTAAGAGGGGATGTCATTCAGCAATGGAGAAGCATTGAATCGAAGCCCCAGTAAACGGCGGCCGTAACTATAACGGTCCTAAGGTAGCGAAATTCCTTGTCGGGTAAGTTCCGACCTGCACGAATGGTGTAACGATCTGGGCGCTGTCTCAGCCATGAGCTCGGTGAAATTGTGGTCCCGGTGAAGACGCCGGGTACCCGCAACGGGACGGAAAGACCCCATGAACCTTCACTACAATTTAACATTGACATTGGGTACAGGATGTGTAGGATAGGTGGGAGGCTGTGATCTGGGTTCGCTAGGATTCAGTTAGCCAACGTTGAAATACCACCCTTTCTGTATTCGGTGTCTAATCCGACTGAGTCGGAGACATTGTTTGATGGGTAGTTTGACTGGGGTGGTCGCCTCCAAAAGGGTAACGGAGGCTTTCAAAGGTATGCTCAGTACGCTTGGTAACCGTACGTGGAGTGCAATAGCAAAAGCATGCTTGACTGTGAGGCCAACAAGCCGATCAGGGTCGAAAGACGGATATAGTGATCCGGTGGTTCTGCATGGAAGGGCCATCGCTCAAAGGATAAAAGGTACTCTGGGGATAACAGGCTGATCTCCCCCAAGAGCTCATATCGACGGGGAGGTTTGGCACCTCGATGTCGGCTCGTCACATCCTGGGGCTGGAGAAGGTCCCAAGGGTTCGGCTGTTCGCCGATTAAAGTGGCACGCGAGCTGGGTTCAGAACGTCGCGAGACAGTTCGGTCCCTATCTGTTGTGGGCGTTGGAAATTTGAGTGGGGCTGACCTTAGTACGAGAGGACCGGGTTGGACTGACCTCTAGTGAATCTGTTGTTCCGCCAGGGGCATTGCAGAGTAGCTACGTCGGGAATAGATAAGCGCTGAAAGCATCTAAGTGCGAAACTAGCCACAAGATGAGATTTCCATTGAGGATCGTGGAAGATGACCACGTTGATAGGCTATAGATGTAAAGGTGGTAACATCAAAGTCGAGTAGTACTAATTATCCGATACTTTCCAGAAACAGATAGATAAAAATCAAACTGTTGTTTTCTCGAACAATATCTTCTTTCAATAATATGTCATTGTTGTATGTTTTGAGTTATAAGTAATAGGTTAAAAGTTGATAAACTGATAACTAGCAACTATTAACTGAGAAACGAATCAACATAAAGATATTCAGGTGTCTATATCGATGGTGTCCACCTCTTCCCATTCCGAACAGAGAAGTTAAGCCCATCAGAGCCAATGGTACTGCAGTAAAATGTGGGAGAGTAGGTCGATGCCGACTTTTATTAATCAATAAACTAAAAAGCTCTTGATAGAAATGTCAAGAGCTTTTTGCTTTTATTGAGGATTGTAAATCCTAATATCTTGCTTTAGTAGAGATAGCTATCTAAATGAAAATGATGCCTCCAAACATCTTCGATTGCTAATCCTAATATAATAATGCTTCTTCTTTAAGCTTAGCATAATATATTCTTATAATTTGATATCATAAGATTTATTCCCTATGATGATGCTGGTTAAGTTACTTATAACATCTGTCACTATTTTAGTATAAAACAAAAAAACCAGCACTTTTTAGGATGCTGGTTTTAATTCATAAGTGGATATTAGTATGTTATTTATGGATTATAAAATCCAGGTGAATTTATATTCTAATGATGGAGCTTTCATTCTATCTGCGATTCTTAGAAGTCTATCAGGTAATCTTATTAGGTAATCTCTAGCTTTTTCTCCGGCTTCGTTTAAGTCTGTAGCATCTTCAATTTTCCAGTCAACAATTAGCTCTTTTAAAATATCAACATAATCAAGAGCTGTGTAAACTCCTAATCGTTGTGCAGCATCAGTAAAATGACCAAATGTTTGTCCCATTTTAACACCTATCTCTCTTAAAAAATGTGCAGGCATAACAATTTTCTTTCTCATCATATCTTCAAAAGCAATCATTACTTCACTAGCGTCTACTTCAAATGCTTTGCTGATAAATGCTTTGTAAGCTTTAGCGTGTCTTGCTTCATCCGAGGCTATAACTCCACACATTTTAGATAACAACTTATCTCCAGCTACTTTAGCTAAGCTTGCTACTCTTCTATGGGATACGTTAGTAGCCATCTCTTGAAAAGATGTATAGATAAAGTTTCTATATGGGTCATTTCCGGTTCCTATATCAAAGCCGTCTTGGATTAAGTATTGAGTAGAGGCTTCCATCATTCTCATGTTAACACGACCTGATAAATAGAGGTATTTATTTAGTAGATCTCCGTGTCTATTTTCTTCTGCTGTCCAAGCTCTTACCCATTTCATCCAACCGCCTTGTTCATTTCTAGAGACATCATCAACCATAGTTAACCATGATTCATATGTTGGTAATGCTTCTTCAGTGATTGTATCACCAATTAAAACAGCTAATAAATCGTAAGAAATTTCTTTAGTATTGCGTTGTAGTTCTTTAACTTCTTCAAAAAAAGTCTCTTTGCTAGAGTCTGGTAAAAAGTCTGCAGGTTGCCACATCTCTTCAACAGGCTTCAAATATTCAGACATTTCATTTAGCATGAAAGGTTCTAAATATGTCATTACTTCTTTTCTTGATCCTACTGGTAATTCTAACATAAAAAAATATTGATATTATATTCAAATATAAGCATCTAGCATTAGATAATATGTAAGAAGTTTAATTTATTAAAGTAATGACTTGATTACATGAATAGGTAAAATCTGATTTTAAAAAAAAGGCCACTATTTCTAGCAGCCTTTAAGTATACAAAAAGAGGAAGAATTAAGCTCCCATATTTTTTCTGATGATATTTAATGCACCACCTGCTTTAAACCATTCTATTTGTTGTTCATTATAAGTATGGTTTACTTCAAATGTATCTTTAGTATCATTAGCATGATTTAATACTATTTGAAGAGATTTTCCAGGTGCGAATTCATTTAATCCGATGATATCAATTAAATCATCTTCTTGAACTTTATCATAATCAGCAGGGTTAGCAAACGTTAAAGCTAGCATACCTTGTTTTTTAAGGTTAGTTTCATGAATACGAGCAAAGGATTTCACCAATATAGCTCTCACTCCTAGGTGACGTGGTTCCATAGCTGCGTGTTCTCTTGAAGAACCTTCACCATAGTTTTCATCGCCAACTACTATAGAGCCAATGCCAGCAGCTTTGTAAGCTCTTTGTGTAGCTGGAACAGGACCATATTCACCTGTTAAGTGATTTTTTACTGTATCAGCTTTATCATTAAAGAAGTTGATAGCGCCAATAAGCATATTATTAGAAATATTATCTAAGTGACCACGGAATTTTAACCAAGGACCAGCCATTGAAATATGATCTGTTGTACATTTTCCTTTAGCTTTAATTAAGAGTTTTAAGCCTTTGATATCTGTACCTTCCCATGCTTTGAAAGGATCTAATAATTGTAGTCTTGATGATTTTGGATCTACAAGTACTTCAACTTTACTTCCGTCTTCTGCTGGAGCTTGATAGCCTGCGTCTTCAACTGCAAATCCTTTAGCTGGTAATTCCCATCCTTTAGGTTCATCAAGTTTAACTTGCTCACCTTTTTCGTTTGTTAAAGTATCAGTTAAAGGGTTAAAAGTTAAATCACCAGCAATTGCTAACGCAGTAACCATTTCTGGAGAGGCAACAAAAGCATGGGTATTTGGGTTACCATCAGCTCTTTTTGCAAAGTTACGGTTGAAAGAAGTGATGATAGAGTTCTTTTCTTGTTTTTCTGCGCCATGACGAGCCCATTGACCAATGCATGGACCACAAGCATTTGCTAAAACAACACCACCCATTTTACCGAATGTATCTAAGAAGCCATCACGGTCTACCGTGTATCTTACTTGTTCTGAACCTGGAGTGATTGTATATTCTGATTTAGCAATTAAGTTTTTATCAATAGCTTGTTGAGCAAGAGAGGCTGCTCTTGAAATATCTTCGTAAGAAGAGTTTGTACAAGAGCCAATTAAACCAACGTCTAATTTAGCTGGCCATCCGTTTTCTTTAACGGCTGCTGCGAATTTAGAAATAGGCCAAGCCAAATCAGGAGTGAAAGGACCATTGATATGTGGTTCTAATTCTGATAAATTGATTTCAATTACTTGATCAAAATATTGCTCAGGATTATTATAAACTTCGTCATCACCAGTTAAATGTTCTTTAACTGCATTTGCTAAATCAGCGATATCAGCTCTAGCTGTATTTCTTAAATAAGCTTCTGATTTTTCATCATAACCAAAAATTGAAGTTGTTGCACCAATTTCTGCACCCATGTTACAGATAGTGCCTTTACCAGTTGCAGATAAAGAACGAGCGCCTTCTCCAAAATATTCAACGATATAACCTGTACCACCTTTAACTGTTAAAATGCCCGCTACTTTAAGAATAACGTCTTTAGCAGAAGTCCAGCCTGATAGTTTTCCAGTTAATTTAATGCCAATTAGTTTAGGGAATTTAAGCTCCCAAGCTAAACCAGCCATTACGTCACAAGCATCGGCACCACCAACACCAATAGCAACCATTCCTAAACCACCAGCATTAGGTGTATGAGAATCTGTACCAATCATCATTCCGCCTGGGAAAGCATAGTTTTCTAAAACTACTTGGTGAATGATACCAGCACCTGGTTTCCAAAATCCTAAACCATATTTATTAGAAACAGAAGAAAGGAAATCGTAAACTTCTTTATTTTGGATATTAGCAGTTGCTAAATCTTTATCGGCACCAACTTCTGCTTGTATTAAGTGGTCACAATGAACGGTTGAAGGAACCGCAACTTGTGGTCTGCCTGCTTGCATAAATTGCAATAATGCCATTTGTGCGGTAGCATCTTGCATAGCCACACGGTCAGGTGCAAAATCAACGTAATCTGTACCTCTTTTGAAGGCTTTGCTAGCGTTTCCGTCCCAAAGGTGAGCGTAAAGAATTTTCTCTGTTAAAGTTAAAGGTTTGCCTACAACTTTACGGGCAGCATCAACTTTGCTTCCGTAATTGCTATAAACCTTTTTGATCATGTCTAAATCAAATGCCATGGTATTGAATTGATTATAAGTTTAATATACGTTTCTATGTTGGGCGGCTAATTTACAAAAAAAAGCACTCTAGAATGCCATTTATGTGTACTTTTATTATTTATATAGAGTCTAAATAGGGTAAAAGGTTAATTATTTAGTGGATTTAGTAAAATCCTGAAAAATAGATAGTGAAATCCTGAAAAATTAATGGATTAGATGAAATTCATAACCCTTTGATTGCCAAAATTCCAATGCCTTTGGTAGGGTATATTTAAGACGATCAAAAGCTTTTAAACTATCATGAAAAACCACAATGGAGCCGTTAGTAGCGTGTTTACAAACGTTTTTTAAACATTTTTCTGAAGATAGTTGCGTGTCAAAATCACCGCTTAAGACATCCCACATGATAATTTTTTGATTTTTGATTTTTGATTCTAGATTTTTGATTTGAGATTTTTTAATTCTCCCGTAAGGAGGTCTGAATAAATTTGTTTGAGTTAATTCCTGACATTTTAAAATATTATGGAGATAGATTTCGTTATCTGATTTCCAGCCGTTGAGATGGTTGTAAGTGTGATTTCCGATAGCATGTCCATCAGCTTTAAGCTGAAAAAATATATCCTCGTGTTTAGCTATATTGTCTCCAATACAGAAGAAAGTAGCCTTCGCATTAAACTTTTTTAAAATTTCTAGTACAAATGGTGTAACAATAGGTATAGGTCCGTCGTCAAACGTGAGATAAATGATTTTTTTATCTCTGGATTTATTCCAAATTAGATTTTGAGGATAGAACTTTTTTAATAACCAAGGTGTTTTTACCAGATACATTGCTTAAGATTGTTAAGTAATTGCAAGCAAAGATGAAAATATAAATATGAAATATATCAATCAGATCTCTGTTCATTCGAAAAACTTATTCATGTTAGCTTTAACATTGACTATAGGTTATCATAATTTGAATGCGCAAGAGTCGCCACAGAAAGTAGACTTAAAGGCTGTTTTGGAATCAGCCTTAGCCAATAATCTTCAAATTAAACAAGCACAATTTCAAGAAGCTGTAACAGACGAAAATTTTAAACAAAGTAGGTATCAATTGTTGCCTAATTTAAATGGAAGCATGTCTGGTAATAAACAATATGGTTTGTTTTTTGACCAAACTGCTGGTACGCTAATTAACGGAAGTACAAACGCTGCAAATGCTAGTTTATCATCTAATTTATTAGTTTTCAATGGATTTAGGCTGCAAAATCAAATAAGACAAAATAAAAGTTTGTTAATGGCCGATAAAAGTAATGTAGAAAAGATAAAGAACGATTTAACACTAACCGTAATTAATACCTATTTACAAACGCTTACCAATAAAGATTTAATTACCGCATCACAACAACAAGTGGATTTATCTAGAGCACAGTTGAATGTTGAGCAGCGTAATTTTGATGTTGGTAATAAGACTTTAGCAGACTTGTCTCAGGCCAAGGCACAATTAGCTACTAACGAGCTAAATTTGACCAATGCCCAAAATGCTTATGATTTATCATTATTAGATTTAAAGCAATTGATGGAGATTAATCCGGAAACTCAAATAGAGCTTGTTGTTCCAACGCTTCCTGAGCTTACAAGTGTAACAAAGAATTATACAGGTAAAGAAGTATTTGATATAGCTTTAAATAATTATCCTGATATAAAATTGGCTAAATATAATTCAGAAGCTTTTAAATACGGGGTAAAGGCTGCAAAAGGAGGTTTATATCCTTCTTTAGGAATAGGGGGACAATTATTTAATAGCTATTCTAGTAATGCTATTGATTTTACAACAAGAAGAAAATTGGGTTTTTCTGATCAAATAGACCGAAATTTTTTACAGGTAATTGGTTTGAATCTCCAAATTCCGATTTTTGATAATTACAGAAATAGGTCATCATTAAACATCGCTAAAATTAGATATCAAGATGCTTTAGTAACAGAGCAGTTGGCAAAGAATAACTTAAATAAAATTATCAATCAGGCAGTTTTGGATTTACGTTCTGCCGAGAAAAGGTATGCTTCTACACAATCTAGCTTAACTTCATCTCAGGATGCATTTGAAGTTATTAAGAAAAGATATGATGTTGGTTTAGCAAACGCCATAGAATTAAATACATCTCAAACTAATTACAATAGAGCTCAGTTTGATTTTATACAAGCAAAATACGACTTACTTTTTAGAGCAAAAGTTATCGACTTTTATTTAGGAAATCCTATCAACTTATAATATAAATAGAAATGAATAAAAAATTAATAAATATATTAATTGCTTTAGGCGTAGTAGCTATTGCATTGATTGTAAGTAAGAAAATGGGCTGGATAGGCAAGCCTAAAACAGTACAAGTAGCCGTAGCAAAAGTAGAAGTTAAAGACGTTATTGAGACAGTTTCTGCAAGTGGAAAAATACAGCCAGAGGTAGAAGTAAAGCTTAGTCCGGAAGTTTCAGGCGAAATTGTTGAGTTAAATGTTAAAGAAGGTGATATTGTAAAGAAAGGACAGCTTTTATGTAAGATAAGGCCTGATATTTTAGCTTCTGGATATGAACGTACAGTAGCTTCTTACAATGCACAAAAAGCTACAGTTGCTAGTGCCCAACAGCAAATTGTACAAGCACAGGCTAATTTCAAAAACATAGAAGCCAGATACAAAAGAAATCAAACACTTTATAAAGAAAAAGTAATATCGGCGGCGGAGTATGATGCCGTACAAGCGGAATATTTAACAGCAAAGTCTAATCTTGAAACAGCTAAACAAAATCTTATTGGAGCAAAATTTGGCTTAGAGCAATCAGGCGCTGTTGTAAAAGAAGCTAGTGATAACTTAGCCCGTACCAATATTTATGCGCCTGTAGATGGTGTGGTTTCTAAACTTTCTGTAGAAAGAGGAGAGCGTGTTGTTGGAACTGCACAGATGACAGGTACAGAGATTATGACCATAGCTAACTTAAACAGTATGGAAGTTAATGTTGATGTAAACGAGAACGACATTAATAGACTAAGCTTAGGCGATACAGCTGTTATAGAAGTAGATGCCTTTTTGGATAAAAAATTTAAAGGTATTGTAACAGAAATTGCAAGTTCTGCAAATGTGGTAGGAGAAACAGCAGACCAAGTAACTAATTTCAAAGTTAAGATTAGAATTCTTAAAGAATCTTATCAGAATTTAGATCAACAAAATGCAGATGTTTCGCCGTTTAGGCCAGGCTTGTCTGCAACGGTAGATATCCAAACGGAAAAAACTAGAGGCTTAGTTATTCCTATACAAAGCGTAACCATTAGGCAAGAAGAAAATAAAGAAGAGAAGAAGGAAGATGTACCTAATAATAACGATGAGAAAAAGGAAAAAAATAAAGAAAAGCCAAAGGAATATGTTTTTATAGTAGAGAAGGGTTTGGCTAAACAAGTGGCTGTTAAAACGAGTATTCAGGATGACCAAAACATTATTGTTTTGTCTGGCTTAAAAGCTGGTCAGCAAGTTATTAGCGCACCTTATTCTGCTATTTCTAAGACATTGAAAGATAAGACAGAAGTTGAGGTAGTTGATAAATCTAAGCTTTTTAATGCCGAAAAGAAGTAGTAACAAATAAATGACTTGCTATAAGCGATGATTTGATTATCGAGGAAAATCTGTAATTTGTCCCGTTCTGAATTAAAGAGCGGGACATTTTTTATTTATAAACTATTTATTCAGCCATGCAGGATAAGTTAAACAGAATAGCAGTTATAGGTGGCGGTAGTTGGGCAACAGCAATAGTGAAGATGCTGAGCGACAATTTATTGGAAAAAGAAATCTATTGGTGGATGAGAAGTGAAGATGCTGCCCAGCATATTCGTAAATACAAGCATAATCCTAACTATTTATCATCTGTAGAAATTAAAGTTGATGCAGATCATATCTATACCGATATAAGAAAAGCTATTGCAAATGCACAAATCTTGTTGCTAAATGTGCCTGCTGCATTTCTAAAAGACGCTTTCGCTGATTTAACTCTGGAAGATTTAAAAGGGAAGAAAATTATATCGGCAATAAAAGGTATTGTTCCTGATGAAAATCAGATTATAGCTGAATTTATTCATCACAAATATGAAATTCCTTTTCAGGATATTGTTGTGATTAGCGGCCCTTGCCATGCAGAAGAAGTTGCTTTAGAGAAATTGTCTTACTTAACTATTGCTTCTCCGGATATGCAATTGGCAGAATTGTTTGCTTCACAAATTAGTAATAGATATATTAAAACCATTGTATCTGATGATATTTATGGTACAGAATACGCAGCTGTATTAAAAAATATTTATGCCGTAGCTAGTGGTATTTGCCATGGAATAGGTTACGGAGATAATTTCCAAGCGGTATTAATTTCTAATGCTATAAGGGAAATAGGAAGATTTGTGGCCGCTATTCATCCTATTAATAGAGACATTAAAGAATCTGCCTATTTAGGAGATTTGATGGTAACAGCTTATTCTCAATTTAGTAGAAATAGAACTTTTGGTAATATGATAGGGAAAGGCTATACCGTAAAATCTGCTCAGCTAGAAATGAATATGATAGCGGAAGGTTATTATGCGGTTAACTCTATTCATCAAATTAATAAAATCTATAAAGTAAATATGCCTATTGCAAGAGCTGTTTATGCTATTCTCTATGAAAAACATTCGCCTCAAATAGAAATGAAATTATTAACAGAGGTTTTAACTTGAGTTTAGGAGTTTAAGTTGAAAGTATAAAGTGAAAAGTCGAAAGACTAAAAAAATGGCTTTATAAGTTGTTTTATCTGTGAAATGCCACAAATTATTTTTTTAGAAAGTTATTTGCCAAATCTTTTGTGGTTTTAGCCGATTATCTTAGTTTTGCGATACAAAAAATTGACCATGAGTGTACTTGTAAATAAAGATTCGAAAGTTATTGTTCAAGGTTTTACCGGAAATGAGGGTACTTACCATGCTACCCAAATGATTGAGTACGGAACTAACGTTGTTGGAGGTGTAACACCAGGAAAAGGTGGACAAACTCATTTAGATAAACCAGTATTTAACACTGTTAAAGAAGCGGTAGAAAAAGCTGGTGCAGATGTTTCTATCATTTTCGTACCGCCTGCATTTGCGGCAGATGCTATTATGGAAGCTGCTGAAGCTGGAATTAAAGTTATCGTTTGTATTACTGAAGGTATTCCTACTAAGGATATGATTCAGGTTAAAGAATATATTGCAGATAAAGATTGCCGTTTAATTGGCCCTAACTGTCCGGGTATCATCACTGCTGATGAAGCTAAGATTGGTATTATGCCAGGTTTCATTTTCAGAAAAGGTAATGTTGGCGTGGTTTCTAAATCAGGTACTTTAACTTACGAGGCAGTAGACCAAGTAGTAAAAGCGGGTTTAGGTATTACAACTGCAATAGGTATAGGTGGTGATCCTATTATTGGTACACCAACCAAAGAAGCTGTTGAGTTATTAATGAACGATCCAGATACTCACGGAATCATCATGATTGGTGAAATTGGTGGTGGTATGGAAGCAGAAGCGGCTCGTTGGATTAAAGAATTTGGTACAAAACCAGTAGTTGGTTTTATAGCTGGTCAAACAGCGCCTCCGGGACGTAGAATGGGCCATGCTGGTGCTATTGTTGGTGGTGCAGAAGATACTGCTGCTGCTAAAATGAAAATCATGAGGGAGTGCGGTATCAGAGTAGTAGAGTCTCCTGCTGGTATTGGTGCTGCTATGGCAGAAGAATTAGCAAAACTTGCATAAACAATAATAATCTAAAATAAACTTTAAAGGCTGGAATCTCATTCTGGCCTTTTTTGTTTAGATGTTTTATGTTTTTATGATAAACTTTCGTTAATACCAATTGTTACAATTGATATGAGTTACAATAAATTAACACCCGAAGAAGAATATATTATTTTGCATAAAGGTACCGAGATGCCTTTTACAGGAGCCTATACTAACTTAAAAGATGCCGGAACTTATATTTGCAAAAGATGTAACGCATCTTTATATAAATCTGAGGATAAATTTGAATCTCATTGCGGTTGGCCAAGCTTTGACGATGAAATACCCGGAGCAGTTAAAAGAGTAATAGATAGAGATGGTAGAAGGGTAGAAATTGTTTGTGCAAATTGCGATGGACATTTGGGTCACGTTTTTGAAGGAGAGCGTTTTACAGCAAAAAATACACGCCATTGTGTAAATTCCCTAAGTATGATTTTTGTACCTAAAGAGGGTTAGATTTTTATTTTAGCACTAATTCTTTTATCTTCGGATAATTTCTAATTATCTGTTAATCAATAAGTATGAAAGTTTTACTCCTTTTAAGTGCGTTTTTACTGATAAATTTCAGCAATTCTTTTAGTAATGATAAAGAGAAAAATCTCATACAAAAGCAGGTAAGAGCTACCTATTATGCTAGTAAATTTGTTGGTAGAAAAACCAGTAGCGGGCAAGTTTACACTCATGATAAATTTACTGCGGCACACAAAACCCTACCTTTTGGTACCGAGGTTACAGTTGTAAATCCCAGAAATGGAAAATCTGTTGTAGTTGTTGTAAATGATAGAGGACCTTTTGGTAAAGGCTTAGCTATTGATTTATCACAATCTGCCGCAAGAGAGATTGGAATTATAGGGCAGGGAATAGCTACTGTTGAAATTTCATACTCCTTACCAGAGGCAGAATAGAAATCTATAAAAAATGAGATTATTAAAATTTGTATGCTTTTCTAGTGTACTAGGGTTGTTATATGCCTGTTCTCCAAAAGTTTCACAACAAGGTAAAGCATCATATTATGCTGATAAATTTGATGGAAGAAAAACCGCAAGCGGTGAAATATTTAGAAATCATAAATTAACAGCTGCTCATAAAACACTTCCTTTTGGTACAAAGGTTAAAGTAACCAATCTTAATAATGGTAAAACTGTTAAGGTAAGGGTAAATGATAGAGGGCCATTTGTAGCCGGCCGCATTATCGATTTATCTAAAAAGGCAGCAAAAAAGATAGATATAGATAAAGAAGGAGTTGCCAAAGTGAAAATTACCTACAAGAAATAAAATCGCTTATTTTTCTATTCCACTAGAGTTAAATTGCAAATCGTATAGGTTTTTGTAATAACCATTTAGCCTGAGTAATTCTTGGTGAGTACCCATTTCTTTAATCTCACCATGGTCTAAAACAATAATTCTATCAGCGTTTTGTATGGTTGATAATCGATGCGCAATCACAATAGAAGTTCTTCCTAGCATCAGTTTTTCTATAGCTTGTTGAATTAAAATTTCTGTTTCGGTATCTACAGAAGAAGTGGCTTCGTCTAAAACTAAAATCTTTGGGTCGTAAACTAAGGCTCTAATAAATGAAATTAACTGTGCCTGCCCAGAAGATAAAGTAGCGCCTCTTTCTTGCACCTGATAATCATAACCTCCGGGTAAACGCATAATAAAATCATGAGCACCAACATCTTTTGCTGCTGCTATAATTTTTTGTCTACTGATAGCCGGATTTTTTAGGGTGATGTTATTTGCAATGGTATCAGAAAATAAAAACACATCTTGCAATACTGTAGCTATTTGATTT
Source organism: Pedobacter aquae (assembly GCF_008195825.1). Lineage (NCBI taxonomy): Bacteria > Pseudomonadati > Bacteroidota > Sphingobacteriia > Sphingobacteriales > Sphingobacteriaceae > Pedobacter > Pedobacter aquae. Next base: position 23,251 of record NZ_CP043329.1, read on the forward strand.
CTTAAGAATGTAAGCTCAAAATCTTTGATGTTAATGCCATCTATCTTAACACTTCCTTTACTTATTTCATAAAATCTATTTAAGATATTAATGGTAGAAGATTTTCCAGCTCCTGTTGCACCTACTAGCGCTAAAGTTTCTCCTTCTTTAACCCCGAAAGAAATGTTCTTTAATATCCAATCTTCATCCTTAATGGTAGCTTGACTTTGTTGATAAGAAAACCAAACATTTTTAAACTCAATTTCTCCTTTTAAGCTTTGTGGCGATAGTTTACCCTCGTTAACGGTTTGCTCTTGGGTATCTAAAACTTTAAAAATTCTATCGGCACCAACCATACCCATTTGTAAAGTGTTAAACTTATCTGCCAGTTCTCTGATAGGCCTAAACAACATGTTAACATACATGATGAAGGCTACTACAACTCCGGCAGAAATTTCATTATTAAGAATACTTTTAGAGCCATACCAAACCAATAAGCCAATAGAAAGGGCAGAAATAATCTCTACTACCGGAAAAAATATGGAATAATACCAGTTAGAACGGATATGAGCATCGCGGTGAACCGCATTGATTGCTTTAAATTTTTTATATTCTTGGTCTTCTCTAGCAAAATATCTGATGATACTGATACCGCTAATGTGTTCTTGTAAGAAAGTATTGAGTTGTGCTACCTGAGTTCTAACATCCTGAAAAGCAGATTTTATAGCTTCTTTGAAGATATAAGTTGCTAGCATCAATAACGGCATCGGAATTAAAACTATCAAAGTAAGTTTCCAATCGGTATATAACATCACCCCGATAATGGTTACCAGCTGTAAAATGTCTCCAATAATAACAATTAAACCTTCAGAAAAAATATCGGCAATGGTTTCTAAATCAGATACAGTACGGGTTATGAGTTGCCCTAGTGGAGTTTTATCAAAATATTTTAATCTGAGTTGGGTTATATGGTTAAAAACATCTTTCCTTAAATCTTTAATTACCGATTGCCCTAGCGTATTGGTTAAAAAAGTATGGTAATATTGAATAATGGTTTGTATAATTAATAAAGCAACCAAAATCATGGTCATGTTTATCAATCCTGATTTATTATCGAAAAGAATAAAATCGTCAACAGTTTTTTGAATAAGGAGAGGCCTTAACGGAGCAACAATGGCCAAACTAAGTGTTAGAAAAATAGCTAAATAAAAAAGTCTTTTATATGGGTTTGTGTATTTAAAAAGCCTTCTTAATAAGCTCCAGTCGTAAGTTTTTCCGGTTACCTCTGCCATTATTTTTCTTCTTCTACTGCCCTCATGATGTATGGATAATTAACCTCGGTTAAGAAAAGCCCGCAGGCAGGAACAGAAGCACCAGCGGCAGATCTGTTCTTACTCTCTATAACCTCACGCATATAGTCGGGCGAGAATTTCCCTCTTCCAATATCAGTTAAAGTGCCTACAATAGCTCTTACCATGTTTCTTAAAAATCTATTTGCTGTAATATGGAAGATAATCCCATCCGCAGTTACTTCCCATTCTGCTCTTGAAACTAAGCAGTTATTAGTAAAATTATCGGCATTTGACTTGCAAAATGCACCAAAATCTTCATATTCTAAAAGATATGCCGCTGCAATATTCATTGCTTTAATATCTAAACTTTCTTTTACAAGCCAGCTGGTGTGAGTTTTAAAAGGATTTTTATTAAAATGAATATGGTATTGATAAGACCTAAACGTTGCATCAAAACGAGCATGCGCATCTGGCGCTACTGGATAGATATGATGAACGGCAATATCATAAGGTAAAAGAGAATTTATACTTCTTAAGAATTTAAGCTCTTGATTTTCTAAATCTATGATGCTACAATCAAAATGTGCGAAAAATTGAGTGGCATGTACACCAGTATCTGTTCTACCGCAGCCTAAAGTTTCTATTTTGCTTTTAAAATAGATACTTAAAGCTTCATCAATTTTTTGCTGAACAGTAATGGCGTTTGGTTGAGTTTGCCAACCATGATAGTTTCCTCCATGGTAGCTCAACTCTAGAAAATATCTATTAACTTGATGCACCTTGCAAATTTAATCTAATTAAGCGTATCATTTTAGTTGAACTGGCAACATTTATGTAATTTCTTTTATAAACAATTTTAATAAGGCCAGATGTTTTTACATTTGCTTAATTATTTATTTTAAAAAAATATCATGATACAAAGAATACAATCTGTTTATTTTTTCTTGGCTTCTTTAGCTCTTGCTGCTTTATTTATGTTTCCAATAGCTACCGTGTTTGAAACCGGTGGAGCAAAAAAAATAAGTGTTACCGGTGTAAGCCAAACTATTGATGGTAATGTAGTGCAAACAGAAAACTTTTTATTGCTAACCATTATTACCGCTTTATTGGCTTTAAATTCATTGGTGTTGATATTTCTTTACAAAAACAGAAAGCAGCAAATGATATTTACTTATATACATGTAGTTGTTGTTATTGCTTATAGCTTTTGGCTATCGCAAACAGTTAAAAATGCTACAATAGCAATATTAGAAATAGGAGATTACGGTATTGGTGCAGGTTTATCATCTATAGCAGTTTTATTTTTGGTGCTAGCAGTAAAGGGAATTAAGAGGGATGATAAGCTAATAAAATCTGCAGATAGATTAAGATAGTTTTTATAGATTATAAAGATTTAAAAAGCTGGCTCATGAATATTGAACCAGCTTTTTTGTTTAAAGATTTTCTGCAACCAAAACAGGTTCAGGACCTTTTGGCTCATGTTCAAGTTTTTCTGAAATAGCGCAATAGCCAGATACTCCTCTGTTAAGCAAGGTATAACCTAATGTTAATTCTGTAGCCGCAATAAATGGATGAGAAAAGATATTTCTTAAGCCTTTAAGGGCGATATAAGTTCCTCCGGCTATAGAAAGTATTCTTTCTGTTTTACTCAAATTTGTATTGATGTTTTCTTTTAATAAAGAATCTTCTAAAGTATTCTTTAATTGTTCTACGGTGTTTATCATATGAAGATGTGTTTTTGTTTAGAAATACAATTATAATGCCTAAGAAGATTTGATACTTGTTGGTTTTTGTATGAAATATGAGTAGGTGTTTAAGTTTTTAAGTGTGTTTTCTTTGTAATCAGCAGTTTATTTTGTTGAGATTAAATATATAGCTATAAATTGTTGATAATTTCATATAAAATTAATGTTTTCTCTTTATATTTAGCATCAACTACTCAAACTCTCAAATTTTAAACAAATGAAAAAAATTTTACTCTTTTTATTGGGGTTATCAAACTCTGTATTGGCCCAAACAACTATATTTTCACAAGATTTTAGTTCTTCTGCTGTGGTAGCAGATTATGTAAGTGCAACGCCTAATAGCGGGCAGTTTAATGCTATTGGTGCTCCTTCTGGAGCTAATAATAACATTAATATTACCAACTCTAAGTTAAATTTTACTAGAGGATCAGCTAGTGGTGGTGGTGGCACTTTTTCAAGAACTACAGATTTTTCTCCAGTTCCTTCCATTATAATTTATAAATTCGATTTAGAGGTTACTAATAATTTATTAGGTATTACTACAGCTGCTGTATTTCAAGTAGGTTCTGGCTTTGGTACAGCAAATGGTGCAGAGGCAAACGCAAGTGTTCATTCTAGAATTGGGATTGGTATTACGGATACTCCAGGAGAATTTAGAGTTAGAAATATAGGAGACTTAGTAAATGGTTCGGTAATTCACACAGGTAGTAAAACTATCACTTGGGTAGTTAATAATTCCTCATCCACTTATACATATGTAGCTCCTAATGGTAGTTCAGAGACAGTTGCTCCTGATACATGGGATTTATTTGTAGGTACATTAAAAGAATTTAATGATAATTCTGCTCAAACAGCATCACAAGTTTTATCCGATTTAAAATTTTCTTTTGTAGACGGGTTAGCAACAATATCTTTAGATAATATCAGTATAGAATCAGTCACTCCCCTCCCCATCCAACTATCCTCTTTCACCGCACAAGCTATTGATAAAACTATTTTATTAAACTGGGAAACTTTATCAGAAACTAACAATGCATTTTTTGAAATTGAAAGATCAATAGATGGAAAAACGTTCACCAAAATTGGTTCAAAGGATGGTTCTGGAACTACTACAGCCTTAACCAAATACCGTTTTGTAGATGAAAATCCTGTGCCAGGTACTAACTATTATAGGTTAAAGCAAATAGATTTTGATGGAAAAAGTGAAACGTCAGCTGTTAAATCAGCAATATCCAATATACCTTTTGCTACTTTAAGTATTTTACAAGGATCTAATTTAGTGACTGCTCAGGTATTATCTCCCGTAAAGGAAAAAGCGAAATTAAGTTTATTTGATGTAGGAGGTAAGGTTTTGGCTCAGCAAGAAATCTTAATAGAAAAAGGTTTGAATCAGTTTGAGTTCAATCAAAACTTAGTTAGCGGGGTGTATTTCTTTAAGCTAACAAGTGCTTCAAGTCATATCAACACTAAATTTGTAAAGCCATAAACGTATGAATTTGCCTGATATGCAAAAGCTATATCAGGCATGTTTTGCTTTTCAGGTATAAATATTGTACCTTTGCACTTTATTTGGCAATGTTGCCATATTTTATAAATTATCATGAACCCATTCAATGAATTGGGGATACGACATGATATTGTTAATGCGATAACTGAGTTAGGTTTTACCAACCCAACTCCAATCCAGGAAAGTGCCATTCCAGTTTTGTTATCAGGCAGCAACGATTTTGTCGGATTAGCCCAAACAGGAACAGGAAAGACAGCCGCATTTGGCCTTCCTTTATTAGAACTGATCGACTACAGTAAAAATCACCCACAAGCACTTATTCTTTGCCCAACACGTGAACTTTGCTTACAAATCAGTAACGATTTAAAAAATTATTCTAAAAACCTTCCTAATGTTAATATAGTTGCAGTTTACGGTGGTGCAAACATCGTAAACCAATTAAGAGACATTAAAAGAGGCGTACAAATTGTGGTGGCAACACCTGGTCGTATGCTAGACATCCTTAACAGAAAAGCTATTGATTTCTCTCAAGTGAAATATGTAGTTTTAGATGAAGCAGATGAGATGTTAAACATGGGTTTTCAGGATGATATTAACGATATCCTTTCTACAACCCCAGACACCAAGAAAACGTGGTTGTTTTCTGCTACTATGCCTAAAGAGGTTAGAGCAATTGCTAATAATTACATGACCAACCCACATGAGTTAACCATGGGGACAAAAAACACTGGTAATGTTAATATTGAGCATGAGTATTACATTGTTAAAGCTAGAGATAAATACGCAGCTTTTAAACGTATTGTAGATTTTAACCCAGAGATTTTTGGTATTGTATTTTGTCGTACTAAAATAGAAACTCAAGAAATTGCAGAATCTTTAGTAAAAGATGGTTACAATGCAGATTCTTTACACGGAGATTTATCTCAACAACAGCGTGATAAAGTAATGAAGCGTTACCGCGATAGAAGTTTGCAATTATTAATTGCTACTGATGTTGCTGCCCGTGGTATTGATGTTAGCGATGTTACACACGTTATCAACTATTCTTTACCTGATGAGATAGAAAACTATACACACAGAAGTGGTAGAACAGGAAGAGCTGGTAAAACAGGTATTTCTATTGCCATTATCAATTCAAAAGAATTATATAAAATACGCCAAATAGAAAAAGTAATTGGTAAGCAATTTACAAAAGCAGAAATTCCAACTGGTTTTGATGTTGTTGAGAAACAATTATTTGGTTTGGTACATAAAGTTCATAATGTAGAAGTTAATGATTCTCAAATAGAACAATACCTTCCTAGGATTATGGACGAGTTTAAGGATTTAACTAAAGAAGACGTTATTAAACGTTTCGCATCTTTAGAGTTTAACAGATTCTTAGATTATTACAAAAATGCTCCAGATTTAAATACTGCTTCAGATGAGCGTGGCGGTAGAGAAAGAGATGGCGGCAGAGCAGGACAAAGTGGATTTACACGTTTGTTTATCAACCTTGGCTCTGTTGATGATTTTACAAGAGGAGATCTTTTAGGTTATATCTGTAATAATGCAGGTATAAGCGGCAAATCTGTTGGTAAAATAGATATGAAAGGTGTTTTCTCTTTCTTTGAAGTAGAAAATGAAATTGCAGAGAAAGTAATTGAAGGCTTCAAAAAAGTAGATTTCCACGGTAGAGATGTACGAATTGAAGTTTCTGGAGAAGGAAAAAGTGAGAGAAGAGGCGGCGGCGGCGGTGGTAGTCGTGGTGGAGACAGAGAGAGAAAAAGCTATGGCGGTGGCGGTAGCAGAAGTGGTGGCGGCGAGCGAAGAGAAAGAAGTGATAGAGGAGGAGAAAGAAGCAGCGGCGGCGGCGGATTTAGAGATTTTTCTGGCAAAAGAAAAGAAGGTGGAAGCGGTAGTGGCGGAGAAAGAAGACCTTCTAGCGGAGAAAGAAAAAGAAGATATTAAGATTAATATTATCACATAAATTTTAAAATTTAATAGTAAAAGGTATTCTTCAACAAGAATGCCTTTTGCTTTTTATAAGGTTTGTATGCTTATCAAAAAAAAAATGATAATTTCACGCCTTTATCTTAATCAAATAAAATGAAGTTATTACAAGGAAAAACCGCATTAATTACCGGTGCGTCTAAAGGAATAGGAAAAAGAATTGCAGAGAAATTTGCAGAGCAAGGTGCAAATGTTGCTTTTACATATTTATCATCAGTAGAAAAAGGCGAAGCTTTAGAAAAAGAATTGCAGCAATATGGTACCCAAATAAAAGGTTACCGTTCTGATGCTTCAAAGTTTGCCGAGGCAGAGCAATTGATTAATGCTATTGTTGCTGATTTTGGTACTATAGATATTGTTGTAAACAATGCGGGTATCACTAAAGATGGTTTATTAATGCGTATGTCTGAAGAAAATTGGGATGATGTATTAGAAGTTAACCTAAAATCAATTTTTAATACCACAAAAGCAGCATCAAAAATTATGATGAAAAACCGTCATGGTGTTTTTATTAATATGAGTTCTGTAGTTGGTGTACAAGGAAATGCTGGTCAGTCTAATTATGCAGCATCTAAAGCTGGTATTATAGGTTTTTCTAAATCAATAGCTAAAGAATTAGGTTCAAGAAATATCAGAACCAATGTTGTGGCTCCGGGTTTTATCAGAACAGAAATGACAGCTGTTTTAGATCCAAAAGTTGTAGAAGGATGGGAAAAAGATATTCCTTTGAAGAGGGCAGGTGAAACAGATGACGTAGCTAATGTTTGTGTTTTCTTAGCTTCAGATATGAGTGCTTACGTAAACGGCCAGGTAATTTCTGTTTGTGGTGGTATGCTGTAGGAAGTTATAAGTATAATGTAAAAAGTTATAAGTTTAAAGTTATAAGTAGAAAATATTAAGCTGTTATAAGCTTTCAGAAAAATCTCTAGCAAGTAGTTAGGGATTTTTTTATTTTAAAATTTGGGCTAAAGTGACTTATGTCACCTAAATCCAAGTGCTATTATTTCATATTTGTTATAAGATTAAAGAAACAGGTTTATGAGAAGTTTATTGCTAAATAATTGGAATGTTATGCGAATCATAAAAATCCTAGCGGGTATTTATATCGCTTATGAAGCTATTACTCGTGAAGAAGTGTTGATAGGTGTTTTAGCAGCAATTTTACTTTATCAAGGACTTTTTAATGTTTCTGCTTGTGGTATTGGCGGGTGTAATGTATCAAATAGAAATAACCATTAAAATTTAGAAATATGAGAAACAATATGGGAGGCTTAGATAGAAGCCTAAGAGTAATTATAGCCTTATTAATTACGTTATTGTACTTTAATGAAATGATAGGCGGAACTTTAGGTATTGTATTATTGGTGTTAGCTATTGTATTTGTTCTGACAAGTTTAGTGAGTTTTTGCCCCTTATACGTACTTTTTAAACTGAATACTTGTAAGCGGGATTAAATTAGATGATGATGGTAGAGAAAGAGAAAAATGATAAAAAGTTATTAAGTTGGTCTAATATTTCAACTACTTTATTGCTTCTTTTTGCTTTAGCGATGGTATTTAGTCCGCAAGTTAAAGGAAAAGTAATAGAAGGCTTAATGAAAGTGGGTTTGTTTCAGCCTGATTTACCTAAGGACAAAGAAATTAAAACTCCTCTAGTTTTAGAAAATGAGGTTGTTTTTATTGATAAAACAGGTAAGGAAGTAAGATTATCTAGTTTAAGAGGTAAAGTAGTGTTCATTAACTTTTGGGCTACTTGGTGTCCGCCTTGTATTGCAGAAATGCCGTCTATCCATCAAATGGCAAAGCAGTTTAAGGAAAATGATAAGCTTGTTGTTTTAACTGTTGATGTTGATCAAGATTTTCCGAAATCGTTAAAGTTTATGCAAAAAAGGAATTTCGATTTACCTGTTTACGCCCTCGCTAGTGCAGTGCCAAGTGCTTATTTAGGAAATAGTATTCCAACAACTATTGTTTTAAGTAAGCAAGGTAAATTGGTGTTCAAGCATGAAGGCGGTGCAGATTATACCAATCAAGAATTTATAGGATTTTTGAATAAGCTAATTAGAGAATAGTGCAAATAAAAAAGCGGAGTAGAAGATTATTTTTACTTCTACTCCGCTTAAAATATTTTATCTCAGCTTATCTTAAAAAGTCTACTTCTGTTTTAATCTTAGCTCTGGTTGATGAGCTAACAGGAACTAGAGGTAAGCGTAAATAATCTTCACAAATGCCTAATTCTTTCATAGCTGCTTTTACGCCACCCGGATTACCTTCTGCAAAACATAATCTGGTAAACTCTAGCAAATCAGAATGACTTTTTCTAGCACCTTTAAAATCATTTTTTAAGCAAGTGCGCACCATTTCAGAGAACTTCAATGGGAAAGCATTCCCAACAACAGAAATAACACCCACGGCACCCAAAGCAATCATAGGGAGCGTTACTGGGTCGTCTCCAGAAATCAAATCAAAACCTTCTGGTTTATGAGCAGCTATTTCATTAAACTGGTCAAAATTACCTGAAGCTTCTTTAATCCCGATTATGTTTTTAACTTCTTTAGCCAATCTTAATGAAGTTTCTGCACTCATATTAGAGCCTGTTCTACCCGGTACGTTATATAATATAATAGGTAATTTAGAAGCTTCTGCAACAGCTTTATAATGCTGAAAGAAACCTTCTTGTATAGGTTTGTTATAATAAGGTGCTACAGAAAGTATAGCTTCATATCCTTTTATAGAAAAATTACTTACCTCGGCTACTACTTCAGCTGTATTATTACCACCAATGCCAGCAACTAAAGGGATTCTTCCGTTTACTTTCTCAGATACAAATTCAAAAACCTGTTTCTTTTCTTCTTTTGTTAATGTAGCAGATTCAGCGGTTGTGCCTAAAACCACTATATACTCAATTTTACCATCTATTAAATGGTTAATGGTTTTTTCTAAGGCGTTAAAATCAATTGTGTAATCAGCATGAAAAGGTGTAATCATGGCTACACCAGTCCCTAAAAATCTACTCATTTTATTTTCTCTAAATAATATCTCAACTCTGTAGAAAAGCCTGCAATGCTTTCCTGTTGTGTTTCTATCATGAAATCAAAAAAAGGTGCTTGCTTAGGGTTATAAGCAGCAACTTTAAAAACCGATTTTGAAACCGCAGCCACATAAACTAGCGGGAAGCATAAATCAGTACAAAGGTTTATTAAAATATCAAATTCATGATTAATGAAATTGCCTATTTTTTCTTTCTTAGGAATATAATTCCAATCAATATCCTCAACAGAAATAAGCTCTATATTGGTTCTTGATTTTAGTTTTAAGCCTTTGTCTAACACAAAACCGAGCAATTTTACCTTTTTATTATCAGTTTGCAAAGTTTTTGCAAAATGTTCTGCTTCAACAATCTGTTCAGCATCTTTTATAGGCACTAAAATACCAATATTTTGTGCATCTTTTAATGATATAGAATGATTGTTACGCTTAAGTTTTTTAAGTTCATGCTTTAATTTTGCAAAACCAGACCTAAGCCTTAAACTATTGAAGAATTGCTTCATCTCTTTCCCTTTTTTTATTCCTCCAACATCTTTAAAAGAGCCGCATCAGTAATGATAGGAATGTTTAATTTATTGGCTTTTTCTAATTTAGAAGGCCCCATATTATCGCCGGCTACCAAGTAATTTAACTTGCCAGAGATACCGCTCAATATTTTACCTCCATTACTTTCAATGATGTCTTTAAGCTCATCTCGACTGTATTGTTCAAACACACCCGATATAACGAAAGTTTGGCCAGCTAATTTTGAACTCTGTAAAATTACTTCCTTTTCTTCAATTTCAAACTGTAAACCTATTTCTTTTAAGCGATTTATTTCTTGTTGATGTTTTTCATCAGCAAAATATTCTAAAATACTTTGTGCTATGCGTTCTCCAATTTCATCTGCTGTAATGAGCTCTTCAAAAGAAGCATTTTGTAAAGCTTGGATATTTTTAAAATGAAAAGCTAATTTTTTAGCAACAGTTTCACCAATATATCTGATTCCTAAGCCGAAAAGCACTTTTTCAAAGGGCACTTGCTTAGAGCGCTCTATACCATCTAGCATGTTATTGACAGATTTTTCTCCAAACCTATCCATACTTTTTAAGGTAGTTTCGTGGTTTTTTAATAAGTATATATCGCTAATATGCCTAATTAAGCCTTTCTGATAAAGCGCTTCTATAGTTTCAGAACCTATTCCATCAATATTCATTGCCTTACGGCTGATGAAATGCTGCATTTTACCTACAATTTGTGGTGGACAACCCTCGTCATTAGGGCAATAATGAACAGCTTCTCCCTCTTTCCTGATGAGCTGTGTGCCGCACTCTGGACAATTTTCTAAATAATTGATTTTTGCAGCATCGGCTTTTCTTTTTTCTAGATTTACGCGTATAACCTTCGGGATAATTTCTCCGCCTTTTTCTACTAAAACAGTATCGTTTTCATGTAAATCAAGTCTTGAAATTTCGTTAGCGTTGTGTAAAGTTGCTCTTTTTACTGTTGTACCCGCCAATAAAACAGGTTTTAAATTAGCTACAGGCGTTACAGCCCCGGTTCTACCAACTTGGTAAGTTACTTTTTCTAAAGTGGTTTCTACTTCTTGAGCTTTATATTTATAACTGATTGCCCAACGTGGAGATTTCGCTGTAAAGCCTAATTCTTGTTGTTGGGCATAGCTATTTACCTTAATAACGATACCATCAATGTCGTAGCTTAAGTGAAATCTTTTAGTCTCCCAGCTTTCTATAAATAGCAAAACATCTTCAATGGTATTGCATAGTTTACTTTCCTCAGAAACATGAAAACCCCAATTTTTTACAGCTTGCAAACTTTCCCAATGCGTTTTAAACGGATTTTGGTCTGCATAAAGGAAATACAAAAAGCAGTCTAGCGGGCGTTTAGCAACTTCGGCAGAATCTTGCATTTTTACAGTTCCAGATGCAAAGTTTCTTGGATTTGCATAAGCTTGTTCGCCCTGTTCTATACGTTCTTGGTTAAGTTTTTCAAAAGCAGCTTTATGCATGAAAACCTCACCACGTATCTCAAAATGTTCTGGAACATTTTGATGAGGGACACTCAGCGGGATACTTCTTAATGTTTTGATATTTGCGGTTACATCATCGCCCTTGGTGCCATCTCCACGGGTAACGGCTTTTAGTAATTTTCCGTTTTCATAAGTTAAACTGATAGATAAACCATCAAATTTTAACTCGCAAACGTATTGAAAATTATCGCCTATGGCTTTTTTAATTCTTTGATCAAAATCTATTAAATCTTGTGCATTATAGGTATTGCCTAAGGAAAGCATGGGCCATTTATGAACAACGGTTTTGAAGCTTTTAGTAATTTCTCCGCCAACTTTTAAAGTAGGAGAATCAGGGTGTACAAGTTCTGGATACTGTTTTTCAAGAGCTTCTAATTCTTTTAGCTTGATGTCGAAATCGTAATCAGAAATGCTTGGCATAGCTAACACATAATAATTGTAATTATGCTGTTTTAGCTCTTTTACTAATGCTGCTATTTGCTCTTTTATTTGTACCGTTGACATATTGCGAAGATACTATTTTAGAGAAATATTAGAACAGGCTTCTTTAACAGAAAAGAAGGAGTTTTCTATGATTACATCCCTAATGCAGCTCTTAATTTTGGATAACCATTTTTGCTTACGGGGAGTTTTTGGCCATTTCTAAGTAACACGATATGACTATCTTTTTCGTAGTTTTCTATTTTAGTAATTTGATCTAGCTTTACGATATAGGAGCGATGAATCCTAATAAATTCTTTTTCAGATAGGTTTTTCTCAAAAAAGCTCATGGTTTTATTTTTTAGAAAAGCGCCTTCTGGAGTATGTATGTTCACATAATCATCATCGGCTTCTAAATAGATAATATCATAAACAGGGAGGATTTTAATTTTACTACCTGTTTTAACTACAACACGTTCATTTTGTGCCGGGGTTAAAGAAGCTTCTTCTAAAACAGTTTTAAAATTTTGTGTTAGCTGTTCTGACAAGCATTTTGTTATGGCTTTATTAAAACGCTGTTGATCAAAAGGTTTTAGTAAATAATCTATGGCATTTGCCTCAAAAGCTTTGATGGCATATTCTTCAAAAGCAGTGGTGAAAATAACTTGAGGTTTTTGATCTAGCAGTTCAAGCATCTCAAAGCCAGTAATTTTAGGCATTTGTATGTCTAAGAAAATCAAATCAGGTTCATGTTCTTTGATGGCTTTTAAGCCCTCAAAACCATTATTGCATTCTTCTAAAACAGTAATGTTTGGATCCATTTGTTTAGCTAATAATGCCGAGCCTATAACGAGGAAGGCACCTCCAACAACTTGTTTGTTGTATCTTTTTTTATTGTTTTTTATTTCTTGATTTTCCATGTCTTTAATGATTATGGTTCAAAGATGTGATAGAAACCCTTAAGCACTCATATCTAAATGGGGAAACAGGGTGTTTTCTCGGTAAAAGGCAGTAAAAAATCGGTGAAAATTTTAGGCGTGATATTTCTTTGCTTGCCTTTGGCCAATATAAACCAAAGAAAAACTACAAATAATACAGAAGGCCATTACCCCTATCATAGGAAAGGCTGTACCATCATGTAAAAAACTTACAGCAAAGGATGCTAAAGCACTAAAAAGCATCTGGAAACACCCTAATAAAGCAGATGCTATACCCGCTTTTTTATCAAATGGCGCCATAGATAATGCTGAGGTATTGGGAGAAAAGAAACCTAAAGCCGACATGAATATCCATATCAAAATTAAAGTGCTGTAAACATTTAACAATTGTGCTGCTGATAATATAGCGAGTAATAAAACTGTAGTAAGTTGTACCCTACTTGAGTTTTTTATAATCATCCCTATAGGATATTTCTTAAGTAATTTACTGTTTAATTGGCTGGCACTTATTAAACCAATAGCATTTAATGCAAATAACCAGCCATATTGTTTTTCTGTAAAACCAAAAAGTTCAATAAAAACAAAGGTAGAACCCGCTATATAAGCAAACATAGCTGCTGATGCTATACCGCCAGCAAGAGCGTAGTAAATAAAGCGTGGTTCAGAAAAAGCAAACCAAAAATCTTCTAATACTGCTTTGGGTTTTAAAGACATGGTTTTATCTGCAGGTTTACTTTCTGGCAAATATTTATAGCACATGTAAATGGTGAAGACAGCTAATAGAATTAAAAAAATAAATATAGAGCGCCAGCCTAAACCGCTACTCATATAACCACCTAATGTAGGAGCAAGTATAGGCGATACGCCAATAACCAACATCAATAAAGAAAAAATTCTTGCGTTTTCACTTACCGGGAAAATATCCCTTACCATGGCTCTGGAAATAACCATGCCTGCACAACTTCCTAAAGCCTGAAAAAATCGCATCACAATTAAAGTATCGGCAGTGTTTGCAAAGGCACAAGCAATACAGGTAAGTAGGTATATAAATAGGCCTGTAAAAAGAGGAATTAATCTGCCAAACCTATCTATTAGAGGACCGTAAATAAGTTGGCCTAAAGAAATTCCAATAAAATAGCTGCTTAAAGATAGTTGTATATGCGGTACTGTAGTATTTAAATTATCTGCCATTACCGGGAAAGCCGGTAAATACATATCAATGCTAAACGGACCCACGGCAGATAAAATTCCAAGTGATAAAATGATATAGAACCTGTTTTTTTCTGCCATGGCTGCAAAAATAAAAGAATCAGGCTTAAGCCCGAGTATTATTTCTGCTATAAATATAGTGTCATTTAGATGATTTTAATATTGTGATAAAACCAAGGTTGCTTGGTAAAGGCTGTTAGTAGACCTTCGTTTTGAATGTTTTCTTTAAGTATTTTTTTGAAAGTGATTTTTATCTCAAAAGGCTTTTCAAACAAATTGCTATTAAACTTAATGATGTTTTTATCCTGATAATTAGCAATAATCCTTTGCTCTCCATTATCATGAAAAAATTCGGAGTTATTAAAGCCATCTTTAAAAAGCGGATGCTCGTTTTTCTTATCTACACCAGGGTTATTCATGCAGGCGTATAAAGATAAGTCATCACAAAGCTGTAATACCTTTAACTGGTAATTTAAATAAGTAGATGTTTGTATTTTTAAGCGTTGTATTAAATGTTTTTGCCTTAAAGTTTCTCTTTCATAAAAAGATATACCATACTCGGTTTCAGAATTTGCAAAAAAGCTACTGTAGTGCATGCTGCAAATTAAAGCGGCATAAGAATTTGCTTGGTCTACTTGCTCAATTCCAAGTTTGTAAAAGTGTAGTTTTATGTTCTCAGGATACGCTATAAAATCAAAAGGTTTTTGAAGCTTATCGTTCCAAATTGGCTCAGAGTCTGGAATAATCCAAGCCCTATCATGTTGGTAAATAGCAAATTTTAACGATTCAAAATGTTCTGTAGGTATAAACTCTTTCTTTAAGTTTACAAAAATTCTCCTGAGATAGTAGCATGTTCATGCTGCGTTATAAAAATAAATGAATCTTTCGTTTCCCTCGTAATCATAGATATAATAAAATCCAAAATTACACTTTCTTTAAAATTTAAAAAATTATAATTTGAACAATATTCATGCATTTTAAAAAAATTACAATCAAATAAAAATAAGTTCAAATAAATAGCTATTTTGTTAATGATTTTTTATTTATTTGTTTAAAACTTTGACAAAATGATTATAGGAGTGCCTCGCGAAATTAAAAATAATGAAAATAGAGTAGGTATTACGCCCGCTGGTGTGCATGAATTAGTGAAAAGAGGGCATGAAGTTTTAATAGAAACTCATTCTGGCGCAGCAAGTGGCTTTAGAAATGACGACTATGAAGAAGCTGGCGCTCAAATTATTTTAACAGGAGATGAGGTTTGGGGTAGGGCAGATATGATTGTTAAAGTTAAAGAACCTGAAGAACGCGAGTATAAACTTGCCAGAAAAGATCAATTGATTTTTTGTTTCTTTCATTTTTCTTCACATAGAAAGCTTACATATGCCATGATGGATAGTGGGGCTGTATGTTTAGCTTACGAAACGGTAGAATGTACAGATAAATCTTTACCTATTTTGGTGCCTATGTCTGAAGTTGCTGGCAGAATGGCTATTCAACAAGGTGCAAGATATTTAGAGAAACCAGTAATGGGCAGAGGAGTACTTTTAGGTGGCGTACCGGGTGTAACACCAGGGAAAGTTTTAATTATTGGTGCCGGTGTGGTTGGTGTGCAAGCTGCTAAAATGGCTTCCGGTTTAGGCGCTCATGTAACCATAGTTGATACCAATATAGAGCGATTAAGATATGTGAATGATATTCTACCGCCTCATGTAGTTACCATGTTTAGTAGCGAATATAACATCAGAAAGTTAATCACAAATCATGATTTAATAGTTGGTGCAGTTTTAGTTGCCGGAGCAAAATGCCCTACCGTTATTACCAGAGATATGCTAAAGCTCATGAGGCCAGGAACTGTTATCGTAGATGTGTCTGTAGACCAAGGTGGATGTATTGAGACTTGTAAGCCTACTACTCATGAAAATCCAACATATATTGTTGATGGTATTTTACATTATTGCGTAACCAATATGCCGGGCGCTGTACCTTATACTTCAACCATAGCACTCACTAATAGTACATTCCCTTATATTTTGCAACTTGCAGATAAAGGTTGGAAAAAAGCTTGTTTAGATAATTATGAACTGCTTAAAGGATTAAATATCATTAGCGGAGAAGTAGTTTATCGTGAAGTTGCAGCCACTTTTGATTTACATTATAAACCTGTACATCAATTTCTAGATACCAAAGAAGAGTATTGATAAATCTAGATCAATAACAAATTTCAATATCAGCTGTTAAATATTTAGCTTCGTAAGTTTAGTTAAATATAATATGAGCGTTAAAGTATTTGGTATACCTAACTGTGGGTCTGTAAAAAAAGCAAGAACATGGTTAGAAGAAAATAAGGTTGAAGTAAATTTCCATGATTTTAAAAAGCTTGGTATAGATGAAGAACATCTAACTAAATGGTGTAATGCCTTAGGCTGGGAAAAAGTAGTCAATAAAAAAGGTTTAACTTGGCGTGGATTAGACGAAAAAGTTAAAGAAGCTGTAAAAGACCAACACACTGCCGTACAGCTGATGTTGAATCATACCAGTGTAATCAAAAGACCAGTTATAGAAACTTCCAAAGCCATAATTATTGGTTACGACGAAGCAGAACTTAATAAATTGTTTTCTTAAGGAAGCGTTAAATAATGTTAATAAGTTGTTTTCTAAGGTTTATTAACAGATTTTTGACATTGTAGGATACAAAATGGTTGTTAATTTGTTAATACAATTAAACATAATTTATGAAAGGCTTCTGGTTAATTTTGTTTCTTATAGCACCTGGGTTTTTATGCGCACAAAGCATATTAACCGGTACCGCTTATGATGCCGATACAAGAAGTAAGTTAAAATTGGTTTTTGTTAATAATCTTACCCAAAGAGAAGTAGACCACAGCGGACAAAAAGGTGATTTTAAAGTTAAAGCCGAGATTGGAGATTTAGTTGTTTTCTCTTGCCCAGGCTACCAAAGTGATACCTTAATTGTTGAAAATTTAGAACCTCGTATTGTTTTGTTAAGAACTAGGATGATTGTTTTAAATGAAGTTATTGTATCTGCTCAAGCTAATAAAACCGATGCTCAAATTAGAGCCGCTTATTCTGCTGCTTATTCTGCCGCCAATACTACTATTTTAACCAAAGATGGCGGTTTGAGTTTATATAATGCTTTTAGTAAGCAATCTCAACAAAAAAGAGAATTTCAAAAGTTTATGGATACCGAACTTAATGAACGTTTAATAGATAGACGTTTTAACAGAGAATTGGTAACAGAACTTACTAAAGTGCGGGGGCAACTTCTAGAAGATTTTATGTCTTATTTTAGGCCAACTTATTCAGAGATAAAAGAAATGAGCGATGTAGAATTAAGAACTTATATCATTAAATCTTACAATGAATACATCAAATTACCAGCAGAAATGAGAATATATCCTCCTTTACCAAAAACATCATTTGGGGATTTTTAAACTCTTATTAAAGTTCTTTATGTTGGATGTAAATACTGTGTTACTTGAAAGATAGCTCTTTAATTTCATGCATATTTGATAAACACAAAAAATAGCATGATGAAAAAATTAGTTCTATTTTCCTTCTTTTTAACTTTTAACTTTATATCTGGTACTGTTCTGGCTCAAGATGATATTAGTTATCAAGTACCAGTAAAAGAAATTGCTGATTTACTACTAGCAAAGCCTACACCTTCAGTAAGTATAGATGACCAAGCAAGCTGGTTACTTTTAAGTGATCGTAATTCTTATCCTTCTGTAGAAGAATTAGCTCTTCCTGAGTATAGGATTGCAGGTTTAAGGATTAATCCTAAAAATTATGCTCCAAGTAGGCAAGTTTTTATAAATAATTTCAGTTTAAAAAGCTTAAAATCTCAGCAAATTTTTCAAGTAAAGGGTCTTCCAACTCCAATGTTTGCTTCCAATATTAATTGGAACCCATCAGAAAATAAAATTGCTTTTACCAATACATCTAGTTCTGGTGTAGATCTTTACGTTATTGATATTGCTACTCAAACTGCAAAAAAAATTAATAAGTCTTATCTTAATACAGTTCTTGGGGCAGGTATTATTTGGCTTAATGATCAAACCTTAGTTTACAGAGTAATAACAAAACCAGCTTTGGCTGCACCAGTAAAACCTTTAAAGCCAAAAGGACCTACAATTCAAATTAATTTGGGTAAAACAGCACCTAGTGCAACCTTTCAAGATTTAATAAAATCTCCTTACGATGAAAGTTTATTTGAGTTTTTCGCAACTTCTCAATTGGTTAAAAATACTAATGGTTTAGAAACTAAAATTGGTAAGCCCGCAATTTATAGTAGTGTTTCTTTATCTCCTGACAGAAAATACTTCCTAACCAGTACAATAGAAAAACCCTTTTCTTATTTAGTATCTGCTTATGGTTTTCCTTCAACTGTTAGTATTACAGATTTAGCAGGTAAAACAGTAAAAGTGTTAGCAAATTTACCATCAAGAGAAGGAACTCCATCTGGTTATGATAATTTGCAGGATGTTCCTAGGGGTTTTGATTGGCGTGATGATGAGGCGGCTACAATAATATGGGCTAAGCCTTTAGATGGAGGATTAATTAAAGCTGATGTGCCCTTTCATGATGCAGTTTATTCATTAAGTTCCCCTTTTATCGGTACAGAAAAAGAATTATTTAAAACTGAAACGCGTTTCCGTGGAGTGCAATGGGGAAATTCAGATTTGGCATTGGTTTATGAAGGTTTAAGAAGTAAACAAACTACAAAAGTGAGTTTATATAATCCTACTACAAAAAAAGTTGAATTGTTGTACTCTCGTAATCAAACAGATGCTTATAACGATCCCGGAAATCCAATAACAGCTAAAAATAAATATGGAAGAAATGTTATTATTACTGTAGATAATGGCAAAAAATTATTACTTAACAATACTACAGGGGCTTCGCCAAAAGGCGATATGCCTTTTCTAGCTAAGTTTGATTTAACGACGAAGAAAAATGAGATTATTTGGAGAAGTGCAGAAGGTACTTTTGAATATGTGACTAGTGTGATAAATCCAGAGAAATTAATAATAGTAACTCGTAAAGAGAGTCAGAAGATGGCCCCAAACTATTATCTTAAAAACTTTAGTTCTCCAGAGAATGATATTGTATTAACAGATTTTAAGAATCCATATCCATCTTTAGAAGGTGTTAAAAAGGAAAAAATATCTTACAAAAGAGCAGATGGGATAGATTTAACTGGAGATTTGTATCTGCCTAAAGGATATGATAAAGTTAAGGATGGACCTCTACCTACTATAATTTGGGCATATCCACGCGAATTTAATTCTGCTGCAGATGCAGCTCAGATTAGAGGTTCTGAAAATAGGTTTACTACCATTAGTTGGGCTTCACCCATATTTTGGGCTACAAGAGGTTACGCAGTTTTAGATAATGCAGAAATGCCAATTGTTGCCAAAGGCGATCAAAAACCTAACGATACTTTTGTCCAACAACTTACATTAAATGCAGAGGCTGCAATTAATAAATTAGTTGATTTAGGTGTGGGCGATAGAAATAGAATGGCAGTTGGAGGGCATAGCTATGGCGCTTTTATGACAGCAAATTTATTGGCTCATACTAAATTATTTGCAGCTGGTATCGCTAGGAGTGGAGCATATAATCGTACTTTAACACCTTTTGGCTTCCAAAATGAAGAGCGTACCTATTGGCAAGTTCCTAAATTGTATTATGAGATGAGTCCGTTTAGTTATGCCGATAAGATTAAAACACCAATACTTTTGATACACGGAGATAGTGATGATAACCCAGGGACTTTTCCAATAAATAGCGAGCGTTTATTTAACGCTATTAAAGGTGCCGGCGGAACAGTGAAATTTGTTTTCTTACCTTATGAAGCACACAGCTACAGAGGTCGGGAAAATATTTTGCATATGCTTTATGAGCAAGATCAATGGTTAGAAAATTATGTGAAAAATAAAGCTAAATAAGATTGTAATGCTTTAATTGCTAAAGTATAAAAATTAGATTTACACAATAGATTGGGGCTGGTTTTAGAAAAATCAGCCCCTGTTTTTTTTACTGAATTACAGGAAACCCTTTATTATTTTATCTTTGCGTCTTTAATTTAATTGATGAGCAATAACAATAACTGTCCACAATGTGGGTCTGAATTTACCTATCCAGAACAAGATCATATGGTTTGTTCTCAGTGTTTCAACGAATGGATACCAAAGGAGGAGGAAGAAATGGAAACTAACGTTACAGATAAAGTATTAGATGCAAATGGGAATGAGTTAATTGATGGAGATACGGTTATTTTAATAAAAGACCTCCCTGTAAAAGGTTCTCCTAAACCTATGAAAATTGGCACTAAAGTGAAGAATATTCGCCTTACCGCTGGCGATCATAACATTTCTTGTAAGGTAGATGGTTTTGGAGCTATGTATTTAAAATCAGAGTTTGTAAAGAAGGCTTAGGTAATTTCAACAAGGTTTGGCTTTTTATGAGCCAAACCTTGTTATAAATGGTGTTATTTTTTCTTTTTAGAGCTGCCCAATTCTTTAGCAGCTTCACTTTTTTGTTCTTTACTAGTTTTTGGGTCTTTTAACTCTTTAGAAGCCTTGCTCTTTGAGTTGTTTTTTGATGTAGGCATATTTTTCAGTTTTAAATAAATGTAAATAAGACTTTACAACAAGTTTGCCAAAAGAATAGGATTTTATAGTGTTAGCCTTTAATGATTATAGAGCACTCCAATAAAAACCGATCCCTATCCTTTATTAATACGAACTGGTTTAAATATCTTAAGTACATCTTTTTATTTAGGGTTTATCCAAACAATTTTTAAACATTTTTAATTGTCATTTTGATAATCAATTTCTTTAATGATGTTAGATTTAAATAAGTTTAGACAAGTAGGGGACCCACTTGCAGATGATTTTATTGCAGGCTATTTTTCTAATACAGACAATAAAAAGAAATTAGATTTAGCATTAGCCAAATTAAAAACCAATGTCAATTGGCCTAAATTTTTAACTGAAATACCCGAAGCTGCATTTTTTGATGAAGAATTAAAAAGAATTGGATTTGTAAACTTGAAAGTAAGAAAAGATGCTTTAGCGTTTTACAGGAGTAAATCAACCTACATTCTCCAGCTTTTAGGCTTATTATCTTTACCTTACTGTTACGCTGCTGCTGATGGCGCCATGGTTCTTTACCAAACAGAAAGAATGTATAAGGATGTAGCCAAGAGATTAGAAGAAACAGGAATGTTTGTAGCTTCTATGATGAACCCAAAAGGCTTTGATGAAGCTGGTGATGCTAAAGTTCAGCTCTTTAAGGTAAGGATTATGCATGCTGCTGGTAGATATTATATTTTAAAAGGGAATTGGGATGATAATTTAGGCTTGCCAGTGAATCAAGAAGATTTAGCTGGAACCAACCTTTCTTTTTCTTTGATTATAATTAGAGGATTAAGAAAAATGGGTTTTACTATTTCTTATCAGGAACAAATGGCTTATATTAATTATTGGAGTTGGATTGGAGCTGTTTTAGGGCTCACACCAGAGCTATTACCCCAAAATGGAAAACAAGCTTTAGATTTAGAAAAGGCAATTAGTAGCAGGCATTTTAAACCATCAATTGCTGGAAAACAATTGACTAAATCTTTACTCGACTGTTTTTACAGTTTAAATGATGAGAAACAAATCAAAAATATAGAAATAGCTGGTTTTATGCGGTTTTTATTAGGAGATGAGGTTTCGGATATATTGGATATTCCTAAACAGAAATTCCCGGTTTCTAAACAGTTATTGTTAAAATTGAAAGCAACGGTTTCTTAAATAAAACTATTTTAATTATAAGGCCGGGAAAGAGGAAACTCTGTTTTATGTATCAATTGTGGCCACCTAAACCCGATTGAAGCATTTGTTTGAGCTCTTTAGCAATTGATAAATTGCTAAAAGCGAGTGCGGAAAGCGGGACTACCTTTAATAGTAATACTAAATAAGCTTTTCTAATTGTTAATACATCCTCGGCGTTTAAATCAGACTTCCGACATCGGTCATGGGACATTTAAACTTTTTTCACTCAAACTATTGAATATCAAAAAATAAAAACCTACTTTTGCAGTCCTTTTAAATGGGTGTGTTATGTCATGTTCAAATTTAAGGGTAGTTAAAAGAAATTTTTAAACATAAATTCATTAAATGCCAACCATTCAACAATTAGTTAGGAAAGGTAGAGTAGCTCTGGAGGATAAGAGTAAATCCCCAGCGTTGGACAGCTGTCCACAGCGAAGAGGAGTATGTACCCGTGTATATACAACTACCCCTAAAAAACCAAACTCTGCAATGCGTAAAGTTGCCCGTGTACGTTTAACCAATGGTAAAGAGGTTAATGCTTACATCCCGGGTGAAGGCCATAACTTACAAGAGCACTCAATTGTGTTAGTAAGAGGTGGAAGAGTAAAAGATTTACCAGGTGTTCGTTATCACATCGTTCGTGGTGCTTTAGATACTGCAGGTGTTGCAGGTCGTAATCAGCGTCGTTCTAAATATGGTACTAAGAGACCAAAACCAGGACAAGCAGCAGCAGCTCCAGCAAAAGGTAAAAAGAAATAATTAAACGGAGGAAAAGAACATGAGAAAGTCGAAACCAAAAAAGAGAATTATTCTTCCTGATCCAAAGTTTAACGACGTTATGGTTACCAGGTTTGTGAATAATATGATGTACGATGGAAAAAAATCTATCGCTTACGATATATTTTATAAAGCTATTGATTTAGTTGAGTCTAAAACTAGTGAAAACGGTTTAGAGCAATGGAAAAAAGCTTTAAATAATGTAATGCCAGGAGTAGAGGTTAAATCACGCCGTGTGGGTGGTGCTAACTTCCAGGTACCTACAGAAGTTCGTCCTGAGCGTAAAATTGCTTTAGGTATGAAATGGTTAATTAGCTATTCAAGAAAACGTGGTGAAAAAACCATGATGGAAAAATTAGCTGGTGAAATTATTTCTGCTGCTAAAGGTGAAGGTGCTGCAGTGAAGAAAAAAGAAGATACACATAAAATGGCAGAAGCTAACAAGGCCTTCTCTCATTTCAGATTCTAAATTTTAAATGATAGAATGAGGGATTGATTGACTGGAGGAATATATTATTCAATCATTCATTCAATCCTTCAATCATTAATAACATAAGATGTCAAGAGATTTAAAATTCACAAGAAACATTGGAATTGCTGCTCACATTGATGCTGGTAAAACTACCACAACAGAGCGTATTCTATATTATGCAGGTGTGAACCACAAGATTGGTGAGGTACACGACGGTGCATCTACTATGGACTGGATGGTTCAAGAGGCTGAAAGAGGTATAACAATCACTTCTGCTGCAACAACTGTAAACTGGAAATACAGAGGAGATAACTACCATATCAATATTATTGATACCCCGGGTCACGTTGACTTTACCGTAGAGGTAAACCGTTCTTTACGTGTTTTGGATGGTTTAGTTTTCTTGTTTTCTGCTGTTGATGGCGTTGAGCCTCAATCTGAAACTAACTGGCGTTTAGCTAACAACTATAGCGTATCACGTATCGGTTTTGTTAACAAAATGGATAGAGCTGGTGCCGATTTCTTAAAAGTTGTTAAGCAAGTAAAGGATATGTTAGGTTCTAACGCTATTCCTTTGCAAATTCCTATTGGCGCAGAAGATTCTTTCAAAGGTGTGGTAGATTTAATTAACTGGAGAGGTATTGTTTGGAATGAAGCTGATAAAGGTATGACTTTTACAGAAGTTCCAATTCCTGATGATTTAGTTGAGGAAGCAACCGAGTGGAGAGAGAAATTATTAGAAGCTGTTGCTGAATATGATGAGTCTTTAATGGAGAAATTCTTTGATGACCCGTCTAGCATTACAGAGCGTGAAATTTTAGACGCTTTACGTAAGGCAGTATTAGATGCGAGAATTGTACCTATGGTTTGTGGTTCATCTTTCAAAAACAAAGGTGTACAAACCATGCTTGATTACGTGATGGAATTATTGCCTTCACCACTAGATCAAGAAGGTATTAATGGAACTAACCCTAACACTGGCGAAGAAGTAATTCGTAAACCAGATATTAAAGAGCCTTTTTCTGCCCTAGCATTTAAAATTGCAACCGATCCTTTTGTGGGTCGCTTATGCTTTATCCGTGTTTATTCGGGTAATCTTGAGGCTGGTTCTTACGTTTACAATGCTCGTTCAGAAAATAAAGAGCGTATTTCTCGTATTTTCCAAATGCATGCAAACAAGCAAAACCCTATTCCTAATGTTGGAGCTGGTGATATTGCTGCTGTTGTTGGTTTTAAAGATATTAAAACCGGAGACACGCTTTGTGACGAGAAAAACCCTATCGTTTTAGAGTCAATGAATTTCCCTGATCCAGTTATCGGATTAGCCATTGAGCCAAAAACTCAAGCTGATGTTGATAAATTAGGTATGGCTTTAGGTAAATTAGCTGAGGAAGATCCTACTTTCCGCGTTCATACTGATGAAGATTCAGGACAAACCATTATCCAAGGTATGGGTGAGCTTCACTTAGATATCTTAATGGACCGTTTAAAACGTGAGTTTAAAGTAGAGGTTAACCAAGGTGCGCCACAAGTAGCTTACAAAGAAGCTATTACTGGTACTGTTCAACACCGTGAAACTTACAAAAAACAAACTGGTGGTCGTGGTAAATTTGCTGATATCCAGATTGTTATTTCTCCTGCTGATGATGAAACTAAAATAGGTCTTCAGTTTGAGAACGAGATATCTGGTGGTTCTATTCCTCGTGAATTTATCCCATCTGTACAAAAAGGATTTGAAGCTTCTTTACCAAATGGTGTGCTAGCAGGTTTCCCTGTAACTTCAATGAAAGTTCGTTTAATTGATGGATCTTTCCACCCAGTGGATTCAGATGCATTATCATTCGAATTAGCAGCTCGTAACGCTTTCCGCGAGGCACTTCCAAAATGTAAACCAGTATTAATGGAGCCAATCATGAAAATTGAGGTATTAACTCCAGAAGAGAACATGGGTGACGTAATGGGAGACTTAAACCGTCGTCGTGGTCAGTTACAAGGTATGGATACAAGAGCTGGTGCTCAAGTTATCAAAGCCTTAGTGCCACTTTCTGAGATGTTTGGTTATGTTACGCAATTACGTACAATTACTTCTGGTAGAGCAACTTCTACGATGGAATTTGATCATTATGAGCCAGCTCCAAGAAACGTACAAGAAGAAGTAGTAGCTAAAGCTAAAGGTGCTAAATCAAACGCATAAATGTAAGATTACACAGATTATATAGATTGCACCCATTAATAATATCTGTGTAATCATTTAAATCTGTGTAATTACTTAAAATAAACCCGTTTCTCGTTACAAATAGCTCTAACGAAGAAGCAAAAAACAAACAAAATGAGCCAAAGAATTAGAATTAAATTAAAATCTTACGATTACAATTTGGTAGATAAGTCTGCTGAGAAAATCGTTAAAACTGTTAAGCCTACGGGTGCAGTAGTTAGTGGTCCAATTCCTCTTCCAACTGAGAAGAAAATTTACACTGTATTACGTTCTCCACACGTTAACAAAAAAGCAAGAGAGCAATTTCAATTATGCTCTTACAAAAGATTATTAGATATCTATAGCGCTTCGGCAAAAACTGTAGATGCTTTAATGAAACTGGAATTACCTTCAGGTGTTGAAGTAGAAATTAAAGTCTGATAGTCCAAATACATTGATTTTAAAGCCCTTTCCTTTCATTAGGAATGGGCTTTTTTTTATCTTAAAATAATGCCTATATTTGTCATGACTAATTTTGTCATCATATGAATATTCTTATTAAAACAGCTAGAATTAATAAAGGCCTAAAAGTTAGAGAACTTGCTCAGTTACTCAAGATAGACTCTTCTTTAGTAAGTAAATTTGAGTCTGGAATAAGAAAACCTACCAGAGATCAAGTTATTCAAATAGCACAAATACTAGATTTAGATGCACATGAATTACTCATAGATTGGTTAAGCGAGCAAGTTGTTGACCAAGTAGGCTATGGTAATTTTGCATTGGAAGT
This sequence comes from Pedobacter aquae, assembly GCF_008195825.1. Taxonomy (NCBI): domain Bacteria; kingdom Pseudomonadati; phylum Bacteroidota; class Sphingobacteriia; order Sphingobacteriales; family Sphingobacteriaceae; genus Pedobacter; species Pedobacter aquae. The sequence continues at coordinate 49,483 of NZ_CP043329.1, forward strand.
TCTTTCTCTTGCTGAGGAGAAGATAAGATATTATAAAAAAAGCGAATTAATAGTCTTAAATAAGCTAACTGATATTTTAGCGGAAATTGATGAGTTAAAGCAAAAGTTGTCACATCATAGGGCTTTAGAAAGTTTTAAAATTATTGAAGCCTTAGAGTTAGAATATACTTTTGAAAGTAATAGGATAGAAGGAAATACGCTTACGCTTAAAGAAACAGATTTGGTAATTAATGAGGGGATTACTATTTCTGGAAAAAGTATGCGAGAACATTTAGAAGCTATAAATCATCAAGAGGCTTTAGATTATCTTAAAGATTTAGTAAATAAGAATAATGATTTTTCAGAAAGGGATTTATTATTATTGCATTCGCTTATCCTTAAAGGTATAGATTCTAAGTATGCAGGTATATATAGGGATGTACAAGTTATGATAAGCGGGAGTAGACATTTGCCTCCACAACCATATTTAATAAAGAAGCAAATGGAGGATTTATTTTTTTGGTATCAGGCTAATAAAAAAGAACTCCATCCTGTTGTTTTGGCTGCAGAATTATCTGAAAGATTAGTCACCATTCATCCTTTTTTGGATGGTAATGGCAGAACTTCAAGGCTTATCATGAATCTTATTTTATTAAAGAATGGCTATATAATTGCCAATATTAAAGGCGATGCAGAAACCCGTATGAAATATTATGAAGCTTTAGAAAATGCTCAAGTAGATAATCAAAAGGAAGGTTTCCATCTTTTTATAGCCCAAGTAGAGTTAGAGGCTATGAAAAGATATTGCTCAATTTTAGGGGTCTAAAATCTATATCTTTTAATATCTTAGCAACGATGAATATAGGATTAATAGGTCTTGGCGATATGGGTAAGCTATATGCAAAGAAATTTGCAGCAGCAGGGCTTTCTGTTTTTGGGTGTGATTTACCTGACCGTACTCTAGAACTGCAAGAAGAATTAGATCCTTTGGGTATCATAGTTCTGAATAATGGTTTAGAAGTATCAGCAAAATGCGATTTTATTTTTTACGCTGTTGAAGCAGAGAAGATTAAAGAAGTTGTAGCTGCTTGTGCTTTTTCTACAAAAAAAGGAGCTATCGTAACAGGTATGACATCGGTTAAAACTCCTGAAGTTGAAGCCTTTGAGTGTTATTTATCTAAAGATATTGAATTAATTATCACCCATTCTTTACATGGCCCAGGGTTTAGTACTAAAGGTCAAAAATTAATTGTTGCGCCACATCGCATATCTGCAGAGTCTTATGCCAAGGCTATGCAAGTTTTACAACTTCTAGAGTCTGAAATTATTGAGCTTGATGATTATCATCAACATGACCAAATCATGGCTGATACACAAGCGGTAACGCACATGGGGTTTGAAAGTATGGGGACGGCATGGAAAAATGCTGGTACTTATCCGTGGGAAAGTGGTGCTTATGTTTCTGGGATAGATAATGTTAAAATCTTAACTACCTTAAGAATCTTTAGTTATAAGGCACATATATACGCTGGTTTGGCCATATTAAATCCTTATGCAACGGCTCAAATTATTGCTTACGCTCAATCGGAATCAATTTTATTTAAAATGATGATTCAAGAGGATGAGGCTAATTTTAGAGAAAGAATTTATAAGGCAAGGGATTTTGTTTTTCATGAACAAGCAAATCTTATTTTGTTTGATGATGATATTATGCAAGAATTTAGTATAGGCGATAATCAGGAACTAGCTAAACATAATTCTCATCTTAGCTTACTTGCTATGGTTGATGCTTGGCATCAATTAGGAATTAATCCTTATGATAACATGATATGCCAAACACCTCCTTTTAAGCTCAGACTAGGAATTGTAGAGTATCTTTTCAAGAATGAGACTTTATTAGAAGACACTATTAAAACAGCTTTATACGATAAGAGTATAAGAGGAGATGATTTAGAATTTCATACCGCAGTTAGAGAATGGGCCTCTCTTATTAGATATAAAGACATGGAAGGTTATAAAACTCACTTTAAAGAAGCTAAAGACTTTTTTGAGCCCCTTCTAGAAAAGGGTCGTATACAAAGTGCAGAATTAATTAAGCGTTTATCAACGTCTAAATAACTCGTCTAATTTGTTCCTTTCGTCTTGTAAAGCTCTGGCAAGTTTTTTCTCGTTATCATTGGCTTTTGCTTTGTAGTTTTTAAACTCTTCGTTTAAATCGTTAAAAAGCTTTGTTCTATAGAGTGCCTCATTTCTGAAGCTTTTTGTTCTAAATATCAAGAAAGCAGATAAGCTTGCTAAAAGGATAATTAAGCCCCACATAGTAGATTGATAGCTAGCTTTAGAAAGTGGTATAAAACCTAAAAGTAATATTTCATCTTTAGTATTTAACGCTGTAGACAAGCTATTGTCTTTTTCAGATAAAAGCTTTTGAAGTTGATTTATTTCTGATTGTTGTTTCTTAAGCTGGCTTTGAGCTTGGTTTAGCTTAGCCTGTTTAGACTGTAAAGAGTCGGTTGTATTTTTCCATAAATTTTTAATCTGATTTTGATTAATAACCTTGTATTCTTGATAATTATTGGCTTTTTCTACAACATTTTGGTATTGGGTATTTAGGCTGGTTTGCGCTTTCGATGAATTTATTGTTCCAATCGTCAGAAGCGTAATACTTGTAAATAGATAGGGTTTAATTTTCATTTGTATTAGGAATTTGTTCCCAATAAAACAGTGAAAATGTTAGATTATTATAATTTTTACCGACTAAAATCTTATGAAATGAAGTAATTTGCGCTTAATAAGCTGATTTTCTTTTTATAAAATAATAATTTGCTCCCCATTAATTTTAACTTTTCTTTCATCAAAAGTATATGTCCCTTCTTTGGTTTTAAGGAGTAGATGGTTTACTTTCAAGCCTGTTTGATAGAAAGTGTCTTGGGTAATTTTATCCAGATAAAATTCAACAGGCATACTGCTTGAGCTGTCTACAGCCAAACCAGTTAAAGAATCAGCAATAACTTTTATTTTTTCGCCCGAGTTTAAATTATAGTAGTTGCCGCTTTTAACAATAGGTTTTTCAAATGAAGTACCTGTTGGTGTGATATCTACATTCTTGTTTTCCTCTTTGGAAGATGTTTGATAACAAGCGGTTAAGATTGTTGTAGAAAAAGTAATGAGAACTTTAAGCGATAATGATTTCATATTAAAGTGATAGGTTCTGTATTTATGACAACAATTAGTCCGCTTTTCTTAAGGCTCTTAAATCTTTAAAACAGAGATTAAATTTTGGGCTATTACAGTCAGAAGAAAAATATGAAAAATAAACTTATAACTGTTTGATTATTAATAACTGTTTCTTATCTTTGCCGTCCCTTTTGGGAATATTGTATCCACCTTGAACGAAGCCCTACTGCTTCGATGGGTGTTAATTTAATTATAGAAATGTCAGGAATTATTGGAAAAAAAGTAGGAATGACCAGCATTTTCGACGCAGAAGGTAAGAATATACCTTGTACTGTTATCGAAGCTGGACCTTGTGTGGTAACACAAGTGAGAACCGTCGAGAAAGATGGCTATGCTGCTGTTCAGTTAGCTTACGACGAGAAGAAAGAAAAAAACACCACTGCTTCATTGAAAGGTCATTTTGAGAAAGCTGGAACTACTCCTAAGCGTAAGCTTGTTGAGTTTAAGTATTTCGTAGAAGAGAAATCTTTAGGTGATGTTGTTGATGTTAATCTTTTCTTAGAAGGTGATTACGTAGATGTAGTTGGTACTTCTAAAGGTAAAGGTTTTCAAGGTGTTGTAAAACGCCACGGTTTTAGCGGTGTGGGTATGCAAACTCACGGTCAGCATAATCGTTTAAGAGCTCCAGGTTCATTAGGTGCGTCTTCATTTCCTTCAAGAGTATTTAAAGGAATGAGAATGGCAGGAAGAACAGGTGGTTCTAGGGTTAAAATTCAAAACCTTCAGATCGTTAAAGTTTTTGCTGAGCAAAATTTATTAGTTGTTAGTGGTTCTATACCAGGAGCAAAGGGTTCGTACGTATTAATCGAGAAGTAAGATGGAAGTTAAAGTATTAAACATCTCAGGTAAAGAAACAGGTGCCAAGGTGCAACTTTCTGAGGAAATCTTCGGTATTGAGCCTAATGACCATGCGATTTATTTAGACGTAAAACAGTATTTGGCAAATCAACGTCAAGGTACTCACAAGTCTAAACAACGTAATGAAATTGCTGGATCAACTAGAAAATTGTACAAGCAAAAAGGTACAGGTGGCGCTAGAGCAGGAAGTATTAAATCTCCATTATTTAATGGTGGTGGTAGAATCTTCGGTCCTCAACCACGTGATTACAGCTTTAAATTGAACAAAAAGTTAAAAGAAGTTGCTCGTAGATCTGCGCTTTCTTACAAAGCTCAAGATAACAGCGTTTTAGTATTAGAAGACTTCACTTTTGATTCTCCAAAAACTAAAAACTTTATCAGCTTATTAAACGCTTTAAATTTTGCTAATGAGAAAACATTAGTTGTGTTAGCAGAAGCAAACCAAAACGTTTATTTAGCAAGCAGAAATCTTCAGAAGGCTAAAGTTATTACAGCAGATCAGTTAAATACATATGATGTATTAAACGCAGGAAAATTAGTATTAACTACCGGTTCGGTAAAAACATTGGAGGAGGCATTAGCTAAGTAATATGGAAATTTTAAAAAGACCCGTTCTTACAGAAAAAGCCGCTGTGTTAACTGAAAAATTGAACCGTTATATTTTCCAGTGTGATCACAGAGCTAATAAATTGCAAATTAAATCTGCAATTGAGGCCATGTATGGTGTTACTGTAGATGCAGTAAATACTATGGTTGTGGTAGGTAAAAACAAAACCAGATCTACTAAGACTGGTGTAGTACAAGGTAGAATAGCTAAATATAAAAAAGCTATTATTACTTTAAAAGAAGGTGAAACTATTGACTTTTATAGCAATATATAATTAAAAAATGGGCTTAAGAAAATTTAAACCAGTAACCCCAGGAACACGTTTCAGAGTTGGCGCTGATTTCACTGAAATCACTACAAGAACTCCTGAAAAGACTCTTGTTGTAAAAAGCAAGAAATCTGGTGGTCGTAACAATACTGGTAAAATGACTATGCGTTATCTCGGTGGGGGTCACAAGCAATTGTACCGATTGATAGATTTTAAACGCGATAAAAAAGATATCCCCGCAACTGTAGCAACAATCGAGTACGATCCAAATCGTACTGCCCGTATCGCCCTGTTACATTACGCTGATGGAGAGAAGAGATATATCATCGCTCCAGAAGGCTTACAGGTTGGACAGAAAGTTGTTTCTGGTGACAATGTAGCTCCTGAAGTAGGAAATACAACAACATTAGCTGGTATTCCATTGGGTTCTATTATTCATAACATTGAATTGAATCCAGGAAGAGGAGCTCAAATTGCAAGAAGTGCTGGTTCTTACGCTCAGTTAGCGGCAAGAGATGGTAAATATGCAACTATTAAAATGCCTTCTGGTGAAACTCGTCTGATTTTAGTTACTTGTACAGCAACTATTGGTACTGTATCTAATTCAGAACATTCAAATGAAGTTTTAGGTAAAGCCGGCAGAAAACGTTGGTTAGGCCGTCGTCCAAGAGTTAGAGGTGTTGCAATGAACCCTGTTGATCACCCTATGGGTGGTGGTGAAGGTAGATCTTCTGGAGGTCACCCACGTTCAAGAAAAGGTTTATTGGCGAAAGGCTATAAAACTCGCGACAAAAAGAAATATTCAGATCGTTTCATCATTGAGAGGAGGAAAAAATAATGGCTCGTTCAATTAAAAAAGGACCATATATAGATCATAATGTAGAGAGAAAAGTTTCTACAATGAATGATTCAGGTAAGAAAACTGTAATCAAAACTTGGTCAAGAAGATCAATGATATCTCCGGATTTCGTAGGTCACACATTCGCAGTACACAACGGAAATAAATTTATTCCGGTTTATGTAACCGAGAACATGGTTGGTCATAAGCTTGGAGAGTTTGCTCCAACCAGAACATTTAGAGGTCACTCTGAAAAGAAAAGATAATAAGAAATGGAAGCAATAGCAAAATTAAATAATTGCCCTACTTCTCCTCGTAAAATGAGACTGGTTGTTGATTTAATCAGAGGTGAACGCGTAGAAAAGGCACTTTATATCCTAAAATATACCAATAAAGAAGCAGCTATAAGAGTTGAGAAACTATTATTATCTGCCATTAAAAATTGGGAGTTAAAAAATGAGGGTCAACGTCCTGAAGATGCTCAACTATTTGTGAAAACAATTATGGTTGATGGTGGTCGTCAGTTGAAACGTTTAAGACCTGCACCTCAGGGTCGTGGTTATAGAATACGTAAGCGTTCTAACCATGTAACTTTGGTAGTAGATAGCAAAAATGTAGAACCTCAAAACTAATTAAGAAGAAATGGGACAAAAGGCTAATCCAATAGGGAACAGATTAGGAATCATCAGAGGATGGGATTCTAACTGGTATGGTGGTAATAACTATTCTGATAAATTAGTTGAGGATGAAAAGATTCGTAAATACCTTTCAGTGCGTATAGCAAAAGGTGGCGTATCTAAAGTTGTTATCGAGAGAACATTAAAACGTATAACTGTTACTATTCACACTGCTCGCCCGGGTATTGTAATCGGTAAAGGTGGTTCAGAAGTTGATAAAATCAAGGAAGAGTTAAAGAAATTAACTAAGAAAGATGTTCAAATCAACATTTTTGAAATCAAGAGACCTGAACTTGATGCAAAATTGGTTGCAGACGGTGTTGCGAAACAATTAGAAGCTCGTATCTCTTTCAGAAGAGCTATGAAAACTTCTATCGCATCAACTATGAGAATGGGCGCAGAAGGAATTAAAATTATGTGCTCTGGCCGTTTAGGTGGCGCAGAGATGGCTCGTTCTGAACAATATAAAGACGGTAGAATTCCTCTACACACTTTCAGAGCTGATATTGATTATGCTTTAGGTGAAGCATTAACTACTTATGGTAAAATCGGTATCAAAGTATGGATTTGTAAAGGTGAAGTTTACGGTAAGAGAGATTTATCTCCAAATATCGGAGCTAGCGCAGGTAAAGGTGGAAAAACTGAAGGTTCTTCAAACTTTGCTCCAAGAGGTGGTGATCGTGGTGATAGAAAAGGTGGTAACAACCGTGGTGGAAACCGTGGTGGAGCCGGAGGAGCCAATAGAGGTAAAAGATAATTCAGTTAGAAACTATCGTTTAACGATTAAAGAATAAAGTAATGTTACAGCCAAAAAGAACGAAGTTCAGAAAAATGCAGAAGGGCAGAATGAAAGGCCTAGCCACTCGTGGTGCTGAGCTTGCATTCGGTTCATTCGGAATAAAATCACTGGAAGAGTGCTGGATTACCAGCCGCCAGATAGAAGCAGCCCGTATCGCGGTAACACGTTTTATGAAACGTGAAGGCCAAGTATGGATTCGTATTTTCCCAGACAAACCAGTTACCAAAAAACCTGCAGAAGTACGTATGGGTAAAGGTAAAGGTGCGCCTGAGTATTGGGTTGCAGTTGTAAGACCAGGTAGAATCCTTTTCGAAGCAGAAGGTGTACCTTTTGAAGTTGCAAAAGAAGCTATGCGTCTTGCAGCTCAGAAATTACCGGTTCAAACTAAGTTTGTAGTACGTAGAGATTACGTAGAAGCATAAAACCAGTTTTTAGTTTTTTTTGTTGGCCGTTACCTAACAAAGACAGCTTAAACTAAACTAATTACTAATAGTAAAATGAAATACGCAGAAATTAAAGCGCTGGCCACAAATGAAATTGTTGCCAGAATTCAGGAAGAAAAAGCGACTATGACCAAGTTGAAATTTGCACATGCAGTTTCTTCAATAGAGAATCCTACTAGAATTCATAATTCTAGAAAGATTATTGCTCGCTTAAGTACAGAATTAACTCAGCGCCAAGCGCAAGCTAAGGCAGCTTCTGAAAGTAACTCATAATTTTTAGAGTCGAAATGGAAAGAAAATTAAGAAAAACAAGAATTGGGTTAGTGGTGAGCAATAAGATGGATAAATCTATTGTAGTGAGTGTGGAAAGAAAAGTAAAGCACCCAATTTATGGTAAGTTCGTAAAGACGACTACCAAATTTATGGCTCATGACGAGAAAAATGATTGCGGTGTTGGAGATACCGTTTTGATCATGGAGACACGTCCTCTGAGTAAGAACAAAACTGGAGATTAGTTGAAATTTTAGAAAGGGCTAAGTAAGATGGTACAACAGGAATCACGATTAAACGTAGCCGACAATTCTGGAGCTAAAGAAGTTTTAGTTATCAGAGTGTTAGGTGGTACCGGTAAAAGATATGCTTCTATTGGTGATAAAGTGGTAGTAACTGTGAAAGCAGCACTTCCATCAGGAAACATCAAAAAGGAACAGTATCTAAAGCTGTAGTAGTTAGAACGAAGAAAGAAATCAGAAGAAAAGATGGTTCTTATATCCGTTTTGACGATAACGCGGCAGTATTGTTAAATAACCAGGACGAACCAAGAGGTACTCGTATCTTTGGCCCGGTTGCAAGAGAACTGCGTGAAAAACAATTCATGAAAATAGTATCATTAGCACCGGAGGTTTTGTAAAATGGAAAATAAGAAAAAATCACAACCTAAATTAAATATCCGTAAAGGAGATTTAGTAACGGTTATCGCCGGAGACTCTAAAGGTCAACAAGGTAAAGTAGTTGAAGTAAGAATTAAAGAAAACAGAGCTATCGTTGAAGGTGCTAATATGGTTTCTAAACATTCTAAACCTAGTGCTACTAATCCTAATGGTGGTATAAGTAAAATGGAAGCTCCTATTCATATCTCTAACTTAGCATTAGTTGATCCTAAAACAGGTAAAGCTACAAGAGTTTCAAGAAAGAGAACTGAAGACGGAAAAGTTGTTAGAATAGCTAAAAATCTGGGGAGGAAATTAAGTAATGGCTTACGTACCAAGATTAAAAGATAAATACAAGGCAGAAATCGTTGATGCTCTTAAGGATAAATTCCAATATAAGAGTGTTATGCAAGTGCCTAAGTTGACGAAAATTGCAATCAACCAAGGTGTTGGTGCAGGCGTTACTGATAAAAAAATAGTTGAAGCTGCTATCGTAGAATTAACTACCATAACCGGACAACAAGCTGTTGCAGCAAAGTCTAAAAAAGATATCTCTAACTTTAAATTGCGTAAAGGTATGCCAGTAGGTGTACGTGTAACTTTACGTGATAACAAGATGTATGAGTTCTTAGACCGTTTAATCGCAGTTGCTTTACCACGTATCCGTGACTTTAAAGGTATTAATGATAAAGGTTTTGATGGAAACGGAAATTATACTTTAGGTGTATCAGAACAAATTATCTTCCCTGAGATTAACATTGATAAAATCAATAAAATCCAAGGTATGGATATCACTTTTGTAACTAGCGCTGGAACTGATGTTGAAGCCTTAGAGTTACTTAAACAATTCGGATTACCATTTAAAAATCAAAATAAAGTTAACAATGGCTAAAGAAGGTGTAAAAGCTCGCGAAATTAAGCGTCAAAAGTTAGTAGCAAAGTTTGCTGCTAAAAGAGAAGAATTAAAAGCTGCTGGAGATTTTGCGGGATTAGATAAATTACCAAAAAACTCTTCACCTGTTCGTTTACACAATCGTTGTAAATTAACTGGTCGTCCAAGAGGTTACATGCGTCAGTTCGGTATTTCAAGGGTTACTTTCCGTGAAATGGCACTTGCAGGTAAGATTCCAGGGGTTAGAAAAGCAAGCTGGTAATTAAATTAAAAGAATAAAGAATTTTTTTGTACTTTTGCGGTCCAAAAAAATTCTTTTTATTTATATAACAATAAAATGTATACAGATCCAATAGCAGATTATCTTACAAGAGTAAGGAATGCCATCAAGGCCAACCATAGGGTTGTTGAAATTCCTGCATCGAACCTGAAAAAAGAAATTACAAAAGTTCTTTTTGATAAAGGTTATATCACGAACTATAAGTTTGAGGATAACGATGCGCAAGGCACAATTAAAGTTGCATTAAAGTATCATCCAATTACTAAAGTTCCTGCTATTCGCACCATAACAAGAGCGAGTAAACCAGGTTTGAGAAAGTATGCAGGTGTTAGTACTATGCCACGAGTATTAAACGGTTTAGGCGTTGCAATTATGTCAACTTCAAAAGGAGTTATGACTGATAAAGAAGCCAGACAGTTAAATGTAGGTGGTGAAGTTTTATGTTACGTTTATTAATTAGGAGGAGAAAGAGATGTCAAGAATAGGAAAAGCCCCGATTTCAATCCCTAGTGGAGTAACGGTTACAGTTTCTTCAAATAATTTAGTTTCTGTAAAAGGACCTAAAGGAGAATTAAGTCAACAAGTTGATGTTGATATCATCGTTGAGCAAGAAGATAATACTTTATTAGTTAAACGTCCTTCAGATCAAAAACGTCATAAAGCTTTACACGGCTTATACAGAGCCTTACTTAACAATATGGTTGTTGGTGTAACAGAAGGTTACAAATTAGAGCAAGAATTAGTAGGTGTTGGTTACAAAGCGTCTAACCAAGGAAATACACTAGATTTAGTTCTAGGATATTCTCACCATATCGTTTTTGCTTTACCTCAAGAGATTAAAGTTTCAACAACTTCTGAAAAAGGTAAAAACCCAACGATCATTTTAGAATCTATAGATAAGCAATTGCTTGGTCAAGTTGCAGCTAAGATTCGTTCATTCAGAACTCCAGAACCTTACAAAGGTAAAGGTATTAAGTTTGTAGGTGAGCAGTTAAGAAGAAAAGCAGGTAAGTCAGCAGCTAAAAAATAATTGTTATGGCAGGAAAAGTAAAATTATCCCGTAGGGAAAGAATAAAAAAAGGTATCAGAAAAAGAGTTTCTGGTTCTACAGAGCGCCCTCGTTTATCTGTTTTCAGAAGTAACAAAGGTATTTATGCTCAAATTATTGATGATATAGCTGGTAAAACTATTGTTTCAGCATCATCAGTAGAGAAGGATTTCAGTGCAAATGGTAATAAAGTAGATCAATCAAAAGAGGTTGGTAAAAAAGTTGCAGAGAAGGCTATTGCTGCTGGAATTAAACAAGTAGTTTTTGATAGAAACGGTTACTTATACCACGGACGTATTAAGTCTTTGGCTGAAGGTGCCCGTGAAGCAGGTTTAATATTTTAATTTCAGAAGCAGATGTCAACTATCAATATAAAAAGAGTAAAAGCAAACGAGATTGAATTAAAGGATCGTTTGGTTAGCATCCAACGTGTTGCTAAAGTTACCAAAGGTGGTCGTACTTTCAGCTTTTCAGCTATCGTAGTTGTAGGTGATGAAAACGGCGTTGTAGGTTATGGTTTAGGAAAAGCAAAAGAGGTTACTGAAGCAATTGCTAAAGGAATTGATGATGCGAAAAAGAACTTAGTTAAAGTTCCTATCATTAATGCTACTATACCTCATGAGCAAATCGGTAAATTTTCTGGAGGTTTTGTTTTCTTAAAACCTGCTTCAAATGGTACTGGTGTTATTGCTGGTGGTGCGATGAGAGCAGTTTTAGAATCTGCAGGAATTCATAACGTACTTGCAAAATCAAAAGGTTCTTCAAATCCACATAACGTGGTTAAAGCTACAATTTCAGCATTGTCTCAATTGAGAGATGCTTATACTGTAGCCCATAACAGAGGTGTTTCATTGAGTAAAGTATTTAACGGTTAATACGATGGCTAAGATCAAAATAACTCAAATTAAGAGCGTGATCGATAGAAGTGAACGCCAAAAAAGAACTATCCAAGCTTTAGGATTAACTAAAATTAATCAAAGCGTTGAGGTAGAAGCTACTCCGTCAATCATCGGAATGGTTAAAGCAGTAAATCATTTGGTAGCAATCGAAAAAGTTTAATTACCATGAATTTAAGTAATTTAAAACCTGCAGAAGGTTCAGTAAAAAATAGAAAAAGAATTGGTCGTGGTACTGGTTCTGGACGTGGAGGAACATCTACACGTGGTCATAAAGGAGCTGGTTCACGTTCTGGCTATTCTTCAAAAGTTGGTTTTGAAGGTGGACAAATGCCTTTACAACGTCGTGTTCCTAAAGTTGGATTTAAAAATCCTAACCGTATCGAGTATGTAGGTATCAATCTAGATGTTCTACAAGGTTTAACAGAGAAATTTAATCTTTCTCTAGTAGATTTTGAAGTAATGAAAGAACACGGTTTAGTATCTAAAAATGATTTGGTAAAGATTTTGGGTAGAGGCGAATTAAAAGCTAAATTAGAAGTAAAAGCACATGCATTTACAGCTGCCGCATCAAAAGCAATTGAAGCTGCCGGTGGTTCTGTTGTTAAATTATAATTAATGAAGAAGCTGTTCACAACTTTATCCAATATTTGGAAAATTGAAGAATTAAGAGTGCGTATTTTATACACACTCTTAATTCTTTTAGTTTATAGAATTGGTTCATTTATCGTATTGCCAGGAGTAGATCCTGCGTCTTTAGATACAGGTGAGGCCAAAGAAGGTTTATTAGGTTTACTTAATATGTTTGCAGGAGGTTCTTTCTCTAGAGCTTCTATTTTCGCATTAGGGGTAATGCCTTATATTTCCGCATCTATCGTGATTCAATTATTAGGGATTGCGGTTCCTTATTTTCAGAAATTGCAAAAGGAAGGTGAAAGTGGAAGAAAGAAGATTAATCAAATCACGCGTTATTTGACTATTGTAATCACTGCTTTACAAGCTATAGGGTACGTTAAATCTCAAATTACTCCTGATGCCAGACTTATCGCTGAGCCGCTTTTTAGTATTACCTCTATGGTAGTATTAACAGCCGGAACAATGTTTGTGATGTGGATGGGTGAGAAAATAACGGATAAAGGTATTGGTAATGGTATTTCATTATTAATCATGGTGGGTATTATTGCCCAGCTTCCTTATGGTATTTCAGCAGAGTTCTTAAGTAGACAAAATGGTCAAGGAGGTTTAATTGCTTTCTTTATTGAGTTTGTTGCCTTATTTGCAGTTGTGATGTTCACGGTATTGATTATTCAAGGAACTAGAAAAGTGCCTGTACAATACGCTAAAAAGATTGTTGGAAACAAACAATATGGTGGTGTTAGACAGTACATCCCTTTGAAGCTTAATGCTGCTGGTGTTATGCCTATCATTTTTGCTCAAGCAATTATGTTTATTCCTTCAACTATCGGACAGTTTTTTCCAGAAGCTCAATCTTCTTTATTAACTTCTTTTAGTGATTATACATCTTTAGCTTATAATTTAACTTTCGCTATTTTAATCATCCTGTTCACTTTCTTTTATACAGCCATTACGATTAATCCTAATCAAATGTCTGATGATATGAAAAAGAATGGCGGTTTTGTACCAGGTGTAAAACCAGGAAAAACAACGTCCGATTATATTGACGGAGTTATTTCCAAAATCACCTTACCAGGTTCTATATTTTTAGCTATTATAGCAATTTTACCTTCAATAGCAATTATTGCTGGAGTTAACTCACAGTTTGCACATTTCTTTGGAGGTACATCTTTATTGATATTAGTAGCTGTAGTTTTAGATACTTTACAGCAAGTAGAAAGTCATTTGTTAATGCGTCATTACGATGGATTAATGAAAACAGGTAGAATTAAAGGACGTAATCCTGTAGGTGCAACAACTACTGGTCCTGCTATTTAATATTCCATGCCTAGAGTTATTTTAAAGACAGCAGAAGAGATAGAGATGATTAGGGAGAGTTCTTTGTTAGTAGCTAAAACCCATGGTGAGGTTGCTAAGATAATTGGTCCAGGAATTACTACTCAGAAGTTGAATGATTTAGCAGAAGAGTTTATTAGAGATAACGGTGGCATACCAGCTTTTCTAAATTATAATGGATTCCCTTACTCGCTATGTATTTCTTTAAATGATCAGGTAGTGCATGGCTTTCCTGGAAAGTATGTTCTTAAAGAAGGAGATATTGTTTCTGTTGATTGTGGTGTAGTTAAGAATAATTTTTACGGTGACTCTGCCTATACTTTCGCAATTGGTGATATAGATGAGGAGGCTGAAAAATTATTAAGAGTAACCAAAGAATGTCTTCTTAAAGGAATAGAAAAAGCTGTAGCAGGTAACAGAATAGGTGATTTAGCTTATGCTATTCAAGAGCATGCAGAAAGCAATGGTTTTGGAGTGGTAAGAGAGTTGGTAGGACATGGCGTTGGCCATAGATTACATGAAAAACCAGAAGTACCTAATTACGGTAAAAGAGGAGTAGGCATAAAGTTGGAAGAAGGAATGGTTCTAGCAATAGAGCCTATGATAAATGCGGGAAGAGCTGGTGTTAAATTTTGGGATGATGGATGGACAGTATCAACTGTAGATAAGAAACCATCAGCTCATTTTGAACACACGGTGGCAGTTAAAAAGGGCAAAGCAGATGTCTTATCGTCCTTTACGTACATTGAAGAAGTTTTAAATAATAAAATTTAAATATTAAAAAATTTTATTTAATTTTGCAGCCCGCTTTAGTGGGTAGAATTAAATAAATAATAATTATTATATGGCTAAACAATCCTCTATTGAGCAAGACGGAGTAATTAAAGAAGCATTATCAAATGCGATGTTTCGTGTTGAATTAGAGAACGGTCATGAGATCATAGCACATATTTCTGGTAAGATGAGGATGCACTACATCAAAATTTTACCAGGCGATAGAGTGAAACTGGAGATGTCTCCTTATGATCTTACTAAGGGTAGAATTACTTATAGATATAAATAAGAAAATGAAAGTTAGAGCATCCATTAAGAAGCGCAGCGCTGATTGTAAGGTGATCCGTAGAAAAGGAAAATTATACGTGATCAACAAAAAGAACCCTAAGTACAAGCAACGTCAAGGTTAATCGAAAATTTTTAAACTATCAACAAATAATAAATGGCAAGGATAGCAGGTATAGATTTACCAAAAAACAAAAGAGGAGAGATCGGCCTTACTTATATTTTTGGAATCGGTAGAAGTACAGCACAGTCAATTTTGGCTCAAGCTGGAATAGATTTCAATAAAAAGTTCAAGATTGGACCGATGAAGAATTAACAGCCATCCGTAACATCATTTCAGAATCAATCAAAGTTGAAGGACAACTACGTTCTGAGGTACAATTAAACATTAAACGTTTAATGGATATTGGATGTTACAGAGGATTACGTCACAGAAAAGGCTTACCATTACGTGGACAGAGAACTAAAAACAACTCTCGTACTCGTAAAGGAAAGAGAAAAACTGTTGCTAATAAGAAAAAGGCTACTAAATAATAATTGATAGTAAAAAATGGCTAAGTCAAAAAAGTTACTAAAAAACGTGTTGTTGTTATTGAACCAGTTGGTCAAGCACATATCAACGCTACCTTTAATAACATAATCATTACTCTTACAAATAATCAAGGACAAACTATTTCTTGGTCTTCAGCAGGTAAGCAAGGTTTTAAAGGTTCTAAAAAGAATACACCTTATGCAGCGTCACAAGCAGCAATTGATTGTGGAAAAGCAGCACACGATTTGGGTTTACGTAAAGTTGAGGTTTTTGTAAAAGGTCCAGGTTCAGGTCGTGAGTCTGCAATCCGTACATTACAAAACTCAGGTTTGGAAGTTACAACTATAAAAGATATAACTCCACTACCTCACAATGGATGTCGTCCTCCTAAAAGAAGAAGAGTTTAATAAATTTTAAAGCTAAGATTCTCCTAGCGTTTGGTTAGGATGATACTTTAAACACAATAAAATGGCAAGATATACCGGACCAAAGTCCAAAATCGCTCGTAAATTCAGAGAGCCAATTTTCGGCCCTGATAAAGCATTAGAAAGAAAAAATTATCCTCCTGGGCAACATGGTGCTTCTAAAAGAAGAGGAAAGCAATCAGAATATGCTGTTCAGTTAATGGAGAAACAAAAAGTAAAATACACTTATGGTGTATTAGAAAAGCAGTTCTCTAACTTATTCAAAAAAGCATCTTCAAGAGAAGGTATTACTGGTACAAATTTATTACAGCTTTTAGAAGCTCGTTTAGATAATACGGTATATCGTTTAGGCATCGCTCCAACAAGATCAGGTGCTCGTCAATTAGTTTCTCACAGACACATCATGGTAAATGGTGAAGTTGTTAATATCCCTTCTTACACTTTAAGAGCTGGCGATGTTATTGAAGTTCGTGAGAAGTCAAAATCACTAGAAGCAATTAGTAACTCGGTAGCTGGCCGTACTATTAATAAACACAACTGGTTAGAGTGGGATGCAAAAACCTTAACTGGTAAATTATTACAGTATCCAGATCGTGATAGTATTCCTGAAAATATTAAGGAAAACTTAATCGTCGAGTTGTACTCTAAATAATGATAAAATGATTAATTGCCAATTTCTAACGAAGTTGGCAATTAGTTGTTTATCTAAGAATTAACGATAAAACATAAGGCAAATAAATGGCAATTTTAGCATTTCAGAAACCTGACAAGGTAATTATGCAGAAATCTACAGATTTTGATGGTACGTTTGAATTTCGTCCGTTAGAACCTGGTTTTGGTGTTACTATAGGTAACGCTTTAAGAAGAATCCTGTTATCTTCATTAGAAGGTTACGCAATTACCTCAGTTCGTTTTTCAGGTGTATCACACGAGTTTTCTACCATCAAAGGTGTGGCAGAAGATGTTGTAGATATCATCTTAAATTTAAAACAAGTTCGTTTTAAGAAAACAGGCGAGTCTGGTGATTCAGAAAAAATCTTTGTGATCATCAACGGTCAGGAAAGTTTCAAAGCTGGAGATATTTCTAAGTTCTCTAATAATTTTGAGGTTTTAAACCCTGATTTTGTTATTTGCAACATGGAAGACTCTGTTACTTTAGAGATTGAATTAACAATTAATAAAGGTAGAGGTTACGTTTCTGCTGAGGAGAATAAAAATGCTGACGCTGTAGTTGGTGTTATTGCTATAGATTCAATCTATACTCCAATCAAAAATGTTAAATATACTATTGAGAACTATCGTGTTGAGCAAAAGACTGACTACGAGAAGTTGTTATTAGATATTTCTACTGATGGTTCTATCCACCCTGAAGAAGCTCTTAAAGAAGCTGCTAAAATTTTAATTCAGCACTTTATGTTATTCTCTGATGAGAATTTAGTATTAGAGTCTCAAGCAAAAGAAGAAACTAAAGAAGTTGATGAGGAAGTTTTACACATGCGTAAAATCTTAAAAACTGAATTGGTTGACTTAGATCTTTCTGTAAGAGCTTTAAATTGCTTAAAAGCAGCTGATATTCGTTCATTAGCAGAATTGGTTTCTTATGATGTTGCTGATATGTTAAAATTCAGAAACTTTGGTAAGAAATCATTAACAGAGATTCAAGAACTAGTAAAATCAAAAGGATTATCTTTTGGTATGAACTTGTCTAAATTTAAATTAGACGAAGAATAATCTTTTAAAGATTATATAAAAGCGAAAATCTCGCATAATTCCCGGCTCGCCATAGGGGCTTGAGCTGACGGTATGCGAAAATTAATATAGTAATGAGACACGGAAAAAAAATTAATCATTTAGGTCGTACAGATAGTCACCGTAAGGCGATGTTATCTAACATGGCATCTTCGCTTATTTTACACAAGCGTATTACTACAACCTTAGCAAAAGCAAAAGCTTTACGTACTTATGTAGAGCCTATCTTAACTAAGTCTAAAAATGATACTACTCACTCTCGTCGTACAGTATTCCAATTGCTACAAAACAAAGAAGTTGTTACAACTTTATTCCGTGAAGTAGCTGAGAAAATTGCATCAAGACCGGGTGGTTACACTCGTATCATTAAATTAGGTAATCGTTTAGGTGATAATGCTTCTATGGCTATTGTAGAATTGGTAGACTTTAATGAAGTTTACGGTACTGAAGCTAAAGTTGAGAAAAAATCAACTCGTAGAAGAGGTTCTGGTAGCAAAGCTAAAGTTGCAGCACCTGCTGTAGTTGCAGAAACAACTGAAGAAGTTGTTGAAGCACCAGCACAAGAAGAAGCATCTAATGAAGCTTCTGAAGAAGAAAAAGCATAATTATCTTAACAAGATATTAAGAAAACCCTAGTCATTTGGCTAGGGTTTTTTTGTTGACTTTTTTATTAATTTTTTTGAGTTTTGAAATATTTACGACCATGTTTATTTATAAGGTTAACCTAGGAAAAGCTAATACTAGCAATACCCCGCGTAAAATAGACCGGATAGCAATGGTATTGGCGCAGTTTACGGAGCCAATAAGAATGGATAGCCGGACTAGCGTATGATATAAAAAACTGCTATTGCTCTTCAAAATAAAATCTGACAACATGTCATTCTTAGGGTGTGTATTTTGTCTTTAAAATCTATAGCTTTTGAAATTATGGATATAAAATCCTGTCAAAATTCTATTGGCATAGGCATTGATAATGTTGGTTTATTAAAGATTTGTAAATAATAAATTTATATAGTATGTCAAAAATTATTGGTATAGACTTAGGAACAACAAACTCTTGTGTTGCGGTAATGGAGGGTAACGAACCTGTAGTTATAGCAAACAGCGAGGGAAAGCGTACAACGCCATCAATTGTAGCATTTGTTGAAGGTGGTGAGCGTAAAGTTGGTGATCCTGCAAAACGCCAGGCTATTACTAACCCTACTAAGACTATTTATTCTGTAAAGCGTTTTATGGGTAACAGCTTTGATGAAGTTACTAAAGAGGTTGGGCGTGTTCCTTATAAAGTTGTTAAAGGAGATAACAATACGCCGAGAGTGGAGATTGATGATAGAAAATATACGCCTCAGGAAATTTCTGCAATGACGCTTCAGAAAATGAAGAAAACTGCAGAGGATTTTTTAGGAACTGAAGTTACCGAAGCTGTTATTACAGTACCAGCTTATTTTAACGATGCGCAAAGACAAGCAACTAAGGAAGCTGGTGAAATTGCAGGTCTTAAAGTAAGAAGAATTATAAACGAGCCTACTGCTGCGGCTCTAGCTTATGGTTTAGATAAAACCAATAAGGATATGAAAATTGTTGTGTTTGACTGCGGTGGTGGTACACATGACGTTTCTATCTTAGAGTTAGGTGACGGTGTTTTTGAAGTTAAATCTACAGATGGTGATACCCATTTAGGTGGTGATGATTTTGACCAAGTAATTATAGATTGGTTATCTGAGGAGTTTAAAGTTGAGAACGGAATGGATTTAACCAAAGATCCGATGGCTTTACAACGTTTAAAAGAGGCTGCTGAAAAAGCTAAGATTGAGCTTTCTAGTGGTACTTCTACAGAGATAAATTTACCGTATATTACCGCTGATGCTAGTGGACCAAAGCACTTGGTACGTAATTTATCAAGAGCGAAATTCGAATCATTAGCAGGTGATTTGATAAAACGTACGATAGATCCATGTAAATCTGCTTTGAAAAATGCAGGTTTATCAACTTCTGATATTGATGAGATTATCTTAGTTGGTGGTTCTACACGTATCCCGGCTATACAAGAAGCGGTTGAGAAGTTCTTCGGCAAAGCGCCTTCTAAAGGCGTTAACCCTGATGAAGTTGTAGCTATTGGTGCTGCCATTCAAGGTGGTGTTTTAACTGGTGAGGTTAAAGATGTATTGTTATTGGATGTTACTCCGCTTTCTTTAGGTATTGAAACTATGGGTGGCGTAATGACAAAATTAATTGACGCTAATACAACCATTCCTACTAAAAAATCTGAGACTTTCTCTACAGCGTCAGACAATCAGCCATCAGTGGAGATTCATATCTTACAGGGCGAGCGTCCAATGGCAAAAGATAACAGAACTATCGGGCGTTTTCATTTAGATGGTATTCCACCAGCGCCAAGAGGAGTGCCGCAAGTTGAAGTAACTTTTGATATTGATGCTAATGGTATTTTACATGTAGGTGCTAAAGATAAAGCAACTGGTAAAGAGCAAAAAATAAGAATTGAAGCATCTTCTGGTTTATCTGATGATGAAATCAAGAAAATGAAAGAAGAGGCAGAGAGAAATGCTGAATCTGATAAACAAGCAAAAGAAGAAGCGGATAAGATTAATGCTGCTGATGCTTTAGTATTCTCTACAGAGAAACAATTGAAAGAATACGGAGATAAAATTCCTGCTGATAAAAAAGGAGCTATTGAGGATGCTTTAAAAGCACTTAAAGATGCTTACGCAGCTAAGAATTTTGCTGATATTGATGCAGCTTCAGAGAAATTAAATACAGCGTGGGCTGCAGCTTCTGAAGATATGTATAAAGCAGGAGCCGAAGCAGAGGGACAAGCACAAGGTGCACCTCAGGATAATGCTTCAGCTGGTGCTGATGATGTTACTGATGTAGACTTCGAGGAAGTGAAAGACGAAGATAAGAAGTAATAAGTTTACAGATTAAAAGAGAAGCCTGATTGAATTTTTCAATCAGGCTTCTCTTTTTTATGCTATTTGTATAGCTATTTTACCAAAGTTTGCTTGGGTAAACACCAGTTTGTACCAATTTATTTATACTTTCTTGTACAATAGGTTTATCTTCTTTGTAAGTAACGCCAAACCATTTTTCGTCTGTAGGGATTACTTTAAAAGAAGCTTCTTTAGATTTGATTAAATGATCTGCAATTAAAGGAATAAAAAATTCTGCTTTTGGTTTATCTTCATTTGCAGCAACAAATTGTGTGAAAAGTTTTTCTGCAATAGGGAATACAGAAGGAGTAAAGCCCCAGAAGTTCATAGAAACAGGCGTAGAAGCCGGAAGTTCTACTTTTTCATCGTTTTCTTCGTAGTAAATCTTACCATTTTCTGGAAATACTTTTGTACGTTCGTTAATAGCGGCAAGCTCATCACTGTCATTTGTTTGGCAAACACCTCTAGAAACCGCTCCGTTTTCAGATAATGTATTCCCTATTTTATAACCAACCATGCAATATTTATCCTCAGCAGATTCGTTATTTAAGAATTGAACCATTTTTTCAAATGCTTCAAAGCCATAATAATCATCGGCATTAATGACACAGAAGGGCTCATGAATTTGATTTTTAGCTTCTAAAATAGCATGTCCGGTTCCCCAAGGTTTTTCTCTGTATATTTCTTTATCTATACCGTATTTTTTAAATCAAAAGTTTGAAAAACATAGTCTGTTTCTACTTTTCCTTTTAGTTTAGGTTCAAAAATAGCCTTAAAGTTTTCTGCAAACTCTTCACGAATGATGAATGATATTTTTCCAAATCCAGCGTTTATGGCATCGTAAATAGAATAATCAATAATGGTTTCTCCATTAGGACCAAATCCATCAATTTGTTTCATACTGCCATAACGGCTGGCCATCCCCGCGGCTAAGATTAATAAAGTAGGTTTTTTCATATACATAATAGTTCTAACCCATTCGTTTTTGGGTAGCTTAAAAATTGCTCTAAATTAAAGAAATATTTTATGTTAAAGATAAACTTCTTTAAAGCGTTCATGTTAAATTCAATGTTCTGTAGCCTTGCAATTCTCTTGCCTAAAATTGTGAAATTTAGAAAATTACTTTTTTAAAGAACTATTGATTTGTTTATCGCCATCTTTCTTATTTTTCACATAAGTTTTTAACCAATTATCCATTTCCCATAACATATGTAGTACAGATTCTTTGGCTCTATAGCTATGCGCCTCATTAGGTAATAAAACAAACCTACTTGTAGCACCATGACCTTTTAATGCGCTGTAAAATCTTTCGCTTTGTACAGGAAATGTACCCGAGTTATCATCTGCTTCGCCATGGATTAAAAGTATTGGCGTTTTAATTTTATCGGCATAAGAAAAAGGAGACATTTTATAATAAACGTCTGGACTTTCCCAATAAGTTCTTTCCTCTGCTTGGAAACCAAAAGGGGTAAGCGTTCTATTATAAGCGCCACTTCTAGCTATACCGGCGGCAAATAAATTGGTATGGGCAAGTAAATTAGCGGTCATAAATGCTCCGTAAGAATGGCCTCCAACGGCTATCTTTTTAGGGTCGCCAACGCCTAAATCATTTACTTTATTGATGGCTGCTTGAGCATTTTCTTTCAATTGTTCTATAAAAGTATCATTTGGCTGGTCATTACTTTCTCCAACAATAGGCATATCAACATTATCTAAGACGGCAAAACCTTGTGTTACCCAAAAGATAGGGGAAGCCCAAGATATACGCGTAAATTGATAAGGAGAACCTTTAACTTGGCCTGCTGCTGCTGCTGTTTTAAATTCGCGAGGATAAGCCCACATGAGTACAGGCAGTCTTCCTTGTGAAGTTTGATAATCTTTCGGTAGGTATAATACCGCATTAAGATTCAATCCATCTGCTCTTTTATAGCTGATAGGCTTTTTAATCACTCCAAAAAGCTCGGGATTTGGATTTGGGAAGAAGGTAAGTTGTGTTTGGTTTCTTCTATTCAAATCTATGCTGTAATAATTTGTAGGCTCTATGTTAGATTCTCTACTAATTAAGAGTTTGCTTTGGTTAGCAAAATAAATTGGCCTTTCATAGAAAGGGGCTTTAGACCTAAAAAGGGTATCTGTAACTTTAGTTTTAACATTGAATTTTAACAAGAAAGGTCTGTTTCCTTGAGGTGAAGCTCCTTCTGATATAGAAAAAATATTAATGTTGCTAGGGTCTGTAACTCTTTTAAGCGAGTTGTATTCTAGTAATAAAACATTTTTATTGAACTCATTTTTAACTGTAACAAATTGTCCTGGGTCACTATAGGCATCTTCATAATACCTGTCCCAAAGGTTTACACGATAGCTTTGATTACCTGGTTTGATAAAAACACGGCGTTCGGCTCTGGTTTTCCACCATCTTTCTGTAAGGATAGCAATTTGGTCATCTCCCCAAACAATATCATTAAATCTTAAATAGCAAGAAGCTAGTTTTACAGGTTTATCATCGCCTATTAAATTTTGCATGTATACGATATCTCTGATAGAAACCCGTTCCGACGGATCTCCTTGGTCTTGCGCTTCTACCCAAATATAAGTTTGAGGTTTGTCTGCTCTCCATTGAAATTCTCTTGGACCTTTAATAACGGCATCAAAGCCAGAAGGTAATTTATCTGCTAAAGGTACCTGAGCAAGTTTTTTTGTGAGTTTACCATATTTGTCAAAAATTTCAACATCGTAAGGGAATCTGCTGACAGGCACATAATAAGAATAAGGTTTAGTAACTGTCCAAACCATCACCATATTACCATCTGGCGAAAAGCTAAAGTTTCTATAAATTCCGGGTCTGTTAAAGTTTACAGCTTGCCCATTTAAGTAAACCATTTTTATTTGCGCTGTTAGGTGGTCATCAAAAAGCAGCTCGTCGTATTGGTTTTTGAGTAAGTCTTGATAAGTTCTGGCCGGAGATTTTCCACCTAAATTTTCCGTAATGATTGGGCCATCAGGCGTGAAATCTTGTTCTGGAAGTGCTTTGCGGTTGTCAACGATGAATTTAGCTAAGATAGCGGTTCCATCTGGTGCCCATTCCATCAACTTTCCATAGGTATCATTTAAAGGGAAGTTAGTTAATCTTTGTGCTACTCCAGTGCTGGTAGAAGCTACCCAAAGTTGAACTTCGTTATCTAAAAATACAGCAAATGCCAACTGGTTTTCTGTAGGGGAGAAAACTAAGTGACCAACTTGTGCATCTTTGGGAAGGCTAGTAATGGGGAACTCTTTATCAGATTCAATATTTTTTAGCGTAACGGATGAATATTTAGCAATTCCATTACTGCTGCTATTTGTTGCGTTGATACGTAAACCTGCTAGTTTTAATAAAGGTTGAGAGATTTCTTTGATAGAAGGATAGCCTGGCTCTTGTAAAATAGCCATAAATTTACCTTTACCACTAATCACGATATTTCTATTTACCGTGTTTTCTATGATGCTGGTAATTTCTTTAGGCGGTTTTTGGTAACCATTAAGGTCTTGTGCTACTGCTTTAAAAGCAAACAAAGCCGGAATAAGGTATATCCCGGCTATAGTTAAAATTCTTTTGGTTCTCCTGTTCATTACTTGATGTATCTGAAATCCTGATTCTTCTTAATATTTAACAACGAGTGATAGATGAGTTTAATTACATTGTCTACATCTTCTTTGTGAACCATTTCTACGGTAGTATGCATGTATCTTAGCGGTAGAGATATTAAAGCTGATACCACACCGTCATTAGAATAAGCAAAAGCATCTGTATCTGTGCCTGTAGAGCGAGATGAAGCTTGTCTTTGGAAAGGAATTTCGTTTTTAACAGCGCTATCAATTAACAGTTTATTAAGATTGTTATGTACCGCCGGAGCGTAAGAAATAACGGGCCCTTTACCACAAGATAAATCTCCTTGTGTTATTTTACTAATCATAGGTGTGGTGGTATCGTGGGTAACATCGGTAATGATAGCCACATCGGGTTTTATTTTATGAGCTATCATTTCTGCACCTCTTAAACCAATTTCTTCTTGAACAGCATTGACAATATAAAGCCCAAAAGGTAATTTGGTTTTGTTTTCATGTAAAAGTCTCGCCACTTCGGCAATCATGAAACCACCTACGCGGTTATCTAATGCTCTCCCAACATAATAACGGTCGTTAAGCACCATAAACTCATCTTCATAAGTAATTACACAACCCACATGGATACCTAGTTTTTCTACCTCTTCTTTTGAAGTGCATCCGCAATCAAGAAAAATATTTTTTAATTGAGGCGTTTCTTCTTTTTCGCCACCATGACGGGTGTGGATAGCTGGCCATCCGAAAACAGCTTTTACTATTCCTTTATCTGTATGGATATTTACCCTTTTAGAAGGCGCTATCTGATGGTCTGAACCACCATTTCTGATGACATAGATTAAGCCATCGCTGGTGATATAATTTACAAACCAAGAAATTTCATCGGCATGAGCTTCAATAACAACTTTATAGTCTGCTTTAGGATTAATAACCGCTACCGCTGTGCCATAATTGTCTACATAATGCTCATCTATATACGGTTTGATATAATCTAGCCATATTTTTTGTCCTTCCCACTCAAAACCTGTAGGAGATGGGTTGTTGATATATTGTTCTAAAAATGTTAGCGATTTTTTATTTACTACTTCTGCTTTCTTCTGCTCTTTTTTCTTAGCCATATTGATATAAAAATGTTTAAAGCAAATATATTGGTATTTACTTATTTGTATTAGTTTAATCTTTTTTCCATGATGATATAATCAATGCCTTTTCTGGTAAAGGCTTCCTCAGTTTCAGTAAAACCAAACTGTTTATAAAAGCTAATGGCACTTAATCTTGCATTACACCAGATTAAAGTCTTGCCTTGGCTTTTAGCTAAATCTATAGTAAAGTTCATCAATGCTTTCCCAAATCCTTTTCCTTGATACTCTTTTAATGTAGCAAATTTTCTGAACTGTACAGATGAACCTTTATCAAAAACGGATAGTATAGCAACCAGTTTATTGTCTGTGAAAACGCCAAAATGTAGCCCGTAATAGTCTTCTTTTAGCTTAATGTCTGATATAGGGCTGCCCGGATAAAGTTCTTTTTGTCTGATATCCCAAGTAAGTTCTGGGGTAATTTGTTCTATGGTAAAATTTGGTGTCATAAGTTTTAGCTTAAAATATCTACAAGTTTTAATTAATTTATAGTGGAATATTACCGTGTTTTTTACGTGGCTTTTGCACCACTTTGTTTTCTAACATTTTAAAAGCTTTCATCAGTTTTGTTCTGGTTTCAGCGGGCTCTATTACCTCATCAATAAAACCTCTTTCTGCGGCTCGGTAAGGGTTGGCAAACAAATCAGAATATTCTTTTTCTTTCTCTAACCATTTTTCTTGAGGGTTTTCTGCCGTACTGATTTCCTTTTTAAAGATAATTTCTGCCGCCCCTTTTGCACCCATAACCGCAATTTCTGCACTAGGCCAAGCAAAATTCATATCTGCACCAATATGTTTAGAGTTCATCACATCGTAAGCACCACCATAAGCTTTTCTTACAATAAGGGTAATACGCGGAACGGTAGCCTCGCTAAAAGCAAACAATAATTTAGCACCATTGGTGATGATGGCATTCCATTCTTGGTCTGTACCGGGTAAAAAGCCAGGGACATCTTCAAAAACCAAAAGCGGAATATTAAAACAATCGCAGAAGCGAACAAAACGAGCCGCTTTTTTTGATGAGTTGATATCTAAAACGCCCGCAAGAAATGCTGGCTGATTAGCAATGATACCTATACTTTTTCCTGCAAGTCTGCCAAAGCCAACAACAATATTTTCTGCATATTCTTTATGAACTTCTAAAAAAGACTGCTCATCTATCACCTCTTCTATAACGCTTCTGATATCATAAGGTTGATTGATGTTTTCTGGAAGTACCGTATTGAGTTTTTCTCTTCTTTCGTCTCCAGCCTGATAATTTAAAGATGGTGCAGGCTCCTCGCAGTTTTGAGGAAGGTAAGAAAGAACTTTTTTGAGATGATTGATAACCTCAATTTCATTTGTACAAGCAAAATGTGTAACGCCAGATTTTGTTGCATGCGTAAGTGCGCCACCTAATTCTTCTGAGCTTACCTCTTCATGGGTGACTGTTTTTACCACATTGGGGCCAGTTACAAACATATAAGAGGTGTTTTCTACCATGAAAATAAAATCTGTAATGGCCGGAGAGTACACCGCCCCGCCCGCACAAGGCCCCATTATGGCAGATAATTGCGGAATGACACCGGAAGCTAAAGTATTCCTATAAAAAATATCGGCATAGCCGCCTAAAGAAACTACCCCTTCTTGTATCCTCGCTCCTCCAGAGTCGTTTAAGCCAATAACTGGAGCTCCGTTTTGCATCGCTAAATCCATAATTCTACAGATTTTCTCGGCATGTGTTTCTGATAAAGAGCCACCAAATACCGTAAAATCCTGAGCGTATACATAAACCAAGCGATTGCTGATAGTCCCATAACCTGTTACCACACCATCGCCAAGGTATTGCTCTTTATCCATCCCAAAATCAGAAGAACGGTGGGTAACCATCATGCCTATTTCTTCAAAAGAGTTTTCATCTAGTAAGAAATGAAGTCTTTCTCTGGCTGTTAATTTGCCTTTTTTATGCTGTGCAGCAATTCTATCTTGGCCTCCACCGTTTAGCGCTTCAGCTTTTTATTGTTTAGAAGATCTAATTTTTTATTCACTTGAGCTGTATTTACGATTTAAAATGAATGTATAAATTTTTACGTTAATACTTGCGATATAAAGAGCTAAATTTATATTTGCAGCGTTATCTATCGTAAGCTTTACAATTTATTGATTTTGTAACACTAAAAAAAGTTTAATTTGCAACCAATATCAAACCTAAATGTTTGATTTTTAATTTTAAATGAAAAGGGCCATACATATTAATTTAATAAGTGCATTATTCCTGTTCATCTTTGCGGTGAAGATGGGGATTTCTGTTGCGCCCTTAGTTTACAGTATAGATAAAGAAACTGTAAATGCCGCTATTTTACAGTTAGAATTAGAAAGCAATACAAAAGAGCATAATGCTGATCATTCAAAAGATATCAGCAAGCTTTTAAAATACGGTTCAGAGCTTAATCATATTTACGAGTTCTGCCTTAATCCTATGCCTACAAATAGTAATCTTAAATATTTTGTAAAGCCTAGGAATTATATCAATTCATTCTTTCCTTCAGTTTTAACTCCGCCTCCCAACCATCTGGTTTAAAATTTATTTACGTATATTGATGATAATCAGTATATAAGGGGGATATACAAAACAAAAAAATAACAACATTTATTTAAAATTTTTATGGAAAAAGATAGTAAATCTTTATTTCCGGGCTTTAATGCGGCTAAATACTTTAGCTCGCAAACGCTAAAAAAAGATCTACCTTCTAGTATCGTAGTGTTTTTAGTGGCTTTACCTTTATGTTTAGGTATAGCATTAGCATCCGGGGCACCTTTATTTGCCGGTTTATTAACGGGTATCATAGGAGGTGTTGTCGTAGCAAGTTTCAGTGGTTCGCAATTAAGTGTTAGCGGGCCTGCCGCCGGTTTAACGGTAATTGTTTTAAATGCAATTACACAGTTAGGAAGCTATGACGTTTTCATCCTTGCAGTTTTAATTGCAGGTATTATTCAAATCATTTTAGGAATAGCAAAAGCAGGTACTATTGGTAATTATTTTCCATCGGCTGTTATAGAGGGGATGCTTGCAGCCATTGGTATCATCTTAATTTTAAAACAATTACCACATGCTTTAGGCTACGATAAAAGCTATGAAGGCGAAGAGTCTTTTAAACAAGTAAATGATGATAACACTTTTACAGCCATTATAACCGCTGTAGAAAATATGCAGTTAGGTGCAGTTATCATCTCAGTACTTTCTTTGGCTATTTTAATCTTGTGGCCAAAAATTAAACAAGTGGCGGCTGTACCAGCTGCTTTGGTGGTAGTTTTAACAGGTATTGGTTTAACTATAGCTTTTCAAGGTACAGGCTTTGCCCTAACTGGCGAGCATATGGTACAAATACCTACAGTAGCTAGTTTTGCAGAGTTTCAGAATTTATTTTTGTTTCCAGATTTTAGCGCTATTACCAATCCTAAAGTTTGGACAGTTGCCGTAACCATAGCTATTGTAGCTTCTTTAGAGACTTTATTAAGTTTAGAAGCTATTGATAAAATTGACCCACAGAAACGCGTTTCTCCGACAAATAGAGAGCTTGTTGCGCAAGGAATAGGTAATACGGTAAGTGGTTTATTAGGTGGCTTACCTATGACATCTGTTATCGTTAGGTCATCAGCCAATGTAAATTCTGGCGCTAGAACTAAAATGTCGGCAGTTTTTCATGGTTTATGGTTATTAGCTGCCTTATTGGTAATCCCAGGGCTTATCAATCAAATCCCTTTAGCCGCTTTAGCCGCTATTTTGTTATTTACAGGTTACAAACTTGCTAATGCTACATTGTTTTCTAAAATGTGGCGACATGGTAAAAATCAGTTTATTCCTTTTGTAGTTACTGTTCTTGCAGTTGTATTTACAGATTTGCTTACAGGTGTTGCTGTTGGTATGTTAATAGGTGTTTTCTACCTGTTAAGAGCCAATATGAGAAATCCATACTTCTATAAATTAGAGAAAGATGGTAAACAAAAAACACTTCGCTTAAAACTCTCTGAAGAGGTGTCTTTTTTAAATAAAGGCGCTATCTTATACACTTTAACGCATATCCCTAAAGGCGCTAAAGTTATTATTGATGGCTCTAACTCTAAGTATATTGATAGAGATGTTTTAGAAATTATTGAGAATTTCCACGAGCATGCATACGCCAAGCAAATAGACGTAGAGCTGGTTAATATTCATCCTAAATACGAGCTTCCTAAGCTACAGGATTTAATTATACAAGCAGACGATATTGCAGAAATTGTAGATACGCATCAAATAGCTAAAGAAAAGGAATTACAAAAAAATAACTAATTAATAATCATGATAGATACTAAGCATATAACATACGAATCTTTAATAGAAGGAAATAAAGAATGGGTTGCCGAGACCTTAAAGCAAGATCCAGAATATTTTAACAGGTTATCTTCCGGACAAAAGCCGCCAGTTTTATGGATAGGTTGTGCTGACAGCCGTGTGCCTGCTAACCAGATAACGGGTACTTTACCAGGAGAAATTTTTGTTCATAGAAATATTGCTAATGTTATAGTGCATAGTGATATGAATATGTTATCAGTACTGGATTATGCTGTTAATGTTTTAAAAGTAGAACACGTTATTATTGCCGGACATTATGGTTGCGGAGGTGTTGCTGCTGCCATGACTGATAAACAATACGGCTTAATAGATAATTGGCTGCGTAATATTAAAGATGTTTACCGCTTGCACAAAGCAGAGGTTGATGCCATTGAAGACCAAGAAGAAAAGGTTAGATTAATGGTACATTTAAATGTGGTAGAAGGCGTAAATAAGCTTTGCGGAACTTCTATCATTCAGAATGCTTGGGCTCGTGGACAAGAGCTAGAAGTACATGGCTGGGTCATTGATATTGAGACAGGTTTTATCAAAGATTTAGAAGTGACTTGCAATAATAATGATGATTTCGATCATATTTTTAAATTAGCTTAATTAAATATAATACCAAATGAGGCTGTTTCAAAAACCTTATTTACCACACTGAGCATCTGTTTGCGATAAGTAGTCAGGTTAAGTTTTATTAGATTTCCACAGAAAGTGGGTAGAGAATTTAGCCTAACATAAAATGGTAGTTGAGATAGCCTCATTATTTTTAAAATGAAGAAACTTAGGACTTTTAAATTTAGTACCTTAATATTTTACATCATCGCAGCTATCGTGTTTAACTTTAGCTATGATACTCCTGATACGCTTCATACCAAACGCTTTACTAAATTGGGTTATCAAGATAATCTCCAAATAAATGATTATGAATCTTACTACGAATTCTTCTCAGAATTTATATTCGGTTTAGATGACCATGTAGAAGAGCAACAAGAAGCAGAACAAGAACAAAATCTTGTTAAATTAAAGTTCTACATCATACCTTTTACAACAATTAAACTCTTCTATACACTGATGTTTTTATCTGATTTGACTGATTTTAACATTAAAAAATTACCTCAAGGAAAGTTCCCATCTATATTTCTTCCACCAGAATTATCATAGTTTCCAGTAAATACGCTGTAAATAGAATTTAAATAAAAAATTTTAATAAAAAGACTGATGATTAAATATATAATTGGGCTAATGGCATTTTTGTGCCTTTATGGCTTATGTAATAAAGCCCAGGCCAAACAAGACACAACACAATTAATTAAGCTAGAACATGCCGAACCTCTTTATATTGATTTGATTAGAGATTTAGGAGCAAGAAAGGGTGAAAAAGAATGGAATGTAGGCTTAGGAATTCAAGATAATCTTAATTATGATGAAATAGAGCTTTTGGTAGAATATGAATGGGCGGTAGCCAATCGTCTAGGTTTAGAGGTAGAAGTACCTGTAAGTTTGTATAGTAAAAATGGCAAGGAAACTATTATTAAACAACCTTCTCATGCTTTTGAAGGTTTAAAAACAGCTTTTCAATGGACGTTTCTGGTGAATCCAAAGCTAAGAACCTCAATGGCTTTTGGCTATATCAATAAAGTAAAATTTACTGAGTTAAATAATATCACAACCAGAAATATGTTTGTAGGAAATAGCTTCAATCCATTTTTAGTAATAGCTAAGAGGATAGGAGCTAATTTCCATAGTTTGGTGTATACCGGGCCACAGTTTTACAAACCTTTTGTGAAGAAAAGTTGGGAGAATAGCTACGATGTAAATACAAACTTTCATTATATGATACCTAGCTCAAGAAATTTTATAGGGATAGAATTCAACAAGACCTTTAGAAATGAGGATTTTGATATGATGATAAGACCCCAAATGCGAGTAAGTATTGCTGATAATTTAATGGTTGGAATTGTTTCTGGTATTCCTGTAAATCGGGAAAATAAAAGGTTCCAAAGTTTTTTAAGGCTTATTTATGAGCCGGGCCACAAGCACTAACCATAAACAGCTTTGCAGAATTACCGCTGCAAAGCTGTTTCTTTTACCTCTAAAAGGTTATAATTACTTACAGATAATTTTATCCAGCCATAGCTGATGCTGGCGTCTTGTTTTTCTAATCTGAGGCCTATATAGTAGTCTGTTTTTGAATTCCATGTGCCAGATATAGAATCTCTTACTGCACTTGAAGGAGACCTTTCATAATAAGCCATTAAAAATTCGCCACTTTCCCAGCGTTCTTTTTCTTCAATTAAATCTTTGTATAAAAAGGTTTTAGGGAAAGCTAAAATATTCACCAAAGCCATTTTTACCTTTCCATTTAAGGTTTTTGTTTTTAAGCTTTTGATGGTTTGACTGGTTGTATTGCTCTGGCTGGCCGTAAAACTAATATCCGGTACAGCGTCTTCATTAATATCAATGGTAATGGTTTTATTTTCAATAGCATTTACAAGTTTGATATCCTTAATAGGATCAAATTTTTGATAAAAAAGTGAATCGGTTCTTAAGCTATCTATCACCACATAATTGGTGCGCCTGCTGAAGTTTTCATCCTCAGAACAAGCATAAAGTGTTATACTAGCGAGAAATAATATAAGATAGCTTAATCTCATTTCATTGAAATATTTCACTAAATGTATAAAAAAGCTATCGTTTTAAATAATCTATTCAAATGCTTTTGAGGCTATAAAACAAAAAAAGCTTTCATTTCTGAAAGCTTCTTTTTGTGCACCCACCTGGGCTCGAACCAGGGACCAAAAGATTATGAGTCTTCTACTCTAACCAACTGAGCTATAGGTGCTGAAAATCATTACTGATTTGCGGATGCAATGTTACGAATTTGCCATCAAATTCTAAAAAATAAATTTAAAATACTTGCAAAATATTCATTACGAAAACTTTACAAGCTTCCATTCTTGATTTTTGCTTTCTCCTGCTCGTCTAATTCATGGTATTTCTCAAAGCTGATGATGCTCTCGGCAGGTAAAATACGTTTGAAAGATAATTTCCGCTCGGCAATAGGAAGTTTTAATTCTTCGTAAATAAATTCATCTCCAAAACCTGCCCAATCTGCATCTGTGCGGGTGTTTCCATAATAAACTTCTGTAATATTTGCCCAATAAATAGCACTCAAACACATAGGGCATGGCTCGGCGCTGGTATATAAAATTGCTCCCTTTAAATCGGCTTGTTTAAGATTCTTACAGGCCAGCCTAATGGCATTAACCTCTGCATGTGCGGTAGGGTCGTTATCTTTATTTACGCTGTTGGCAGCTGAGGCTATTATTTTACCATTTTTAACAATCACACAACCAAATGGCCCGCCGTACAATGTTTTAAGATTTCCTTCTGCCAAGACAATGGCCTTTCTCATCATTTCTTCGTGTATGTTACTCATGCTAGATACGCTTATTTTTGTTCTTGATGCAAAAATCTATCCATAATCAGATGAAAGATTAATACCTTTGACACATCATGAAGGCAGTAAAAACAATCATTTTCGACTACGGTAACGTTATCTTCAACATAGATTTTAAAAGAACACAGCAAGCTTTTATAGATTTAGGTATCCAAAATATTGAAGAATTTTTTGCGCATAAAGGTCACGACCCGCTGTTTGATGAGTTTGAAAAAGGAAATATTTCGGCAGCCGAGTGGCGAGAAGGTATCAGACGTAAGGCAAAACAACCGCAACTAACCGACCAGCAGATTGATGATGCTTGGAATACTTTATTGTTGGGTGTTCCCGATGGAAATCATGATTTATTGTTGAAAATTAAAGCCCAGTACCCAACTTTTTTACTGAGTAATAACAATGAAATCCATTACGATTGGATTATGAAGTATCTAAAAGCAGATTTTGGTTTAGCAGATAATTCCTCTTTCTTTATTAAAGATTATTATTCTCATTTGTTAAGGATGCGTAAGCCTAATGCCGATATCTTCGAATATGTATTAGATACACACGGACTAAAGCCAGAAGAAACATTATTTATAGATGATAGTCCGCAGCATCTTAAAACCGCCCAAGAATTGGGTTTACAAACCTATTTGATGACAGCTCCAGATAATTTACAGCTGTATTTTAGTAAAAACGGACTGTTAAGAGACCTATAAATTGTAGATGATTTTTGTAAGTTTGCGCAAATGATTGAATTTAAACTAGAAGGCGAGTTTATCCCGCTGATACAGCTCCTAAAAGCAACAGACTTAGTTTCCTCTGGGGGCGAAGCACAAGCGGTAGTAATAGATGGCTTGGTACAATACAACGGCGTTACCGATTACCGTAAGCGCTTAAAAGTGCGTAAAGGCGATACCGTAAAATTCAATAATAAAACCATAAAGATTGTATGAATCCTATCCAAAGCAGTACCTATCAGGTATATTTCGATAATAGTTTACAGGTTTTACAAGACCTTCTTCAACAAGGTAATTACTCTAAAGTATTTATCATCACTGATGAAAATACCGGACAGTTTTGCCTGCCTGTTTTACAAGAGAAATTACCAGCACTAGATAATTTTGATATTATAGAAATCCCTTACGGGGAGGAAAATAAAAATATTGATTATTGCATAGGTATCTGGAGGATGCTATTAGATTTTGAAGCTGATAGAAATGCTCTAGTGATAAATTTAGGTGGCGGTGTTGTAACCGATATGGGAAGCTTTGCTGCATCAACCTATAAAAGAGGGATAGATTTTATTCAGATTCCTACTACGCTGCTTTCGCAGGTAGATGCCTCTGTTGGTGGTAAAACAGGTATTGATATTGAAAATGTGAAAAATATCATCGGAACTTTTGCTTTGCCACAGGCGGTTATCATTTGTGCCGATTTTTTACAAACCTTACCAGAAAGACAAATCATCTCTGGTTTTGCAGAAGTTATCAAACATGGTATCATCGCTGATGCTGCTTATTATCAAGATATCATCAGCTTACCTCATGCAAAAGACATCAGTACCGCACAAATACATGCATCGGTAGCAATTAAAAATAAAGTGGTTTTAGAAGACCCTTTTGAAAAAGGCTTAAGAAAAATCTTAAACTTTGGACATACCATAGGGCATGCCGTAGAATCTTGGTCTTTAGAACATGATAGCAGCCCGCTTTTACACGGCGAAGCCATTGCTGTGGGGATGATATGCGAATCGTATTTAGCTCACATGACAGGCATTTTAGAAGAAGAAGATTTTAAAACCATTGTTCAAGATGTGCTGAAATTCTTCCCAAAATACAAGCTTAAAGAAGGTATTGAAAATGATTTACTAGCGATTATGCAGCATGATAAAAAGAACAGCGTTGGTAATATCAATTTCTCTCTACCAAATAAAATCGGGAATTGCTTGTATAATCAGGTAGTTTCTAAAGATTTGATTATAGAAAGCTTAGCTTATTATAGAAGTTTAAATAGTTAAACTTTCATTTTTAAAAGTATAATCCTATTCTATTTGTAAGGTGTCTTTTTTAGAAGGGGTGCAGGGGAAGGTCTTTCTACTCAGTACTTTTTACTTACTACTTTTTAAAAACCCATTTGCAAAGTATCCAACTCATTGAGGGTGTGCAGGGGGAGGCTTTCTTATAAGGAAAAAAAATGTAAAAAAAATATTGCATAAGAAAAATAAGTGTGTACATTTGCATCCAACAAACAAAAAATGAAATTCAACGCTACATATTACTTCGGTTACTTTTATTATTCAAATAAGAGCCGGGCATAGTATGTTGTAATAGACTATAAAAATACAAAGACCCGGCCTAAGCAGACCGGGTCTTTTTTTTAATCAGCATGAGCGCAAAAAAGAGAGTTGCAATACAGGGAATTAAAGCTTCTTTTCACGAAGAAGCCGCTTTTAAGTTTTTTGGAGAGGATATAGACACCATCGAGTGTAACTCTTTTAAAGAAACTTTTCAGAAGCTTAAAGCAGGTGAGGCCGACTATGTGGTGATGGCTATAGAGAATAGCATTGCCGGAAGTTTATTGCCTAATTATACTTTATTAAGAGAGTATAATTTCCCAGTCATAGGCGAAGTCTACCTGCATATTCAATTGCATTTAATGGCGCTTCCAGGGGTTAAGTTTGAGGATATTAAAACCGTAACTTCGCATCCCATTGCTATTCGCCAGTGTAATGATTTTCTGGATGATTTCCCTCATCTAAAAGTGGTAGAAAGTAGCGATACTGCTGCCTGTGCTAAGAAAATCAAAGAAGAGCAATTAACAGATACGGTTGCTATTGCCAATAATTTAGCAGCAAAGCTTTATGGCTTAGAAATTTTAGAACGTAGGATAGAATCTAACAAGAAAAACTACACCCGTTTTTTAATTCTTACAGATAAACAGGTAGATATTAAAGATAGTAACAAAGCTTCTTTGTGCTTTCAGGTAAATAATAATGTAGGTTCTTTAGCTGCGGTATTAAACATCTTTGCCGAGAATAAGATTAATATGAGTAAAATCCAATCTATGCCGGTACTGGGTAAAAGAAATGAATATAATTTTTATGTAGATGTAGAGTGGAAAGATACGAAGCAGTACGATAGAGCCATCCGCGATTCATTAAAACATACCAGCAACTTTAGCATTTTGGGCGAGTATAAAAAGAACGATAAGGTTTAATATAGTCCATAGACTATTGACCATTAACCATTAACAAAAACGAACAGAATAAAATAGATATGAAACTTAACTTAAACATACAACCACTAAGCAGCTGGATGAAGGTATCTAGCGAGCCATTAATCATCTCTGGACCATGTAGTGCAGAAACAGAAGAGCAATTATTAGCAACTGCTCATTTAGTAAAAAACACAGGTAAAGTAAGTGTTTTAAGAGCAGGTATCTGGAAGCCAAGAACTCGTCCAGGAGAATTTGAAGGTATCGGAAGCATCGGTTTACAATGGTTAAAAAGAGCTAAAGAAGAAACAGGTTTACCTACAGCAGTAGAGGTAGCAACAGCAAAACACGTTGAAGAAGCTTTAGCAGCAGGTGTTGATATCCTTTGGATTGGTGCTCGTTCTACCGTAAACCCTTTTACAGTACAAGAAATTGCTGATGCTTTACAAGGAGCAGATGTTCCAGTAATGGTTAAAAATCCTATCAACCCAGATTTAGCTTTATGGATTGGTGCTTTAGAGCGTATCAATAGAGCTGGAATCACCAAATTGGCAGCTATCCACCGTGGATTCTCTTCTTTTGAGAAATCAGCTTACAGAAACGAGCCTATGTGGGATTTAGCTATCCACCTTAAAACATTAGCACCAGAATTACCTATCTTGAACGACCCAAGTCATATTTGCGGTACAAGAGACTTAATTCCTTACATCTCTCAACAAGCATTAGACTTAGATATGCAAGGTTTAATGATCGAGTCGCATATAGACCCTTCTGTTGCATGGACAGATGCTAAGCAACAAGTTACGCCAGCTGCCTTAACAGAAATCGTTAATAACTTAACCATCAGAAAAGCAGATTCTTCAAATCCAGAGTTTACCGATAAATTACAAGGTTTAAGAGATTCAATTGATAGAATTGATGATCAAATCTTACAAAAACTAGGCGAGCGTATGGCTTTGGTAGAGAAAATTGGTGAGTACAAAAGAGATAACGATGTAACCATCTTACAGGTTAACCGTTGGGAAGAAATTTTAGAGAAAAGAACTGCTTTAGCAAGTGCTTTAAAATTAGAAAAAGATTTCACAGAGAAGGTTTTAGAATTGATACACGGCGAGTCTATTCGTAAACAAACCGAAATCATGAACGCTAAAACAGAACTAAACTAATGAGCGGAAATATCCTCATCAGTAATGCTCCAAAACAAATACAGGAGACGATTAGGTTAACAGGCTCTAAAAGCGAAAGTAACAGAGCGCTTATCATACAGGCATTAAGTGGCGGAAAGGTTAAAGTAGAAAACCTTTCGGCTGCTGCCGATACCGTAACGCTAAACCATATTTTAAATAGTTTAGCCCAAGAACCAGCAGAAGTAAATGTTGGTCCGGCTGGTACGGCTATGCGTTTCTTGGCTTCTTACCTCACGGTTAAAGGTGTTCAGACCGTATTAACCGGTACAGAGCGGATGAAACAACGTCCTATTGGTATCTTGGTTGATGCGCTTAATAAAATTGGTGGGCAAATTACTTATGTAGAAAAGGAAGGTTTTCCACCTTTACAGATAGCGCCTGCTTTTAAACAAACGCAAAATAAGGTCAGTATCAAGGGAGATATCAGCTCGCAATATATTACTTCTTTACTATTGGTTGCAGCCGCTTTAGAAGAAGGTTTGACATTAGACATTGAAGGCGAGTTAACCTCCAAACCTTATGTAGAGATGACATTAGGTTTCTTAGTTCAGTGTGGCATTCAGCATACTTGGGAAGATAACCAAATTACAATAGCACATCAGGAGTTTGAAAGCAGCACCCTTGTGGTAGAGCCAGATTGGAGCGCAGCATCTTATTGGTATGCTTTTGCTGCTTTGGCAGATGAGGCCACCATTACTTTACCTTATTTAAGACAAAACAGCTTACAAGGTGATAGCGTTATTGCAGCTATCATGGCGCATTTTGGTATTGCTACGGCTTACAGTGAAGAAGGTATCATCATCAAAAAAGTTCCTCATCAGCTTAGCGAAAAATTCTTTGATTTAAAAGACTGTCCGGATTTAGCCCAAACTGTTATTGTTTGTAGTGCTGCATTAGGGCATGAGGCTACTTTTACAGGCTTGGAAACTTTAAAAATTAAAGAAACAGACCGCGTTGCCGCTTTACAAAACGAATTGGCTAAGATTGGAGTTAAACTTATTGAGGAAAACCTAAATTATACTTTAGATTGTAGCGGATTACATTTTCCAGATAAAATCAGTATTGCTAC
Source organism: Pedobacter aquae (assembly GCF_008195825.1). Lineage (NCBI taxonomy): Bacteria > Pseudomonadati > Bacteroidota > Sphingobacteriia > Sphingobacteriales > Sphingobacteriaceae > Pedobacter > Pedobacter aquae. The sequence goes on from NZ_CP043329.1 coordinate 87,925, forward strand.
CTACGAAGATCACCGTATGGCGATGGCCTTTGCACCTTTAGCAAGCTTTGTTAAAGAGGTTGAAGTAGAAGAAGCAAACGTGGTAGAGAAATCATATCCAAGCTATTGGGAAGATGTAAAGAAAATTGGATTCAGACTGGATGATTTAAAGTAGAAAGTAAAAAGTACAGCGTAGAAAGTAGCTGGGTGTCTTTTGCGTTCGTTTTAATCATAGCCCAAGGTTTAAACCTTGGGCTAAAAGATAAATCTTGCGCTCGTTTTAATCATAGCCCAAGGTTTAAACCTTGGGCTATAAGATAAATCTTGCGCTCGTTTGTAACGAGTGTTTAACATGGTCTAGCGATTCAATCGCTTTAAAGATATATGCACATCATAGCCCAAGGTTTAAACCTCGGGCTATAAGATAAATCTTGCGCTCGTTTGTAACGAGTGCTTAACATGGTTTAGCGATTCAATCGCGTTAAAGATATATGCACATCATAGCCCTAGGTTTAAACCTAGGGCTATAAGATAGAAAAGCTTTTGCGCTCGTTTGTAACGAGTGCTTAACATGGTTTAGCGATTCAATCGCGTTAAAGATATATGCACATCATAGCCCAAGGTTTAAACCTTGGGCTATAAGATAAATCTTGCGCTCGTTTGTAACGAGTGCTTAACATGGTTTAGCGATTCAATCGCGTTAAAGATATATGCACATCATAGCCCAAGGTTTAAACCTTGGGCTATAAGATAGAAAAGCTTTTGCGCTCGTTTGTAACGAGTGCTTAACATGGTTTAGCGATTCAATCGCGTTAAAGATATATGCACATCATAGCCCAAGGTTTAACCTTGGGCTATAAGATAAATCTTGCGCTCGTTTGTAACGAGTGCTTAACATGGTTTAGCGATTCAATCGCGTTAAAGATATATGCACATCATAGCCCTAGGTTTAAACCTAGGGCTATAAGATAGAAAAGCTTTTGCGCTCGTTTGTAACGAGTGCTTAACATGGTTTAGCGATTCAATCGCTTTAAAGATATGCACATCATAGCCCAAGGTTTAAACCTTGGGCTATAAGATAGAAAAGCTTTTGCGCTCGTTTGTAACGAGTGCTTAACATGGTTTAGCGATTCAATCGCGTTAAAGATATATGCACATCATAGCCCTAGGTTTAAACCTAGGGCTATAAGATAGAAAAGCTTTTGCGCTCGTTTGTAACGAGTGCTTAACATGGTTTAGCGATTCAATCGCGTTAAAGATATATGCACATCATAGCCCAAGGTTTAAACCTTGGGCTATAAGATAAATCTTGCGCTCGTTTGTAACGAGTGCTTAACATGGTTTAGCGATTCAATCGCGTTAAAGATATATGCACATCATAGCCCTAGGTTTAAACCTAGGGCTATAAGATAGAAAAGCTTTTGCGCTCGTTTGTAACGAGTGCTTAACATGGTTTAGCGATTCAATCGCGTTAAAGATATATGCACATCATAGCCCTAGGTTTAACCTTGGGCTATAAGATAAATCTTGCGCTCGTTTGTAACGAGTGCTTAACATGGTCTAGCGATTCAATCGCTTTAATTATATAAGAACCAGCAACCGGCAACCAAAAACTGGCAACCGGCAACTGAAAACCGATAAATAAATAAAAACATGGCAGGAAATTCATTCGGAAAAGTATTTAGAATCACCACATTTGGCGAATCGCATGGAGCGGCTATAGGCGTCATCATAGATGGCTGTCCGCCCAATATAGCGTTAGACTTAGATTTTATCCAGTACGAGCTGGATAAACGTAAACCAGGGCAATCTAAAATTACCACCCAAAGAAAAGAATCAGACACCTGTCAGATACTTTCAGGGGTTTTTGAAGGTAAAACAACAGGAACACCTATCGCTATCGTTATCCCAAATGAAGATCAGAAATCAAAAGATTACGATCATAATAAGGACACTTTCAGGCCTTCACATGCAGATTATACTTATCAGCATAAATATGGGATAAGAGACCATAGAGGAGGAGGCAGGTCATCAGCTCGTGAAACTGCAGCTCGTGTAGCAGCAGGTGCTATTGCTAAGTTAGCTTTAAAAAAGGTAGGGATAGAGGTAGTAGCACACGTTTCTTCTGTAGGCACTATTGATGCTCCACATATCGATTTTACTTCCGTAGAAGATTTCGAAGCCTTAAGAGAAAGTAATATTGTAAGATGTGCAGACCCGTCTACAGCAAAGGAAATGATTAACCTGATAGATCAAATCAGAAAAGAAGGCGATACCATAGGAGGTAAAGTAAGCTGTATCGTTAAAAATTGCCCGGTAGGATTAGGAGAGCCCGTTTTTGATAAGCTACATGCAGATTTAGGCAAAGCCATGTTGAGTATCAATGCCGTACATGGCTTTGATTATGGTTCTGGCTTTGATGGCTCTACCATGCGTGGCTCAGAGCATAACGATATTTTTGAAAAGAACCATTTAGGTGATGTGATTACCAGAACCAATTTTTCTGGTGGTATACAAGGAGGTATTTCTAATGGTATGGATATCAATTTCAGGGTTGCTTTTAAACCTGTGGCTACCATCATGACCAACCAACAAACGGTTAATAAGGATGGTGATGCTGCGGAAATCAAAGGAAAAGGCCGACATGATCCTTGTGTAGTCCCAAGAGCCGTTGCCATTGTAGAAGCCATGGCCGCACTGGTCATCATCGACCATTATCTGAGGAATAACTTGTATCAATAGCATAAAAAAAGCTCCAAATTGGAGCTTTTTTTGTTTAGGATGTGCATGTGATAGCGCATACTAAGAAGCTATCTTAAAAATTGTAATCTTATTCCATTTAACCTTTTTCTAACCACCCAACAAACTAACCACCTAACAAACTAACCACCTAACAAACTAACCACCCAACAAACTAACCACCTAACAAACTAACCACCTAACAAACTAACCACCTAACAAACTAACCACCCAACAAACTAACCCCCAACAAACTAACCCCCCACCACCCTTTCCTTAACCTTTACAGCAGGAGCGCCCTGATAGATGCTATAAGCTTCTAAATCATGATGAGCTACAGCAGCCATACTCAAAACAGCATGACTTTTACAGGTAACACCAGGGCACACAATAGCTCTGGCACCTATCCATACACCATCTTCTAAGATGATAGGCTTCGTAAGTAAATCGAAATTTTTGCTTTTATAATCATGATTTCCGGTCATCAACATTGCACCTTGGGAAACACAGCAATTAGCACCAATATGCACATGGTCCAGATTTTCAATAAAACATTCTGCTAGCCAGGAATGGTCTCCTAGGCTGAGTTTCCATGGAAATTTAATATGGACATAAGGTTTAACCCGAACATCTCTTCCTATTTTCGCACCAAATAGTCTTAACATCCATACTAAAATGATACTGAAAGGAATCAATCCTGACCTGAAGAACAAGGCACTACAAAAATACCAAAGAACTTGTTTAAGTACAGAAGCTCCATGGTCAAACTTACCTGTATCAAATTTCTTTTTAAGTTGTACTTTCTCCGACATGTGATTTTTTATTAGGTGCATTTTTTTTGTTCATCCAAAAATACATCCCTGTAAAGATGATGATATAACATATCCAATTGAATATATCATGATGGTCTACACGCATACCTGCCACTGTCTTTGCATAAAAAGCTACAACAAATAATCTCAACATATTAAATAAAGAAAATAATAATACACTGCTTAAGATGAAAATTAGCCTGTTTTTAAACTTCTTATCAGGCACTGCAATACCAAAAGCAATAAGTAAGCTGATGATGCCATAACCCAAACAGCTATAAACAATTTTAACCCCACCATACCCAATTAAGAGCATCGCAGTGGCATTACTAATACTTTTGATACCCCATAGGGCAGCAATCACTTGCGAGCCTGAGATCAAAAAATCCCTATACCAGGCAATAAAGTTTAGATGTTGATGCGCAAAAGGCCAATATAATCCGCCTGGAGCACAGATACCTATCCAAAATTCAAAAAAATAGTCTAAAGCAAAATAAATTAGCAGCAGAGCAAATACAAATTTTGATAGTTTTTGATTATAGCCCATCTTTTTGTTTCTTAAGTTCATAGATTTTAGCATCTATCAAAAATCTAAACCAGAAGCACTGTAAAAAATGAAAAATCAATCCTTCTTTGCCATCCAGAAATCCTAATCTAAGAAAATACCTAATGAAAAAGTAAACAAAAGGTCTTACAAATAAAGGGAAACGTTCGTATAAATTTTTCATATACCTTCTTCTAGCAATAGGATTATCATTTTGCAAAGAGCCTTTGATCACAGAGCCTTGTTGTTGCGGATGAAATTGTTCAAAAGCCTCTAAATTAGACCATTTATCGTGTCTTAAAGTAAAGGTGCTTAAAGATTCTGTAATTAAATCAATGATATCTCCTTTAAGTTTTTGGGTTTTACCCGCTACCTTAAAATGCTGGTCATAGAGTTTTTCTTCACATAAACCCTTGCCTTTCCTAAATAGTACAGCGTGATAGGTAGGGTAGTGGCCGCCATATTTAATCCATTTATTCATGAAAATGGTTTTCCTGCTCGCCAAAAATCCATGAATATCATCGGCTATAGGTTTACTAAAAATGGCACTAACTTCTAACCTAAATTCTTCTGTTAACCGATGGTCTGCATCCATATTTAAAATCCAATGGGTGCGGATAGGTAAATGCTGGATGGCCCAATTTCTTTGTTGACTGTAATTTTCGAAAGGATGCTGAACAATCTGTACCGGATAATTTTTTAATATTTCTAAAGTAGCATCTGTAGAACCAGAGTCTACAACAAATATTTCCTCAGCAAAATCTAGAGCACTCTCTACACAAGCTTTAATATTCTTTTCCTCATTAAAGGTTAAGATGATGATACTGATGGGGACTGGTTTGGTATTCATCGTTATAAGTATTTAATGAGTGTTGATATAATGATACATCGTTTGATAATGATGAAGGATATTCCCTTCTTCATAATCCTTTCTAATGGTGTTTTGTAAGCCATTAAAGGCTATGTCTCTATTTATGATAGCTTTATAAGCTTTTATTAAACTCTCTTTTAAAGCCGGAGCTGTTCTTTTACAAACCCATCCTAAATCCTTCTCTTTTACATAATCACTCAAACCTACGTTTTCGGTAATAAGTACTGGAGTTCCGCTATACAAGCTTTCAATAACTACGTTAGCAAAATTCTCATCATAAGAAGGTAAAACAAATAAGTCATGTGCTGCCAATAAGTCAAACTTTTCATCCCCATAAACAGGGCCTAACCAATGAACACGCTTAGCAAAGCTCTTCTTCTTAATTCCATCTTCACTTATCACTTCATGCTGTTCTCCACCCAGCCTACCTTCTTCGGTATTCGGTCTTCTTTCCCAACTTTCCACTTCACGCACAACTTCCTGCCGCTCACCATCCAGTCTACGGTCTGCGGACTTCGGTCCTCGGTCCTCAGACTTAAACCTTTCAACATCACTTATCCCTTCTATCTGCTCTCCATCCAGTCTACGGTCTGCGGACTGCGGTCCTCGGTCTTCTTCCAACTTCAATCTTTCAACATCACTTATCCCTTCTATCTGCTCTCCATCCAGTCTACGGTCTGCGGACTTCGGTCCTCGGTCTTCTTCCAACTTCAATCTTTCAACATCACTTATCACTTCCTGCTGCTCTCCATCCAGCCTACGGTCTGCGGACTTCGGTCCTCCGTCCTCAGACTTCAACCTTTCAACATATTCCATTTCACCATCTCCAACAACACTCAATTCCCAAGGAAAATCTAACTCATTCAAAACTTCAAATAACAGCTCAAGCCCCTTTTTCTCTTCTATACGAGATAAAAAGATCAATTTTAAAGTACAATCTATTTTTTCTTTTTTGTTTAGCTTTTTCTCCCAAGGGAGCTTTACAAAGTTTGGGATATTAAAAATAGACTTTGGTTTTAGTAAAGCTTGCGTATCTCCAGCCTCCTTAGCGCTGGTTGTATGAAAATAACAGGCATTCAACAAATGTTTACCCAATAATTGATGAAATACCTTTTTTAATAAACTTTTATCTTTTTCAAAAGAGTATAAACTAAGGGTGCCTCTTGGGCTTAAAACTACCTTCACGCCTCTACATAAAGCAATTAAGCAAGCAGGCATGGTAACCAAATTCCACCAAGCATGAATATGTACCACATCAAACTGTTTTACAGTTTTCCATAAATGCCATAAAAGGGCAGGAGAGAAGTGACTATGATCTTTGGTTATGCGCTTAAAATAGCTTACCTCAACACCATCTACCATTTTAGTTTCCCCATTCTGGTAGGGCAGTTCCTCTTTCCCATTAGCCAAAGTCGTATAAACAGAAATTATCATCTTGTCAGGCTGAGCGGAGTCGAAGCCCCCATTCCCTAACCCCGTTCTGCTATCCCCCTCCAGTCTTCCGTCCTCGGTCATCGGACTTCTAGTTGTCGGTTGCCAGTTGTCAGTTGCCAGTTCTGGGTTATGTGCCGTCAGGCTGTGGTCATCGGTCATCGGACTTCTACCATCTGTTTCCAGTTCGCTGTTCCCTGTTTCCAGTTTTGTATCTATTAGACTATTTCTCTGCGGTCTGCGGTCCTCGGTCATCGGACTTCTACCATCTGTTTCCAGTTCGCTGTTCCCTGTTTCCAGTTTTGTATCTATTAGACTATTTCTCTGCGGTCTGCGGTCCTCGGTCATCGGACTTCTACCATCTGTTTCCAGTTCGCTGTTTCCTGTTGCCAGTTCTGGGTTATGTGCCGCCAGGCTGCGGTCCTCGGTCACCGGACTCCCCAAACCTCGCCTTTCGCTTTCAGCTTGAATTTCCTCACATAACTTCGCCACAGACATCACTGGCCCGCCGTAAACGTATGCTGGTTTATATGATGCTGTAATATGGAGGATTTTCATGGTTCAGCAGATACTTGAAGATGAGCTATCAAATCATTAAAATATGGTGTCGACCAAATATTTAAAACATTCGGATTAGAAATAAACCTCTTGATATCGGCCTTCACCCTTTCCATACTTACGATAGCTATCCTCTCTCTTATTAAGCTAATAAATTCTTCTTTATTGATAGTCTTTTTATTCCAATCACCACTCATTATTGCTCTTTCTAAAAAGTGATTTAGATTTAAAACTACGCCTTTTTTTATATACCATTCCATATCAAGATAATCGGTAAACTGTCGATTATCTTTGTATAAAATTACATCTAGGAATTACTGAGTTCTGGGTTATGAGTCGCCAGACTGCGGTTACTAGTTGTCGGTCGCCAGTTGTCAGTTGCCAGTTCATGGTTATCAGTCGCCAGACTGCGGTCCTCGATCATCAGACTTCTATCATCTGTTTTCAGTTCCCTGTTTCCAGTTTCCAGTTTTGTATCTATAAGACTATTCCTCTGCAGTCTTCGGTCATCGGACTTCTGTCATCTGTTTTCAGTTCCCTGTTTCCAGTTTTACATCTCTAGCACTAATAGGCTGCGGTCCACCGTACTCGGTCATCGGACTTCTACCATCTGTTTTCAGTTCCCTGTTCCCTGTTTCCAGTTTTACATCTATAGCACTAATAGACTGCGGTCCACCGTACTCGGTCCCCGGACTTCTAGTCATCAAAGTTACATCTATGAGACTATTCCCCCGCAGTCCACCGTCCTCGGACTATTTCCCAATTGCAATACTCCATCTACACGACTATTAGTCTTCCAACTTTCCTCTTTCTTAACTTTAATCATTTTTTAAATACTCAATGGTTTTTTTGATCACAAGTCTATTAAAAGCAAGATAAATAATCAAATACATAAAGAGTGCACCAAATATTTTATCTAGTGCTCTTTCATAATTGAAAATCACAAAAAACAAAGGAATAGTTAGTGCAGTACCTATCAGCAAGTCTGGCGATTGTTTTAATATATATCTGTAAATACTTCCAATCACGAAGCCAAATACTAATAAAATTAATAACATGCCAGTTTTTCCAAAATCTACATAACTTTCTGCAAAATAACCTAAACTAATAGAAGTGCCACTTTCAACACCAGAATAATCTTGACCCGTATATAGTCTTGCTTTTTCAGAGTCATCAATAGCAGCCTTTTCAGGAAATAAAATTCTGGGTTTTAGCACACGTTCTACCGCACCAAGCCAAAGTTCACCATTGGTATGCTCTAATTGATAAGGCACATGTTCTATAGCTCCTGATAAAAATTCTATGTACGAAAGCCTATTTACGGTAGCTTCAAAACCTTCTTTTATACCAGTGCTGTCGATTTCTGTTACTAAGTTATAAAGCTTAAATAGCGATTCTTCTGTACTTCTTACAGATGTTTGGGTTTTTTGTCCTGCATTTAAAAATTCACGATAAGCGGGTTTAACATATTGCCAAATCATCAAAGTATAAAAACCTACAATTAGAATTACTCCTAGAGGGATGATGTTCTGTAATTTGAAGTTTTGACCATATAGCACAACCATACCAATAAATAAAATAAGGAAATAATCTTTAAACCCAGAAAAGAATCCTGTAAAACTAAATAATAATTCTGCTGAAGCTATCCATAAAAACATTTTCTTCTCGTTTTTATAGAAAGCATAAATCATAAATATAAAAAATAGTGCCCATTTAAACTCAATTAACTTACTTAAAGGTTGCTGTAAACCTCCTATAGAAAAAGATAATTTAAACAAAATAGGGTAAGCTATAGCTAGTAGCAGATAAAGTTTACCCAGCTTATCACCATTAAATTGATGACTAGCGGCTAAAATGCTGGTATTATTAGTATGTTTAAAGCCTCTAATAGCGAAATGTATACCTAAAGCAAGTGTTACTAAGCCTCCCATTCCCCAATAATAGGCCTCATTGATATAATCGGGATAACGGTGCAAGCTGATATCATCAAAAGCTAAATTGCTATAATTTGCATAAAACACTTTTACCGAAATAGCCATATATTGAGTCATCAACGCGGTAAATAGGATAGGTGCCTCATCATTCTTCCAGCTCAACTTCACTAAAATAAATGGCAAGACAACGGCTAAAAATGTGTGCAAAGGATTAACGCTTAATAAAGAATAAATTAATCCTGCTACAAGGATAATATGGCCTATCGGACTAATAGATTTAAATTTACCCATTATAATTTTCTAAAGGAAAAAGGTCATTTACTATTTTAAAATATGAAGAATGTTTTTATAGAACCACATATCCTTTTTTAGAGTTCTCAGAAAACGGATAAGCAACCAACGAAAAAAAAGAAGAAAAATATTTGAGTGATTTGCTAAAAGAAATAGACATTTTGTTGCTAGATTGATTTCTTTTTTAAAAACTAAAAATAGCATTTCATTAAAGTAAATAACTTGTGTCTTCCATGTTAAACAAATTTGAACTTTTTTTCTATGTTCATCTGCAACCATTTCATTAATGTTCAATAATATAGGGATGTCTTCCTTCATACTTAAATAGGTGCTTTTGTAACTTCTACTTAGTTGTCCTAAGTGTCTTCTTAAGAAGATAAGTGGCTGATTTAGAAAACCAATATCACCATTTTTAGAAAGCCTTGTCCACATTTCAAAATCACCACTTACTTCATAATTTTCATTAAAATTACCAGCCTTGGCTATACCCTTTTTGGTTAATGTTACATTTGCAATATTACCAGCAATACAACCCCAATAAGCTGAAATATAAGCATATAATTCTGAGGAAATAACCTCTGGAGTTTCATCTTTTTGATAGAGTTCTATTAATTTTCCATTCTCATCTATATAGTCTCTACCAGAATAACTCATCAATAAGTCTGGGTGTTTTTCATGAAAAATTATACATTCTTGTAAACAATGTGGTTTCATTACATCGTCTTGCGACCATAAGTGAATTAGATCCGTTGATGTTTTGCTTAATAGGAAATTTAAAGTCTTAAATAGGCCTAAGTTTATTTTATTTTTAAAAATTTTAATATTGGGATGATTGGCGTATTTATTAATTAAATCCCAACTTTTGTCCGTAGAACAATCATCACAAATTAAAAAATCGAAATCAATTAAATTTTGTTTTAAAACAGATTCCATTGCATCTATTAAAAACTTTTCTCCATTATAAACTGGAAGAATCACACTGATTTTTTTCATTTAATTGATTTATAAAAGCTTTCAATTGGTTTGAAATACTCCATTCTTTAATTATATCCTGAGATTTATCTTTCATTTGATGGATAGATGGAGATAAAGTAATTTTAGATAGACAAACTTTTAGTCCCTCTAAATCACTGCTTTCAAATACATAACCATTTTCACCATTTTTAACCAAATCTATGGCACAACCTACTTTGTTGCTGGCAATAATTGCATTCCTACTAATCATGGCTTCATTGATAGCCAACCCCCAAGTTTCACCTGGTCCTTGAGAAGGTAAACAAAAAATATCTGAAGCTTGATACACTACAGGCATTTGACTTTGATTCTGAAAATTCATAAAATGTACCCGATTATCTTTGCGCTCCTCATTTTTAACTTTCAACTTTAAAGTTTCTACTCTCCATTTCAAACTCTCCTCCAAGACCCCATTCCCCACAAAAAGTAAATGTGCATTCGGTAAATTTAAAGCTATAAAAGCGTCTAATAGAAGTAGCGGATTTTTTTTAGGTTCAAACTTCCCCGCAAATAAAATAAGTATATCAAGCTTACTTAATCCAAGTCTAGCCCTTAAGGCTTTTGCTTCGTTTTTTCTAGGAACTAAAAAGCGTCCGCTGTCTATGGCGTGTGGTGCGAATACCAACTGTCTTTCTTTTAAACCATATTTCTTAAAATAGGCTTTATTAGCTGTCCCAACATAAAAAGCCAAATCAACATGGCTATAAACCCATTTCAGGTAAATACTTTTTATATACTTTTTCCAACCTGTATCTTTATCCAATAGGGTCGAATCTCCTCTAAACCATAGTGGTGTTTTTCCTTTAAAGTGTCTCAACACCTGTAAGTGGCTCTGGTAGGCATAACCAATTAGCATAATCGCGTCGGGATTAAATTCTTCAATATGCTCAATCAGATTAGGATTTATAATTCCCTTAAAATGATGACTGCCAGGATACTTACTCTCATTTTTTAAAAACTGGTAAGGATAATCTTCTAACAATGGAATATCCCACTCAATCACCTTACCAAACCCTGGATCAAACTTTTTTAAAGAACCCTCTCCCCAAGTATAAAATACCATTAGGTTAGTTTCTTTAGCTAATAGTTGAAATAGTGGAGCGTAATATTGAATAGGGTGTGTAGTAACAATTGCTAACTTTTTATCAATCATCAGAATTTTTTAGAATGCTTTTTTAGGTTATTATACACCTTTTGTGATAAGCGGATAGCCGGCAGTTCGACCAATAGGTAGAAGACATAACTGGCAAAAACAATCAATACAAGTGTAAATATGATAAATAATGTTCTTTGTATATCAGTTTTGAAGAAGTTCATGCTCAAATTAATCATTCTACCACCTAAGGGTACATGAATTAGATAGAGAGAGTAGGAAATAGTACCTAAGAATAATATCCAATTATATTTAATTTTTTTAAAGAAAATAAGGATTATCCAAGCAAATAAACTTGCAAAGAAAGGAGTTGCTCCAAATTTGTAATATACCACTCCTAAAATAAGGCCGCTACATGTTTGATAGATTAATTTCCATTTCGAAGTGTAAATAGTTCCATAGAATATAAGGATACCTATAGAAAATAAGCGCTGTAATAAAAGATAAACTTACTGCTGAAGAAAAACATACTCAACAAATAAGCAAATACTATAGTCGCTCTTACGTAAGTTGATGAATGTATAAGTAATGGAAATATTAAAGCCATTAATAAATAAAACTGAAACTCAATAGCTAATGTCCAAAAAACGGGGTTAAGCCACGGATGGTCAAAAAAGCTGTTGAGATAACCAATATGTAAAGCAAGATTGAAATAATCTATTGGAAGGTCTTTACCCTTAAAATAGGGAGATAGTGTACTTACATAATTCAAGGCTAAAATCAATAATATAGTGATGAAATAAGGTGGTTCAATTCTGCTAATCCTTTTAATTAAAAAATCTTTCCAGTTTTGATAAGTGTATTTGCTCTGGTTTAAAGAATAAGGGATAATGAAGCCGGAAATGATGAAAAATATTTCAACTCCGGCCCAACCATAACTCCCAAAATTTCTAAACCAATGACCGGAAGCCAAGTAATTTTTATTTCCATTGGTAAAATGAAATATACAGACCATCAATGCTGCAATTCCTCTCAGCATATCTACAGAAGTGATTCTGCCAATTGGTTTTAAGACCGTGGGATTGTTCAACGAGATGTATTTAATGATGATAGTACAAGCTCAAAAAAATCACATTGCTCTGCTGTCTTGTTTCTGGCAGAATAATTATTCAGCTCACTTTCATTGCCAATAAATGGTTTCCCTTGTTTTAATAAGGTATTTTTCAAATTAATATAAATTTGATGGATTGCTGTATCTTCCGGCATATCAAAAGTAATTACCTCGCCTGCATTACATTCTCTTATGATTTTAGCTGCACTGCTGTCTTGGTGAAAAATAGCTAGTAGAGGATTTTTTGAGAACATATAAGGATACGTTTTGGAAGCAGTATATTGTGGATCATTAGATCCTGCAATAAATAATAAATCCGCACTTTTCAAAGTATTTAGCGTTTGGTAAAAAGGAATTCGATTGGTTTGCTCGGTAACGTAAGCTGCTATACCCATTTCTTGGGCCAATGGAAATATGGTTTGTTTCCCTTGTCCGTCAGGAGCATAACTGGTGCCTAAAAAATAAAAATGTATGTTTTTAAACAAAGATGCTTCTTGTCTTAATCCTAATCGAAAAGCACTGAATAGCTTGACTAATGCGTCTTTCATATCCAAACCTCCACGACCTACATAAACCACATTAACCACATCTTCATTTTTGTGAGGAATCATAGAAGAATAATCAAATTGATGTTTTTCAGCAATAGAGAAGTCCTGATCAAATGCACCAAAAGTGATTACTTTATAAGGTATGTTTAAAATATTATGATATCGAATTTGCAGTGTTTTAATGTAAGCTTCAGATACGCTAATCAAACCATCTACATGTTTCATAGCCAAAGGCTCTAACCATTTATTTAAACGATAGGAAAACCAATATTTTGGTGGCTGTTCTGCTTTAGGTTTATTGATATAATAATCAGAATGCCAAGGGTCTTGCATATCAATGATATAAGGTATCCCAAACCTTTTTTTCCAATAATTTCCTAAAATACACACGGGGAACTGCGTCGTAGAAAAATATATCAAATCAAAATGCTCTTTATTTAATAAAACATCTACCTTCTTACGTATGGCGTTTAAAGACCTGATTGCTATACTGCCTAACCCTATTTTTTTTGTCCATTTTTTAGAAATAGGTTTTACAGTATAAATTTTAATATCAGTTGGTATAGCCTCTAGTAATAGATGGTCTTTATTTACTTCACAAAAGTCTGGGTGCACACAAACAACGTTTGCCTCCCATCCAAATTCTTTGAAATAGGGGAGACTCATCCTTATGCGCTGCATATCTGCCGCATTACACGGAGGGAAGTAAGGAGATATGATAAGGATTTTTTTTATTAGATTAGAGGTTGTTTATTATAAATAAAAATTTTTGCTTTTCTATATCCCAATTTAGTGTAGTCTGTCCAAGTATATAATTATTCTGCTTTGAATTTTCTAACTTATTCTCATCTAAGAATGTACTTAATGCAATTGCTATTGAATTGGAATTTCTCTTTTGATAAAGAATTCCATCAATAGGGTAATCATTGAATAAATTAAGTTGAGCAACGGTATTACTTGCAATTACTGCTAATCCAGATTGTATATAAGTAAAGATTTTATTGGTTAGGCAAATTTCTCTATTGTAGACATCAGCAATCTCCGTAGCCATACCTATATCAAATTGTTGAGCAAAATCGAAAATTAAATCTGGAGGTATTGGTTTATAAAAATAAATTTTATTATGATTTAGGCTGGCCTTGGTAACATGACTAAGTATGGTTTCCTTTGTGAATTTATTGTATAAACCTAGTAGGTGTAGTTCAAATAAATCATTTTTGATTATACCTAACGCTTCAATGACTTCAATTAATCCCCTGTCCACTCCAATTTTTTGTGAGAACCAAAATAATTTTATTGATTTATCTTGGTTCTCAATTCTTTTTTTAACTACATGTTCAATTTTAGGAAAGACATTCATAATTGGAATAACTTGTCGCAAATAAATTCTTTGATATTCCTGAGCAATTAAGGGGCTGGAAGCTGTGATATATATCGCTTTTGGTAAATATAAATCTTCAACATGTATTAATGATTTTAGTACTTTACTACTTAGGTTTTCTTCTCTATGAAAATCTTCAGCATCAAATGCATATTTACTTAATGTTTTTTCTGCTGCGTTTGCTGCAACACTAAGCGCACCTACGTTGTGCGCTATATATAAGTCCGCTTTGTAGGCTTTAGCTGATTTTAGTTGCCAAAAATAGTTTCTGTTCAAAATCAGGTTGCTTAGCCAATTTAGATTCAAGATTAAGGAAGCCTTATGAATGAGGCCGAAAAGGAGTTTAATAACTTTAGATTTAATACAGCTTCCTGTCCAATCCAAATAATCAAAACTTATATTAGGATTGGATTTTAAAATATCAAAGTCGTCATTTATTAGGTAATTCATATATTGAGTAAAAATGATATGAACTTTATAACCAGCTTTATCTAAAGCTGTTGCTTCTTTGACTAATCTCGGATTAGATGCAATGTGTCCAGGAGTTATTAAACAAATTCTTTTAATATTTTGATGCAATTTTTTCTTCTATTTGTTTTATGACTTCTCTTCTGAAGTTTTTCCAGGGATAAGAATCTGCTTTAATTAAAGCATTTCTTCCAAGTTCTTTTAGCTTATTTTTATTTTCAACACACCATCTCAGACTTGCTATTAAAGCTTCTTTATCATTTGGTGGGATTATTATTCCATTTTTTTTATGCTCAATTATGTCTGGACCGCCTGAATGAGTGGTAGTGATTACTGGCATGCCTCTTGACATAGCTTCTGTAATAACCATTCCAAATCCATCAGCTAGTGTTGGTAATACAAACACATCTGATTTGGCATAGAAAGACATTAATTCCTCATGCGGTATGTTTGGAATAAATTTTATATTTTCTGGTAAATCTTTTAAAAAAGATGTAGGTAAATGATTTTTCCCTATCATTATTAGTTCAGCCTTATCACCAAAATTACATTCTTTCCATGCCTGGAATAAAATGTGAATTCCTTTTCTTAAATTTTGACTTCCGGCATTCATAAAAGATATTTTTTCTGTAGGATGTTTTTCACTTATTAAGGTTTCTATTTTAGGAAAACCATAAGGAATGGTAATAATTTTTTTAAGTTCAATGTCTGCTGCTAACAGTGATTTTTTTGTAAAAGTAGAATTACAAATAATATAATCACATACTTTTAACTCATTATCTCTCCTTTTATTCCTTTTAATAGCTTTATCATTAGTGAGTAAATCAATATTCTTTGTTTTTAATTCAGGATACAGAACTAACTGCTCCTTTACAATTTTTTCGAATAGAGCGTGGTGTTGGCTAGGTTGTTCATAAAATGATAGAATTCCAAGTTCTTTTGCTCTCTCTAAAGTTTTTAATGCCGCATGTTCATATGTGTGAATAGAACTTAAACTTTTGTCTAATTGATTAGCAACCCATTGATCAAAACTAAGTTCGCCCCATTCCCATATTTTATCAGTTGTAATAGTATCTAGAAATCTCGCAGAAAAAACTCTAATTAATTCTTTAAATGGTTTACCTTTAACTAGATTAAAATCAATTTCATTAAGATTACGTCTTTTAATGTTTTTCTTGAGATTCGGTAGATAATTTATAAGAAATTTAGTTAAGAAGTATTCCCTATGTTCAAAAAAAGTAGTATAAAATTTTTCTAAGTTATTTGATTCCTGATACGCTATTACAGTTTGCTTGATATAAGGAGCAATATTGGGATTAGCTACACTACATTTCATTATTAAACTTCTTATAAATAGATAAATATTGTCTTGATATTACTTCTGAAGAGAATCTTTTCTCAACGCTATTTCTAACCTTTCTACGGTCAAGATTGGCAACCTTTTTTATAGTGCAAATCATATCTTCTAAGTTATCACAAGCAAAACCGTTTTCCCCATCTATTACTACTTCTGGAACAGAACCTCTTTTGAATGCTACAACAGGAGTACCACAAGCCATAGCTTCAGCCATTACAATTCCAAATGGTTCATTCCACTCTATAGGCATTAGAAAGGCTAAAGCATTACCTAGTAACTCATTTTTCTCAACATCATTAACTGGCCCGATATAGGTGATATCTTCATTTAAGAAGGGTTTGATTTCATTTCTATAATAGTTTTGATAATTATCTGGGATATTACCTGCAATAACTAGTTTTTTACGGCAAGCAATAGCAACTTTAATTGCTATATGTGTGCCTTTAATAGGCTCAATACGACCTAAAAAAATCAGAGGGGCATCTACCCCTATTTTCGGTTTAAAAGTGTACTTGTCTAATAAAACACCATTGTAAATAGTTGATGTTTTTGCTATAGGGGCTATTTTTTTACTTATATAATTACTACAGCCTGTGAATAGAAGGGTGTTTTTTTGAGCAAGCTTTTGTGCTAGTTTTACTTGGCTTAATGTGGGTTCTCTTTGGTAACTCATGATTTTTGGAATACTTAATGGTAATAAAAAAGTTAAGTAAGCTAATCTTGAAAAACTATGTAGAATATCATATTGACCGAAAATAATATTTCTACTTATAAAAAGGGTATTACGTAAGGTTGATATTTTATCTAAACCTTCGCAAGGATAAGGCATAAGCTTACATTTTACTTTTGACTCCTTATGAGCAAATAAAACAACGGTATGTCCTAAATTAGTATACTCATTAATTAATAACTCCACTATACGCTCTATACCTCCATAATTTATAGGGGGTACAGGGATAAAAGGATCAGCTGAGATAGCAATTCGCATAATTTATTATCTGTTTAAGATAAGCTTTTTATAAAAAAACTATGGCTTAGTTGATTATTAGAAGAGGTTTTTTATTCTTTTAGTTAATTTCCATCCAAAAATACTGCTAATAATTTTGCTAAGTCCAGCGTTGTAAGGTTTAATATTAGCATATTTGTATTCACCGTGACTTTTACATTTTTTTATTAATGAAGGATATAGAGGATACATTTGAAAAACTAAATATTTAAGAAAATTACCAATCGCCGTTTTAGCAATTTCAGCGTCTGTTAATTTGTTTAGTGTGTTTTTATAAGTTAGTGCTGACAGATACTCTGATTTAAATCTTTTTTCTGACTTCATAGATGAAACACTTTCCTTATTCTCAGTTCTATAATAAACTATAGTTTCATCACAATATAGTACACTGCTAGCTTCTGCAACAACCCTATAGAAATACTCTCCATCATCATTATAAGTTATTTTTTCATTCCATAAACCAGCTTTTTTTATTAAAACTCTTGGAGTTAACCAACAGTGTAATAAAATAGTGTGTCTACAAATAAGCCAATCAATTGGATTTAGATTCTTTTTTAAGCAGTTATGTGGCCCTATAACTCCTATTGTTTCAGTTATATTATTTTTAAATCTTACCCATTTACAACTAACTACACTATTAGGATTTGGGGCTAGGTATTTCATTTGTTTAGAAATTTTATCCGTAGGCATCAAATCATCAGCATCTAAAAACTGTATATAGTCACCTCCTGATTTTTGTAATCCGCAATTACGAGCAGAACTACCACCTTTATTAGATTGATGAAAAACTTTTACTATATCATTTTCATATTGTTTTGCTATTAAATAGGAATTATCTGTTGATCCATCATCAACTATGATAATCTCTTTATTCGACCAATCTTGAGATATTGCACATTCTATGGTTTTCGCTAGAAAAGGTGCTGAATTATATACAGGTATTATTATACTAACTAAAGGAGTATTAGTTTTTTGCATAAATACTTTTAGTTAAAAGTTTAAGCTTCATTATCAGACCTAGCTCTGCTCTTAATATAATTGATATACGCTTTAGTAATGAAACTTTTTTCATTTCTATCGACAAAGAAAAGTAATTAGCTCTACAGATTTGTTTTTTATTGTAGTCAACAACTGTTTTTTGTTCTTCTTTTGATAAAAACTTTCTGTAGATATAATTTAGGCCAATTAATTCCATAGCTAGTATATGCTTAATTGTTTTTGTTTTTGTTTGCTCATGTTGTCTAAAAAGCGACAAACATCTATCAATATGTATTATTTTATACTTATTTATAATTAACTGTAACCAAAACTCATAGTCCATGCAAAAAGTAAGTGAATCACAAAAGCTTAATTGATTTTTTTTCATAGTCCAAAACATACTTGGCTGTGGAGCTAAACCTGTATTTAATAAAGCATCTTTTAATGTCATGGGAAATCTAGGTTTGTCTAGTTGTCCATTCTCATCATTAAAGTCTTTGGCCCAATAACAATGACCTATTAAAAGTAAATCATCATTATCATTATTAGCTAAGTAAGCTTCTGCAATTAGTTTTAGAGTATTTGGATAATAACAATCATCACTATTTAAATAGGCAAATATGTCGCCCGTTGCTTTTCTTAATCCTTTATTAATTGCGTGAGTTTGTCCATTATCTTTTTCGCTTATCCAATAGGCTAATTTATTCTCATACTTTTTAATGATTTCAACAGTTTCGTCTGTACTTCCTCCATCAATAATGATATATTCTAAATTAGGGTATCCTTGATTTAATACAGAGAGAATAGTTTCTTCTATAAACTTTCCTTGATTGAAACTGGGCGTGATAATTGAGATTTTAGGATATAATCTACACATCAGATAAATTTATATGGTCTTTCCAAAATTCTGGCTCATATTTTAACCAACCATGACATCCAAAAGGAAGTATATTGTTGTTAATGCGGTAATTTATCTTGGCTTTTTTTTCAGTAGCAAATTGTGAAGCAATATCTTCTGTTGGTATACGAAACCATTTAAAATTCCTTTTTACAATATTTCCCCAGAAATAATCTTCGTGTTTATGGCAATTGTTAAACATATAATAGGTGTTATTTCTGATGGTAAAGTTTAATAAAATTTTTATCAGATTTTTAACATTTAGTTTTTTGTCGTACCCTCTCATGAATTCTGAGGGTTTTTCTAAATAAGAAAAGCTACTTAGTACTTTTAAATGGCTATTAACCTTTCTTAATGAAAAGCCGCCATTTCCAACTCCTATAAATGGCGAATTATCCTCAGCTTGCCCATATCCTTCATACCATGGAGCTCCAATATAATCATATCCTAAATTACACCAGTATTCTAATTCATCCCTAAAAACCCAAGCGTCAAGTTCATAAAATAAAATGTACTCATAATCACAATATCTATTATATAAAAAGGGAGCAATTTTTAACCTATTAAACATAGCATAAGTAGCCTGCCATTTTGGATCAATGAAATCAACCTCTATATCAGGAATTAAGGCTCTATATTCTTGGATATTTAATCCTTTAGGACAAATAATTCTTATCGGATATTTTCCTAGTATTTTGTAACATTGTTTAAGAGAAGCACCTTCGTTAGGACTTAGAAATGGTTTATGAGCCACAATTAAAATAACTACGTTTGCTCTATTAATCATTACAAATAGCTATAATTTTATTGTTTAAATTTTCAATAGCATTTAAATTAGGTAGTGACATCACTTTTTCAAAAGCTCTTTCTCCCATTATTTTCCACTCGTTTCTTCGTGTAAAAGCTTCTTCTAGAGCATAATCTATACCCTCACAGTCTAAAGTTAAAGCTATAAAACCTTCAATACCATGTGTAATTAATTCTGAAATTCCTCCAACATTTGTTACAATAGCTGCCCTTTTATAGAACATAGCTTCAATAAGCGATAAAGACTGCCCTTCCATTCTTGAAGGCATCATCAAAATATGATTTGCTTGCCAAATATTTGCAATTTCATTTTCATGCCCTTTAAAACAGACGTTATCAAGATTATTTAATTTTGATAATCTTTTTAAAAGTTGTACGTGTGGACCATCACCATAAATGTTGAAAATTACATTTCTGTTTTTCCATTTATCTTTTGCTAAAATCTCAAATAACAAATCATAACCTTTATGATAAGTTTCTAAACGTCCCACTAATGCTATCTTATAAAGGTCATTTAATAATGTTGGATATGGTATTTCTTGTGTTGATTTTTTAGCGAATGGATTGGGAATAACTATCGAATTATTTTGAATTACCCCTAGCATTTTTTGATGTAATTTGAGATTATGTTCAGAAACAAAGTAATTGACTTCTGATGTAGAGTACGCTTCTACCAAATTCATTATTTTTTCATCTGATAAGAAAAGCCATAAAACATCAGTCACAAGTTGAGTAATAGTGATATATCTAATGTTTAATTTTTTACACAAACACATTAAGTTTAGGCCATCTACATTATTACCTTGTGAAATTATAACCAAATTAGGAGAGAAATTTTTCAAAAATCTTTCTAATTTATCGATTCTTGTAGACTGTTTGTTTTTTAGTTTCCATACTATTCTGTTAAACATCGAAGGACGTTTAAAACGGAGGTTGAGATTAAATCTATCAAAATCTTTTAGCTCACATTTAGCCTCATAATAAGTTGCAATTTTAATATCATACCCTCTTTTGCTAATTTCAATAGCAGATTTGGACCATAAGGTTTCACTACCTCCTAATATTTGATTTGTAGAAATATAAAGAAGTTTTTCTTTCAAAGTTTTTTTTTAAAGGTTTTAACCTAGGATTGGTTTTAGATAAAAATAAAAACTAATTGGAGTTAGTAAATATAAAATATGTAAATCAACAAGGAAACAATTTTTAATAAATATTATTTTGTTTTTAGATAGTTTTTTAATATAAAATAAGGTCCATAATAGGTGAAATTTAAAGATTTTACAACAAAATTTAAATTCTTAAAAATATGTAATCTTGGGTAATGCCTTATATAATTATCAAAATAGTAAGAAAGTAACTTTTTATTCTCTTTTCCTAATATTTCTGTAGTAACCCATTTATAAATTCTTAAAACTTCAATATTTCTAGTATATTGAAATTTTGATCGAGTAGTATTGTTATGAGTTCTAAAATAATTTTTTATTTCTGAATTAAAAATAACCTTATTTGTCTTTTTGAGATACATCAACCAAAAAAGCCAATCACCACAAAATTTGAAGTTTTGAATAGCACTTAAGCAATCTTTTATAGCTTCTATTTTTTTAAAGATTACACCACTTGCATTTGGTATTGTATTTTTATAAATCAGAAATGATTTAATCTCATCAAGATTATTATTAATATAATTAGACTTCCATTTACTACTATTCAAATCTTTATACCAAAAATCCAGGCTGTCTATATAATTATTTTTTTCATCAACTCTAATTGTTTTAGAAATAAAAATATCAGCTTTTTTATCTAAAATCGATTTAAGCCCAATTTTTAAGAAGTTACTTTCACAATAATCATCACTTTCAGCAATCCAAATGTATTCCCCTTTAGCTAAACTGATGCCTTTCTCCCACTGTTTAAAAGGACTACCACTATTTTGTTCATTATAAATGATATGACTTATTTTCTCATGACCTCTATATGTTTCAATGGCTGCTTTACTTTTATCTGTTGAACAATCGTCTAATATAATTAGCTCGAAATCTTGAAATGTTTGGTTCAATACAGAATCTAAACGTTGTTTGAGATACTGAGCGTGGTTGTAATTAGGAACAATTACAGATATTAATGGATGAGCATTAGTGTTTAGCATCTATATATAATTGATTTACAACAGACTCGAATTGCTGAAATGAGTATTCAAAGTTATAAAGTTCAGAACATCTTTTCCAACCTGCTTCTCCTAATCGAGATCTTAACTTGTTGTCATGTAATAGGTTATGTAAAGCTTGATAAATACTTTCTATAGAGCCATCATGAAGAATGCCTGTTTCTTGAGCAATAATTATTTCAGTACTTGCTCCGGTGCTTCTGGCAATAACTGGAATTGCGTATGATGAAGCTTCAATCAGTACTCTGCCAAAGGCTTCTCTGGCTGAATTAGCTATTAAAATATCAGTTTTTAGATAATAAAGTTCTGTGTTTTCTTGAAAACCTGTTATAGATACAAGACTTTGTAGTTGATTATCATATATGAAAGTTTTTAAAGTACTTGTATCTCCTGCACCAACAAATACTAATTTTATATTCGGATAGTTTTTACTTAATAAATGAAAAGCTTTTAATATTTCAAGCTGACCTTTACCAGTAGCTATATTACCAACCATACTAATAGTGGTTGTCTGACTTTGAGGTTGATTTTTTTTAATGTGCTGTTTTGAATAAATGTCTCTCTTTTAAAAACCCCATTATATAAAAGATAACTTTTTATTTGATACTTTTCCTGATAATACTGTTGTATGGCTCGAGAGTTACTAAGATATAGTGTTGCTCTTTTTTTTAATAGATTAAACATTAAACCTTTAAAATTTTTAAAAACAGCATGGTCTTCTTTACCAAATTCTCTAAGATGGAGAATGATTGGTTTTTTATAGAAAAAGGAAAGTATCAATAGCCAATAATTTACACTGGTATTTATATATATAATATCTGGATTATATTCCTTGATGTAGGAAACTAATATGGGTAAATGTCTAAATGCACTATATAGTTTTTTAAATTGCGTTTTTAATTTGTCTTCCTTACCATATTGAATAAATAAAGGGTAAAACACCTTTTTGAAAGGTATATGTTTATTCTTTAAATAATTCTCAGCTAATCCTCCTGTAGGTAAAATCACCTTCGCTTCATGTCCTTTATTTGAAAATTCTTCTGCTAAATCTAGCATAGAACGTGTTGCGCCATGAAGATGGCTATCATGAGAAAGGAAAAGTATTTTCAATCTTTAAAATAACTTAAAAATATTATTTTTTACTATTTGCAATATCTAGAAAAAATTTAATTCTTTGTTTTACTTAAATTAAGCTCGTGAGCATCTAAAATAACTTTTTCTAAGAGGCCTAAATGCTTTTCTAAGCTAAAGTATTCTTTAATATTTACCCTAGCATAATCCCCATAAACTTTACATAGTTCAGGACTTTTAATTAACTTTAACATGTTTAAAGCCATCATATTTACATCTAACTCCTCACATAGCAATCCTGTTTTTTCGTGAATTACTACATCAGGAATTCCTGCATGTTTCGTGGAAACAACGGGAAGTCCAGCTGCTTGAGCTTCTAATATGCCTACAGGAGTTCCTTCAGAATCTCCATTCTCAGCAACAATAGAATGCTGTACAAATGCTAAGGAGTTAGAAAGTAAGGCTCTGATTTCCTCAGGCGTTTGTACACCTTTAAACATAATATTTTGCTCAATCCCCCAGATTTTAGCTAAATTTTTACAAGTATTTAGAAGAGGTCCATCGCCTATCATAAGTAAAATCGCGTCTGGATATTGTTTTATTACTGATTTAAAAGCTTTTATTGTTGCATAAGGTGCTTTTTTGTCCACAAATCTTCCTACAGAAATGAATTGCTTACTATTATAATTAGGGATGATATTAAAAAAGGTAGGATTTGGACCATATGTATTCAAAAGAACTTTATGCCTAGGACAGCCCATATTTAATAAAGTTTCTTCCATCGCTTTAGAAACTACTACTATAGTATGGGCATATGAGAAGATTTCTTTATACTTTATTTCGTATTTTCTTAAAATTGATTTTTCACTAGCATCAGCACCATGAAAATGAACAATTAAGGGTTTTTTAAGACACATAATTGTATTAAGACTTTCGGCAGCTGTAACCCCAAATTCTGCTAATACGACATCAATATTGTTTTTTTTTAGAGAATGCCTTAAAGCGAGTTCCGTTGGACTTAGCCTTTTGTTTATTTTATATTTTAATCTATAATAAAGCTTTAATAGATGATTTTTTTGAAGATGTCCATCATTTTCTAATTTAGTTGGTATTAAGCCCCCGAAGTAATATTTAATATTAAAAGGTATTAGTTTATGAGCTTGTATAAATGTCTCAGAATAGGCATTTTCATTTGGTGATAATATAGCAAGATTTTTCATCATGGTTTAAATGCTACGCCTGTTAATCCTGTAATCATCAGCCCATCTGTAATTGTCTTAGGATGTATTTCCTTTTTTAAAAGGAACTTATAGAAAGGGAAAATTAAAAACTTCAGAAAAGTTCTCCATTTTTCGCTTATAGGAGCCCGACATACCCATAATCCAAGCATTTGTGCCATGCTTGCATGCCAGCCACCTTGAGCTTCAAGTTTTATATTGGTAAAACCGGCTTCAGTTAATAACCTACTTAATGCAAAGGGGGTATATCTATATTCATCGTTAGGCGTTTCATGCAAATTCCATAAAAAAGGTACAGTAAATAGAAATTTACCACCAGGTTTTAAAACTCTAATTATTTCTTTTAAAATTATGGATGGATTAGGGCAGTGTTCTAAAACTTCTGTTGCCAATGCATTTTCATAAGAATTATTTTCAAACGGCATTTTTATCCCGTCCCAGGTAAAATCAGGTTTTACATGAGCATCATAAATAATTGCAGAGTTTATATCTAACCCAGTATAACTTGTCATGGTAGAGTTATCCATTAGGAATTTTTTATAGGGCATTTTACCGCACCCTACATCTAATAAAGTACCTGTAAGTTGAGATGAATTTCTTTTAAGGAAATTAAAAATACAAGTTCTAATTAGATATCTATCTAAGTTATGCCTTGTTAATTTAGGACTTATAAAATTTTCATCTATCATTAATCTCTCTTTTTTAATACTGCTACTATGTTTCTACCTTTAATTAATTGAGGGATTACCTTTGTTTTAATACTTTTAATATTAAATATATCAGCTATTTTGATTATAAATTTATAAATTAAATATTTTGATCTGAATTTCAGCTGTGTTTCATTAGCCCAAAATGTAAGTATTTTATTAATTTCATCTATCGTTGGATTCTCTATTTGAATTCTAATCACTTCAAGATTAAAATGACTAGCTACGTTAATAATAGTTTTTTTATCCCAAAGACCAATGTGATGAGGCGGTAAATTTAATGTGTGAAATTTATCAGAATAGTATAAGTAAGGATTTGAGTTAGGAACACCAAATATGATATATCCATTTTTATCTAAAAGGTTTAATGAATTTATAAAGAATGAATTAACATCATATATATGTTCTAAGACTTGAAAAGAACAAACGAGATTGTATTTTAATCCTCTATTTTTATGTTCTTCTATGATCTCATCGTAAACATTTAGGCCTCTAATTTTACAAAAATCTGCAGCATTTTTATTTAACTCTATTCCAGAACATTGGATTTTAGTATTGTTTTTTAAATAATAAATAAAGTCTCCAGTTGCACAACCTATTTCCAATAATTCACTAATTTCTAAATTCTTAATTATATCTAAACTTGTTTGGTGTTCCCATTTTGGAAATCTATAATAAGTAGATCTATTTTTATGTAAATCAATATATAACTTTTCTTTTCCTTCCAAGGTTTCCGGATAAAAAAAACGATATTTCGTCTTAATACATCTTCTAAGTTGAAATTTTCCTTTCTGGAAGTATTCACTTACGTCTATTCCATAATCTTTTAAATATAAGTCTATTATCTTAGTTGAATCAAATTCTTCAACTAGTTCTGTGTTGGAAATATTATCTATGGGACTTTTTATCATTAATTTTCAATTTTAATTTGCCAATCATTCTGTTGTATGAACTTAGCGCTTCCTTCTTGCCAATAATAATCTCTAAGTTCACTGTCTTGGAAAACTTGAAATTGACAAACATTAGTAATCGTTTCTAGCTTTTGTTTAGTAGCTGACTCAGCGAAATGTAATGTTAGACTATAAAGACCTGGATAAAGTTTTAATTCTTTAATAACATTAGTAAGAATTGTTTTCCCTGGTTGAGTACCAAATTTTGCATCTTGAAAAGTAATTAGGTTATGGATAAGAGGAAGGTCGTTCATATCCATAATTTGATATGATATCGCAGGTCTTTGTAATGGCTCTACAATATTTATACTAATATTTATTTCAAGATTATTATTTATATTCTGATTATTATTTAGATGTGTGGTTTTAAGAAAGACTCTATCAATACAAGTTTTATCCTTTCTTTCATTTAGATATTCTAAATTATCATTTTGGCCATCATTTTGATATTGGCTTATAACTTTAGGCGTTTTATCTATACTTTTTAAGATGCCATTCTTTAAATATATACAGTTTGAAGTTAGTGTGTTAACTGCTGCCATATTATGGCTTACGAATAAAACCGTTCTCCCTTCTCCCTTATTCACATCATTCATCTTCCCCAAACATTTTTTCTGAAACTCTGCATCTCCAACAGCTAATACCTCGTCTACAATTAAAATTTCAGACTCTAAATGCGCAGCCACTGCAAAAGCGAGCCTCACATACATACCAGAAGAATAACGCTTTACTGGGGTATCTATATAGCGCTCAACACCAGCAAAGTCTACAATTTCATCAAACTGACTTTGTATTTCATACTTGCGCATACCTAAGATGGCGCCATTAAGGAAAATATTTTCCCTGCCAGAAAGTTCAGGATGAAAACCCGTACCTACCTCCAATAAGGAAGCAATACGGCCTTTTACTTTTACAGAGCCAGTGGTGGGTCCTGTTACCCGGCTTAAGATCTTTAAGAGGGTACTTTTACCTGCACCATTACGACCGATGATACCAACGGCATCTCCCTGCTCAATCTCAAAATTGATATCCTTTAAGCTCCAAACATAATCGCTATTGCCTTTGGTACTGCGGTCATTGGTTTCCCCAATTTTAAGGTAAGGATTCTCTTTACCTCTTACGGTATGCCACCATTTATTAAGATCATGAGCAATAGAACCTGTACCAATTTTACCTAAGCGGTATTGTTTAGATAGGTTCTCTACTTTTATGGCTACTCCCATTTTAAAAAAAATTAAGCTGAATTTAAGAAAATTGTTCGGGCTAAATATGATATGATGAATCTACCTCTTAAGAGCAATCAGTATATTAAGAAAGTAGAAATGTTCTTAAACTTACAGCCTTTATACCTTCTATACTATTGCCAGTGTAAGCGTCTAAAGTAACCACTTCTTTAGGGTAGTTATCTTGGATAAGTTTCAAATTTCCAAACTCTCTATCAAACGTTTTTTGTTCGTTTAAAGATAATGCTACTTGTACATATTTTTTTCGCCATTTCTCTCACAAAAAAAATCAATTTCTTGAGTTCCTATGATACCTATTTTTACATGATATCCGGAAGATATAAGATGATTGTAAACAACATTTTCAATGATTTTTCCTTTATCTTCTAAGCGATATCCCCAAATGCCATTTCTAATTCCTAGATTTTCAAAGTAAAATTTTTCTCCTATTTCAAATATTCGCTTTCCTAGAAGATCAAATCTGGAAACTTTATGAATTAAGAACGCATTTACTAGATGCTGAATATAAATTTGAACCTGGTTAGGGGGGATATTGGTTTTTTGGGATTTTAAAAAGTCACTTATTTTTTTTGCAGAAAATAGGCTACCCGTATGGGCAGCTAAGAAAATAACAAGCTGCTCTAAAAAAACAGTATTTCGTATAGCATATCGGTTGATAATGTCTCTATATACTATGGTATTGTAAATATTTTTTAAATATTCAAAAATCACCATGTCTGTTAAAGGCAAATTTTTAAGATAGGGTAAACCACCATATTTGATATATAAGTCTAAAGAATTATCTGTATCTGTTAAATGATGAAATTGCAAAAATTCTTCATAAGATAAACTATAAACGGTAAACTCTATATATCTACCACTTAATTTACCTGCAATATCGCCTGACAATAAATTGGCATTGCTTCCTGTACAATATAGGTCTAAATCTTGATGTAATAAAAGTGAGCGTAGTGCGTCTTGGAAATCTATAATATCCTGTATTTCATCTATGAAAACAAAAGTCTTTTTGCTAGCATGTTTCTTCGCTAATACATATTGATGTAAATCTTCTGCTGTTTTAATAAACGAAAAAGATAAATCTTCTTTATTGATGTATAAGATATTAGCATCTTCATGTTCTTTTTGAAGGAAATCAATAATTTGGAAAATTAAATAACTTTTACCAACCCTACGCTGTCCAGTAAATACTTTAATGATTGATTTTCCAATAAACGGTATTACCCGATTTAAATAATCAGTTCTTATTTCCAAATCAGCAGGAATCTTCATTGTAGTTATAGCTATAATTTGAGGTAAAAATACAGTAAGTTTTAGATATAACTAAAACTTTAATGTGTATTTTATAAGAACTTTCTCTTAAAATAAAAAATCAATCTTCAAAAATATAATCACTCACTAATGAACTAGTGACTAATAAACTAATTACTAAATAAAAACTCACTCCATTAAAAATAACCATAGGGCTTCGACTCCCTGTCTGCCGAAGGCAGACGCTCAGCCTGACAATTCTTAATAATGACATCTTAGCACTCACTATCGACCATCAACCATTACCCACCGACCATTTTCTATCGACCATTTTCCATCAATCATTGCTCACCGACCATTGCCCATTGTCCATCAACCATTGCCCATTGACTCCCTACTCATGAACTAACCCCTAACCACCTAACAAACTAACCCCTAACCACCTAACAAACTAACCCCTAACCACCTAACAAACTAACCCCTAACCACCTAACAAACCAACCCCTAACCACCTAACAAACTAACCACCTAACAAACTAACCAACTAACAAACTAACCAACTAACAAACTAACCACCTACACCGTATCCATAAAGCTTTTCTCCACCCTGTTAAAGATGATATAGCCTATACCAACAGAAAGAAGCATGAAAATAATACTGTATAGAATATGCAGAGGATCTACGTAACCTTTGGAAAAAAGAACATATTTAAAACTCTCTACAACGGGAGATAGCGGATTGATATCTACCAGCCAACGAAAACTTTTACCTTGTAAATAGGAGAGGGGATAAATCACTGGGGTAGCATACATGAGTAGTTGTACTGCGAAAGAAAGCAAAACAGCAAAATCCCGATATTTTGTAGTGACCGAAGAAATGATGATGCCCAAACCTAAGCCAATCCCTGCCATCAACAAAACAATAAAGGGTATAAATAATAAATTTGCACTCAACTGTAAAGGATATCCATTAAAATGGTAATAAATAATGACAAATATTAATAAGGCAAATTGGATAGCAAATTTTACCATATTAGAAATCACAACAGATAGCGGCATGACGATTCTGGGGAAATAAACTTTACCAAAAATGGAAGCATTGGAAGTAAAAGTACCCGAAGTACCGTTTAAGCAAGCTGCAAAATAGTTCCAAATCGTTAATCCGGCCATGTAAAAGGCCGCAGGTGCAATACCATCTGTAGGGATGCGAGCAATTTTGCCAAAAACCAATAAAAACATCATGGTGGTTAAAGCTGGCTGAATCACATGCCACATTGGCCCAAGAATTGTCTGTTTGTATTGAGCAACAAAATCACGCTTTACAAACAGCCACATCAAGTCACGGTAGTGCCAAACCTCTTTCAACTGTAAATCAAACAGTTTGTTTTTGGGTTGTATTTCTAAATCCCACTCATTTTGGGCTTGTACCTTCATGTTTTTTCTGTTGTTTTGTCTAATACGATTAACCATACACCATTGAACAACGGCTATCATCCCACTCTTTAAATCAAAACTCATTAAATCAAAAATATTAGGCTTCGACTCCGCTCAGCCTGACAATTCTTAAAATGACTCTCTACTATCCACTATTAATTGCATCAAAAAATAATCTGGCTATTTATCATAATGACCTAGTGCAGAAATTACGAACACAGTTACAATATCTTCTTGTACTTTATAGATTAGTCGGTCTTTTTGATTTATTCTTCTGGACCAGAAACCGGATAGTTCATATTTTAGGGGTTCTGGATTTCCAATTCCATGATAAGGAGTTTGGGCAAGCTCAATAAATATTTGCTCTATTTTTTTAATATTAGATTTATTGCCTGATTTGAAGTGTTTTTTGAGATGTTCTTCTGCAATTTTTTCTACTTTAATTGTAAACTTTCCCATAGGTTGTTTGGGTCAACAGTTTTATAGCTAGGATTTTTTTCAGCCTTTTTTATCATATCTACAAATTCTGGATTATAAGGTGATTCCTCTAACTTTTTCTCAAAATTGATTTTAAGAGCCTTCATAAAAGCTTTTATAGCTGCCAATTGCTCTTTGTTCTCAGGATGTACGATTAAGGTTTCCATATGTCACAATTTTCTCTTACAAATTTACAGAAATATTTTTATTCACTATCGACCATTAACTACCATACCAATCACTCCATCACAACTCACTCCATCAAAAATAATTGAAAGGCTTCGACTCCCACTTCGACTCCGCTCAGTGTGACAATTCTTACTCATAACTATTGACCATCGATCATTGACCATCAACCATAAACCAATCCCTAAATCAAAAATCACTCCATCAAAAATATCATCATCCACTAATGAACCAATGACTCCCTACTAACCAACTAACCAACCAACAAACTAACCAACTAGACCCTAACCAACTAACCCCTAACAAACTAACCCACTAATCCCTAACCAACTAACCCTAACAAACTAACCAACTAGACCCTAACCAACCAACCAACTAGAACCTAACAAACTAACCCCTAACAAACTAACCAACTGGACCCTAACCAACCAACCAACTAGAACCTAACAAACTAACCAACTAGTCCCTAACCAACCAGTCTCTCAACCTCTCCCGAAAACTTCTCATATGCAAACTTCTCCAAACAAGCATGTTGAATAGCTTTCTTCTCTTGTATGGATAATTTATTTTGAGACAAACTTTTTAGGGCTTCTTGAATAGCTTTGAAATCTCGAGGATTCACTAAAATACCAGCATCAGGGTTTTGTACAGCATCAATAGAGCCATCTTGATTTCCCGCTACTACTCGCAACCCACAAGCTTGCGCTTCAATAAACACCAGCCCAAAGCCTTCCTTTTCACTAGGTAAAACAAAAGCATCAGCAGCCTGGTAATAGTTGCTAATAGCTTCATCAGCAATAAATCCCGTGAGTATAATTTGTTTTTGTATGTTTAAGCTTATAGCCAAATCTTGTATACGTTGGTATTCTGCATCCTCGTATTTACCACCTAGCATATAATAAGCCGCTATACCTTCATCTTTTAGTGCAGCAATGGCTCGAATAACCAAATCATAATTTTTTTGTTGTTCGCTATTTTTTAAACGAGTCAAAGCAAAAAACAAAGGAGCATCAGCTGGAATAGCATAAAGCTTGCGGATAGCAGATTCATCATCTTCCTTAATTTCTGGAATAACAAAATAAGGGTCAAGTGCATTGGGGACTACTTTTATCCTTTCAGCTTGTATAGCATGCCTTTTTGTTATTTCACTCTTCGTAAAGGCGCTTACCGCAATAATTTCATCTGCAACTTCTAATAACCTTCTTTTAAAGCCCTTTAAAGGTCGCCATACTTCAATACCATGTGTCCATAAAATAATCCGGCATGTTGGTTTTAGAAACTTGATAAAACAGGCAATAGGGGCCAGGTTAATATGACTTAATATGATGGTATTATATTTGAATGCTGTAAAACAAGAAGCAAGAGCACCAAGTTTAGGCGATAAGCCATAAGCTTTAAAATGCATTTTTTTTACATAACGCTCATCCGCCAAGTCATCATAAAGGGAAATCATCCGAAAATGTATTTTTCCTTCTTGCTGAAAATTCTGAAGAGCAAAGGCAATGCCTCTACATACTTTTTCTATGCCGCCAGTTAAACTAAAAGTACGAAGAGTAAGGAAAAGAACTTTTTGAGGTTTGGGAATCAAGAATTTAGGTTAGTTCAAGCGGTTTAGACAAGCCCAAAAATAAAAAGAGGAAATTGCAGTTGTTATGTGTGTATGAGTTAGAACTTTTAGCATGATGCACAGCTTCGCTTCCTCAGTCCCAAATTTATAAAATGGGCTAAGTGCTTTCGTCTGTAAAATTATCATAATTTATGAAAGCCAAAGTAGGTTTTTTTAAAAAATTCATATCTCATAATTTATAATCATTGATAATCAAAAAAATGCTATGGACACCTCTATCAGTTTTCTAGTTACTAAAAATCAAAATGATATATCTTTGTAGTGTTAAGTTTTAAATGTTAAGATTTAATAACTGACTTTAGTCCTGCTTAAATAAGCATCTTAAGCCAATTGCAAGGTATCCTCCCCTTGGAGGAGGTGCAGGAGGAGGAAAAAGATGAAAAACCTAAATAAACACTACTTCACAAAATTTTTCTACTTCACAATCATAACATTTCCTTTTTAAGAAAATTATTTCTATAATTACCCTACATTTTAAACTGTATGGAACACATCTACTATCAACTGCTTATGGCATTATGCTGTGCTTTTTTCTTAAAGCAAACATTACTCGGCGAATTCTACAATACTTAATCGCATAATCCCTTTACAAATGCTGATTAACGAAACCATCATTACAGACATTAAAAACATTATAGCCCATTCAAAAGACAAGGCTATAAAAGCTGTTGATCACCAAAGAACTTTAATGTATTGGCATATAGGGGAACGTATATTTGAAGAAGAACAAAAAGGAAAAGACCGGGCAGATTATGGGACTTTTCTTATTAAATACCTTTCAGAACAGCTACAACCAGAATTTGGTAGTGGTTTTTCAATCAGACAAATTAATCTTTACAGACAATTTTATCGCACTTTTACAAATGTGCATACACTGTATGCGCAATTAAGTTGGAGCCAGTATAAACTATTACTAAGTGTTAATAGTCAAGATAAGAGAGAATTTTATATCGCCGAAACAATAAAGAACAACTGGACCGTAAGACAATTAGAAAGGCAAATTCACACCAGCTTATACGAACGCTTGCTGTTGAGTAATGATAAAGAAAGTGTACTCGCAGTAGCCAAAAAAGAAAAATTACCTTCCGATGCTAAAGAAATCATCAAAGATCCCATGTTTCTGGAATTTCTTGGACTTAAAAAAGAATCAGCTTATTACGAGCGTGATTTAGAATCAGCAATTATCACACATCTTCAGGAATTTCTATTAGAGCTAGGGAATGGTTTTTCATTTGTTGCAAGGCAAAAAAGAATACATATAGAAGGTGATGAGTTTTTTGTAGACCTAGTATTTTATAATCGCATTTTGCAGTGCTTTGTTATTATTGAAATAAAAACGCATAAGCTTACCCATCAAGATATTGGACAACTACAGATGTATGTCAATTATTACGACAGAACAGAAAAGTTACCACATGAAAACTCCACCATTGGCATTTTATTCTGCGCTGATAAAAATGATGCAGTAGTAAAATTTACACTCCCAGAAAATCAGAAGCAAATTATTGCCAGCCAGTATGAGTTATACCTGCCTACTGAGCAACAGTTAATGGCAGAACTAAATAAAGAATTAGAAAACTTTGAAGAAAGAGATAAGCCTAAAAAAGAGATACAATAACCTATAATTTAAAAGCCTATGAGTTTAAATAAATTCCCTCAAGAACCAGCCACCTTATACAACCATAAACGTATTTGTGTAACTGGGAAGCTTACAGAGTATAAAGGAAAATTGCTTTGGTTATAAATGGGGTGGGACAGGTTAAATAATATAATATGTTTTTATAGGGTGTTATGCGATATAGGATAGCAGATATTACAAGTTAGGGGAAGGATATAAGGACATCGCAGAATCAATTTCTATCATATTTTAACAACATGGAAAATTTAAAAGAAATTCTCGCAACACCGAAACAAATAGGTCTTTTACTAGGTGCGGGTGTATCCAAAGCTTGTGGTTTACCAAATATTTATGATTTAACTATAAAAGCAAAGGAGTTAATAAAAAATGAACACTTTTTAGGCTTATTAGAAGATATTGATACAGTTGAAGATATATTAAATAAAACACAACAATTAAGAGTATTACTAAAATCAGGTAAAGAAATCAATAGTTTAAAAGAAAGTGATATACATGATATTGAGAAAAATATAAAGCAAGTTATTTTTGACGAATTATCCATTGAAATTAATACTGAAAACTTTTACAAATTAATTGTTTGGTTAAATTTTATTAATAGAGATTACGAAAAAGAAATCTTTACACTTAACTATGATTTATTGGTTGAAGAAGCTTTAGAAAAGGCCACTTTACCTTATTTCAGTGGTTTTGTTGGTAACGTAAAACCTTTTTTTATTACAGATTCAGTTGAAGATTTTCAAGGGATTTATGTTAAGCAAAGTTTTGTTAAACTATGGAAATTACATGGTTCATTAAACTTCGCAAAAGATAAAGATGATAAAATTTATATTGACAATAATATAGGTGAATCTTCTGAAAATCTTTTGATTTATCCTTCCATGGATAAATATCTATCTTCTAGAAAAGCTCCATATATCTCCTATTTAGATAGATTTCGTAAATATCTTATTGATAGAGAAAAAATTGTTTTTGTTCTAGGTTACTCATTTTGTGATGATCATATCAATGAAGTTATTATTAATGGGCTGAGTAATAATTACAGATTATCTGTAATTGCGTTCGCATATGATGAAACTACTTTTAATAAAGGAAAAGAATTATTAGGATCTCATCCTAACTTTTCTATTTATACAGATAAGAAAAAATATACTAACAGAAAGGAAAGTGAATTCGACAACGAAACAAACATTGGAGATTTTAATAATTTCATTTCAATTATAGATGAAATTTCATTTTCAAAAACTAATCAGGAATAGAATTTAGCCCTTTAATTATGAATCGGAATAATATTGATAGTGGCAAAATTGGTCAGGTAATAGAAGTAAATACTGAACGGGTTATAGTTGAAGTTAGTAATGAACTTGATAATTATAATATAATTCATAATGGAACATTACATAGAGTTGGACAAGTTGGTAGTTTTGTGAAAATTATAAATGGTCTTTGCTGTGTTTATTGCGTTGTCGAATCTTTTTCAACGTATATGCAAACTGGTGATATTGCTATAAATAAGAAGGTAATTAATGTCTCTTTACTTGGGTATAAAAACATTAATGGAGAATTTGAAAGTGGTGCTAAGATTACACCAAGCATTGCAGATTCGGTTTTTTTAATCGATGAAGATGATATTAATATCATTTTCAAATCAGATGTGAAATTCCCAGTTGAAGTTGGTAAAAATTATTTTTCTAATAGTCTTCCTGTTTATTTGAATCTTAATGAATTTGTACTAAAGCACTCGCTTATAGTTGGAAGTACAGGAAGTGGTAAATCAAATACAGTTGCTTATCTACTTAATAATATAACCACAAAATATAAAAGTTCTAGGATTATAATTATTGATATTCATGGTGAATACATGAAATATCTCGGTGAAAATGCTTACGAATTTTCTATTTATGACCCAACAAAGAAATTAGTATTACCTTATTGGATGCTTGATTTCGATATCCTTTGTAGATTATTTGGATTAGGTAATAGTTTAACTTCTTCATCTATAATTGATGTATTTAGAGATAGAATTCTTCAAATGAAGAAGGAATTTATTAATGGGAATGATGAGCTTAAGAGCAAAATAAAACTTGCAGATATAAATATTAACTCTCCTATTCCTTTTAATATTAAAACTATCTGGTTCGAGTTTTATAAAAGAGGTTATGGTACTTTTAATAATACTTCGAGAGAATTCGGAGATTTTGCCTATATGAAAGCTGATAATCAGGATGATTTAATTGGAAAAGCAGAAGAATTAATTAAGCCTGTGTTTAAACCATACACCTCATTAAATAGTGCTCCTTTTAAATCTAATGAGTCTAATTATAAAAATATTGCAGATAACATTGAAAATTTATTACGTAATGAAGACTTTAAGTTTGTTTTTGGCGATGATGAATATATAAAAGGAGATAAAGGCATAGCAGAATTAATAGAATCTTGGATAGAAAATGACAAACAAATAAGTGTTTTAAATCTAAGCGGAATACCATATAATATACTAGATGTGGTTATAGGGGTACTTTCAAACCTATTATTTGATACAGTATATTATACTTTAAAAATTAATGCCAAAAAATTTGAAGGTAGACCATTATTAATTTGTTATGAAGAAGCACATCGTTATTTAAACTCTGGCACTCAAAACAGTTTTTCTCAAAATGCTGTGGAGAGAATAATGAAAGAAGGTAGAAAATTTGGATTAGGTGCAATGATAATATCACAAAGACCTGTTGAAATACCTAATACTGTAATATCTCAGGTTAGTACTTTTATAGCTTTACGTTTAACTAACAGTGACGACCAATCTAGAGTAATAAGCTTTGCCCCAAATAATTTTTCGATGTTTTTAAAATCTTTGCCGTCTTTAGGTAATGGTGATGCATTTGTAATTGGAGAGTCTATGAAAATACCGATGAAAGTTAAAATACCTTTATTAGAAACTGTTAAGAATATAAACTTTGCTGAAAAAATTGGAGCATGGAATCAAGATAGACCTGATAATTTAAGTTATAATGATACAGTTATAAGTTGGATGCAAAAATAAAAATAAATTAAAAACAAAATAATTATGGAATTAGAATGGCAAGAAATTGGGTACGACTCAAAAGATATGGAAAGAATTGCCCATGATGGAGTGAATATGTACGTGGAATTTTTAACAGGCAGATGTTATAAATATCCTAACTTACCTTATGAAATATTTCAAAGAATTTTGAATAAAGAAGTCATAAGTAAAAGTGAAGGAAAACCATCGTATGGTGCTACGTTACACCAATTAGTAATTAAAGGAGGATATAAAGGTGAGCAATATAAATAAATACGAAAATAAATCCCAGCCACTAACATCGGTTTGTGCTTTGTTGACAGTAAAGCGCTTCGAAAACGCCACCTCCGCCAAGCACCAAAACGTGGCATTATAAACAGACAATCTGTAAGAAAACTACATTATGAGAAAAATACTTTTAATAATCACATTTATTTTAACGAATGGAAATCTATTCGCTCAAAAACTATACGTTTGGTGTCCCAAAGAGCAAATTGCTACACCAAGACAAGGATTTTTAGAGAAAGACACAATAGACTTGGTAGTTTTTGACGGAAGAATTTTAACCCCTAAATTAAAAGTTGAATGTTCGTCAGAAGAAACTATCAACAAATTTACAGACTTCATAAGACGAACTTATCCGTCAGCGACAATAAACATTTTAAATTCAAATCAATACTACAAAGACCCGGCTAAAATAGAATTACTGTCAAAATTGGAATTTCAGCATACCACGCAGCATTTGGAGCTGACGTGAAAGTTGGGATAGGTAGTGTAGGAGGGAATTTTTCTTATGGTATTTTTCCAGAAGGAAGATGGAATGCCGTAACAGCGTATGCCGTAAAAATATATGACTATAGGAATAATAGCGAGATAAAGAAAGTAAAAGATATATTAAAAACGGCTTCTCGACCAAATACGGGAGGTTATATAACAGCAAAAAACATACTGAACTCTTCATATATTGAAGCTAATCAAGAAATGCTATTCTTTATTGATGAAACATTAATGAAATAACGCGACATAACAGCGTATTGGCAATACGCTGCCCGTTAAATAGAGATAGATAAATAAATAGAAGAAATAATATATTAAATTTAAGTTAGAACCTCCACTTTTGGCACTGGAACTAAGACTTAAACTAGTTGGGGAATGATTTGGGAAAGTGAGAGTTAATTAGGCTAAAGTTTTGAGGATTATTAAAGAAATAAATATTTGTGAATTTAGAAGCCAATGGATAAGAAAGAGTACTTAAATTTCAGTATTAAAAATCAACTTACGCCTCGTTGTCCAATAATAAATATATGTCAAAGAAAAGCATATACAGTTTATTTCTTTTCATATTTAAATGAAGGATATTCAAATATTGGTGGCTGGGAAGAATTACTTGATAGAAACGGTGAATTCTCTGATGAATATTTTAAAAATAAAATTGAAATTCAAGGGGAATTTCCTACGATTATGAAAGGGTACAAGAATTGGTTTTTTACTAATACTTGTCCTGAGGTTTGTTTATTTAAAGGGGAACATACACCTGTTGGATTTGATAATAGAGCTTGCACAAGTGGAAGCTGGGATAACGATAATGGAATTAATGAAAATCGAATCTTTGAGGAGAAACATTATTTCGAATGTGCTGAATTCTCCAAATTTTTAGATAACAATAAATTTTCAAAGAATATCAACCAGTCTAAAAAAATTAGAAAGAAGATTCCTCAAGAGGTAAAAGTCAGGGCACAACTTCAGAAAGAGATTGATTCTAAATGCCCCTTTTGTAAGAATGATGATGTTGGACATTTTCAAATTCATCATATAGACGGAGATCCTGCTAACAATATAATGGATAATCTTTTACTATTGTGCCCCATATGTCATTCTAAAATAACTAAAGGAGATATTAGTTTCTCAAATGTCAAGGAAATAAAGGATTTATTGTTGATAAAGTAACCTTAGTGTAAAATTATCTCAATGGACATGTTAGTAAAAAGAATGATGATGCATAAGAAGACCATTTAAATGGGCAAAATTTATCAATTTGCATTCCAATTATCTTGGAAGAAAAAAATCAACGGCAACTATTATTGTTACAGTATAGTTGCCTATAACTCCATCCAAAAAATTAAAGACATAAATGAAAAGTATAAGATAATTAGAAGAGAAAAATCACTTAAATCCCTTTAATTTATTTTTTTGAATAAACATTTGTATTACCCTTACTTTCATGTGGTTTAACGTCAATTAGTTCAGGCAAGTTTTTTAGAGCATTTGAAATTAAAGTGCCCTTATAATGCTAGCCAAACTCTTTAAAGAATAGTCTTATTTGAATTATTTCTTAAGATTCGTCTGAAAACATAAAAATAATCTAACCATTTTCTTCACCCCATTCCTTATATCCAATTCTCTTTCTTTCTTATTTAGGCTCCCCCATTGTTTCCTCAATTTACAGATGAATGTTTGAGTGAGCCGAACCGGTCACAATTTGTGACCACCTTATTCTTTTCTATTCGAAATCCATTAATCATCCCGTTCTACTCTCCTCAATTATTCTTTTAGCCTTTTCTGTTAAATAGTAACCTCCTGTTTGGGTTGCACCCTCACTAAAGTCTATTAACCCACCATCCTTAAGTATTTTTATATATCTCTCGATGCTTTTTAATGAAAATCCGGTTATATCAGCATAGTAGGGAACTCGTTTATGTTCATTCTCAAAAATGGTTTTTAGTAATATTACCAGTTTGTTCTTTACCCTGCTATTTGCCGCTCCCTCAATTGCTCCCTCAATTGCTCCCTCAATTGCTCCCTCAATTGTCCTTTTAGCCATACCATTATCTCCATCCGTAATATCTTTCTCAAAAAGATTTATTGAAAAATCCGGGTGTATATGTAGCGCTACCATAAAATAGCTTCTGTCCTCATCTGTATCAAACAAGGGTGCTGATGAACCGTTATTTATCATAGCCCTCTTAATAGTGGGTATGCCTGTTGCTTTACCTTCTGTTAATTCCAATTCCTTTAGGAAGTCTCCCAACCTACGGTTTCGGTATCTTCTTGGCAATATCAGGCCAGTGTTAAAAGCCGACATTTTAATGCTTCTGTCTGGTCCTCCGTAGTTTAAAATAATAATCTGGTTTGGATATATCCTAATTTCAACAGGCTCTCTTGTTTGGTAATCCCTGTGGTATAAGGCATTAGCGATGACCTCTTCAAGTGCTTCGTATGGATAATTCCAGGTTCTTACCGCTTCTGCCTGCCCGGGAATTTTTGTTATCTTCTCACGCAACACATTTATTTTTAGGTACAAAAGCGTTTGGCGTATAAGCTGTGGTACCGGTCCGGTAATTGATGGAGCCTCAAAAAATTCCGGATGATCCGCTCCTTTTGGAAAATGTACAATTTCTACCCTTGTTTCAGGAAAGTATTCGTCGGGTCTTTCTGTAAACAACATCAGGGCTACATTTTTTGGGTGCAAGAATTCTGGTGGACCGGAAAGTAATGCCATCTGTGATAATATATCCTCTTTGCTATGTGTATCTACCCAATCAAATAATTTGCTGTTTGTTAACCGTAAGTGTTCCTTTAAAAGTGTAAAGGATATATCTTTAACATCTGCAGTGGTATTTGCTCTATCGTCAAAAGGGATTTTATTTGCCATAGCAATAAGTTCCTCACGTTGCTGTTTGTTGGCTTTAACAGTACTCGAGCCTGAGCGGATATAATAAGCATACTTTTTTTCTTTGGCCTTTATTTCCTCTGGCACTTCATAAGGCCTGCTGGTACCGCTGAGCGCCCATATTACGATAATCTTTTTGCCATCAATCTCTTCAATACTAATCTTAGGATAATACGTCGGGTTAATAAGATTATTGAACCCAATCATATCTTTCTGTATGGTATCAATCTGGTTATCTTCAATCCCATGAACCGGACGTAAGGGTCTGCCATTTTTTTCCTCTATACCTATAATAATATAACCGCCACCAATGTCATCAACGTCATTAGCAAAGGCACAGATACTCCTATAGATAGCACCGGGATTCCAGCCTTTCTTGTATTCTATACGGTCTCCTTCTACTGTATTGCCTGCAATTAACTCTTTAATATTGATATGTAATGGCATAATAAAATTCTGGATTTTATAAAGTCAATTTACGCTAAGCTAAATCTCTTCAATCTCTGATATAAGTATTCATGTTTTCTTATAACATCGTCGTAAGTAATTAAATCTATTTTATAGTTATTAAAAGTTATTTCTTGTTCAATCAAATATAAATTTTCTTCTCTAAAAGTATCTCTTCCAATTAATAGAGCAAAATCGAAATCCTGATTCGTAATGTCAATATTTTCATTTTGGAACCTTTTAACCATATGCTTTAGGTTTTGCTCATTGGTAAAATATTCATAGTATTTTCCTAATTGATTTCGAAGATATTTCCTGAATCTTGATAGAACAAAATCTTTATTGTTTCTTCTTACAAATCTTTCAGAAGGAAGCTTTACTTCATAGATTTGATTTTTATTCCAGCTATACTTATGCCTCGCATTGATAAAGTCACTTTCTATATATTTTCGACTATTTGAGTAATAGAGTTGTTTTTCATAAATTGGAGTAAGGTAATCTTCCCCTTTCAATACATGAGAATGCTTCTTTAAAACGTCGTGTATTTCTTTTTCGTTTCTTTTTGAAGGGGATTTTTCATATTGTTTTACCAATTTTGAAATGTCATCTCCGGCACTAGCTAATTGAGTGGTATTTTCCGAACTCCAAATGTAATTTAAACGTGTTGCGTTTTTGTGAAATTCTTCAGAAAGAACTCTTAGGTTTGCTGATTTAGCACTTAAGATTTTAGCATCTAATTTATAACGCCCTAGATGGTCGATGTTTAAATCGTCTAAATCTGATTTAAGTTCATCCAACCAAATATCTAGGCTTGAAGAAAGTGCATTATTATAGAGTGAAATAGGATTTTTTTCACGATTGACTAACACTCCGCTATATAAATTGTTATGATAATCATGATAATGACCAAAGAAGCTAAATTCATGAAAAAGCTCACTATTTATTAATATAAATGGAATCTTTGATACCTGAAAATTATGGGACGAATAACTTTCTACTCTAATTCGTAGCCATTGAATTAGTTCATCAATTGATATTTTAAACTTTGAAGTATTGAATTCAGCTATAATAAAGTCTAAATGATGCTGCTGGGTAATAATATTATTGGTAATAAATTCTTTTGCGTTAATAGTGTCATAGGAAACATGAATATCTTTATCATTAAAAGCATAGTTAGGTTTAAATTTTTCCAAATATTTATCTGGTAATTTGATTCCTTCGTATATGAACAGAATTTTCATTTGTAATTAGTTTTTCCAAAACACAGCAACCATCCTCTTACCAAAATTGCAATCTTTTTTTGATACGACGCTTTTCGCTTTTTAACACGCCTTTTATCACTAAATAATAGTTTAGAATTTGAGATAATGATTTACTAGCGTAATTTTTTATTGATTTCTATGAAAAGTAAATACACAACCATACCTATTATATTAGCCTATAATTCCATCCAAAAAAATCAAAGCGTATTTCAATAGAATTTTAAATTACCCCATTATCACCCACAACACAATTATCATAGATACTATTTGCCTTTCAATCCTAATTTCTCCTCTAGCAGTTCGTGATATTTTTCAGAAAGCAATTGATACTTCTCATTCAACTGATGATATTTAT
The DNA here is from genome assembly GCF_008195825.1 of Pedobacter aquae. Taxonomy (NCBI): domain Bacteria; kingdom Pseudomonadati; phylum Bacteroidota; class Sphingobacteriia; order Sphingobacteriales; family Sphingobacteriaceae; genus Pedobacter; species Pedobacter aquae. Next base: position 130,504 of record NZ_CP043329.1, read on the forward strand.
TTAACCATCGTTCTTTTTCAGCCTCCAACTCTTCATAAGTCAACTTTTTAACCCCGTAAGCAACATGGCTATCCTTAAAAATATAATCCATCATATCCGGAAATTCATCAGAAAAATCATGACCTAGAACTTGGCCATATCTCGCTAATGTCTCATAAGGTAAATCAGCTTTCTTAATGTGTAAGTAAAAAGTCGGGTACTTATAACCTGCTTTTTCAGCAATTTCTTTAATAGACAAACGACTAGTTTTAGCTACTTTATGAAGTACTTCTCCTCTAGATATGTGAAATTTCTTCTTACCCAATATTATAATATAAAAGAATACAATATAATGGATAAAAAAATCTAGTATATGTAAAATAAAAATTGTTTATATATATAATTTTATATATTATTGTATATTAATTTATATAAAGAAGGATTATTTTTGATAAAACATTTAAAAAATAGTCGACAAGATTAATAAGTTTTTTAATTTAGCGAGTACTCTTAAAATATTTGAAGCACTCGCACTTAGAGTCTAGTTCTGGGAATCTGCTAAAATTCTAGGGAAACGAGACGATAAGTGAAAATGCTCATGCTAAAGGCGTGGGCTCACTTATTCGTTTCCACAGGTATAGCAGAACCTCCAGAACAGTAAGTTGAGTTCCACGCCTTTAGTGTTTCCTGACTTATCAAAAGGCTCCTTAATATATTTACCATGGAGCAACAAAATCAAATTTACGCCCTCATCATTTGCGCACCGGAATAGTGTTTAGGACACCAACCGGTCTGGCCCATTGCATCCCATGAAATAAGTTAATAGTTGTTAATAGCCCGGCCGGTTTTTTCAGACTGAGAAGAGTGGTAAATGATAACATTTCGACTCCGCTCAATGTGACATATCCTTAAACCCAAACACAATAAAATGAACGATAAACATCGTATAGGATACATACTGCCTTTTTTTAGGAGGCATAATACCATCAAACTGCTTGTATTACTGCTAGTTGTGGTGGTATTTAGTAAAAAAGCCAAAGCACAACAAGCTTTACAGGTAGGAGACAGCATCCCTAAAACCTTATGGGATTTAAAGCTGCAAACCTTTAATCACCCGCAAGGGAAAAGCAACATCAGCCTGCAAGACTATAAAAGCAAACTCATCATCTTAGATTTTTGGAGTACCTGGTGTGGGGCCTGTGTGCAGGCTATACCAGAGCTTAAGCAGCTGCAAAAACAATTTTCAGATCGTTTACTCATCCTTCCCATAACAGCAGATAGTCCAGAACAGCTCAATAAGGCTAAGGCAAAAAATGCCAAATTAGCTGCTTTAGATTTATTTACCGTATTAGATAAACAGCAGCTAAAAGCTTATTTTCCTCACCAGTTAGTGCCTCATTTGGTATGGATAAGTCCAGAAGGTAGATATTTAGGTGCTACCTTGTTAGAATATGCCAATGCCCATACCATTCATCAAATCCTTTCAGGTAGGTCAGTTCAATGGTATCAGAAAAAAGATGAAGATGCCTTTAATCCCAAACAACTATCGCTACATCAATACTTAAAAATAGATAGTAGCCAATATGTTTTACCATTTATAGATGGGCAAAGTGCCAGTAGCGGGATGGTTTTGGAGGCAGATTCTACGCTACGTTACTATATCATCAATGCCTCTATGGCTCAACTTTATGCCATAGCTACCCAAATGCAGGGTATACCTTATGAGGAGAAAAGAAGAAAAATAAAACTTCAAGACACCCTTCGTTACCAGTATCATCAGGCAGCAGGCTATCAGCAAGAGTGGTTGCGTAAGTATGGCATATCTTACGAGCGTAGGCTTCCCAAAGGAACAAGTATAGCCACCAGAAATGCTTTACTACTGGCAGATTTAAATAGGCATTTCAGACTTAAAGGAGAGATAGTAGCGCAAGAAACACCAGTTTGGCTATTAAAACAAAGCAGTACTACAACAGCTGCAACACTTAAAGAAGGCTTGTCTTTAGCCTCATGGATAGCAGCGTTAAATAAAAACCCTGCATTCCCTTGGGTGCTTAATGAAACCACTTTGTCAGCTAAGACTTTTTTACCTAGGCCAGAGGGGCAACAAAGTTTAGCAGCTTTACAAGTCCTCTTACAGCCTCTAGGTCTTTATCTGGAGCCAGCCACTAGAACGCTACCTACTTTCATCTTAGAAGAAAATCATCATCAAAACCACCTAAACACACTATCCAAACCATGAGAAAAATTCTATTAACGCTATTCCTCATCAGTATCATCGCTATAGCCTATGCACAAGAAACCTTAATAGGTACAGTGCTAGCAGGTAAAGAGCCTTTAGCAGGGGCAAACCTCAGACTACTAAAGTCAAAGCGAACAGCTACGGCTAATGAAGAAGGTAAATTTACATTTCAACAGGTTGCCCTGCCAGATACTTTACTGATTACTTTTATGGGCTTTAAAGCACAAGTAAAGCCTTTATACACCTTACAAAATCCTTTAACTATCAATTTAGAACCTCTAGCAGGTGAGCTTAAAGAAGTCATCGTAAACACAGGTTACCAGAAATTAGCAGCAGGTAGGGCAACAGGCTCTTACAGCCTGATAGATAGCAGCTTGTTTAACCGTCAGATAGGTACCGATATCTTCCGTCGTTTAGAAGGCATCACACCTTCCTTGCTTTACGACAAGCGTGGTGGAGAAGGAGCAGTAACCCGTTTTAGCATCAGAGGTTTAAGTACCCTCACGGCAGGAGTAAGTACACAACCCTTAATCATCTTAGATAATTTCCCTTATGAAGGCGATGTAGCACAAATCAATCCCAATGATGTAGAAAGCATCACCATCCTAAAAGATGCGGCAGCAGCAGCCATTTGGGGTACAAGGGCAGGTAATGGCGTGGTTGTCATCACCACACGTAACGCAAAAAGCAAACAGCCCTTAAGTTTTAGTATGGTGGCTAATACCAGTGTGGTAGAAAAGCCAGATCTGTTTAGGTATCCTGCAATGTCATCCACAGATTTCCTAAGTGTAGAGAAATACCTGTATGATAGAGGCTTTTACAATACGGCTATTACCAATGTACGTAACCGCCCGGTGCTATCGCCTTATGTAGAATTACTGGAAGACCAAAGACTAGGACGAGTTAACCAGAACCAAGTAGCCACACAATTAAGTATTTGGGAGCAAACAGATATCAGAAATGATTTTAACAAGTATTTCCAACAGCAAGGCATCAGACAGCAGTATAGCCTGAATTATGCAGCAGGTGCTGGGCAATTGTCTTATGCGGGTAGCGTAGGCTTTGATAAAAACCGCTCTAATTTAGTTGGGGATGATGACCAGCGTTTAAGCATCAGAAACCGTGTAAGCTTAAAACCACACCCCAAACTACAGCTACAAGCAGGTATTTTATACACCCGTACACAGGCTCAGAACAATGCACTAGGAAGCTTAAATAGCTTAAGACCAAATGGTGGTAAAAGTAATTACTACCCTTATGCCCGTTTGGCAGATGAAGAAGGGAATGCGTTAGCCTTAGAACAAAATTACCGTAAAAGGTATACAGACACTACCGGAAGAGGACTCTTACAAGATTGGGCTTATCGGCCGCTGGATGAAATAGCTTTGGCTAATAATCGCAACCGAAGCTATGATATGCTATTGGATGTTCAGGCAGATTATCAATTGTTTCCTACTTTGAAGGCAAGTATACAATACCGCTTTCAGAACAATAGCAGCCAGCAAAATAACAACTACAGCCCCGAGACCTATTTTACCCGTAACCTCATCAACAGATATAGCAGCATCAGTGGTAATACCATAACAAGGCGTATACCATTAGGAAGCATCATAGACGAAACAAACGGACAATTACTCGCACATGGTTTAAGAGGTCAGCTCAATTTTAGCAAAGATTGGAATGTGCATCAATTAGAGCTACTTGCAGGAGCAGAACTCAGAGAGCGGGAAAACACAGCTACTACAAACCGGTTATATGGTTTTGATGATTTAATATTTCAAAGTAGCCCGGTAGATTTGGTAACAGCTTTTCCGATATACGGTTTACTTGCAGCCAATAGCAGTATACCAAATAATAATTTTCAAAGTTCCTTATTAAACAGAAATGTATCCTACTTTTTTAATGCCAGTTACCATTATACCAAAAGATATAGCTTCTCTTTAAGTGCCAGAAGAGATGCATCAAACATATTTGGTGTTAATGCAAATCAGAAAGGCGTTCCATTGGGTTCTGTTGGCGCAGCATGGCATATAGACCAAGAGAATTTTTATAACTGGAGCTTTATGCCACGTTTAAATCTGAGGGCAAGCTATGGTTATACAGGAAATGTAAACAATTCAAGTTCTGCTTTAACCACCATCAGGTACGAACAATTATTTCTCAATATCAACACCTTTACAGGTTTACCGCAAGCCACCATTGTCAATCCTCCCAATCCAGATTTAAGATGGGAAACTGTTGGGATATTTAATATCGCAGCAGATTTTGAAACAAAAGACAGCAGATTAAGAGGTAACATCAGCTATTTTCATAAACAAGCAACAGACCTTATTGGGCTTGTAGCGGTAGATGCTACTACAGGCGGTACAGGTACAAGAAGCTTAAATAGCGCAGCTTTAAGAAACCAAGGATTTGAGCTAGAGCTACAAGCGCAAATTATGAAGCAAAATGATTTTCAATGGCAAAGTAATTTCCTTTTTTCTTCATCCAAGAATAAGGTAACCAAATATTTGTTCGAGCCTACTTCTCCCTCTTTTTATGTAGGAAATGGCAGCGGGATAACGCCGATTGTTGGGAAGCCAGCTTATGGTATTGTTAGCTATCGCTGGGCAGGCTTAGACCCCAGTAATGGCGACCCACAGCTACAGGTAAATGGAGCTATTTCTAAAGATTATACCGCTATACCCAATCAGGTAAAATTTGAGGATTTAATATTTCATGGTCCTTCTTTACCCGTATATTTTGGAGCTTTCCGTCAGGATTTTACCTATAAGCAAATGAGCTTAAGTTTCAACATGAGTTATAAATTAGGTTATTTCTACCGCAGAACAGGTTTAAGCTATAGCAGTTTATATAATCAATGGGCTGCATCACCAGAATATGCAATGCGCTGGCAGCAAACAGGTGATGAAGCCTTTACACAAGTTCCATCCATCATTTATCCTGCTAATGCCAATAGAGATAATGCTTACACACAAGCGGATATCATGGTAGAACCCGGAGACCATATTAGGTTACAGGATATTCGCTTAGCTTATCAATTTAAGGCATCTAAATTAAGAGCCCTTCATCTTAAACACCTCAGTGTATTTATGTATGCTAATAATATTGGCCTTTTATGGAAAGCCAGTAAATTCCCATTTGACCCCGAGTATGGAGATAGCTTTATTCCGGTACGCACCATCTCCTTCGGCTTAAAAACAGATTTCTAAACTCATAAACTCAGAACATGAAAAAAATATATATGCCTTACCTGCTCATCCTCATAAGTATTTCCTTTTGCGCTTGTCAGGAATTTTTGGAAGCCAAGCCAGACCGGGCTTTAGCCACACCTAGTACTTTAAAAGATATAGAAGCCATCCTCAATAACAATCAAATGAATACGCTTTATCCCATAGCAGGGGATATTATGGCAGATGATTATTATTTGGAAGATAATATCTGGAATGCATTAACAGATGTAGTGGCAAGAGATAGCTATGTATGGGCTACTACAACCTACCATGATTTTGATTGGCAAAATGCTTATAACTTAATCTTTAGAGCCAATGTAGCTTTAGACCAGCTAGAGCAAGTAACAGCCGATGATGCAAGTAAACAGACCTTAAGAGGTACAGCTTTGTTCTTGAGAAGCTATAATTTTTATCAACTATTACAAATCTTCACTTTACCGTACAGACAAGAAACGGCAGCACAAGAGCTGGGTATTCCGCTAAAGCTATCAAGTGATATCAATGAAACTATCAGACGTTCTACCTTAGAAGAATCATATCAAAGAGTAATTACAGACTTAAAAGTAGCAGCCAGTTTATTACCTGCAACCAGAGCTTTTAAAACGCAACCTTCAAAGGCAGCCGCTTATGCACAGCTTGCAAGAACCTATTTGGTGATGGCAGATGATGAAAATGCAGTACGCTATGCAGATTCTGCTTTGGCGCTTCAATCGCAATTGATAGACTATAATAGCTTAAATGCTACAGCAGCAAATCCTTTCCCTTTGTTTAATGCAGAAGTGATTTTCCAAGCCTTTAATACCGGTAGAGGTGGTGTTTTTCAGCAAACAAGGGCAAGAGTAGATTCTACCTTATACCGTTCGTATAGCACCAATGATTTAAGAAGAAGCTTGTTTTTTACACGTAATAGCAATGGTAGCTTTGCTTTTAAGGGAGATTATTCTGGAAGGAATACAGGTAATTTATTTGCCGGAATCGCCACAGATGAGCTTTATCTGATTAAGGCAGAATGCCAGATAAGAGCAAATAGGGTAGCTGAAGGTTTGGCAACCCTTAATAGTTTAATGTTGCGAAGATTTAGGACTAACACCTTTGTGCCCTTTACGGCAAGCAATAGACTAGAAGCGTTGAAATTAGTTTTACTAGAAAGAAGAAAGCAACTGCTGTTTAGGTCAAACAGTCGTTGGGCTGATATAAGAAGATTGGGTGGCGAACCAGATTTGGCCATAACCTTAAGACGTAGGATAGCAGGTTCTATCATTGAACTGACCACAGGAGACTTGCGCTTTGCCAATTTAATCCCTCAAAATACCATAGTGTTGAGTGGGATTGAACAAAACAGGCGTTAGGTGAATAGATAGCAATAAGCTGCCTCCCTGTAGAGGCAGCTTAGCTTAGTTAGTTGCGCACAAAAACATCAGAATTAGATTCGTCTTTGTTTTGTATTCTACTTTCTAAAGCAGTGCCGGCAATCAAAGGAAATCCAGGGTTGTTAGGATCTTCTTCGGCTAAAATAGTACATACAACTTGGCTACCAGCCGCACAAGAAGGAGCAGATGCGGGTTGATACTCCATTTGGTCTGTAGCTACGTTATTACCACTATACTCCCAATACTGTAGGGAGGAAGCATTTCCCTCTGCTTTAAAAGCAGAGAATAAAACAGCGCCTGAGATTGCTGCTACAGCAATCATGGGCATGATGAATTTTTTCTTCATCGTAGATTTGGCTTTGCTACATCTCGAAGCCATAGAGTTTTACATGATGATGCCTACTCTTTTTAAGGGTTTTCGGCATCCCCCTTTCATAGGTAGAAATGTGAGAACAGCGGTGGTGTTTACTGCCACCACCAGCTGTTAACAGGGGATATCTTGCAGCTATCCCACTGATTAATTAAAATAAGTGATGTTAAAAGTTAAAGATTCAAGGTTGCTATAAGCCAGCTCAGGTGTGAAATTGCTATTGCTACTTTCATTCAAATTGAGCAGTTTTCCACGGTCTTTGCCATCGCTCCTTAAAGCCGGAGCTTCCATTTTATTAAGACCAATAGGTAAACGATGAGCCATAAAATAGCTTCCTCTGGCAGCAGCCTGACTAACAAAGCGTTCATCAAGATTATGGAGGTAAGCGAGTTGAGCTTCATCTAAGTCGAAATGCTCGGCAACCCAAAGTTTGAAATTTTGGTGTAAGGCATCAGCTACTAAATTTAATTCTTGGTCGCTCAAAGCATAAAGAGTAGTTAATAATTGCTGTAAACCAGCTGGAGTAAAAGGAACTTTTTCCATAGTATATTTTTTTAAATGATGAATAGATAGGCCGGCCGGCTAAACAAAATTATAGGCTAAAAGCTTAAAAAAACTAACAGAAAACGTATGAAAGTGATGAATGGTAGAAATTAGAGGATGAAATGCAATAATTTTTTTGGCTCTTGGAAATTAGTGCTGATATATTTGAGAAAATACTGAAAATATGAAGCTAGAATAGGTGTTATATTATTTTTCAGGCCTGTTTTCTTAAGATTTTTGTTATGTTTTTTATATTTAGAAGGAACAATCGATCATAAAATACCGTATTGGCCGAAGTGAGTAAGCAATCTCCAGTGTCGGAAAAAATTCAAAAGCAGAAGCAGAAGCAAAAATGTTGGTAGAATCAAGCCTATAGCGCATGCGATTTTGCGTCCGAGGTTGCAAAAGCTATCATAAACCATAACCAAGCAAAAATAAGCGCCCCTTGTTTTTGAATTGCGGGTAAGCCTTTGCGGGAGAAGACACCAGCGAGATTGCTTAGGACTTTTGGTTCCTTTTGGTCCCGCAAAAGGAACGAGCCCGCCGGCGATAGAGGCGAGGTAATTTTAAGAAAAAAAATGATAAGAAGAAACTGAAAATAAAGTGCAGAGGACATTTTTTAATAAAACATAGATATTAATCTCGAAAAACATCAACAAATGAAATCATTAATTAATCTTTGGGATCAGAAAGACGGAAAATACTTGTCTTTAGGTGTACGCTTACTATTAGCCTTGTTGGTATCTCATTATTTGGTGGTAGTACCACAGACTAAATCTTTTTGGCAAATTATGCAACAAGACAATTACTATTGGGCAATGCTGTTTAGTACCTTTATAGCAGCTGCACTTTTACAATGGGTACATGTCACTACTAAATATCTGGATAGTCGCTTAAGCTGGGAAGATAATTTATGGAAAAGAGGTGGCTATCAAATACTTTTCGGAGTGTTGTTTGTGCTATTGCTTGATTATCTATTTATCAGATTTTACTTCTGGTATTTTGATAGTGATTTTGATGCCAGTGGTTATATGCTGGTAGAATTTCAAATTGTTACCATTCAGGTCTTACTGTTAAATTTGATATATATATGCAGACATTATTATTTGGCCTATCATGTTAAAAAAGCACAAAGTAGTGAAGAAATAGATGTGAGGGTAAGTTTAGGAGACCGCGTATTGTATATCAAAGCCATTGAAATACTAGCGATTATTAAAAGAGGAAATGTAGGTACTATCTACACAACCAACAAAACCGTCTATAACACAACAGAATCTTTAGAGCAGCATTTAAAAAAACTACCTGCTCAAGACTTTATGCGAGTAAACCGTTCAGAAATCTATTCAAGATGGGCTTTAAAAGGCTACCACCGTAAGCAAGATTATAGCTATCATCTTCAAATAAAATTCATGCCTTATGAGCCTGTCAAGTGCAAGGTAAGTCGCACTAAAGTAAGCAGTTTTCTGAATTGGTTTCATCAAGAAGAGAAATAAACTATTTTACAAGCCGCAATTAATCTTTCTACTTTTAAAGCCCACATGCAAGGTATCCTCCTCTTAGAGGAGGTGCAGGAGGAGGCTCTTTCCATTTTTTACTTTCCACTTTCCAACCTATCACAACATTTAGGCAATCTTTCCAATCTTTCCAACCTTCCAAGCTATCAGGATATTTAGGCATCTTCCTACTCAAAACTATCCTCCCTCTTTCATTCTCCCTCCAGAGGGAGACACTGGCGGCATAATTACAAACGTTTGAAATAGAAAGTCCTCTTTTTTTAAAGATGCAGATCTAAGCCATTTACAAAGTGTCCTCCTCTTAGAGGAGGTGCAGGAGGAGGCCCTTTCTACTCAATCTTTCCACTTTACAACCAACCAACCTATCTCAGCATTTAGGCATCTTTCTACTCTGTACTTTATACTTTTGACTCTGTACTTCTCCACCTATTTCCTTTTTAATAAATATTTTTTATTTTAGATTTATATAGCTTGCAGCAATCCCTTTCCTATTATCCTGCTATTACTGTAGCAATCTACCTGATATAAGTTCACAGCATCAGAAAACAAATCTTTTGCTTAAGACTAACTATCTTAATGACTGAGAACATGACAAAATTTTTTAAACTCATTAACATACTGTTAAATGTAGAAACGTTACTCCAACAAATACTTACTACTTTAAATAAACAACAGGAATTAGAACAAGAAGAAGAATGGATGGATGCTTATGAAGTAAGAGACTTTTTTAAAATTCATCGGAGTACTCTTTACCGTTGGCAGTGTGAAAAAATTATAGAGCCTAGCAGGATGGGCAGAAAAAATATGTACAGAAAATCCCATATCCAAAGAATTTTAGAACAAAGCCACAGAGATACCTGAGCATTATAGACAAAGTCTTCTTTATAATTTTTAATCAAATCATGGGGAGAGAGCCATTAAGGACTCTCCTCTTCATGATTTCATTGCTCATGAAAGTAAGAATTACTGCTGATGTACTTTATACTTTACAACCAACCTATCTCAACATTTAGGTATCTTTTTACACCGTAATTTGACTTTCTACTCAAAAAAATCCTCCCTCTTTCATTCTCCCTCCAGAGGGAGACACTGGCGGTATACCTTTCAAGCGTATGAAATAGAAAGTCTTCTTTCTTTTAAAGATGCAGCTCTAAGCCATTTGCAAAGTGTCCTCCTCTTAGAGGAGGTGCAGGAGGAGGCACTTTCTACTCCAATCTTTCCACTTTCCAAGCTTCCAACCAACCTATCTCAACATTTAGGCATCTTTCTACTCTGTACTTAATACTTTTAAAACTCTCTTTAGGCTCCACCATATCAAGCCCTATCATTACATCTCCGTTTACGCAGAACTCCGGCATGGCAAGATTTTCGGGTAGCATTATCCCAGCCTCAGCAGAAACATTCAAAGAAAATCTTCGAGCCGGCGCATTTTGGTTCCTTTTGGGCGACAAAAGGAACGAGCCCCGCCGGCGATAGAGGCGGATAACAATTGTTTAAAGATGTTTAAAATAAAATATGATGACATCAATCGATAAAATCGAAAAGCCATAATAAGCACTCGTTGCAAACGAGCGCAAGAAGAATAATCTTTCCACTTTCAAGCAACCTTCCAATCATCCAACCTATCTCAACATTTAGGCATCTTTTTACCTCGTAATTTGACTTTCTACTTTCAAAAACCAGCATGTGTTTCACTACCATAGCCACCCAACTCCCGATGGTTATCAGGACTAACCACCTAACAAACCACCCAACTAACCACCTAGCAAACTAACCACCTAACCACCCAACCAACCACCAAACACATACATCACACATACATCACACAGAGCAATCCGAAGGAACACCGAAGGAAGAAAACACCAAAAAATGAATTTTCTAAGATTTTTAGTTCAGAAGCAGCAAAAGCTGAAAGAAGCAATAGGTTCTATTTTGTTCTATAAAGGTTGCATAAGGTTCTATGATGTTCTTTTGAAGGTTAGCCTATAGGATATTAATAATCAGCGCTTTAGGTTTGTGGTGTCCAAAGCGTTATACCGGTATCAGCACAAAGACAGGTTTATTTTTTCACATAAAATTTTAACAACATGGCAAAGTCAAGAAACAACGTCATCACACATGGTTTATCAGGTTTAATAGGCGATTTACTGGTCTTTAGACAAAGAGCAGGAAAAACAATCGTATCAGACCGACCAAAAGTCAGGGTTGATAATCCAAATCCCGACCAACTAGAAGTAAGGGAACGCTTTATCAAAGCAGCAAGGTATGCAAAAGCAGCCATCAGTGATTTAACTATAAAAGCCTTATATCAGGCCGCTGCAAAGGCAGGTCAAAGCGCCTATAATGTAGCTTTTGCAGATTATAAGAAAGCCCCTGAAATTGAGGCCAATCCTAATTATAATGGATACTCGGGCCAAATAGGTTATCAAGTAGAAGCAACTGTTTATGATAATTTTATGGTTACAGCTGTCAAAGTAGAAATCAGAGACGCCTCTAATGCTTTGATAGAACAAGGAGACGCCATCCAACAAGATGATGTATCGAAATGGATTTATGCAACAACAGTAGCAAATCCTGATTATGCAACATCAAGTATCATCATAAAGGCATATGATATGCCCGAAAATGAAACCATCCAAGTAACCCAACTTTAATCATCTATTTGTCTGACATCGCAAGGTGTCAGACAATTTTAAAACCAATATCATGGCATTCATAAAATCAGACAGCTTCTATGCAGGTCTTTCAGGGAAAGTAGGCGACCTTATATTCTGTAAGGGTACAAAAGGCACCATCGTAAGAAGAGCTTCACAAAATAAATCTAATCATCATCCAACACCAGGGCAAGAAGAATGTAGAAGCCGTTTTGTAATGGCCAATAAATTTCTACTCACAGCAGCTCATGTCCTTAAAATGGGAGCTATAGAAAATGAAGAAATTGAAGTCCAAAAAAGGAATCGTTCTGCAATTAGAAAAAGTATTGTAGGTGGGGTTTATCCTCATTTATTTATTGATTTTTCTAAACTCATTCTCACTAAAGGTAAGATGAGTTTACCTGATAAGCTCAACATAAAACTGAAAGAGCATAAGCTCGAAATCAGTTGGAATAGCAGAAAAGTTAACACGCAAAGTGAGCTCATTATTGCTTGCTACAGCGCCATTCAAAACTGCTGGATAACACAGCTTATAAAATTCAGAAAAGATGAACAAAGTCATCATTTTACAATTCCAAATAGCCTCCATGAAGGTTTCGAATGTTACGCCTTTGTAAGAGCTATAAACAGACAAGCGGTATCCAACAGTAAGTACTTCGGAGGTTTCCAATGCATAGTATAAAACTCTAAAGCAATATTTAAAATGAAAAGTATATACATAACTCCAAGATGGGTGTACAGTATTCCCATCCGTATCCATAAAGAACAACTTAGTATTATATTTTTATTAGTTCTTTTTTTGTACAGTTCAACAATTTTAAGACTAATAGATAGCAATGCCGCCCCGCTAGATGCAGGCATCCTAGGTGCTATCCTATTAGCCATTCTAGCTTTCCTGCTTTTTAAAGCACTTACCTGGTGGCTGATTGAAAATATATGGCCAGTATTGGGCAATTTCTCCAAAGAACAATTTTATACACACTTTAACCATCTATCCTCATGGCAAAAAATCATCATCTATTTAAGTTTCTATTTGTTTTTACTCTATGGCTTTATCTTCACACTCATAGCCATTCTGTAAAAGCAGGAACATTATCAGCAAACAGAACAAAGTTAAAACACATCTACAGCCAAGAAATAGGCACAAGAGAAAAAAGCAACCGTAACGACGGTAGTCAAGTAGAAAGCTATCTCAAATATACGGGTCATAACAAAGGCGCTCCTTGGTGTTCCGCCTTTGTGAGCTGGTGCTTAGGCCAAGCAGCTATCAACAATCCACGTACCGCATGGAGTCCGGCTTTATTACCAGCAAAGCGTATCATTTGGAAAAATACTTGGCAGAAAGAAAAGACACAGCCACAGGCAGGAGATGTCTTTGGCATCTGGTATGCCTCTAAAAAACGTATTGCCCATTGTGGTTTTATAGATGCATGGGGCGAAAGCATCGTCATCACCGTTGAAGGCAATACCAATGAAGCCGGAAGTAGAGAAGGGGATGGAGTTTACCGCAAGCGAAGGCTTAAACGTACTTTATATGCTGTGGCAGATTGGATTACAGAAAGGAAGGAAGGCATATGAAAAATTTTTATACACTATTGGTGATGCTTGTACTAACGGCCTGTTCAAGCCAGAAATCTAGATATAAGCAGCTCATCACAGAACTAGAAAAGACCAAACAGACAAGTAGTTTGAAAGATAGTCTGCAAAGTAAAAGCAGTACGATAAGCGCTACACAGCAGCAAGTAAAAGAAGGTATCGTTTTAGAAATGGATGAGCTGTTTTATTGGCATCCAGATAGCGGCCTAAAGCAGCGACCGGGCTTTATCAAAGTGAAAGTTTATAAAAGTAGGAGTAAAGACAGTTTAGCACAAGCTATCCATCAACAGCAAAGCAGTAGTATTAAAGCCCATCAGCAAGAACAAGAGTTGCTAAAGAAAACGACTCATAAAGCATTAGAAAAGGAAGTGGAAAGGAAAGGGAGTTTTATTGGAATCATATTCGGTATGATTTTCTTAGGCTTGGTGGTTTTAGGGCTTTGGTGGAGATTAAAATCTTGAATATTTAAGGTAAGTAGGTAAAAAACGATGTAATCATTCACTCATGTTAAGTACTGTTTGAAGGCAACGCAAGCCAGAGAGACTGCTTCATTCTTCGCTTGACAAAATCATCGAATAGAGTGAGGCAATTTCTACATCCAGCTTCGAGTCCTTGGCGCTCTCCGTGGTTAAAAAAAGCGATACAATCGCCATACCAAGTTAAGCCCTCGTTATTAACGAGCTAGCTCAAGAGGATGAATCTTCGGCGCATTTTGGTAATCTTTTGACTTTCTACTTTTGACTTAATACTTTTAAAAACTCTTTAGGCCCCACCATATCAAGCCGCAGCATTACATCTCCGTTTACGCAGAACTCCGGCATGGCAAGATTTTCGGTTAGCATTATCCCAGCCTCAGCAGAAACATTCAAAGAAAATCTTCGAGCCGGCGCATTTTGGTTCCTTTTGGGCGACAAAAGGAACGAGCCTCGCCGGCGATAGAGGCGGATAATTATTGTTTACAGCTATTTAAAATAAAATATGATGACATCAATCGATAAAATCGAAAAGCCATCATAAGCACTCGTTGCAAACGAGCGCAAGAAGAATACCAAGTTAAGCCCTCATTGCAAATGAGCTAGCTAAAGAGGAATTTGTCATAGCTAAGGTATCACCCTTGTTTGTCATAGCGAACGCAGTGAAGCTATCTCTTCAAAAGGTTAAAAAAAGAATGCCACGTTCCTCGCTTGACAAACTAGGCGAAAGCAGTGAAGCAATTTCTACACCCAGCTTCGAGTCCTTTGCGCTCTCCGTGTTTAAAAAAAGCGATACAATCGCCATACCAAGTTAAGCCCTCGTTATTAACGAGCTAGCTCAAGAGGATGAATTTTCGGTGCATTTTGGTAATCTTTTGACTTTCTACTTTTAAAACTCTCTTTAGGCTCCACCATATCAAGCCCTAGCATTACATCTCCGTTTACGCAGAACTCCGGCATGGCAAGATTTTCGGGAAGCATTATCCCAGCCTCAGCAGAAACATTCAAAGAAAATCTTCGAGCCGGCGCATTTTGGTTCCTTTTGGGCGTCAAAAGGAACGAGCCTCGCCGGCGATAGAGGCGGATAATTATTGTTTACAGCTATTTAAAATAAAATATGATGACATCAATCGATAAAATCGAAAAGCCATAATAAGCCCTCGTTCCAAACGAGCGCAAGAAGAATACCAAGTTAAGCCCTCATTGCAAATGAGCTAGCTAAAGAGGAATTTGTCATAGCTAAGGTATCACCCTTGTTTGTCATAGCGAACGCAGTGAAGCTATCTCTTCAAAAGGTTAAAAAGAGACTGCCACGTTCCTCGCTTGACAAACTAGGCGAAAGCAGTGAAGCAATTTCTACATCCAGCTTTGAGTCCTTTGCGCTCTCCGTGTTTAAAAAAAGCGATACAATCGCCATACCAAGTTAAGCCCTCGTTATTAACGAGCTAGCTCAAGAGGATGAATCTTCGGCGCATTTTGGTAATCTTTTGACTTTCTACTTTTGACTTAATACTTTTAAAAACTCTTTAGGCCCCACCATATCAAGCCGCAGCATTACATCTCCGTTTACGCAGAACTCCGGCATGGCAAGATTTTCGGGTAGCATTATCCCAGCCTCAGCAGAAACATTCAAAGAAAATCTTCGAGCCGGCGCATTTTGGTTCCTTTTGGGCGACAAAAGGAACGAGCCTCGCCGGCGATAGAGGCGGATAATTATTGTTTAAAGATATTTATAATAAAAAATGATAACATCAATCGATAAAATCGAAAAGCCATAATAAGCCCTCGTTCCAAACGAGCGCAAGAAGAATAATCTTTCCACTTTCAACCAACCTTCCAATCATTCAACCTATCTCAGCATTTAGGAATCCTTCTAGCTCGTAATTTGACTTTTTACTCAAAAAAATCCTCCCTCTTTCATTCTCCTTCCAGAGAGAGACACTGGCGGCATAATTACAAACCTGATGAATTTTCGGCGCATTTTGGTAATCTTTTGACTTAATGCTTTTAAAAACTCTTTAGGCCCCACCATATCAAGCCGCAGCATTACATCTCCGTTTACGCAGAACTCCGGCATGGCAAGATTTTCGTTTAGCATTATCCCAGCCTCAGCAGAAACATTCAAAGAAAATCTTCGAGCCGGCGCATTATGGTTCCTTTTGGGCGACAAAAGGAACGAGCCTCGCCGGCGATAGAGGCGGATAATTATTGTTTACAGCTATTTAAAATAAAATATGATGACATCAATCGATAAAATCGAAAAGCCATAATAAGCCCTCGTTCCAAACGAGCGCAAGAAGAATAATCTTTCCACTTTCAACCAACCTTCCAATCATTCAACCTATCTCAGCATTTAGGAATCCTTCTAGCTCGTAATTTGACTTTTTACTCAAAAAAATCCTCCCTCTTTCATTCTCCTTCCAGAGAGAGACACTGGCGGCATAATTACAAACCTGATGAATTTTCGGCGCATTTTGGTAATCTTTTGACTTAATGCTTTTAAAAACTCTTTAGGCCCCACCATATCAAGCCGCAGCATTACATCTCCGTTTACGCAGAACTCCGGCATGGCAAGATTTTCGTTTAGCATTATCCCAGCCTCAGCAGAAACATTCAAAGAAAATCTTCGAGCCGGCGCATTATGGTTCCTTTTGGGCGACAAAAGGAACGAGCCTCGCCGGCGATAGAGGCGGATAATTATTGTTTACAGCTATTTAAAATAAAATATGATGACATCAATCGATAAAATCGAAAAGCCATAATAAGCCCTCGTTCCAAACGAGCGCAAGAAGAATAATCTTTCCACATTCAACCTTCCAAGCTATCACAACATTTAGGCATCTTTCCACATTCAAACTTCCAACCTTCCAACCTTCCAAGCTATCACAACCTTTAGGCATCTTTCCACATTCCACCTTCCAAGCTATCACAACATTTAGGCATCTTTCCACACTATACTTACTATCCTTTCCATTTTAAAACCTTCTTCCACCATGGCTGTGGTCTATCATCTGTATAATAACCAGCACCATGATGATTATTATCTGCATAATAATAACCATAATAGTTGTCAGAATAGCGGGTACTGTAATAACTTCCATATAAACCCTCCATTCGATAGTCGTTTAGGATAATGAATGTATTATGAAGTTGATACTCATTAGCAATACGTTGGGGAATATAGGCTGCTGATATTTTTGATTTACCCGTTCTGATTACAAATAAATTGATGTCACTAATTCTGATTAAGGGTAAAGCATCTGAAACCAGTCCGATAGGAGCGGTATCAAATAAAATATAATCGTATCGTTGCTTAAGTTCATGGATAAGCTCTGGCAAGCGTGGACTATACATCAATTCAGCTGGATTAGGAGGGACTTGACCCGAAATAATTAAATCCAAGTTTTCCTGTCCGCTGGACTGTATGATAGCTGATAATTCACTTTGATGTGAAAGATAACTGCTCAAGCCAAGTTTACTTTTAATATTGAAAGTACGGTGTACCTTCGAGCGTCTTAAATCAGCTGCAATAAAAATTACTTTTTTATCAATAAGCGCCAGCGAGCTTGCCAGATTGATGGATACAAAAGATTTACCTTCGCCGGCAATTTCAGAAGTAACACAAATGACCTTACTACTTTTTTCACTGGCAACAAAGCTCAGGTTGGTTCTGACAGAACGTACCGATTCTGCAAAAAGAGATTTAGGTTTGGCAATAGATAAAATCTGACTATTTTCTGCATCAATTTTTTCTGGAAAATGTCTGATCATACCTAATATAGGGGTTTTAGTTAGGCTTTCTATAGTATCTTTATCATAAATGTAAGGGTTGAGTAAACGGGCAATAAAAATGAGCCCAATACCACTGGCTAGGCCGATGATAATTGCCATACGCCATACCGAAGCAGGTTGAGGAGAAATAGGAAACGTATTCGGACGAGCTGGGTCAATAACCTTTGCACTTGCTAAAACAGCAGCTTTACCAATCTGAGCTTCAAGTTTTTTTTCAGAAAGGTAGCTAAATATTTTTTCATTAATATTATAATCACGCTGTAAACCAAATAGTTGTCTTTCCTGAGTAGGTAAATTGTTTAATCCCGTAGAAGCTTTTTTCAGTTCTCTTTGGTTAAACTCTTTTTGTTTAATGATGCGTAGGATATTGGCTTGCATATTCTGGTTAGCAGATTCCCGTAGAATACTCAGCTTCTCGTTTACTTCCTGTACCAGTTTGCTTTGCTCTTTATAGGTGCTTAGTAAAGTCAATCTTTCTTGAATGAGCTCATTCCACTGTACAATTAAATTTTCTAATAAAGGATCTACTGCACCATCCAGATTAAAATTCAGACTAATGGTTTGATCGTTTTTTCTTAATTGTTGCTGTAATTGTCGTAATAATAAAAGTTGCAAATCGTATGTACGATTCATGGTTTCCATTTGTGTTACCTTACTCAAGGTACTTTGTGCAGAAGAACTGAGGTCCAGAAAATTATTAGCCTGTTTAAAGTCTTTCAGTTTCTCGCCAGAACTTTTAACTGTTAAAGAAAGATTATCCAGTTGTTTATCAATAAAATCTATGATTTGCTTGGCAGATTCTGTTTTGTCTTCCAAATCTTTCTCACGATACACCCTAATGATTGCATTAAGTGCATCGGCAGCAAAATATGGATTAGGATCTGTTTTGCTCACCTGTGCCACCGAAGAAAATTTAGCGGCTTCAGCGATAGAAAATCCACAACCCATTCTTTCGAAAAACTCCTGTTTATAATTAAATTTGAAAGCATATTGCGCACTCGTTTGAAATACAGGGTTGGCAGTAATAAAAAAAATCACACCAGGAATACTGATAGGTTTCCCAAACGCTGCATTTATGCTAATATTCTTTTCATGGAGCTGATATTCGATTTTAAAGCCTTTAGCATGTCCACTGATGAGTACAGGTTTATTATAAAATTCTTGATCTTGTTTTAAAATCTTAATCTCAAAAGGTTTTTTAGGATATAAATCGGTAGACCTTACCCTACCTTCTAGATAATAGCTCACTTGCCAGTCAATATAATCTACCGCTTTATGTAAAATTTGCTGGCTTCTAAAAGTCCAACTTTCTGTAGCAATTTTATTGGTATAGCTACGGCTATAATTGTTAAGGCTTACGGCAGCAGTTAAGTCGGGTTGTTTATCCTCAAATTTGATATAAGCGGTAGTGCTGTATAATCTAGGAGTATACCAAAGGTAAATATAGGCGATTAATAGAGCCAATAGGGTGGTAGCTGCCAGCCAGTACCATCTACTGAGTAGGATACGGGCAAACTTTGTATAATCTATTTCTTGCTTGAGATTAGTAATGGAGCTTGGCGTAGACATATCAGCGACTTAAATTAGATATTAAAAGGTAAACATTAAGTACACTCAGACCTAAGCCTAAAAATGAGGTAGACGGATTTATTCGATCCAGAAACTGAAAAGCTGGTCGGGGTTCTGCATAAACAATATCATTATTTCTTAACATCAGTCTGCGGTCTGAAAGGCTATTGATATCTTCTAGGTTCACAATGAAGACCTCAGGCTGATTCAGGTTTCCTCTAATAATTTTCAGTCTTCTTTTATTGGCTCTGTTATTCAAACCACCGGCTTCACCCAGCATTTGGGCCAAATGAATCTGGTCCTTATTGAGGAAATAGTTTCCTTGCCTGCCAAATTCTCCCAAAAAAGTTACCTGTAAATTGCTGATAATTAAAGTTATAATAGGGTTTTGCAATAGCTGTGTACGATAAAGTTGATTGAGATGTTCCTGAGCGGTTAGTCGGCTCATACCAGCTAATTTCACTTTACCTATCACGGGTAATAATACCATACCATCAGTCTCAACTCTGTAGCCAGTATTACTTTGTGCGTTCATTTGTTGTAGATTGTTTTGGCCGCCTATACCTGAAATAAGGGCTTCATTCTGTAGGTTTCTGATCAATAATTGATCGCCTGGCTGTATCACTTGTTCGCGGCTATAGAGGCTATCACTACCTTCCTGCATTACATATATGGGAAGATTAGGGATTTTTTTTCCTGTTGGGTATTAAACAATAGGTTACGTCTGCTGCTACAAGATGTAATTACTAAAGTGATTAAAAATATAAAATATATAAAATTCTGCTTATTCAAACGCATTAAGTTTCCTGATTATAAATAATTTCAATATTAATAAATATCTTTTAAATTTAAGTCTATTTTATATTTAGAGGGGCGTACTTAAATAAATGATTTGATGTGTATGTATTGATTTTTCAAATATAAAAGATAATTAAAAATCTATATGTTAAATATTTACGTTTATTTAGTAGTTTTGTGTTAATCTAAGTAGTTTCTCATGATATTAAAAAAAATCATTGTTTTATTGATTTTTATAATTTGTTTATTTGCTAATGAGTATACCTATTCATCGGTGGCTAGTGATTTTTTAGGTCTAAACAAACTGGTGCATGGACTGATGTAAACACATGGGAAAGCTCTTTAGATAATATCAATTGGGTCAGTGCTGATTTAGTTCCTGGCATTGGAGCCTCAAGAATAACCATTAGAAATGGAAATATTGTTACTTTAATTGCTAATGTTTCTGCGGATGATGTTATTGTTTCATCTGGTGGTGTGGTGGTTATAAACTCTGGTATTAATCTTACTGTAGCCAATAATACTGCTATTAATGACTTTTTAGTTTCTGGTACTTTGGTGAATGCTGGAAACATTATAACCAATGGACGTCTAACATTTGCTAACGGAGGTGTTTATGAACATGCTTACACGACTAGCTCCGGTTCTGTTCCTACAGCCACATGGGAAAATGGTTCGGATTGTAGAATTACTGGAATTACAACATCAACCTCAGCGGTTTTATTTCCAGACAATAATCCTAGCTTTTATAATTTTATTTGGAATTGTTCTAATCAAGATATAAATTCTTTACCTGCTTTGCCATTTAATTTCAGCGTAAGAAATAATTTTGAAATTGTAAGTACTGGAGCTAGTATTCTCCGTACAACAGCAACCACAACTTCTAGAACATTCTTTGTGAAGAATTATATTCAAACCGGAGGGGTAGTTGACATGAGCTTTAATGGCTCTTTAAGTAATGTTGGTACTGTTTTTAATATTTCTGGTAATTTTATTTTTACTGGCGGTATTATTAGAAAATCTAGTACTAATATCAATAATAGAGGGAGGTTTGTATTTAATGGTAATGCTACTCAGATTTTTCAAAAAGAAGTTTCAGCACAACTTAATAACGAGATAGATTTTGTTATTAATGTAAATACTATAATAGATTTTGGAACTTCTGTTTTAAATGGCACAAGTGGTAATTTTAACCTTAATAATGGTGCTACTTTAATTACGGCACATCCAGATGGTATAACCTCAAGCGGAGCTACTGGTATTATACAAAATACTGGTTCAAGAAGTTTCAGTACAGGAGCAAACTATACCTATAATGGTAATGTGCCTCAACAAGCCGGTACGGGTTTGCCCGCAACGGTTAACAATTTAACCATTAATAATGCTGCTGGTGTTACCATGCGTTCTGGCGCTTTAGCTGTAAACGGTAATTTAGCTATACAAAATGGTTTTCTAGATATGCGAACCAATGCTTTAACTGTAGCTGCTATCAATGGTTTTATAGGTACAGGTACTTTAAGAACACAAAATACTTCTGCAAATCCTATATCGGCAGGGAAAACATGGTCAGGTACGGTCGAGTTTAATGCTGGTACAAGCCAAACCATTGTATCTGGTACTTTTAATAACCTAACCGCTAGTACTGGTGGTACAAAAACAATTTCTGGTGCAGCAAATGTAAGCAACACCTTAACAGTAAATTCTCCTGCTGTGCTTAATGCGAATGGTAATTTAACTTTATTGGCTACAGCAACGAACAATGCAAATCTGGCAGCATTAAGCGGAAGTGCTGATATTATTGGAAATGTGAATGTTCAGTCTTTTATAAGTGGAGCGGCTAATGCCGGTTTCAGAGGTACGAGATCTATGTCTTCTCCAGTAAATGATGCAGCCATAATCGGAGCAAGAACCTTTGAGCAGCTGAAAAATTATATGATTGTAACAGGAAGTGGCGGAGTAGCTAATGGCTTCGATGCCGTACCTAATGGAGTAAGCAACTCAACCATTCTTTTTACCTACAATAATATTCTGAGTAGCCCTTTTGTGCCTATAACTAATATTACTACACCTTTAGCAAGCGGTAGTGGTTTTATGTATTTTTTTATGGGTAACAGGAATAATAAAGATAGTAATCCGGGGAAATTAATTCCTCCATTTGTTAGCCCTGAAAACGTTACCTTAACTTATACTGGTCCTGTTAATAAAGGTAATATTGATATTCCTATCAATTATAATGCTTCTAAAACAAGTATGCAAGGTGCATTTATTGCGGGTAATCCATATCCGGCTACCATAGATTGGAACGCGGTACAAGCATCATCAGCGAATATTGGTTCTACCATCACAGTAGTGGTGGGAGGCAAGCCTAATGCTACATATAATGCTGCGCTAGGACTAGGTACTAATGGTGGATCAAGATATATCCAACCAGGACAAGGTTTTTATGTTTATGCTGGAGTTGGTGGTGGGATACTTCGTTTTCGCGAGACACACAAAAATATAAGTGAAGCTCCAGCCAGATTACTAGCTACCAAAGAAAGATACTTTCTACAAAGTGCTACAGGTGGAGGTACAGGTTCTTTTAGCCGCACCAGTTCGGATAATACAAATACTAGAGCCCTCAGAATGGCTTTGGAAAGTGGGCAGATGGTTGAAGAAACCTTAGTAGCTTTCGGAGAAGGCTTTAATGCAATTGCAGACGAGCAGGATTCAAGATATATAACAGGTTATGATGTTAATTTAGCTACCTTATCTGCTGACAAAAAGCCATTAGCTATCAATCTCTTACCAGAAGGACAAACTGAATTGGCGCTATCTGTAAACAGTAGAGCAAGTGGAAATATGAAATTGAGATTTACTGATTTACCAAATATAAGCGGTATGCAAATGATGTTGAAGGATCATTATCTTAACGTGACAGTTCCGATATCGGATGTTAATAGCGCTTATGAGTTTGCGATACAAAAAAATATAGCAGCTAGTTTTGGAGACCAGCGTTTTACATTAGCCTTTGCTCCTATAACTACTTTACCTTTAACCTTTGTTGATTTTAAAGTTAACAAGGTGCAACAAACGGCAGAGCTGAGCTGGTCTACAGCAGATGAAGTATATAACGATTTTTTTGAGGTAGAACGTTCTACAGATGGTAAAACATTTTTAGTGGTGAAAAGGGTGGAACCGCAGCCATCTACCGGAGCCTTCAATAATTATAAATCAGTAGATGATAAGCCTTTCAGGGGAGTTAATTATTACAGAATTAAGCAAACGGATAAAGATGGCACTCATAGCTTCTCTAAATTACAAAGCATTGATTTTTCTGATTTGAGAGCTACTACAACAGATGCTGCAATACAAATTTATCCTAACCCTACTGAAAATTATCTTTTTTTATCAACAATCAAGAAAGATAGTCAAGCGGTTAACCTCCGAATCATAGACATGAATGGAGTGGTGAAAAAATCTTTTGTTTTCAAAACAGAGGATGAAATAAAATTAAATGTAGAAGATTTAGATAGTGGATTGTATATGGTTGAGATGCTTAACACCTCATCTGAGGAGAGGATAGGCACAGCTAAATTTATCAAAAAGTAAGGTAACAATATGATTTTAAAGTATCCATTTATTATAAAGCTGATATTTTTTATATTTTTCTTCTGTTCTATACAATGGGTACAAGCTCAAATTCCTTGTGATCCCGAAACAGATCCCTTTTGTAATCCAGAGGGTAATCCTGAAGATCCTTTTGAACCTGTCCCTATAGACGGAGGGGTTTCAGCCCTGCTTGTTGGAGGTATTCTTTTAGGAGCAAGAGCATATCGCAACAGAAAAACCAAAGAAGAAGAGTCTTCAGTTGTTTAAGATTTATTTCTGAATCTGCGATGTCATCTCAAACGCAGCGAAGCTATCACGATTGTTTTGTCATAGCGAATGTAATGAAGCTATCTCTCTTACAGGTTAAACGAGAGAAGCCACGTTCCTAGTAACGCTTTGTCATAGCGAGCAAAGCGAAGCTATCTCTTCATCCAAGGCAATCCTATAAGCATTACAAAAGAAGCCACGTTCCTCGCAGTGACAAGCGCTTTGTCATAGCGAATGCAGTGAAGCTATCTCACATACATGGCAAAGTCCAGCAAATGGCGGCAAAACTCGGCAAAACTCAGCAAAATCTAAGTCAGATATTGATTATTGCAATTAAAATCCTTTGCTTTGAGCTAAATTGTTAAAACACATGCTCATCAGTATCATCACATCTACTTATAATTCGGCCGCTCTTATTGAAGACGCATTGGATTCTTTTCTGATGCAATCCTATCAGGAAAAAGAGTTGTTGGTGATAGATGGCGCCTCTCAGGATGATACATGTATCAAAGTAGAGGCAAGAATGAAACATCAAGTCTTTCAAATGATTTCTGAGCCCGACAAAGGAATTTATGATGCCCTCAATAAAGGGATTCAATTAGCAAAAGGTGATATCATAGGAGTTTTGCATTCTGATGATGTTTTTGCAAGTCCGGATGTATTAAGTAAGGTAGCCAGAATTTTTGAGCAAGAACCAGAAGTAATGGCCGTTTATGGCGATTTACAATATGTAAAAAGGGGAAATAAGGATGAAGTTATTAGGAATTGGGTGTCTGGAGCTTCCAGTTCAAAGAAGTTAAACTGGGGTTGGATGCCGCCTCATCCTACTTTGTTTATCCGTAAAGCATGTTTCCAAAAATATGGAGCTTATGATTTGCAATACCGCTCGGCAGCGGATTATGATTTAATTTTAAGATTCTTATATCGGTACCAAATCAAAACAGCTTATATCCCTGAGGTTTTGGTAAAAATGCGGGTAGGAGGTGTTAGTAATGTTTCTTGGAGGAATAGATGGCGGGCAAATCAAGAAGATAGACAGGCTATGAAAGTTAATGGAATTTCATATCCTTTATTTGCATCTTTATGGAAGCCTTTACGTAAACTCAAGCAGTTTTTAAAATAATTACTATCTTTAGATGCTGATTAAAATATGCTGTTAGACTTCGCCATTACTGATTTTTATTACTTAATGATTATCCTTTTTTCGGGATTAGTCAGTTTTGTAGCCATTCCTTCAATCATGTTTGTTGCTAGGGAACGTAAACTCTATGATGATTTTCATCAGGAAAGGAAGACACATGATGCTAGTATATCCAGATTGGGTGGGGTAGGTATATTTTGTAGTTTCACCATTGTGTCTTTATTATTTGCTAAATACGATGCCTTTTTACCTACTAATATTCTCTTAACTGCCTGTATCATGCTTTTTGCCATAGGTTTGAAAGATGATTTAGCAGGATCGGCACCAGGCACTAAATTTTTTATACAATTCTTGGTTGCTGCCATGATGGTGTTTCTAGGGAATGTGCGTTTAACCAGTATGTATGGGGTTTTGGGGCTTCAGGAGATTGACTTTTTCACGAGTACCGTATTGTCGATTACCACCATCATGTTTATGGTGAATGCTTTTAATCTGATAGATGGGATAGACGGCTTGGCGGGTACTCTTGGGCTGATTGTTAATTTGACCTTTGGTATCATGTTTTTACACATGGGGCAAGACGAGTTGGCAACTTTAGCATTCAGTATGGTTGGGGCTTTAGCTGGTTTCCTTTATTATAATTATACGCCTTCACGTATTTTTATGGGAGATACAGGCAGTTTATTAATCGGCTTAATTTCTGTAGTCTTAGGGATTAAATTTATTGAATTGAATAAATTTTCAGAAGAAAACTACGACCCTATTTTTGCTTCTGCCCCTGCTACTGTAGTTGCGGTTTTAATTATTCCTTTGTTTGATACTTTTAGGGTTTTTACTTTGCGGGTATTGCAAAGAAAATCTCCATTTCAGGCAGATAGGAATCATATTCACCACCGTATCCTTTCTTTAGGATTCACACATTTACAAGCTACCTTCATTATTGTATTAACCAATCTTATTTTTATCTATCTGGTTTTGATGTTTAAAGAGTGGGGGAACTTTGTTTTGATTTTTGTTTTCCTAGGTATTTGCATTTTAATCAACTGGTTAACCACAGTTCTCATCCGCATTAAATATAGAAAAGATTTTAAAGTGAATTATTTCTGGAAGTAAGGGGAACAGTTGATCGTTGTTTTTACCTGTTCTGCCAATTACCTGATGCATACTAAGTATTGGTTACAAACGAGCGTAATAGGATATGGTCCATATAGCCCAAGGTTTAAACCTTGGGCTATAAACGAACGAGATCAATTTAAAGGTTATTCAATCTTTTTACTTGGTACTTTTTACTTTCTACTTTTAAAAACCCATTTGCAAGGTATCCCTTTAAAGGGGGTTTAGGGGGAGGAAAACAAAATAACCGATACAATCGCTACCCCATATAAAGCCCTCGTTACAAACGAGCGCAAGAGGATGTGGCCCATATAGCCCAAGGTTTAAACCTTGGGCTATAAACGAGATTAAATCTAGCTAGAACCTGAAATTTATAACCTACAACTTGAAAAAAACTAACAATCCATTCTTTTCTGTTATCTTTAACATATATTATTCCGTAGCTCAGTATGTCTAAATTAGATGAACTTTATCGTTGGTATCCAGTGTATACTCATCCAAGAAGTGAGAAGAAAACAGCAGAAAGTCTTGTCAAAAGAGGAATTCAGGTATACCTACCTTTACAAAAAACTTTAAAGCAGTGGAGTGATAGGAAAAAGTGGGTAGAAGAACCCTTGTTTAAATCTTATTTATTTGTTTGTATTTCGAATAAAGAGTACGACCAGGTTATTCAAACCTATGGCGTGGTTAGGTTTATTTATTTCTCGAGGCAAATTGCCAGTATACCTGAGAAGCAAATCCAAATGCTACAAAATTATTTAAGCGGACAAGCAGATCCTGAAATTACATTCGATCTATTAGAAAAAGGACAAAAAGTTAAAATCATCTCAGGAAAATTAAAAGGCTATGAAGCAGAACTCATATCATGGAAACAACAACAAAGAGTTGTCCTAAGATTGGATGCTTTAGGTCAGTCTTTGATTCTGAATATAAGTGCCGCCGATGTTATTCCTGTTTTTGATTGAGGTTAGTTATCCTCTAGATTTATAGCCAGGGATATGTAAAGGAGGTACTATTTCTAAATCTTCTGACATCCCTTTAAATCTACTTGTAGAAATTTCTTTTTTTGCCCAAGAAGAACTTTTTGGATGTGAGAACTGTTTATTTCTAGGAGAAACATTACTAGGCTTACAGTTAGTTGGTTTCTGCGAAAATCCTTTCATAATGCTTTACAATTTTAATATGCTCTTTTTCTCTTTCTATGGGTACTACGAAGATAGCGCTATTTTTTTTATTCCCAAAAACTGTATATTTATCTTTAAATGACCTTCTTAATATTTCTTTATACGTTTTATAACGCTTGTTGTTTTCATTACTTGTTTCATAAATTAGATTAGCAGCGATAAAGCCCCATGTATGGATATCAAAACGTTGACGTAAATCGACCATAATATCTAATATTGTGCCTCCTATATTACCAAAAGAGTTTTGTTTAGTAAGCATTCTATATCGTAAATCTTGTATGCTGTCTCTTGAGTTAATTTTAGGTGTTAATTTCACTTTAGGGTAGTAATCTAAAGTCAGTAGTTTTTGGGGATATTCTTTTATGGAGACAATATATTTTATACAACAACGGCTGTTATGAGAGTAAAACTTATAAATAAATTCTTTTAAATAGGATTCATGAGTATGATATTTATTATTACGGATTTGAACTAATTGATAGCCAAGATTGCTGTCGAACATATACCTAAACTACATAAATTTAAATTTATTCAAAATATTGAACAAGCATCAATAAAATTTATCCTATAATCCAGATTTAAACCTTGGACTAAGATGATAATTTGTCTAAGAAAAAGCCTTCAGCTTCTCTAAATCCTGTCCCATTCTGAAGTATCGTGGAAACTGATTTCTGGGAACTGTTTGGCGGTATATTCTAAATCCCATTGTGAAGAAGAGAAGAAAACGGGTCTGTTTTCTTTATCATAGCCAATACGCGAAGCTTGAGCTTTTAAGAATTGTTGCATCGCAGCAGGTGTAGTGGCAGAAACCCAGCTAGATTTAGAGAAGTTCAAGGGTCTGAAAATACAAGAAGCGCCATATTCTTGTTTCAATCTGAATTGAATGACCTCAAATTGTAACTCACCAACAGTACCTATAATTTTTCTGTTTCCCGGATTTACGGTAAAGAGTTGCGCCACCCCTTCATCACTCAATTGGTTGATACCTTTTTCAAGTTGTTTAGTCTTCATCGGGTCGGTATTTTCCAACTCTCTAAAGATTTCTGGCGAGAAACTAGGGATGCCTAAGAATTGTAGCTTTTCTCCTTCAGTAAGGGTATCTCCAATTTTAAAATTTCCCGCATCGTATAAACCAATTACATCACCAGGATAGGCTTCTTCAACCAAACTCTTATTATCAGCCATGAAGCTGGTAGGAGAGGCGAATTTCAGCTTTTTATCTAAACGGGTATGGTAATAAAAAGTGTTTCTTAAAAAAGTACCCGAGGTAATTCTACAAAAGGCAATCCTGTCACGGTGGTTAGGGTCTAGGTTGGCATGTATTTTAAATACAAAGCCGGTAAACTTAGCTTCTTGAGGTTCAATAGGTCTGAGATTGGCCTCCCTTCCTTGCGGCGTAGGGGCAATTTCAATAAAAGTATCTAAGAGTTCTTGCACCCCAAAATTATTGATGGCACTACCAAAGAAAACTGGAGCCAGATAACCAGAGCGGTATAGACCTAAATCAAAAGGTTCTGCTACTTCTTCAATTAGCTCTGCTTCTTCTCTTAGCTTATTGGCGGCATGCTCGCCCAGCATTTGATCTAATTCTGGCTGATTTAAATCGCTAATAGCGATAACATCATCAGCAATTTCTTTTTTATTAGGACTATAAAGATTTAAAGATTTTTTGTGGAGTTGATAAACACCTTTAAAAGTATGTCCTATACCGATAGGCCAACTTAATGGACGGGTAGAAATATTAAGTTCTTTTTCTAATTCTTCCAGTAAATCAAAAGGGTCTTTACCTTCTCTATCCATTTTATTGATGAAGATGATAACCGGGGTATGTCTCATCCTACATACCTGCATCAATTTACGTGTTTGCTCCTCAACACCTTTTACGCAATCTACTACGAGGATTACCGAGTCTACCGCTGTTAAAGTACGGTAAGTGTCTTCAGCGAAATCTTTGTGACCTGGCGTGTCTAGGATATTGATTTTGATGTCTTTATATTCAAAACCCATTACCGAAGTAGCAACAGAAATACCACGTTGCTTTTCTATCTCCATAAAATCGGAAGTAGCGGTTTTTTCGGCTTTGTTACGTTTTACAGTTCCTGCTTTTTGTATAGCACCTCCAAATAAAAGGAGTTTTTCTGTTAGTGTAGTTTTACCGGCATCGGGGTGACTGATGATTCCGAAGGTTCTTCTTTTATTGATTTCTTTTTCTAACATTTTTTGAGGTGCTTTTAACAGGGCGCAAAAATAAGGAATTTATTGGATGCTGAGGTAGATTGTCTTAAAACATAATTTTGGATTAAGTTAAGATCCAATGCCTGCCTACCTTAGGTAAGCATTTCAATAAATTAATATGAAATGATGTGTTTAGATGGTTTTTAGCATCTCTATAGCCGGCAAGGATCGTTCCTTTTGTGAGACCAAAAGAAATCAAAGGAAGCCTCAGCGAATTTATGAATATCTTAAAATCAATAAAAACTAATGAATAAACTTTTAAAGTGTTACTCATTTGCTTCGGCAAGTTTGTTTTTGATGAATAAAAAAAAGCAAAATTTATGTTTCACTTTAGAGCAACTTTAGTAGCTTTGTAAGGTGAGCAAAAATCAGAAGCACAGAAGTATAACGTTTTATAAGAACTACTTTCAAGACTTCTTTATTAAACAGAACAAAAAAGTAAAAGCAAAAATTGTTTGGACTTTTGAATTGCTTGAAGACTTACAAAGAGTTCCAGAAACTTATCTTAAACATATTGAAAATACTGATGGACTTTATGAAATACGGGTTCAAATAGGTAGCGATATTTTTAGAATTTTTTGCTTTTTTGATGAAGGGAAACTGGTTGTTTTAGCTAACGGTTTCCAAAAGAAAACACAAAAGACTCCAAAGAAAGAAATAGAAATAGCACTTAAAATTAAAGCAGAATATGAAAGCGAAAAATAAAAGCTTAACAACTCTTGAAGAGTTCAAAGAAACAAACTACGGAAAACGTGGAACAAAAGAGCGTGATGAACTTGAAGCAGGTTATGAAGTATTTAAAATTGGTGCTTTGATTCACGATACAAGAATTGAATTAGGAATGACACAAAAGCAACTTGCCGAAAAAGTGGGGACAACCAAATCTTATATTTCAAAAATTGAGAACAACATCAAAGAAGCTCGTATTTCTACACTTCAAAAAATTATTGAACTTGGTTTTGGTGGCCGACTTGAACTGAATGTAAAAATTTAGTAGAAAGGATTAGCTTCTAAATCAATCTTAACCAATACGATGAATATCCTACTAAGCCTTATCCGTCATCACCGGATAATCCGGATCTTCCAGAATATTTACATCAATAATCCCTTGGGCATTGGCTAATAAACGTCTACAATCTTCACTCAAATGTTTCAAGTGCAAGGTTTTACCCGCTTGTTGATACCTTTCTGTTAGTTTATGAAGGGCATCTATCCCAGACATATCTGCAACTCTGCTTTCTTTAAAATCAATGATGACTTCTTGAGGGTCGTTTTGGATATCGAACTTTTCTGTAAATTGGCTTACCGAAGCAAAGAACAAAGGCCCATATATTTCATAATGTTTGATACCTTGTTCATCTATATATTTCTTAGCTCTGATTCTCTTTGCACTTTCCCAGGCAAATACCAAAGCAGATATCACCACCCCTATAAGTACTGCTAAAGCTAGATTATGCAACCAAATGGTGATGAGTGCAACCAAAATACCTGTAAAAATATCTTGTTTAGGCATTTTATTGATGATGCGAAAACTTATCCATTCAAAAGTGCCTATGGCTACCATAAACATGACGCCCACTAAAGCAGCAATAGGAACTTTTTCTATCACAGGAGCACCTACCAAAACAATCAATAAAATGGTAAAGGCAGCAATAATACTTGATAAACGGGCTCTTGCACCAGCAGAAAGGTTAATAAGGGTTTGGGCTATCATGGCGCAACCACCCATGCCATAAAAGAAACCATTCAGGAGGTTGGCACTACCTAAAGCCAAGCATTCTTTATTCCCTTTTCCTTTGGTATGGGTAATTTCATCAACCAGATTGAGGGTTAACAAACTTTCTGTTAAGCCAACGCCAGCCATAATTAAGGCATAAGGGAAAATTAGCTCTAATGTTTCCAGGTTAAAAGGTATCTGAGGTATATGAAAAGGAGGGAAGCCGCCACTTACTGAAGCAATATCCTGTACCGTTTTGGTATCTATACCCAAGGTTAAAACCAAGATAAAGACAACAATAATAGCTACCAAGGAAGCGGGAATAGCTTTCGTAATTTTAGGAAAACCTATAACTATTACAATGGTGAGCGCTATTAAACCTAACATGGTATACAGGGCTTGTCCGCTTAACCATACTTCTTGCCCGTTGACTAAGGTTTTGAGTTGTTGAAATTGAGAGGTAAAAATAATCACCGCCAAACCATTCACAAAACCATACATAACAGGTTGTGGTACTAACCTAATAAATTTACCTAATTTAAATAAGCCCACTAGAATTTGGATTAATCCGGCCAGAGCTACTGCGGCAAGGACATAATCTAAGCCATGATCCTGCATTAATGCAATAAGCACAACAGCTGTAGCACCCGCCCCGCCAGAAACCATACCGGGTCTGCCGCCAAAAACAGCAGTTACCAAACCCATCATAAAAGCAGCATATAAACCTACCAAAGGAGGGAAACCTGCTAATATGGCAAAGGATAAAGATTCTGGAACCATGGTCATGGCTACTGTTAAACCTGCTAGTATTTCTATCTTATAATCTATTTTTTGTTTAAAATCAAAGAGTTGCAATGGGGCTTTCAAGTGGTGGGGTATTAGTTAGTTGGTAGTCAATTGTCTATGGTTCATTGTCCATAGTTTATTGTTAATTTAAATAGCTATTATAGTGGATTTTATCAGGCTTTCCGCTTTTTTAAGCCTTCATCCAATAATACAAGGCTATAAAAATAAGACTTACCAAAATGGAAAGTATCCAGAATAAGCGTTTCTCATTGCCGCTATTTTCGCTTCTAAAGTGATATTTTCTTTTGTTTCCTAGCATAATATTTATTTTTTATTCGTGATGATAAGGCTCTCCTTTAAGGATGGTGAAAGCCCTATAAACTTGTTCAACAAAGAAAAGCCTTACCATTTGATGCGAAAAAGTCATCTTAGAGAGTGATAATTTATCTTGCGCTCTTTGATGTAAACTGGCATCAAAACCATAAGGGCCGCCTACAATAAAAACCAATTGTTGTACACTGCCAATCATTTTCTTATTCATAAAATCGGCAAAATGCATAGAGCTTAATTCTTTTCCTCTTTCGTCTAATAACACCACATGGTCTGTATGGTTCAATTGCTTAAAAATAATTTCGGCCTCTTTGTTCTTTTGTTGGTCTTCACTTAAACTCTTTGTTTTTTTTAATTCGGGGATTTCAATGATTTCAAATTTGATATAATGCTTTAATCTCTTGAGGTATTTTTCTATCCCTTCTAAGATGTATTTATCTTCGGTTTTACCAACGGTTAAGAGTGTAATTTTCATCGTTTAATCATTCATTTAAGACAATGATTGCCTTTCTGTATTTGAAGGGTTTAATATGGTAAAATGTTTTAATATCTTGCTTCAAATTTTTTATCATGTCTTCAACTGATATTCTACAAGATTATCAATCGCAAATTTCGGACTTTAAAGCGCAAAATAAAGCACTTAAAAAGTTAATCAATAAGTATTCCTTTGCTCGTTTAGGCTTGTTTCTATTGGCTATATTGCTTATTAAACTCTTTTTTAATGTTGGCCTCACTGCTGTAGCTTTTATTGCTGTATTTCTTTTATTAGGCTTCTTGATATTGGTTAAAATACAACAAAAGAAGGTGGATTTGCTCCGCTTTCAAGAAACTAAATTAAGACT
Organism: Pedobacter aquae; assembly: GCF_008195825.1. Lineage (NCBI taxonomy): Bacteria > Pseudomonadati > Bacteroidota > Sphingobacteriia > Sphingobacteriales > Sphingobacteriaceae > Pedobacter > Pedobacter aquae. The sequence goes on from NZ_CP043329.1 coordinate 163,840, forward strand.
TTTAGAAAATGAGCTAGCGGTATTGGCAGGGGGTATAAATTGCTATGATGATGGTACTGATTTTATAGATGCTCAACATCCTTATACCGATGATTTAGATATTTTTGGTCCTCAATCTTTATATCATTACCTCAATAGGTGTGCTTCTCATGAGGCTACCAAAACCTTGGCCGCCTGGCTAAAAGCGCCAGCAACATTAGCAGCTATTAAAGAGCGCCATGCGGCTGTACAAGAGTTAAAGTCTGTGCAAAAAGAAGGACTAGCGTTTAGGACACGTTTGTTTTTATTAGAACCAAATCTTTTAACCACTTTAGGCCTTTTTATAGCAAAAGATTTAGGCGCTCTGTTGCAGTTCTTAAATCAGCAAAGACTAAAAAATGTGGTTCGGGTTTTACCTTTTATCAATCTATCAGCTTTAGCTGTCGCGATATTTTTAGGGGGTGCTTGGTGGAGTGTTTTAGGTTTGCTTTTATTAGGAAACGGACTTTTCTACTCTTTCTTTAAAAATAAGATAGATGTAGTACATCTTCAGGTAGAGAAAGCCGCAAATGCTTTAGATGCCTATGCCCAAAATGTGAAATGGATAGAAGATAAGTATTGGGAAAACAACTTGATCAATAATTTACTTCAAGATATAAAGCCAGAAATACCGCTAAGCGAAAAAATAAATAGTCTTAGAAAATTGGTAGTAAGGTTAAACTATCGTTTAAATATGCTGGTGGGTTCTTTCCTTAATCTTTTTTTTCAATGGGATTTACGTACGCTTTTGATGCTTAAAGATTGGCATCAGCAACACCAACATAGTATTGTAGCAGGCTTTGAGCTGATGGCACAAGTAGAAGCTTTATTAAGCTTATCAAATTTAGATTATAACCATCCAGAATGGGTTTATCCGCAATTAGAACAGGATTTTACTTTTAATGCCAGAGCTTTGGGGCATCCGCTCATTCCTGCAAAAGAGCGAGTAAATAACCACTTTTCTTTAGCTACACAAGCTACCACAGATGTGATTACAGGCTCTAATATGGCAGGGAAATCAACATTTTTAAGAACAGTAGGGGTAAATATGGTTTTAGCTTTTGCAGGTTCAAAAGTTTGTGCTTCAAGTTTCAAAACTTCCATTTTTAAATTGGTAAGCTATATGCGGATAAAAGATTCCTTGCAAAATCAAACTTCAACTTTTAAGGCCGAAATAGATAGGTTAAAAATGATTTTAGATTATACACAGCAAGAAAAACAGGCTTTTGTATTGATAGATGAAATGCTGCGTGGAACCAATAGCAAAGATAAATACCTGGGTACCAAAGTATTTATCAAGAAACTGATAGCGCAAGCTACACCAGGCTTTATTGCTACGCATGATTTACAAATTGCTGATTTAGAACAAGAATATCCACAGCAATTGCGAAACTTTCATTTCGATATACAATTACAAGGGAGTGAAATGTATTTTGATTATCAGATAAAACTTGGAAAGTGCGAAACTTTTAATGCTTCTTTACTTTTAAAAGCCATTGGTCTGAATATTGGTGATGAACATAAGTTATCTTAAAAAGCTTTATATCTTGGGGTTTATTTATTAATTTCGAAACCATTAACGCTAAAAAACAATGAATATAAGAATGACTATGATGGCATTATTAGCCATTACAATTTTTTACAGCTCTTGTAAATCTAAAAAAGTGGTAGCACCACCAGCGCCAGAACCTGTAGCTGCAGCACCTGCACCAGCTCCGGCACCAGCGCCTGTAGTAAAAGACACAGATAATGATGGTATTCCTGATGATAAAGACGAATGTCCTGAAGAGAAAGGAACAGCAGCATCTAAAGGTTGCCCTGAAGCAGTAGCGCAAGTGTTTAATTACAAAAATATTCAGTTTGAGTTTAACTCATCAGTTCTAAAAACTTCTTCTTATGTAGCTTTAGATGAGATTGCAAGAATGATGAAAACTAAGCCAGAAGCTAAATTTCAATTAAACGGGCATTCTTCTGCGGAAGGTACAGAACAAAGAAATATGATGCTTTCTGTTGACAGAGCTAATGCTGTTAAAGCTTATTTAGTAAACAACGGAATTAAATCAAGCAATTTAATTACCAAAGGTTTTGGCGAGTCTTCTCCTTTAGTATCAAATGATACAGAAGATGGAAGAGCGAAAAATAGAAGGGTAGAAGTTAAGCCGATGTAAGGATCGGTTGTCAGTTGTCAGTTGCCGGTTGCCAGTTATGAGTTGACAGTTGTCGGTTATCAGTTGCCGGTTTCGGGTTGCCAGAAAATCATTTATGCTTGCCAGTTATCAGGCTTTCTAACAAAAGAAGCGAACTTTTTTTCTGTAAAGTTCGCTTCTTTTATATTAGCGGTGTTTCTACTCATCGCTTTCCACCTCCAACCCTCTACTTTCCACCTTCCACTTTAAACTCTCCAATTTCCACGTTCAACTTAAAACTTTCCACTTAAAACCTTCCACCTCCAACTTAAAACCTTCCACTTTAATCCAAATCCACCACAGCTTTAATAACGCCATTTTCTGGATTTAGCCAAGTATGAAACTGATCTTTAACCTCGTCAAACTTTACACGATGTGTGATATAAGTGGTAGGGTCTACTTCTTTATTTTCCATAGCTTTTATCACATGCTCAAAATCCTCACGGGTAGCATTTCTACTGCTCATTAAGGTAGCTTCTCTTTTATGAAACTCTGGGTGACTAAAGCTGATATCGCCTTTTTGTAAACCTATCAAAACAAATCTTGCTCCATGTGCCATGTATTGGAAAGCGTTGTTGATGGCTTTTAAATTTCCGGTAGCGTCAATCACTACAGTTGGCATATCGCCATTGGTAATTCTTTTGAGTTCTTCAGTAACATCTGCCTGCAAAGCATTAATGGTATAATCAACTTTTAAACGCTCTTTACAGAAAGAAAGTCGGTTTTCATTAATATCTAAAGCAATTACTTTTGCTCCGGCAATACGGGCAAATTCCATAGTGCCTAAGCCAATGGGGCCTGCGCCAATAACCAAAACAAATTCGCCGGGTGTAACTTGTGCTCTTCTTACGCCATGGGCGCCAATAGCTAAGGGTTCTACCAAAGCCAAAGCATCAAAACCTAATTGATGGCCATGTAATAAAGCATAAGATGGAACCGATACATATTCTGCCATGCCACCATCAATATGAACACCAAAAACTTGTATTGCGGCACAGCAGTTAGGCTTCTGATTTCTACAAGCCACACATTTGCCACAGTTAAAATAAGGGATAAAACTTACCGATTCTCCAACTTTAAAATCAGGGGCACCGTCTACAGCTATAAGTTCGCCAGCTAATTCATGACCTAATATTCTTGGGTAGCTAAAAAAAGGTTGTGTGCCTTCAAAAGCATGAAGATCTGTACCACAAATGCCTATTCTTTTTATTTTAATGATGGCTTGTCCTTTTTCTAAAACAGGTTCTGCGGCTGTTCTGTATGCAAATTTCCCCGGCTCCTGGCATTCTAATACTTTCATGAATAATCTTTGTTATATATTATAAAATTTAGCAGCGTTTTCGCCCATCACCTTGTCTTGTTCTGTGCTGGATAAAGATTGGATATAAGTTTTAAAAATCTCTAAAACCTGTTTATAATCTGCGGCAACTCTGCAAACCGGCCAATCGCTACCATACATCAACCTATCTGTACCAAAAGCATTAAAAACAACATCCAGATAAGGTTCAAAATCCGCTTGTTTCCAATTTTTCCAATCGGCTTCTGTAACCATACCCGAAACTTTACAGGATACATTTTCATGCTGAGCAAGTTTTTTAATGGCTTTTTCCCAATCTGTAATTTTTTGATGTTTAATATCCGGTTTAGCGATATGGTCTAGTACGAAAGCTTGGTTAGGGAAAGTTTCAACCAAAGTGCTGGAGAAATCAATTTGGTCTTCAAAAATGAGGATATCATAAGTAAAGCCAAATTGCTGAAGTTTAGAAATACCATTCATAAACTCCTTTTTCAACATCAGCGCTCTATCTTGCTCGCCTTGTAAAACATGGCGGAAGCCCTTCATGATAGGAAACTGCTGGTAATAAGCCAAGCGTTCTTCTATATTGTCAGCTTGTAAATCAACCCAACCTACTACGCCTTTAATGAAATCATTTTTGGAAGCGTTAGCAAGCTGAAAATCATTTTCTTCTTCTGATTGATGAGATTGTACCGTAATACAAGCATCTAAACCATTTTCTTTTAAGATGGGATGTAAATCTTCAGGTAAATGGTTTTGCCTGATGACCGACATGTCATCCGAAATCCAATCGTATTTTATAGGGTCGTACACCCAGAAATGTTGATGTGCATCTATTTTCATATCCTTAAGAAATGCTTAAACTAGGTTTTAAAGTAATTAAATTTTCTTCTTCAAGTTTTTGCCAAAAAGCGTCGCAAATGTAATCATTTGCCATGGCTATATTACCTTCAACACGCTTAGGATTGCTGGTATTAAGCGCTATACTTTTTACACCAGGGGCCGATAAACCAAACTGCACACAAGCACTTGCAGGTTTAACATCAAAGTCGGCACATATTTTATAAAACTGGTCTCTCCACTTGAATAACTCTTGATGCTGGGGGTTATCTCTGCTTACAGGAACGTAGTTGTAAAAATCTCCACCAGTTAAAAAACCAGCATTAAACACGGCAGAATTGATGATGATTACTCCTTTTTGGCTTAAAACAGTCATGAAATCTAGTAATTCTTTGGGGTGACTGTAAACCGTCATGCTGTTGGCTATCATCACCCAATCAAAATCTAAATCAGCGCTAAGCTCTTTAATAATTTTCCAATCTTTAGCACCTATACCTATGGCCTTAACTTTACCTTGTTTTTTTAAGTCAAACAAAGCTTTATAAGCATCCAAAATGTTTTGATATCTTTTTGAACGATCTTCTGCCGAGCTTGCTGCTATTAAATACTCGTCTGGGTCATGTACAGAAAGCATTTGCGGGATATAACTGCCCAATAGCTGGTTACCTTGTTCAAAGCATTCTAAAATACCATGGTAGCTTATTTTTTGTACCGCATCGTTTTTAAGATTTTTCCAAACATAAGGCTCAAAAGTAGGTTCGTCGGTTTTAAGCTCGGTACGTAACCAACCTAATTTATTACTGATGATTACTTCTTCTGGTTTAACATTTAGTTTCTTCAGGCAATCGCCTAAAGCTTCTAAAGCCAAGCCAGCACCATATTTACCTGCACTATCAAATACCACAGGCTTATCAGCATGTAGAAAGCATTGTTTAACAATTTCTAGTTTGGTGTCATCATCTAAGGCCGTAAATAAATTGCCCAAGCTGCTGGTGCCAAAAATTACTTTTGGTATTTGAAATCCTTCGCTACTGTTTGTACTATTCATAAAAAATTAATGAGCTGCTGTAAGTTTTAAGTTTTCTATTTTGATGTTTTTAATAGCGAAATATAAGACCATCAATAGGCAAACTGCTGGTATGGTATAAGCTATTTGTATATTGCTGATGTCTGATACGGCACCCATAATCACCGGGAAAACTGCACCACCTACGATAGACATAATCACCAACGATGAGCCGTCTTTTGTTTTGCTTCCTAAACCTCTTACGCTTAAAGCAAAAATGGTAGGGAACATAATAGAAAGGAAGAATTGTACGGCTGTAAGTGCGTAAATGGTAAACATACCCGATGTAAATACAGCTACCAATAAAAGTAAAATAACAATGATGGTATAAGCAGCAAGTAATTTTGGCGGAGTGATAAACCTCATCAAGAAAGTACCTGCAAACCTGCCAATCATAAAGCCTAATAAAGCACCAGATAAATAATAAGCTGCTGAAACTTCATTAATACCTACTACATAACCACAAAAACGTATAAAGAAACTACTGATACAAACTTGTGCTCCAACATAGAAGAATTGGGCCATAACGCCTTGGATCAAGTTTTTTTCTTTGAAAATAGAACCCTTAGTTTCTAAAGAGTCATCTTCTTTTATTTCTGGAAGATGCGTTCTCCATAAAAATATAGCGACCAGCAATACCACTATCCCAATCACCATAAATGGTAATTGTACAGATGCTGCTTCCTGCTGTAAAAAGCTATCTATTTCGGCAGGAGATAAGCTACTTTGCGTATCGGCACTAAATTCTTTTCCTGATAGGATGAAACGCCCGCCTATGGCCGGAGCTAAGAAAGCTGCTAAACCATTAAAAGATTGCGCAAAATTAAGACGTTGTGTGCCTGTGGCAGGGTCGCCCAAAACCGTCATATAAGGGTTTGCTGCAGTCTCTAGAAAAGTTAAGCCGCTAGCAATGATAAATAATGCCGCTAAAAAGAATACAAAAGAACGTGTTTCTGCTGCCGGATAAAATAAGAATGCACCAATGGCAAACATCATTAAACCGAAAATAATACCGCCTTTATAGCCAAAGCGCTTCATAAATTTACCTGCCGGGATAGCAAATAGGAAATAAGCGATATAAGAGGCAGAGTCTATAAAAGCAGATTGTGTGTCTGTTAACTGACAAGCTTTTTTTAAGTGAGGGATAAGAATAGGATTGAGGTTTAAAGCAAAACCCCATAAAAAGAATAGCGAGGTAATTAAAATTACCGCAAATAAAGGTTTGTTGTTTGATTTCATTTTTTTTGAAGGTTATAATAGGTTATGAACAAATATAGCCTATTGGAAATCGATTTCTAAAATATTCTTTCATTTTTTTTAAACTGTTTTATGTAGTTTTATGGCTATCGTTCCCATGGCCAAAAGAGAAAAGAGAATTACCATTTATGATTTAGCAAAATCATTAAACATTGCACCATCGTCTGTATCTAAGGCGTTAAATAATTCGCATGCCATTAGCAGTAAGATTAAGAAAATGGTGGAAGATAAAGCCAAAGAGCTTAATTATGTCCATAACACCAATGCTGCTAATTTAAGACGGGGTTTTACCCGTATTATTGGGGTTATTGTGCCTAAAATAAATGAGTCTTTTTTTGCCAATATTATTGCCGGGATAGAAAAAGGTTGTGTGCAGCATGAGCATAGTTTAATTATTTGCCAAACCGAAGAGTCTTTAGAAAAAGAAGTAAATGCAGTACAAACCTTAATTAGGCAAAATGTAGATTGTATTTTAATCTCTTTATCTCTAGAGACACAATCTACAGCGCATCTGGAAGAAATCAAGAATAATCACATTCATTTTATACAATTTGATAGGGTATCACCAGCTATAGAGAGCTATACTGTTGTGAATGATAATGCAGCAGCAGCTTATCAAGCGGTAGCGCATTTAGCTAAACAAGGTTATCAGAAGATAGCGTATTTTGGTGGTCCTGCCCATTTAAATCTTTATCAGGAAAGAAAACTGGGGTATAAAAATGCACTTAAAGATTTAGGCTTAACCTTTAACCAGGCTTTTGTTAAAGATGAAATTATTTCTAAAGAAAATGGTTTACAAGAAGCTTTACGTTTGCTTCAGGCTGATGTTAAACCCGATGCTTTTTTATGTACTTCTGATTATGTTTCTTTAGGCGTTTTAGAAGCCTTAAAAACGCTAAACTTAACATCTCCAAAAGATATTGGCATTATAGGTTTTGCCAATGAGATGTTTACCCAATTGATAGCACCTTCCTTATCATCAGTAAATCAATTCAGTTATGAAATGGGCCAACAAATTGCCGAGCTTTATTTTAACGAAGTGATGAAGAATAAGGAAAATGAGGAGCTAAAATCTGTTAAAGTAAAAACAGAAATTGTTCAGCGAGCGTCATCAAGTAGGTGATTCATAAAAGCCTATAAAAACGTTAAGCCCCAAACCGGGGAGGAGTGGAGCTTAAACTAACCAATTATAAACCTAATTTTTATGATAGGAAAACCTAAAAATGTAATAAATACTTTGTTTATTACGATGGTGTAAAATTAACACTAACGCTTGAAGTAATTGTCATGATATTGTCATGAGCATATAATGCTTTTGTTACATAAATATGTTTTTACGGTTAAAAAAGCGTTTTTTGCACTTAAACATTACTTGAAAAAGCTTAAATTAGCGTTCATTTTTACACCATTTTATGAAAGGAAGTTCTTCATTACTAGTTCTTTTTCTGCTTATGAGCGTTTTAACGTCTCTAGCAGATGACAAGTTGAAGAATAGGAAGTTTAAACTTCCTGCAGGTGTAAGCTCCAAAGATTATATTCCCAATAGTTTAATCATTAAATATAAAAATATCAGTACCGCTACCAGCCGTTCTGTAGAAAACAAACTGATGGTAGGCAAGCAAAGGGTACAATTTGTAAAGCACCAGCCTGTTTTAAAAGTAAATTATCTTTATGAGCTTCCTTTACAGAAGCAACTTGCTTTAGATAAAGCTGGTGTAAATAAAATTTATGAGCTTGAATATCGTTCATCTGCACCTATAGAAGATGTTATCAATGTTTTATTAGAACAAGAAGAGGTAGAATATGCCGAGCCAAGGTATATTTACCATACCACTAATGCACCTAACGATCCTATTTTTATACAAGGATTTCAAAATAACCTTTTACAAGTAAAAGCCCTTGAGGGATGGGGTTTACAAAGTTCTGCTAATGGGCAAATTATTGCCATTATAGATTCTGGGGCAGATTTAGAGCATGAGGATTTAGCTGCAAACCTTTACCTTAACACCAACGACCCTATCAATGGGATTGATGATGATGGAGATGGCTATATAGATAATTACAGAGGATGGGATTTTGTTGGTGCTTCTTTTACTGGCGGTAGAGCGGATAATAATCCTGATATTCCAGCGGATAGCTTAGACCACGGGATGCATGTGGCAGGGATAGCAGCAGCGGTAACCAATAATGCTAAAGGTGTTGCTAGTATTTCCAGAGATGCAAAGCTGATGATTTTAAAAGCCGGCTCTGATGATAATGCTACCGCAATTTATAGAGGGTACGAAGCTATTTTATATGCTGTAAATAAAGGCGTTAAAATTATCAATTGCTCTTGGGGAGGCCCTGGCTTTAGCTCTTTTGGGCAAGATATTATAAACTTTGCAGTAAGCAATGGCTCTTTGGTGATAGCTGCTGCGGGTAATAGTGGAAGAGAAGGTTTAGACTATCCGGCAGCTTACAAAGGTGTTTTGGCCGTTGCAAATGTAAATGCTAATGATGTTAAGGCAGCTAGCTCTAGCTATGGCTTTGATGTGGATATTGCTGCGCCGGGGCAAAATTCTTTTAGTACCATTAACGGGAATGCTTATAGTGCAAAATCAGGGACATCTATGGCTACACCTTTGGTATCAAGTGCAGCCGCTTTGGTTGCTGCAAAATACCCTACTTTATCTGGGGTAGCCATTGGCGAGATATTAAGATTAAGTGCTGATGATATCAATTTGGTAAGTGGCAATGCTAGTTATCAGAATAAATTGGGTAAAGGAAGACTTAATGTGTTGAAAGCCTTACAAAATGCCTCATACGTAGCAATAAGGAAGCAAAATATTGTTATACAAGATAATTCTAATGGGATTTTAGCTGCCGGAGATACGGTAAATATGGCTATAGATTTAAAGAGCATTCTAGGAAATGTAAATAACTTAAGCGTGACATTGCATTCTGATAATTCGGATGTTGAGGTTATTACGCCTACCTTAATATTAAATAGTTTAAATGAGTTAGAAGTAAAACGTTTAGGTTTTTTTAAAATATTCTTATCGCCACAAACCCAAGAAAATAGAGAAATTACTTTCACTTTAAAGTATCAGGCTGTGGGTTATCAGGATGAGGAGTATTTCTCTTTAAGGGTAAACTTAGATTATCTTAATATCAATCATAATCAAATTGCTACCACACTAACCAGTAATGGAAGGGTAGGTTTTAGTTCAGACGATGCAGAGAATGGCGTGGGCTTTGTTTATCAGAATAAAAACTTGTTATACGAAGCCTCTTTAATGATAGGTAATAGCGCTACCAGAATTTCAAACAATGCCCGTTCACCACAAGTAGGCAGGGCAGAGGAAGATTTTCTAAAAATATCAAGACCTATAAAAGATAATACCAATACAGAAGCTTTAGAAGCTTTCGCTACTTTTAATGATTATGGCTCTAACAGTCCTTTAGATGTAGAGGTGGTAAACAGGCAGATAGCTTATCCTAACTCTCCTGATGATAAATATGTTTTGGTAGATTATATCATTAAGAATAAAAGTATTGTGCCCTTAAATGGGATATATGTTGGCTTATTTTGCGATTGGGATATAGAAGCTAGCGATAAAAACGTAGTTAAATATCGTCAGGATGAAGCTTTAGCTTATACCTATTCCCTTAATCCGGGTAATCCTTATGCGGCTGTGAAAGTGTTAAACACAGATGCAGGTATTCAGTTTTATCCTATGTCTTACCAATTGTCTGGAGATATTTTAGAAGATGATTCTTTTACAAAAGAAGAAAAATTCACCACCCTTAGCAGCGGAATTTTTAAAACCGAGTTGGGCGAAAGTTTGGATGGCTTAGATGTGATGTATACCATTGGGGCAGGACCTTATAATATTGCCTCTGGCGATTCTGTGCAAGTAGCCTTTGCATTTATAGCTGGAGATAACGTCAACGATATTCTTGCTTCTGCTGATGCGGCATCCCAAAAGTTTAGAAACATACAATTGGTAGTGCCCGAACCTATTGTTAGGTTTAAAGTTTCTCAGAATTATCCTAATCCTACAAGAAGTAATACAAATTTTGATGTTTTTTTACCCGAGGCTGGTGCTGTAAGTGCAGATTTATTTGATATTGGCGGCAGAAGGTTAAAGAATATTTACAATAACCCAAGTTTAAATGCGGGTAAGCATCGTATAGCTACCCAGGTTGATGATTTAAGTACCGGTATCTACTATGTTGAATTCCGTTATCGGGAAAGTAGGGAAATCGTTAAAATTATTGTGACTCGATAATTATTCAGAAGTATGGTAGCAAACGCGGCAACGTGGTTCGTAGCTTTCTTTTTCGCCTAAAAGTACTTTATTGGTGTTTTCTATCAATCTATAGCTGTAAAGTGCTGGTCCGCCACACCTAACACAAACCGCTTGTACTTTGGTAACTTCTTCGGCTATAGCCATTAAAGCGGGCATAGGGCCAAAAGGTTTGCCGGTAAAATCCATATCTAAACCGGCTACAATCACCCTAACACCTTTATTAGCAAGTTTTACGCAAACATCTGGCAATTCATCGTCAAAAAATTGAGCTTCATCAATACCCACAACTTGTGTATTGCTGCCATACAATAAAATAGCCGAAGAATGATCAACCGGAGTTGAGGGGATAGAATTTAAATCGTGAGATACAACAGCAACTTCATCATATCGGGTATCTGTTTTAGGCTTAAAAATTTCTACTTGTAGTTTTGCAATTTCTGCCCTTCTTAATCTTCTAATTAACTCTTCTGTTTTACCAGAAAACATAGAACCACAAATAACTTCTATGCTTCCTCCCAATTCGCTTTTTCTTTTCAAGATACCGTTTTTAATGATATAATTATTTGCTTCTGAAAACGTTCAGAAAAACGAATATCAGAATTTTAATGTTATTTTTGAACGAGTATTTACCAACATCGTTCAGCCGAGAAATATAAATCAATATGATGAATAAGCAGGAGATTTTAAAGAAAATAGGAAATATTATTCAAGAGTTAAATGAACAACATCAATACCTTAGTCAGGTTCAAAAGATAAATATTCTTGAGTTAGAGTTATTTACCGCTAATGCTGATTTCCTGATAGACCATATAGAAATATTAAAAAAACTGAACGATACTAAACTTTGGCAAGAAGATACGGCTAATGCGGCTAAACCAGTTTCAGTAGAGCCAGCTCCTGTAATAGAAAATTCCAAACCTGTTGAACTTGTATTTGAGCCCGAAGCTCAAGAGGAAGAAGTTCCCGAAGAAGCCTATACACCCGAAGAGCCTGCTATGCCGGTATTCAAATTTTCTTTTGATGAACCAGAGCCTACCGAAATGGTTTTTGATTTTGAAAAGAAATTGGCTGTAGATGAGGTTTTTGATAGAGTACTAACCGAAGAAGAGCAACGTGTTTTAGCAGAGAAGCAACAAGCTTTAGCACCTATTGCAGCGCCAGAAGCGCAAACATTTGATGTAGTAGAGGAGGAGGATACCCTAATGGAAGAGGAAGAGGTTGAGCCTTTTATCATTCAGCATGATACACCAGAAGAAATTGTAGAAGAGCCTGTTCAAACAGCACCGATAGAAATTTTCCAAGCTTCAACTCCTATAGACAAAATAACGCCGACAGAAACAGAAAAACCAAAATCTTTAAATGAGGTTTTGTCTGCCAGTAGAGAGAGTTCTAGTTCTAATTTATATAGTAAGCCTGTTGCAGATTTAAAAGCATCAATATCTCTGAATGATAAAATGATGTTTATAAAAGAGCTTTTTAATGGCTATAATTTAGCTTATAGCGAGGCTATAGAGATTTTAAACAGGTTTGATAATTTTGAAGCTGCTGATAATTTCCTAATGAAAAACTATGCAGATAAAAATAACTGGGCGCAAAAACAGGAAGTTGTAGACCGTTTATATGAAATTTTAAACAGGAAGTTTAAGAGTTAATTCCCATTCGGTTAGCATCAAGTTTAAGTAGGATAAATAGAAGTATCGTAAAACTGATTAAAGAAGAGCCTCCGTAACTTAAAAATGGTAGGGGTATACCTATAACAGGCATCAAACCAATAGTCATGGCGATGTTGATAAAGAAGTGGCAAAATAAAATACAAGCTACAGAATAGCCGTATATCCTGTTAAAAGAAGAACGCTGTCTTTCTGCCAATACCACTATCCTGAGTAATAAAACCAGATAGATAAGAATAACCGTAAAGCTGCCTATAAAGCCCCATTCTTCGCCCACCGTACAAAAAATAAAATCGGTACTTTGCTCTGGCACAAAGTTGAATTTGGTTTGAGTGCCTTGTAAATAACCTTTCCCTAGCAAGCCACCGGAGCCAATAGCAATTTTAGATTGGTTTACGTTATAACCTGCACCTCTTAAATCTGTTGAGATACCTAATAAAATATCTATCCTGCCCTTTTGGTGAGATTTCAAAACGTTATTGTAAACGAAATCTACGCTAAACATAAAGATGATGGAGAGCACAAAGCCAGCTATAAAGGTGGTAATCAGTTTTCTGTTTTTTGATACTTAAAGATAAGCAATCCCGTGAGGGCAATTAAAGCTAAACTTACCATCAACTTTCCAAAGAGTAGCGTGGTAACGAATAGAATAATCATTAAGACTCCGGAAATAAGGTAATAGGGAGAAAGTCCTTCTCTATAGAGCACCAAAATTAAAGAGCCAAATACCATAGCAGATCCTGTATCTGGCTGTAGCATAATCAAGAACATGGGAAGCCCTAAAATAGCAGCACAGGCTACTTGAGTTCTAAAATCAGTAAGTTTAAAATTTCCTGAGCTTAAATATTTGGCTAAGAGCAAACAAGACGACCATTTGGCGAATTCAGAAGGTTGAAGCCTAAAACTTCCAATAGGTATCCATGCTTGGTTACCACCTACATTTCTTCCTATCACTAAAACGATGATTAAAAGAATAATGGTGATACCATAAAAAACAGGAGAAAAGGTACTGAAGAATTTAGCATCCATCAAAAGGATAGCCGTACCGGTCACAATTGCCACGATGATAAATATCAACTGCTTACCAAAATTGGTATTCATATCAAAGATGGATACGGCTTCATCAGTGAAAACAGCGGCATAAATATTAAACCAGCCAATAGCCATTAATAGCAAGAAAAGTAAGATGGTAAAACCATCTACATTAAAGAAAAAGCTACGGTTATGGTTATTGTTCATCTTTCTTACTGGTAATATTGGCACTTACAGGTATTGTATTGCTTGTAGCTGGTTTGCTGTTGGTGCTGTCTTTTTTAACACCTGGTCTGATAATTTTCTTTTGACCGGGTAATAAATTGGCTTTAAGAATTCTTTCTGTATAATATTTTGGTCTGCTGATAGAATCCCTAAGGTATTTTTCTATCATTAAACTGGCAATTGGTGCCGACCATGTAGAGCCAAAACCAGCATTTTCTACCACTACGGCAATAGCAATTTTAGGGTTATGGCGTGGCGCAAAAGCCACAAATACAGAGTGGTCTGCTCCGTGAGGATTTTGTACAGTACCTGTTTTACCACAAATTTCTATATCAACAATCTTAGAAAAATAACCTGTTCCTCCGGGGCGTTTACAACCCTACTCATACCTTCAATGACAGGGTCAAAATATTTGGGGTCTATACCTGCGCTATTTTTTATGGTATATTCTTCTTTAATAATTTTTTTATCGCCAATGGCTTTAATCAGGTGTGGTTTATAATAAAAACCTCTGTTAGCAACAATAGCCATCACATTTGCCATTTGCAGTGGTGTAATTCCTAGCTCGCCTTGTCCAATAGATAAAGAAATGTTAAAGCCAGAGCCCCATTTAGTACTACCCCATCTTTTGGTGAAATAATCTGCCGTTGGGATTAAGCCATCTCTTTCGGCAGGTAAATCAATACCTAATTCTGTACCTATACCAAATTTCATGACAGCTTCACGCCATCTGGTATAGGCTTTAAATGGTTTTAGGCCAGTTTTATCTATCATACGGTTATAAGCATATCCGTAATAAGTATTACAAGAACCTTCTATAGATTTTTCTAAGGCAATGGTGCCATGTACGTGTGTACAGCCCATGAAACCTCTAGCGCCATAACGGTAGCCACCTGGGCAATGGAAAGTAGTTTGAGCAGTAATAGCACCCATTTGCTGGGCTACTAAAGCATTTATAACTTTAAAGATAGAACCCGGCGGATACTCGGCTTGCGTTGGCCTGATAAACATCGGCTTGAAAGGGTCCTTTAAGAGCTTCATGTAATTGTTCCCTCTTTGGCGCCCTACCATTAAGTTAGGGTCGTATTTAGGGCTACTTACAAAAGCTAGAATTTCACCAGTAGCAGGTTCAATAGCTACTACGCTACCAATTTTATTGTTCATCAATTGTTCTCCGTACAATTGTAACTCCTTGTCTAAAGATGAAATAAGCTTATCTCCGGCTACAGCCAAAGTATCATATTTTCCTTCGAAGAAGCTGCCCTGCTCTCTGTTATGCACATCAACCATGATGTTTCTAACACCTCTTTGTCCTCGTAGTAAATCTTCATAAGATTTCTCTATACCAGATTTTCCTATATAATCTCCTTGGGTATAAAAGCCATCATATTTTTCTATTTCTTTATCGTTAACCTCGCCAATATAGCCTAAGAATTGTGCCGCGGTAGAGTCTGGATAATAACGTACAGAACGAGCTAAAACATAAAAGCCACGAAATTGGAATTGCTTTTCTTGAAAAGCAGCATAAGTTTTGGCAGAAAGCTGTTTTTCAAATAAAGACGCTCGGTAGGGCGAGTAATTGTTGGCTTTCTTATATTTCTTATCGAATTCTTTTTTAGTGATATCAATTAAGCGACAGAATTCTACCGTATCAAATGGTTTTACCTGTTTAGGGATAATCATTAAATCGTAAACAGGCTCATTTTGTACCAATACTTTTTCATTTCTGTCTAAGATAATCCCTCGGGCAGGGTATATAATAAGTTTTCTAAGTACGTTATTATCTGCAGATAATTTATAACGGTCATCCATAACCTGGATGTAAAACAGACGAGCCAGTAAAACCAAAGCTGTTATAATAAATAAGCCTTGGATAATGTATCTACGAGTGAAAAAACTGTTCATTTACGCTGTTTTTTTCTATAAAACAGAGCTTCTGCAATTAATATTAACGTTACAGTAAACGTTGAACTTACCAGAACCCTGCTGAAGGTATTAAGTATTTCTGCAAATTTAAAAACCTCCAAATTAAACAGAAAAAAGTGGTGAGTTATTGTAAGGATAAGCGTATAAAAGAAAAACCATCTGAAACCCATAATGCCTAAGGTGGGCTCGGGGTCGCTATCATAATTGTCTTTTTGTACGGTAATACTGATGAAAAATACCCTCATTAAAGCTAACACCGTACAAGCGGCAGCATGCAAGCCTAAAGTATCGCTAAACAAATCAATACTAAAACCCATTAAAAAAGATAGTGCAAATAGCAGGATGTTAGGCGTTTCAAAAGGTAGTAACAAGATGAAAAGAATGTATAAAAAAGGTACATTAAGGTTATAAAACACCATATTCTTTAACAGGAAAACCTGCACAAAAAGCAAGATGATAAACCTTAAAATATTAAATAGCAGAATTCTACTCATTTATAATTCTTTATTTTGTGCCTCTAGCTGTAATTGCTCTGCGGCAAAATTATTTTTAATAATGTACACATGCTGTAAAGCATAAAAATTAGTTGATAGCTTTACGCTGATATCTAAAAAGCTACCTCCGCCTTTAATACCCGATTTTAATACCGTACCAACCATAATCCCTTTAGGAAATATCACCCCTAAACCAGATGTTACTACCTTGGCTTTTGGCCTGATGTTTAATTGATTGGGTATATCTGTTAAAGTTACAATTTGCGAGTTCTCACCATCCCATACCAAGGGACCGAAATAGGGTGTCCCTTCTATAGATGAGGTGATACGTGTATCTTCATGAAGGATAGATTGTATAGAGGAGAAGTTTTCTGAAACATTCCAAATAATACCTACAACTCCAGATGGCCCTATAACACCCATTCCTTTTTTAAGGCCATGCTTACTGCCACGGTTCACGGTTAAATAGTTGTTTCTGGAAGTGATAGATTTATTGATGACTTCTGCCTCGATATACTCATATTGTACTTTATTGATGCTGTCAATAATGTTTTTACTTACTAAACTATCATTAAAATAAGCTGAGGGTAATTTACTTCTTAACAATGCATTTTCACGGGCCAAACTATCATTTACAACTTCTAGATTTAGGTATTTGCTGATGTTGTTATAGCGTTGGTAGAAATTTCCTACAATTTGGCTAGAAGAATTTAAGGTGCTAGAGCGTTGGAAGTCATTATTTCTTACCAGCAGTATGATAGAAATAATGAAGAATATGACGAATAAGAAGAGGGCATTATAATTACTAATAAACCTCCAAAGATTGCGCATATTTTATTTGATTTACGATTGTTAATTTTAGATTCACGATTTTAGCTACTGTATATCTTATCTAAAATCGTAAATCTGAAATCGTTTGTTTTGATTATTGCATTAAGAACTTAAAGTTCTGGATATTTTTTAATGATATACCGGTTCCTCTAACAACCGCTCTCAATGGATCATCGGCTACGTGAACAGGTAATTTAGTTTTAGAGCTGATACGTTTGTCTAAACCCCTTAGTAAAGCACCACCTCCTGTTAAATAAATGCCTGTTTGGTAAATATCAGCAGAAAGTTCTGGTGGTGTAATCTCTAAAGCTTTTAAAATAGCTTCTTCTATTTTAGAGATAGATTTATCTAAGCAATGTGCAATTTCTGTATAAGAAACGGTAATTTGTTTAGGCACACCAGTCATTAAATCTCTACCTTGTACAGCAAAATCTGCAGGTGGATCTTGTAATTCAGGTAGGGCAGAACCTACTTCAATTTTAATTCTTTCTGCAGTACGCTCACCAATCATGATGTTGTGTTGACGACGGATATAATTTACAATATCAGAGTCGAAGTTGTCTCCAGCAGTACGGATAGATTGATCGCAAACAATACCTGAAAGCGCAATTACTGCAATTTCTGTGGTACCACCGCCAATATCAATAATCATATTACCCATTGGTTCTTCTACATCTATACCGATACCAACAGCAGCAGCCATAGGTTCGTGTATAAGATAAACCTCTTTAGCACCTGCAATTTCTGCAGAGTCTCTAACGGCTCTTTTTTCCACCTCGGTAATACCAGAAGGGATACAGATAACCATTCTTAAAGATGGAAAGAACCAGCCTTTGCCACCGTTAATCATTTTTATCATTCCTCTAATCATGTGTTCTGCTGCGTTAAAATCAGCAATTACACCATCTTTTAGCGGACGAACAGTTTTGATGTTTTCGTGAGTTTTACCCTCCATTTGCATGGCTTGTCGGCCAATGGCGATAACTTTATTGGTAGTTCTATCGAAAGCAACTATAGATGGCTCATCTACAACTACTTTGTCATTATGTATAATTAGCGTATTAGCAGTACCTAAATCGATTGCTATTTCCTGTGTAAACCAGTTGAATAAACCCATTTATTTTCTTGATATAAAGATGCAAAGGTGCAAAAAAAATAGTATTAATAATAAGTCTAATTTTACTATTTTATTGTGAACAGCCTAAATTTTTTTTAGGGTTAGTTTTTAATAAGTGTGTTTTTGTTGAGGGGACGGTTTTTAAATACAGTATAAGTTTGTTTTGGTAATAGATGAGTGTTTTTTAGATTATTGGGTATTGCGCTCAAGGCTTTCCTGCCTCATAGGCGGCCAGCCCTAGGCACTTTTTCTTGAAAAAAAAGTCCCCAAAAATTCAAGGCTGATGAATATTTGTCGTTTCGTCTAAATAAATCTTTATCCACAATCCTGAGTGGTGTGAAGGTTTTTGCTTGATGGAAGTATCTACAACACCCGTTGGATTGTTTTCCGATAGTGTTTTATTAAAGTTTTTGCAAAAGATTTATTTGACTATACTTCCAAATCTTCATGGGCCGACCTCGTTCTTCGGAAAGATGAGTTTTAATGTTTAAAGGCAGTTCCTAAATATCCAACTTTCAGTTTCTTTGTACTTTATACTTTATACCCAAAATAACGCCCTCCCTCTTTAATTCTCCCTCCCGAGGGAGATACTGGCGGCAGAGCTATCAAGTGTATTATAAATAGAAATTTTTAAAAGATAATTCCTAGCCCATTTGCAAAGTATCACCCTCTCGAGGAGCTTTAGGGGGAGGCTTTTACAGTTATTTAGGCTCTTTTTACTTTTGATTTTTTACTTTTTACTTTTGAATTTTTTACTTTTGAATTTTGAATTTTTACTTTTGAATTTTTACTTTCAACTCTCTTTCAAATCAAAAAAAATCTTTTAAAACAAAAAAAGCTATCCTTTAACAGATAGCTTTATCTTAAAATATTATCAAATATTAATGTTTGAAATGGCGAACTCCGGTAGTTACCATCGCAATACCTTTTTCATTAGCTTTATCTATAGAGTCCTGATCTTTGATAGAACCTCCAGGTTGTAAAATTGCTGTAATACCAGCTTCGGCAGCTAATTCAACACAATCAGGGAAAGGGAAGAAGGCATCAGAAGCCATAACAGCGCCTTGTAAAGAAAACCCAAAGCTTTCTGCTTTAATGACAGCTTGCTTTAAAGAATCTACTCTTGAAGTTTGGCCCACACCACTAGCAATTAAGGTATTGTTTTTAGCGAAAACAATAGTGTTAGATTTGGTGTGTTTTACCACTTTATTAGCAAAGAAAAGGTCTTTCAATTCTTGCGCTGTAGGTTTTTGTGTAGTAACGGCAGTCATTAACTCAGGACCTTCTACTGTATTGTCTTTATCTTGTTCTATCACCCCGTTTAATAAGGTTTTAAAAAGTTTACCAGGTAAAGCAACGTCTTTTCTGCGTAAGATGATTCTATTTTTCTTACTTGTTAAAACCTGTTCTGCAGCAGCAGAATAAGCTGGTGCTATTAAAACCTCGAAAAATAATTTATTGATTTCTAAAGCGGTAGCCTCATCAACCTCTCCATTGCAAATCAATACACCGCCAAAAGCAGAAACTGGGTCGCAAGCCAAAGCATCGTTCCATGCGTTTAATAAATTTGGTCTGCTAGCAATACCACAAGCATTGGTATGTTTTAAGATGGCAAAAGTAGGTTCTGTAAATTCATCAATTAAAGCTACAGCAGCATCAACATCTACCAAGTTATTATAAGAAAGCTCTTTGCCGTTTAATTTATCAAACATAGCGTCTAAATCGCCATAGAAGTAGCCTTTCTGGTGAGGATTTTCGCCGTAACGTAAAACAGCTGCTTTCTGCTCACTTTGTTTAAATACAGTTAAGGCATCATCACCTTGGTTAAACCAATTGAAAATAGCACTATCATAATGAGAAGAAATATTAAAAGCATTTCTCGCGAAAGCTTTACGTTGTGCTAAGCTGGTTTCGCCATTTTGTGCTTCTAATATATGATTTAGCGTGGTATAATCATCTTTAGATGCGATAATCACAACATCTTGATGGTTTTTTGCAGCAGCTCTGATTAAGGAAATACCACCAATATCTATTTTTTCAATAATATCTTGTTCTGGAGCACCAGATTTTACAGTTTCCTCGAAAGGATATAAATCAACAATAACTAAATCTATTTCCGGAATTTCATACTGAGCAATTTGTTCTTGGTCGCCGTTATGCCCTCTTCTAGTTAAAATACCTCCAAATACTTTTGGATGCAAAGTTTTAACTCTACCACCCAATATAGAAGGGTATGAAGTAAGGTCTTCTACCGGGATAACATCTACGCCTAAGTTCTTAATAAAGGTTTCTGTACCTCCGGTAGAGTAAATGTTTACTCCTAATTTTTGCAATTGTAAAATTACCGGTTCTAAATTGTCTTTATAAAAAACTGAAATTAAGGCGTTTTTGATTTTTACTGGGTGGTTCATGAATATAAATTTTTGAAGGCGCAAAGATAGAAAAATCAATAAGTTTTAGGAAGTAAAATTCAATATTGATGAAGGATAGAATAAAGCTTTTTTATTTACCCATTTCTGCTCTACGCATAGGCATTACATCAATGATTTTATAAAGTGTATTTAAACTGCTTATTTGGTGAGAGCGGTATTTTTCTCCCCCATCTTTACCAAGGAGGATTATGGTGAAAGTATGGGGTTTTGTGATGAGTTTAAGTTGCTCTTTTGGTAAACCTTCATCAAAAAAATAAGTACTCAATTTTATGTCTCTTTCTGCTAAACCTTTTTCATCTGCTTTTAACACTTGTAATTGACGGATGTAGGTTGCGTCTTCTTTATGGGGTGCTAATAAAATTACCTCTCTATAATCTCTAAATTGAGGAGGATAGCAACCAAAGCTAAAAACGAAAATAAGTAAGCTTAAAATAGGCATCTTTTTGTTTATGAGTGTGTTGTAAAATTAACATCCACCAAGAAGAATTGTTTAAGCTTCAGCCGTAAATAAAACAATCTTAAAAATTACAATTCTATTTCATTAGGTAACTAGGTGTATACCTTTATTTAGTTATTTTTGCCACTTATTTTAGAAAGAGCGCTGTGGAATTCATCTTATACGTATTCGATTTTATCATCCATATAGACAAGCATTTAAGTGAGATTATAGCTAATTATCAGTTCTGGACCTACCTTATTTTGTTTATCATCATTTTTGCTGAAACTGGTTTTGTAGTGACGCCTTTTTTACCGGGCGACCCCTTATTGTTTGCCGCAGGGGCTTTAATTGCTGGTGGTGGAACCGGATTGAATATTTACCTTTTAGCATTATTACTCATTATAGCAGCAATATCGGGTAATCAGGTGAATTATTTTTTAGGTAATTATTTTGGTCCGAAAGTATTTAAGCCAGAAAACAGAATTTTAAAATATAGCTATTATGAGAAAACACAGGTGTTTTTTCTAAAGCATGGTGGTAAATCTGTGGTATTTAGTAGGTTTTTTCCGGTATTAAGAACATTTGTACCTTTTGTAGCCGGCGTTATTAAAATGCCTATTAGCAAATTCTCTTATTATAATGTTACAGGGGCTTTAGTCTGGATTATTGGGTTTTTGTTTCTAGGCTATCTTTTCGGGAATTTAGATTTTGTGAAAAATAACTTCAGCTGGGTAATTTTAATCATCAGTTTATTTACCACTTTACCTCCAATTATAGGGGCTATATACGCTAAAAAATCTGATAATAAGGCGGCATAATTAGGCTGGTACTAATTTTGACTATCCCTCAGGTATGGATAAATACCTGATGATGTTAATGGTGATAGGGGCTGCGGCTTTTATCATGACTTTTATGCCAGCCGTCACAAAAAAAACTAAAATTTCATATTCCCTTTATTTTTTAGTTTTTGGAGTTATTATCTATTATTTCTGGCCAGAATATTTACCCTCTACCAATCCCAAAGTTCATCCTGATATAAGTTTACACCTTTCAGAAATGGTGGTTATCATTTCTTTAATGGGTACAGGTATAAAAATTGATAGGCCCTTCAACCTCAAAAACTGGGCTTCTCCTTTGCGCTTAGTTACCATAGCTATGATACTTTGTATGCTTGGAGTAACTTTTCTAGCATATTATGTTTTAAATTTCGATTTAGCTTCCGCGATTTTACTAGCCGCTGTTTTAGCACCAACAGATCCTGTATTGGCATCAGACGTACAGGTTGGTCCGCCTAATGAGGAATATAAATCTGAAACTAAATTTGCTTTAACAGCAGAAGCAGGTTTAAATGATGGCTTGGCTTTTCCTTTTACCTGGTTAGCCATTACGGTTGCTTTCATGCAAATAGGAAAGGAGGATAATTTAATAGAATGGTTTTCTTTTATGCTCTTGTACAAAATTTTAGCTGGTATTGCCATAGGGTATTTAGCAGGTAAACTTACCGGATATTTAATTTTCAACTTAAGTAAGCGATTTAAATTTTTAAAAACGCAAGATGGTTTTTTAGCCTTGGCGCTCACGCTTTTAGTTTATGGTATAACTGAGGCCATGCATGCTTACGGCTTTATTGCTGTTTTTATTTGTGCTATAACCTTAAGGCATTCAGAAAAAAGAGATCATTATCATGACCATTTACACAGTTTTATAGACCAAACAGAACGGGTTTTAATTGCCATTGTACTGTTGTTATTAGGCGGTTCCTTGGTTCAGCAAGGTTTACAATATCTTAGTTGGGAAATTGCCCTTTGTATCCTAGCTTTTTTGTTTCTCATTAGGCCGGCTTCTGCTTATGTAAGTCTATATAAATTGAAATTACATCTAAAAGAGAAAATGGCCATTAGTTTTTTAGGCATCAGAGGAATAGGGTCTATATTTTATTTGTCTTTTGCCATAAAAGAAGCAGATTTTAGGTTTGAAAATCAGATATGGTCTGCTGTGTTTTTTACCATCTTACTATCTATTGTGATACATGGTTTTACTGCACCACGCATTATCAATCATCTTGGAGAAAATATCAAAAAAGAAAAAGTACCCGAATAATTTAAACCCTTTGTTTTAATTTCTGATATTTGAAATCAAAATTCAAAACGGGATATGGCTAACAGCTTCATAAAGCTTCTGGAACAGAACGATTTAAAGAAAACCCAACCTCGCTTAAGCGTATTAAAAGTTTTAACTTCTCGTGAGATGGCAACCTCACAACCAGATTTGGAAGCTATTTTAGGAAAGGAAATAGACCGTGTTACCTTGTACAGAACTCTTAAAACTTTTGAAGATAAAGGCATCATCCATAAGGTGATAGATAATAAAGGTACAGCTAATTATGCCATGTGTTCACACCAGTGCAATGCAAAAGAACACCACCATGACCATTTGCATTTTAACTGTACCCAATGTAATAATTTATACTGTTTAGATGAATGTATATTACCTCATTTTAAAGTTCCTAGTGGTTATCAAGTAGAAAATGTACAATTAATAGCAACAGGTATTTGTGCTAAATGTAAGCAAGCTTAAGCAGCCATTTTCTCACATTCATCAGCACAAATTCTACAAGCTTCGGCACAAATACGGCAATGTTCCATCCCCATTTCTGCATGTTTTTCACACTCTTGAGCACAGTTATAACAAGCATCGGCGCAAATATTACAAATAATGGTACTGTAAGAACTGTTTAAGCTCATCAGCTCTGCTGCCGACCGGCAAATGGCAGCGCATTCTAAATCTGTTTGTATGCATTTTACCATCATATCTACATCTTCTTCTTGTAAACATGATGTAGCACATTGGTTGCAAGCAACTGCACAAGCTAAACAAGCTTCTATGCATTTTCTGTATTTTTCTGGTATCATAGCTAAATGGTTTTAAGAACTTTGAACAGCAACTGTGCCAAATGTGATATGCCTATGATAAAGCCATTTTGTTTTTTTGAAAAATATTAACGTAACTTTGAGTCGTGAAAAAACTATTTACGCTTACGCTGATATTTCTTTACTCGCTTTCTGTTTTAGGAGTAGCGGTAAATAAATTCTATTGCTGTGGCGAATTAGAATCTGTTACTTTCACAACTTCTGAAAAATACCTAGAGGCAAGTAAGGCTAGTAAAGATGCTGGGTGTTGCCAAAATGAAGTACAAACATTTAAAGTTAAAGACAGCCACTTATCAAGCTCGGCTAAATTTTTAGAGGCTAAACTTTTCGCTACGCTTTTATCACCAATCCCTGTATTTGATTTTAAAGTAATAAACACACTAGAAGTTGTATGGGCTTATCAAAGTCATGCACCACCATTAGGAGCTTCATCTCCTATTTATCTACAAAACCGTAATTTCAGAATCTGATTTTTCTTCTTGATGCTTTTCTTAAGATGGCAATTTCTATAGCCCTATCTTAAGCTTTGGTTATTCACCAATTTTAGCATACACCCAACCTTAGTATTTAATTTTTATTTATTGATAATATCCCTGTAAAGGGCTGATTTTAAATTTTTTATGATGAAAAGAATAACTTTAATTTTAGTGATTTTCGGAACATTAGTTGTAACTGCTTGTAGCAATAATACCAAAAATAATAATGCTACTACAACAGATAAAAATCTAGTTTATACTTGTCCAATGGACCCAGAAGTAATTTCTTACGAGCCAGGTACTTGTCCTAAATGTAAAATGGATTTAGTTGTAAAAGAAGATGCCGAGGCTGGAAAAACTCATACAGATACTGCACACCATAACCATAATCACTAAAAAAGATGATACCAGCAATCATAGATTTTTCCTTAAAAAACAGACTTTTCGTTTTACTGATAGCGATAGGTTTGTTTGGCTGGGGGGTATATGCTGTACAAGAAAACCCTATAGACGCCATTCCTGATTTATCAGAAAATCAGGTGATTGTGTTTACCGAGTGGATGGGTAGAAGTCCGCAAGTGATAGAAGACCAAATCACTTATCCCTTGGTGAGTAATTTACAGGGTATCCCTCAGGTAAAAGACATAAGAGCGAGTTCTATGTTTGGGATGAGCTTTGTGTACATCATTTTTGATGATGAGACGGATATTTATTGGGCCCGTACGCGTGTATTAGAACGTTTAAATTATGCTCAGAGGTTATTGCCAGAAGGTATTACCCCAACACTTGGGCCAGACGGAACAGGCGTTGGCCACGTATTTTGGTATACTTTAGATGCCGGTAAAATGGACCTTGGCGAGCAAAGAGCTCTACAAGACTGGTACATTAAATTGGCTTTACAAACCGTACCTGGTGTTGCAGAAGTAGCCTCTTTTGGTGGTTTCGAGAAGCAATACCAATTGGTAATAGATCCCTTAAAATTACAGTTCTACAATCTTTCTTTAATGGATGTGATGAATAAGGTAAAAGCCAATAATAATGATGTTGGCGGCAGAAAGTTCGAGATGAGCGATATGGCCTACATCATTAGAGGTTTGGGCTATGTAAAGAATAAACAGGATTTAGAAAACATCGCTATAGCCAACAATAAAGGCATCCCCGTAAGGGTAAAAGATATTGGTACTGTGCAAATGGGGGGCGATTTAAGATTAGGTATTTTTGATGAAAATGGCGAAGGTGAAGCCGTAGGAGGTATTGTAGTGATGCGTTATGGTGAAAATGCCGATAAAGTTATTGCTGCTGTGAAAACCAAGATGGAAGAAGTAGAAAGAGGTTTGCCAGAGGGTGTAAAGTTCAATATCGCTTATGATAGAAGCTCTTTAATTGAAGCTGCTATTTATACCATCAAGGTGAAATTGTTAGAAGAAATTATTGTGGTGTGTATCATCGTTATCATTTTCTTGATGCACTGGAGAAGTGCTTTAAGCATAATTCTACAAATCCCTATAACCATTGCATTAAGTTTCTTGTTGTTAAACGCCTTTGGCATTTCGTCTAATATCATGTCTTTAACAGGTATCGCTTTAGCCATAGGCGTTATTGTGGATAATGGTATCATCATGTCTGAAAACGCTTATCGCCGATTGTCTGAATGGCAAAACAATCCAAAACATCAAAAATCATGATAAGATTCATCAAAAATATATTCAAAAGGAAAAAGGAAGATTTAGGCTATACGCCTATTCCAGAAGCTACCCGCTTGCAAATTATTGCCGATGCTTGTAAACAAGTATCAAGAGGGGTGTTTTTTTCTACAGTCATCATCATTACTTCTTTTTTGCCCGTATTTTTATTAACCGGGCAAGAGGGTAAGTTATTTGGTCCGCTAGCTTATACCAAAACTTTCATTTTAGTGATAGATGCCATTTTGGTACTCACTTTAGCGCCGGTACTCATCTCTTATTTTATGAAAGGGAGGTTTAGAAGCGAAAATGAAAACCCCGTAAACAGAAAGTTAGAAGCTTGGTACGAACCACTGATTACCAAATGTATACACTGGCGCAAAACTACTATTGGTGTTAATATTTTGGCTTTATTAATTAGTGTGCCGATGTTATGGAGTTTAGGTAGAGAGTTTATGCCTCCGTTAGATGAAGGCTCTATCCTGTTTATGCCTGTTACGCTTCCCGATGTTTCTAACGGCGAAGCCAAACGTATTTTACAGGTTCAAGATAAAATTATCAAATCTGTACCAGAGGTAAGTCATGTTTTAGGTAAAGCCGGAAGAGCCAATACAGCTACAGATAATTCGCCTATTAGCATGATAGAAACCATTATTGCGCTTAAACCGAGGCATGAATGGCGACCAGGCATCACCAAAGATGATATTATTAACGAGTTGAATGCGAAGCTGCAAATACCGGGTGTAACTAACGGTTGGACACAGCCCATCATTAACCGTATCAATATGCTTTCAACAGGTATCAGAACGGATGTAGGCGTAAAAGTTTACGGCCAGAATTTAGATACTATTGATGCTTTCTCTCAAAAAATACGCAGCTATTTGCAAGGTATAGAAGGGGTTAAAGATTTATATGTAGAACCTATTACTGGTGGAAAATACATTGATATTGCCATTAAAAGAGACGAAATAAGCAGATACAATTTAAGTGTGGATGATGTAAATACCGTAGTTGAAAGTGCTTTGGGTGGTATGCAATTAACAACTACTATTGAAGGCCGACAAAGATTTTCTGTAAATGCCCGTTATGGCCAAGATTTTAGAGATAACCTGCAAGATTTAAAACGTTTGCAAGTACAAACCATGGATTTTGGTCCAATTCCTTTAGAAGCTGTAGCTGATATTGGGATTTCTGAAGGTCCACCCATGATTAATTCAGAAAATGCTTTACTACGCGGGACTGTTTTATTTAATGTAAGAGATAGAGATTTAGCAGGTACGGTAGAAGAAGCTCGCGAGAAGCTAGATGCCATGATAGGGCAATTACCTAAAGGTTATTTTATAGAATGGAGTGGGCAGTATGAAAACCTTATCCGTAGCGAGCGTACCATGAAATTGATTATTCCTATCGTGTTAATCATCATCTTTTTATGTATGTATTTCGCTTTCCACTCGGTAAGAGAAGCGTTTTTTAGCTTGATATCTATTCCATTTGCCCTTATTGGTGGTGCTTTTATGGTTTATTTCTGGGGTGTTAATCTTTCTGTGGCGGTAGCCGTAGGTTTTATAGCACTTTTTGGTTTAGCAGTAGAAACAGGTATTGTGATGGTAATTTATCTGAATGATGCTATGCAGCAATTGGTTGCACTAAAAGGAAACTCTAGAGAAACCATTACCCAAGAAGACTTAAGAACTTACGTGATAGCTGGTGCAGCAAAAC
Source organism: Pedobacter aquae (assembly GCF_008195825.1). NCBI lineage: Bacteria > Pseudomonadati > Bacteroidota > Sphingobacteriia > Sphingobacteriales > Sphingobacteriaceae > Pedobacter > Pedobacter aquae. Next base: position 191,769 of record NZ_CP043329.1, read on the forward strand.
GCTTAAGACCAAAGCTAATGACCGTTTGCGTTTCTCTGTTTGGTTTAATCCCTATCCTATGGAGCACTGGTGTAGGTAGCGATGTGATGATTCCTATTGTGCTACCTATGGTTGGTGGGGTGTTAACATCATCAACACATATATTATTAGTTACACCATTAATATTTCTGATGACTAAAGAGTATGAGTTGAAGAAGTATGGTAAAATAGAAGTTTTAGATGCTAAACACTAGAGTTTAATAAGATGAAAACACGATTAATGATGCTAGTGCTGCTTTTACAGGTGATTGTTGTAAAAGCACAAGAAAAGTTAGACTTAACAACTATTTTGAAAGAGATAGAGCAGCAAAACCCACAGTTGAAGATGTACGATGCCGAAATCAAATCTATGGATGAGATGGCGAAGGGCGCTAAAGATTGGGAAAGTCCGCAATTAGGAACCGGCCTATGGATGGTGCCTTACAATACCTCTATGTGGAGAAGAGGGATGGATGGGAGCACCGGAATGGGCCAATACGCTGTTAGTTTAGAGCAAATGTTCCCCAATAAAAGTAACCTCAATGCCAATGCTAAACTGATGGAAACCGCATCTTCTGTAGAGCTAGAAAACAAAAAAGGTGTTGCTTTTAATTTGTTTAGTTTGGCAAAGCAAAACTTTGTAGAGTGGAAATTAGCGAAAGAAAAAGCTAAAGTGTTGGAGCAAAACCAGCAATTGCTAAGCTTCATGATTAGGAGTACAGAAATCAGATATAAAAATGGTTTAGAAAAGCTAAATACCTATTACAAAGCTAAAGCAGCCTTGGCCAATGTAGAAAACATGCAGTTGATGTTGCAGAACGATATCAAGCAGAATAGAATTATGCTGAATACCTTAATGAACCGCAATAAGCTATCTAATTTTGATATCGATACGGTTTATCCTCAAAAGCAATATCAATCATCTCTTTATGATAGCACAACATTAGCTAACCATAGAAGTGATATCAAAGCTATAGAGCAAAGTATTGTATTGAATGGTTTAGAGCAAGCCGTAGAGAAAAGTATGTTGAAGCCCGAGTTTGGTGTACGCTACGAACATATGTTTGGTTTTGGCGGCATGCCTATGCAATATTCTTTAATGGGGATGATTAAAATACCTGTGGCTTGGTCTACCAAATCTGAAAGGGCAAATATTGAAGGTTTAAAATGGCGCTCTGAGGCTTTAAGGCAAGAAAAAGATATGCTTTTAAGTGAGATAAGAGGAAGAGCTTTTGGAAAAGTAAACGATTTGCAAACCAAAGAAAAACAGCTTAAACTTTTTGAACAGCAAATAATTCCTGCTTTGAGGAAAAACTACCAAAGTTTACAATTGGCCTACGAGCAAAATACAGCAGAACTTTTTATGTTGTTTGATGCCTGGGAAAGCTTAAACATGACACAGCTTAACTATATCGACTTGCAAAAAGAGTACCTCATGATGCAAATAGAGTTAGATAGGATTTTAGAGTTAAGATAAACCATGTACATATTAAAAATAAAACAGATGGTGAATTTAAAAGATAAAAAAGGTGTTTATGTGTTGATGATTTTGCTTTTAGCATTTTTTTCTTCTTGCGAACTTTTTACAGATCAAAAGGCACATGAGCATACCACGCAATATACCTGCCCCATGCATCCAGAAATTATCAAGGATGAATTTGGTACTTGTCCTATTTGTAAAATGGATTTGGTGCCTAAAGTTACCGAGGCAGAGCAGGTAAAAGATGTAAGTTTAGAAAGCTTATTACAGCCCACCAATAGTTTGGTAGTTTCTAAAATTGGCTTAACTAAAATCAGCGAAAGCGATGAAGAAATGACTATTGAAGCTTTAGGTTTTACAGCTTATAACGATAATTATACAGGTTCCGTAGCAGCAAGATTTGGAGGTAGAATTGAAAAAATGTATCTGAAATATAACTATCAGGATGTAAGCAAAGGGCAAAAAGTATTGGAAATTTACAGTCCAGAAATGCTTACCGCACAAGAAGAACTATTGTTTTTGGTTAAAAATGATGCTGAAAACATCGTATTAATTCAAGCTGCTAAACAAAAATTACAGCTATTAGGTGTATCTCCTCAGCAAATTAATCAAATCATTAAAACTAAGGAAAGTAATTTTACTTTGCCAGTTTATAGTGCTTATAGCGGGCATATCCATGATGTTGGTGAACCTGAACAAGCTATGGCAGTTAGCGCTACAACCACTAAGTTACAGTTAAGAAGCGGGATGTATGTAAATAAAGGAGATGTCCTTTTTAAAGTTTACAACCCCGAGCATTTATGGGTTTTGGTTGATATTTATACGCATCAGCAAAAAATGCTGAAAGTAGGTGCGCCAGTAAGCATCAGGGTAGAAACCCATCCAGATAAACCTATCCAAGCTAAAATAAACTTTATTGAGCCTTTTTTTAGAGAAGGAGCTAAAACGATAAAAGCAAGGATAAATATCGATAACCCAAAACAACATTTACCCGTTGGTGCACAGGTAAAGGCAACAATTAAAGCCGAAACCTTATCAGGGAAATGGTTGCCAGAAACCGCTGTTATCAGCCTAGGGATGAATGAGGTAGTGATGCTGAAAACAGCAGCTGGGTTTAAAGTTCATGAAGTGGAAACGGGTTATAGAGGGAATGCTAAAGTACAGGTTTTAAAAGGCTTAGGTGCTGAGGATGAAGTGGCTGTAAATGCGCAATATTTAATAGATAGTGAAAGTTTTATCGCAATTAAACCATAAGATGAAAATATTAAAATTGATTTCGCTTGCTGTTTTAATCGTTTTATCAGCCTGTAGCGGCGATAAAAAAAATGCAGCTGATAGTAATACTTATTATACCTGTTCTATGCATCCACAAATTATGGAGCCAGAGCCGGGTACTTGTGCCATTTGCAAGATGGATTTAATTGCAGTACAGAAAAATGCTAGTAAACAGGTGAACGAATTGATGTTAAGCGACCAGCAAATTCAGTTAGGTAATATCCAAACAGATACTGTAAAAGCTGGGGGCGTAAATGCAGAAATTACGGTTACAGCAACTTTAAATACCGATGAGAATTTACAAGAAGCCATAAGTGCAAAAGTTGCAGGTAGGGTAGAACGCTTGTACATTAAGAATATAGGCGATTTTGTTCCTGCTGGTTCTAAACTGATGGATATTTATAGTGAAGAGTTGAACAGTGCTAAGCAAGAATATTTGGCAGCTTTAGAAAAGCAACAAGAATTTAAAAACGGTTTGATAGACTATGGTCGTTTATTGCAAAGCGCAAAGCAGAAGTTATTGTTGTGGGGGATGACAGCACAGCAGATTAAAACGCTGGCAGCACAAAAGAAAATAGATGATTTAACTACTTTTTACAGTAAAAAGGGAGGCTACATCACCGAGCTTATGGTTACCGAGGGCGATTATGTGATGGAAGGCTCTTTAATTTTGAAACTGGCAGATTTGTCTAATTTATGGGCCGAAGCTCAGCTTTATGCCTCACAATTGGCACAAGTTAACTTGCAACAAACCGTTAAAGTAAGCATTCCTGATTTTCCTGAAAAAGAAATTACAGGGCGTGTTGATTTTCAAAACCCAGAAATTAATGCAAACAGCAGGGTAAATTTGGTGAGAATTAATGTGAAAAATAACGATTTACAATTAAAACCTGGTATGCTTGCCTATGTAAAACTAAAAGGCAAGACCTCTGAAGGAATATCGCTACCCATAAATGCGGTACTTAGAAATGGTAAAACAAATGTGGTTTGGTTAAAAACGGGTAAAAATACCTATACCAAAAAAGAAGTTACCATAGGTTTAGAAAATAGCAACCAAATAGAAATTAAAGAAGGTTTAAAAATAGGTGATTTGGTGGTTACCACAGGTGCTTATTTGTTAAACAGCGAATTAGAATTTAAACAAGGGAGTTGATTTTTTTGATACAGCCATTATTACTAAGCCTCTTGCAGCAATGTAAGAGGCTTTTTTTATTAGAATGTTAAATTTTATTTGGTTAACCAATTTTAATGTTTAGATTTGGTTAACCAAATAATTGGTTAACCAAATTGAACTTTTATGCATGCTGTTGTTGAAACTATCAAAACCATAAAATTAGAATCTCCCGTTGATAAAATCATCGGGCAATTAAAGCATTTGATAACTTCTGGTCAGTTAAAGCCCGGAGACAGATTACCTGCAGAAAGAGTGCTTTCGGAAAGTTTTGGTGTAGGCAGAAGTTATATCAGAGAAGCTATTTTGAAATTAGAATTTTATGGTCTTTTAAGAACCAATCCGCAAAGTGGTACTTATGTTTCTGGGCTTAGCATCAACGTGATTGATAATATCATTTCGGATATTATTAAGTTTAATAAGGATGATTTTAATGCTTTAATAGAAGCTCGATATCATTTAGAATTAACAGCAGTAAAGCTAGCAGCAGAAAGAAGAAGCGAAGAAGATTTACAGGAGATCAAATCGGCATTAGAAGATTACGAATATAAACTAAGCAATGGTGCAGATAATGCTGTGGAAGAAGATATGATTTTTCATATCAAAATTGCTAAAGCTTCTAAAAACTCTGTTGTAGAATCTATGATTTTAATTCTTATTCCTGATTTGATTAAGAATATCGTAGAAAGCAAAATTTGTGGAGAAAACAGAGGCAAGAAAGCTATTGCAGAGCATAGAAAAGTATTAGAAGCCATAGAAAAGCAAGATATAAGCTTGGCAGAAAAAGCTATGGCAACGCATTTAGATGAGATTTGGCAAATCAGTAAGGCTGGTTTTGCAACGCAGCACATCATGAAACAAGCAGAATTATAGCCTTTAAAAAGGATAAACCAATAATAAATTAACACCTTATTTTTCATTTATGAACTACTTAAAAACAGTGGTAATTGTATTCTTTTGCTCCATTTTTAGCTCAACTACTTTAGCGCAGAAGCATCCTTCTTTAATGCTTACAGAGGCTCAATTACCAGAAATAAGAACTGGCGTCCAGCAATATCCATTGCTTCAAACATCTTATGAAGCGCTTAAAGCAGAAGCAGAGTTAGCTTTAAAATCGCCGTTAAACGTACCTGTTCCAACTGATGGAGGAGGCGGAATTACGCATGAGCAGCACAAAAGAAATTATATCAATATTTTAAATTGTGGCGTTGCTTATCAAATCTCACAGGATAAAAAATATGCCACTTATGTGAGAGATATTTTGCTCAATTATGCTTCGCAATATCAGAAATGGCCTTTACATCCAAAGAGGAAACCCAATCATCCGGCAGGAAAAATATTTTGGCAAGGTTTAAATGACTGTGTTTGGCAGGTGTATGTGATACAAGGTTATGATTTGGTTTACGATGCCCTAACAGCAAAAGAACGAGAGCAAATAGAGCAAAATCTTTTCATGCCTATCCTTAAATTTTTAACGGTAGATAGCTATGAAACTTTCAATAAAATTCATAACCATGGTACATGGAATGTTGCTGCCGTAGGGATGACCGGTTATGTCTTAAATCAGCCAGATTATGTAGAAATGGCAATAAAAGGTTCTAAAAAAGATAGCAAAACAGGTTATTTAGCACAAATCAATCAATTGTTCTCTCCAGATGGTTATTATATGGAAGGTCCTTATTATCAGCGTTATGCTTTATTGCCCTTTATCCTTTTCGCAAAAGCAATTCATAACTATCAGCCCCAGCTAAATATTTTTGCATACAGAGATAGGCTATTAGCAAAAGCCATCAATACATCTTTACAGCTTACTTATACCAACGGCGTTTTATTTCCTTTTAATGATGCTATCAAAGATAAAACTTACGAATCTATAGAATTGGTTTATGGTTTAAATCTCGCTTACGCGGATATTAAAGAAGAAAATCATTTGTTAGATATTGCTCAAAAACAAAAAAAAGTAATCGTTTCTGATGCAGGTTTAAAAGTAGCCAAAGCTATAGCAGCAGGTAAAACAGAACCCTTTAAATATCAATCGCAATGGATAAGAGATGGTGGCAATGGCAATGAAGGTGGTGTTGGCGTTTTAAGAGCCGGAGATCATAAAGACCAACAAGCTTTGGTTTTTAAGGCGGCATCTCAGGGCATGGGACATGGCCATTTTGATAGGTTAAACATTTTGTATTACGATAATAATGCCGAAGTTTTTATTGATTATGGAGCTGCCCGATTCATCAATATAGAATCTAAAAGAGGCGGACATTATTTGCCAGAAAATACCAGTTGGGCCAAGCAAACAGTGGCGCATAATACTTTGGTTGTTGATGAAATATCGCATTATCAAGCCAAAGAAGAACTAGGAGAAAAACAGCATCCAGAACTTTTATATTTTAGTAATCAACCTCAATTACAAGTGGTAAGCGCTAAAGAAACACATGCTTACGCTGATGTTGATTTGTATAGAACTACCGCTTTGGTGAAACTTCCAGAGCTTCATAAAGCTCTTTTGATTGATGTGTACCGAGCGAATTCTGCTAATAACCATCAATACGATTTGCCGTTTTGGTATAACGGTCATTTGGTGAACAGTTCTTTTAAAATAAACGCAATTACCGATAATTTAAGAGCTTTAGGTAAGGCAAATGGCTATCAACATATCTGGAAAACTGCCGAAAATACCCTTGATACTCAAGGTGGCTTTATCACCATTTTGAATAATGAAAGATTTTATACTACACATTTTACAAGCGGAGAAGCCTTAGTGGTAAAACAAATGGCTATTGGTGCCAACGATCCAGAAATGAGTCTATTTCCTGGAAAAGGATTTATGCTATCGCAAGCAGCTGCAAAAAATCAAACTTTTGTAAGTGTTACCGAAGCCCATGGCGGGGTAGATCCTATAAATGAAACCATAACAGCAGCGGGTAGTGGTATTAGCAACTTAAGCCTCATCAGTAGCGATGATAAACAAACACAAATCAGCTTTAAGCTAAAAGGTAAAACCTATAACTATACCATTAACTATCAGGATAAAGACAACTATATCATCATCAAATAAAATTTAAAACCAATAATTATAAATACAATGGAAAGCAATTCATTTCAGTTTGAAAACGAGACCCCTTGGGAAGATTTAGGAAACGGCATACAAAGAAAAATGTATGGCTATGATAAACAAGTGATGATGGTAAAAGTAAAGTTTGAGGTAGGTGCTGTAGGTGCTTTACATCAGCATTACCATGCACAAGTTACTTATGTAGAAAGCGGTGCTTTTGAAATGACCATAGGAGACGAGAAAAAAATTATTAGAACCGGCGATGGTTATTACGTAAAACCACATACCATACATGGTTGCGTATGTTTAGAACCCGGCGTACTGATAGATGTTTTTAGTCCGCATAGAGAAGATTTTTTAGCTTAAAGCTGATTCAAAACGCATTTAAAAATGAAGAAAATATTAGCACTCTGTTTCTTTTTGCTAGCAGCAGCTACTTTAAAAGCACAAGAAACACAAACCTATAAAAAGGTTGAGTATCCTGCAGGTTATTCAGAACAACTTAATGTGGTGTATACCGTGGCCAATGGCTGGGAAGGTAAGATGGATTTATATCTGCCACCAAAAGATAAAGGCCCAAGTCCGGTTGTTATCAATATACATGGTGGCGGTTGGAATAAAGGTTCTAAAGAATCTCAAACCGGTTTTAATACATTTTTTAAGAAAGGATATGCGGTTGCCAATATTGCTTATCGTTTATCGCAAGTAGCACCAGCACCTGCTGCTGTTGAAGATACTCGCTGTGCCTTAATTTATCTGATAAAAAATGCCAAGGCTCTGAATATCGATATCAATAAAATAGTGATTATGGGCGGTTCTGCCGGAGGTCATTTGGCCTTAATGGGCGGTTTATTAGGTAATGATACCCGTTTTGATAGCAACTGTAAAGGCGTAAATGATGTTAAAGTTGCGGCCATTATCAATAAATATGGTATAGCAGAATTAGGAGATTGGCCTAGTAAATCGTTAAACATGTGGCTAGGAAATCAGATAAAAAACCCAGCATTTGTTCAGTCGGTTTCACCCATCTATCATGTCAAAAAGAATAGTCCGCCCATATTTATCGTTCACGGCGATGCAGACCCAGTTGTTAGCTATCAGCAATCTGTAAAGCTCAAGAAAAAATTAGATGAAATGGGCGTTAAAAATACCTTTATCACGGTAGAAGGCGGCGAACATGGGAAATTCCCGCAAGAGAAAAACTCAGAAGTTAACGCTGCTATCATGAATTTTCTTAAAGAGTTAGGTATCCATCAGTAAAAATAAGAAACATGAAAGTAAAAGGATTACGTTGGTACATAATAGCTTTAATAGGCATTGCAACCATTATCAATTACGTTGATAGAAGTGCTATAAACATCTTATGGCCATACATTTATAAAGAATTTGGTATCGCTGATGCGGATAATAAAAGTGCTTTAGCACTCATCACTACCTTTTTTATGATTGCCTATGCCTTAGGACAAACCTTTACAGGTAAACTTATGGATGCTATTGGAACGCGTTTAGGGATGACGATTTCTATCATCGGGTGGAGTATTTCTATAGCCTTACATGCTTTTGCAAAATCATTGATGTCTTTCAATATTTTTAGGTTTATGCTAGGTTTTAGCGAAGCAGGAAACTGGCCAGGGGCAACAAAAAGTAATGCAGAATGGTTTCCTGCCAAAGAAAGAGCTATAGCACAAGGTATATTTAACGCAGGAGCAGCTTTAGGCTCGGTGGTATCGGCACCTATTATTGCGCTTCTTTATATTGCTTTTGGTTGGAAATTAACCTTTGTATTAATAGCAGGTTTAGGTATTATTTGGGTAGTGCCTTGGTTAATAGTTAACAAAGCCACGCCAGATAAACACCCTTGGTTAACAGAAGATGAAAGAGTGCATATTTTAGCAAAGCCCACAACAACGCATCTTACAGAAGCAGCTGTTGAAGCGCCTATTTTAGGATGGAAAGAGCTGTTGAAATTTAGAAATACTTGGGGTATTATCATGGCTAGGTTCTTTATAGATCCTGTTTGGTGGCTTTTTGTTACCTGGCTGCCAACCTTTTTAAAAGAACAATTCATGTTTGATATTAAGCAAATAGGCGCTTTTACTTGGTTACCGTATTTGTTTGCTGCCATTGGTAGTTTGGCAGGTGGTTATTATTCATCAAGGCTTATAAAAAATGGAATGTTTGCTGAAAAAGCTCGTAAATATGCTATTGCTATTGGTTGTTTTGTGATGATTATTTCTTTAACAGCCATTGTCTATTTCTTAGGAAGTTTAAAAGAGCTGCCAACATTGGCCATGCTATTAATAGGTACCACCTTGTTTGGCTTTCAGTTTCTAATTGGCAATTTGCAAACCTTACCTAGCGATTATTTTAACGGAAAAAATGTTGGCGTAGTGGCAGGCATGGCGGGTACAGCAGCCGTGGCAGGTACTTTACTAACTACATGGGCAGTGCCAGTTATTACACAAACTAGCTATGTTTCATTCTTTGTATTAGCAGCAGTTTTAGTTCCACTTTCGTGGATAAGCATTAAATACATCACAACAAAAAAATTAAAATCTTAAATAAATTATAGCATGCGTTTAAAAATAAAGTAGCCATTATCACAGGCGGTTCAAGAGATATTGGAAGAGCAGTTTCTGTACAATTAGCAAAAGAGGGAGCAAAAGTTGTTATCAATTATTTAGGTAATGAAGATAATGCCAACGAAACTTTAAGATTAGTTAAAGAAGTAGGTGGCGAAGGTATCATTGTAAAAGCAGATATGACAAAAGCTGCCGAAGTAGAGCAATTAGTAGCAGAAACAAAAGCTGCTTTTGGCAATGAAATTCATGTTTTAGTTAATGTTGCTGGCGGTTTAGTAGCCAGAAAAGCTACCCTAGAAATGGACGAAGATTTTTGGGATTATGTGATGAGTTTGAACCTAAAATCGGTGTTTTTAGCTGTTAAGAACGTGATTCCTTTTATGCCGGCTGGTTCTGCTATCATTAATTTTTCTTCTTTAGCCGGAAGAGATGGCGGTGGCCCAGGAGCAAGTGCTTATGCTACTTCTAAAGGTGCTATCATGACCTATACCAGAGCATTAGCAAAAGAGTTAGGTCCTAAAGGCATTCGTGTAAATGCTGTAGCACCAGGGATGATAGCTACTGCTTTTCATGACAGTTTCACCAAGCCAGAAGTTAGGGTTAATGTTGCTGCTGCAACAGCTGTTAAAAGAGAAGGTAGAGCAGAAGAAGTGGCAGATTTGGTAGCATATTTAGCTTCAGATGAGTCTTCTTACCTTACTGGTAATAATATTGATATTAACGGAGGTATCAGTTTCTCCTAAATTATTTTAATGCTTTGAGGGTTTTGAATATCCTCAAAGCATTTATGTTAAGCCCTCGCTATAATTCACACGCTCACTCCCTAAACCATTCCATCATGAAGATAATTTTATACTTCTTATTGCTGTTTTATAGTCCTTTTGTTTGGGCGCAAAGTAAGATAGTTAAAGATGCTGATGCCTTAGAAGACGCTGTTAAACAAGCTAAGCCAGGCGATACGGTTTTTTTAGCAAATCAAGAATGGAAAAATGTTGCTTTAACCATTTATGGGAAAGGAACTGCCTTAAAACCTATTGTGATTATGCCTAAAGAGGCAAAAAAAGTAATCATTACCGGGCAATCCTTTCTGCGTATCGCAGGCGAACATTTAATCATTAAAGGCTTGCATTTTAAAAATGGGTACAGCCCGCAAAGAGAGGTGGTAACTTTTAGAATTAATAATGATTTATTGGCCAATTATTGCCGACTAACAGAATCTGTGATAGAAGATTTTAGTCAGCCAGAGCGTTTTAAAAACGATGTTTGGGTGGTTTTTTGGGGTAAACGCAATCGGGTAGACCATTGTACTTTTGTGGATAAACTAAGTGGCGGACCCGTTATCATTGCCGAATTAAACGATGAACGCAGTCAGGAAAATTACCATAGTATAGATGCTAATTATTTTAAAGGTCGACAACGTTTTGGGTCTAACGGTGGGGAAACTATTAGGATAGGCGTTTCACGCTATTCTTTAACCGCATCTCGCACTCAAATCATCAACAATTATTTTGAAAGATGTAATGGCGAAGTAGAAATTGTATCCATTAAGTCTGGCGAAAATAACATCAGTTTCAATACTTTTTACGAGTGTGAAGGCTCATTAGTATTAAGACATGGCTCAAACAATACCGTAGAAGGGAATTTATTTTTAGGCAATCATAAACCTTTTACGGGCGGAGTTAGGGTGATTAATCCTGGGCATAAGGTTTTTAATAATGTATTTAAAGATTTAAGAGGAACAGCTTTTCGCTCTGCTTTAGCCGTCATGAACGGCGTTCCTAATTCTTTAATTAACAGATATTATCAGGTTAAGGATGCTAATATAGAGCGCAACACTTTTATCAATTGCGGACCAGTTTTATTTGGCGCTGGTAAAGATGCCGAGCGGACTTTATCGCCTCAAAGCGTTACATTTTCTAGTAATTTAATGGTAAATCCTACAGGGAATTTAATTGAGGATACCAATAAAGATAAAGGAATTAGTTTGGTAAATAACGCTGTTGTAAACTCGGCTATAGCCCCATTAACAGATGGCTTTACTCTTATCAAAGTAAATCATCAAAAAAAAGATACTTTAAGCATCCCTTATCATAAAAATTATGGTGCTGATGTGAAAAAGCTACCTTTTGTACAGAAATCGCAAACCGGAGCTGGTTGGTATGTACAAGAAGAAGTTAAATCTTCAAGAGCTAATAAGACTTTTAGTTTAGCATCGGCTCAAAGCCAACAAATTCATAAACTTATTGCAAATGCCATTTCTGGCGATACCATTTGCTTTACAGATGCTACTTTTTATAAGCTAGATAAAGAAATAGTTTTAGATAAAATGCTGTATTTAACAGCCGATAAAAGCTTAAAAAGCAAACCAATTTTGGTAAACAGTAGTTTTAAAACACTTCCCGCTTTTATTACCATTGCTAACGGCGGCTCTTTAGCTGTAAAAGGTTTAGCTTTTAAAGGAGCTTTTGAAAGCTATGGCGATGTGCAATGCGGTATACGCTCTACAGACCAAGCTATGAACAAGCATTACAACGTAAAAATAGATGGTTGCGAGTTTTACGATTATAACGAAAGCACTTTCTCTGGCTTTAAAGCAAGTAAAAGCACTTTTGCAGATACCTTGCTAATCACCAACTCTTTATTTAGAAATATTTCTGGTATGGGTATTAATTTGGCCGAGGAGAAGGAAGACAAAGGGATATATGGGGTAGAAAATACCATCATCAAAAACTGTGTGTTTACCAATATTTTAGGCTCTGCTATTAATGTATACCGTGGTGGTAATGACGAAAGTACTTTAGGGCCATTTCTAACTATAGATTATTGCACTTTTAACGAAATAGAAAATAGAGAGCAAGGTACTGTTGTACGCCTATCGGGTGCGCAACAAGCTGCGGTTACCAATAGTATTTTTATGAATAGTGGGCAAGGCGGGCGCTCTATAGAATTTAGAGAGTTTAGATGGGATGATATCAAAGTAGATGATTGCAATTTCTATAATTCTGGCAGGATAGACTCTTTTTACGGCACTGTGGCAGGTAAAAATATCTATCAAATTAAACCCGATTTTATAGACAGTTCTTCTTTTAATTTCAATCTTAAACCGGGGTCTGCTTTGTCAGATAAATCAACAACAGGGAGAACTTTAGGCGCCAAATTATAATAAACCTCAACAACATGAAAACTAAAAATATCATCAAAATCTTATTCATCATTGGCTTAAGCAATGCTATTATGGTTCATGCTAGTACACCTAAATTGGGCTCTGACATAGAAAAGAAAACGGTTTTACAAGGGAAGGTTTATAAAATTAAATCTGTTGCCGAGTTAAATGCCTTGATATTAAAACCGGGCGATAAAGTAGTAATGCAAGCGGGCGATTGGTCTAACCAACAATTAAATTTCAAAGGAAAGGGCACCAAAGAGCAACCTATAATTTTAACCACAGCAAGCCCAGGCAAAATAAAATTGACAGGAAGTTCAAATTTAAGAATTGATGGCGAATGGCTAGTTGTAGATGGTTTGGCTTTCGCCGATGGTTACCTAGACAAAGGCCATGTAGTGCAATTTTCGGCAACATCGTCTAATTGTAGATTAACCAATAGCAGTGTTATCAACTACAACCCGCCTTCAAAAGAAACCGATTATAAATGGGTTTCTTTATATGGAAACAACAATAGGGTAGACCATTGCGAGCTTAAAGGTAAAAACCATATGGGTACAACGCTGGTAGTTTGGTTGGCAGATAAGCCTAACTATCACCAAATAGACCATAATTATTTTGGTCCTCGTCCGCCTTTAGATGCTAACGGCGGGGAAACCATTAGAATAGGTACGAGTGATTGGTCTATGCATGATTCTTACACCAACGTATCTCATAATATTTTTGATAAATGCGATGGGGAAACAGAGATTATATCTATAAAATCTGGTCATAATACCATTAAGAATAACCTTTTTTACGAGTGCGATGGCACCTTAACCTTTAGACATGGTAATTTTTCTGAAGTGTTAGATAACTATTTCATCGGTAATAAAAAGAAAAATACAGGAGGTATCAGAATCATCGGTGAAAACCAAAAAGTAGAAGGTAATTATTTACATGGCTTAACCGGAACAGGTTTAAGAGCCGCCGTTTCTGTGATGAATGCTGTTGAGAACCCAAAACTTAATGAATACTGGCAAGTTAAAAATGCCCTTATCAGCAAGAATATGATTTTAGACTGTACCGAAGCTTTTAATTTAGGTTCTGGAAAAAATAGTACACGTATTCTAGTACCAGACGGGGTTAAAATTATAGATAATTATATCTCTAATTCACCAAAGTTAACCACATTTGAGGATCAACCTAAAAACCTACAAATACAAAATAATCAACTTGTTGGCGCTACTTTAACCCAAGGTTTTGTTAAAAGCACACAAGAATTGGTAAAGTCTGATGGGGTATGGCAATTTAAAAATAATTTGAAAAAGCCATTTTGGTTAATAGAAAAGATTGGGCCAGCTTGGGCAGCAGCTAGAAATAACTATTAAGGCTTCTAATACTTATTTGAAAGGGATTATCGTGATGTTAATCCAGACTAATTTTAACTATATACCTTAAATTTTATTCAATTTGAAACAACATAAGCTATGCATATTATAAGGAAATTGTTTTTGCTCATTATTCTTATCTTTCCACTTTTTGTATATTCTAATTCTCCATTAGAAAAAAAAATCACCAAAGTATTAAAAAAACAAATACTTGATGAGGCTGCATGGGCTTTAAAAGAGCAACCTGTTACCATAACAGCAAGCACATCACCAAGAAGTGCTGGAGGCAAAAATGATTTTTACTCAGAAGGCGATTATTGGTGGCCAGACCCACAAAATCCTAATGGACCCTATATACAAAAGGATGGTTTAACCAATCCAGATAATTTTGTGGCGCACCGTTTTGCGGTGATTAGGTTAGGTAAAATTATTGGCTCTTTAGCATCAGCTTACAAGCTAACCGGAGATAAAAAATATATCAACCATGCTGTAAAACATTTAAAAGCTTGGTTTATAAATGCTGATACAAAGATGAATCCTCATCTTTTATATGCACAGGCCATAAAAGGCCGTTTTACAGGCAGAGGAATCGGTATTATTGATACCATTCACCTCATGGATGTTGCACAAGGTGTAATCGTAATGGAAAAAGGAATTTTACAAGAAGATTTAAAAGCCATAAAAAATTGGTTTACCCAATATTTGAACTGGCTAATGACACATCCATATGGTAATGCAGAAATGGAAGCTAAAAATAATCATGGTACTTGCTTTACCATGCAGGTAGCTTCTTTTGCTAAACTAACTGGCGATGAAAAGCTTCTAGAATTTTGTAGAAATAGATATAAAACTGTTTTATTACCTAATCAAATGGCGTTAGATGGAAGTTTTCCTTTAGAAATGGCTCGTACCAAACCTTATGGTTATTCGCTATTTAATTTAGATGCTATGGCCACGCTTTGCCAAATATTATCAACCCCTCAAGATAATTTATGGGCTTATAAAACAGAGGATGGAAAATCTATCCAAAAAGGTATCACTTTTTTATATCCTTACCTAACTGATAAAAGTAAATGGCCATTAAAACCCGATGTCATGTATTGGAACGAGTGGCCTGTTGCGCAACCAGCATTGGTTTTTGGGGCAAATGCTTTCAAACAAAACCAGTGGTTTAAAACTTGGGCTACTTTAAATCATCAACCCCAGGTAGAAGAAGTTATTAGAAATTTAGTTATCAAATATCCTGTTATTTGGCTTTAAGCCGATTTAAATTTGTTAAATCATCATCATAAAAGTTTAAAAACTCATATCAAAAAGGTAAAAGCTTTATCTTAGAAAAAATTCATTAGGTACAGATGATGGCAAACCTTTCTGCAAACGATTATCTTCAACAATATTTTCCTCAGTTTGAACTGGCTTTAAAAGAGAAGCTAGCACAACATACTAGCATCAAAACATTTGAAACTGGAGAGTTGATGATGCAGCCGGGGCAGTATTTTCGTTCTACGATGCTGGTAGTAGCCGGTAAGGTAAAACTTTACAGACAAGGCGAAGATGGCGGCGAATTTTTTATGTACTATCTAGAACCCGGTAATGCATGTGCTTTGTCTTTAATATGTGCCACCAAACAAGAAACCAGCGAGGTAATGGCTAAAGCGGTAGAAAAGACCACGGTTTTATCTATCCCCATAGAAATTATGGACGATTTGGTACGTAATTACAAAACCTGGTATTACTTTACGCTTGAAACTTATAGAAGCCGCTTTGAAGAACTTTTACAAGTGATAGATAGCGTAGCATTTAAAGGTTTAGATGAACGCTTGATGTTCTACCTCAAAAAACAAGTAGAAAAACTCAATACCAAGCAATTACCCTTAACACATCAAGAAATTGCGGCCGATTTAAACTCATCCAGAGAGGTCATATCCAGATTACTGAAAAAGATAGAACAGCGGGGACATGTTATTTTACATCGCAACTATGTAGAGTGGTTAAAATAATTTTTTTTGACGTTTTTTTAAGGATGTGACAAAAGTCACCAATAAGCAGTAGCCATTGCAGCATCTTTGTTGTAAATTACAATAAATGGAAATAGCAGGTTACTTAGCTTCGGCTCTTATTGGTGTTTCATTGGGCTTAATTGGCGGCGGCGGCTCTATATTAACAGTTCCGGTACTGGTTTATTTATTTGGAATACATCCATTATTAGCCACTTCTTATTCTTTATTTATAGTAGGCATAACCAGCTTAATTGGTTCTTACAGCAATTTTAAAAATAATTTGGTAAGTGTTAAAACCGCTTTATATTTTGGTGCTGCCTCTATCATCACCGTTTTTTTAACAAGAAAATTTTTAGTTCCAAATATCCCGCACCACCTATTTACTATAGCAGGTTTTGAATTTACTTCATCTGTTTTTACCATGGTTTTGTTTGCTATTTTAATGCTAGCAGCATCTTTAAGCATGATAAAAAACAACCAAATGATAGCGCCAGAAAAAGAATGTACAGATTGTATTAAATTTTTAAAGCTATTAGGATACGGTGTTGCCATTGGTATTATTACCGGTATTTTAGGTGCCGGAGGTGGTTTTTTATTAATACCGGCACTGGTTTTTTTAGTGAAACTGCCTATGAAAAAAGCGATAGGTACTTCTTTACTCATCATTGCTTTAAACTCTTTAATAGGTTTTGTCGGAGATTTAGGCCATTTTCAAATCGATTGGATTTTCTTGTTAACCATAAGCGCTATAGCAATAGCAGGAATATTTATTGGAGGCATAATAAGCAAAAAAATAACAAGCGCTAAACTTAAAAAAGGTTTTGGATGGTTTGTTTTAATCATGGGGGTGTACATCCTCATCAAAGAAATATATTTATAATTTCCCTTAGGTGATAAATGTCACTAAATGAGAAATATATAAAGCCGAAATTTGAAGTAATAAATAGAAAAATTAAAAAATACATATATGATAATAGAGCAAATTTATACCGGATGTTTAGCACAAGGTGCATACTACATTCAATCAGGTAATGAAGCCGCCATTATAGATCCTTTAAGAGAAGTTGGTCCTTACATAGAAAAAACTAAAGCCAATGGCGCTACTATTAAATACATTTTTGAGACGCATTTTCATGCAGATTTTGTGTCTGGCCATGTTGATTTAAGTAAGCAAACAGGTGCTAAAATTATTTATGGCCCTCAGGCAAACCCAAGTTTTGATGCACATATAGCTACAGATGGAGAAATTTTCAAACTTGGCGATATCAGCTTTAAAGTATTGCATACTCCAGGCCATACCATGGAGTCTAGCTGTTATTTATTGTTAGATAAAGACGGAAAAGAAACCGCCCTATTCTCTGGCGATACGTTATTTATTGGCGATGTTGGTCGGCCAGATTTAGCCCAAAAAGCTGCTCACATGACACAAGAAGAGCTAGCAGCTACTTTGTTTGATTCTT
This sequence comes from Pedobacter aquae, assembly GCF_008195825.1. Taxonomy (NCBI): domain Bacteria; kingdom Pseudomonadati; phylum Bacteroidota; class Sphingobacteriia; order Sphingobacteriales; family Sphingobacteriaceae; genus Pedobacter; species Pedobacter aquae. The sequence goes on from NZ_CP043329.1 coordinate 209,343, forward strand.
TAAGAAATAAAGTCATGACTTTGCCAGATGAGGTTACCGTATATCCGGCACATGGTGCAGGTTCTGCCTGTGGTAAAAACATGAGCAAAGAAACTACCGATACTTTGGGCAATCAGAAAAAATACAACTATGCTTTAAGAGCAAACATGACCAAAGAAGAGTTTGTGAAAGAAGTTACAGATGGTTTAACTCCGCCGCCAGCTTATTTCCCAGAAAACGTGAAAATGAATAAAGAAGGTTATGAAAGTTTTGAGAAAGTTTTGGAAAAAGGTACGCAGGCTTTATCTCCGGATGCTTTTGAAGCGGCCGCTAATGAAACAGGTGCTGTTTTGTTAGATACTAGAGATGCACAAACTTTTGCAGCAGGTTTTATCCCTAACGCTATCAATATAGGTATCGATGGTAATTTTGCACCTTGGGTGGGTTCTTTAATTCCAGATATCAAACAAGAAATATTATTAATAACCGATGAAGGTAGGGAAGAAGAAGTTGTAACCCGTTTAGCAAGAGTAGGTTATGATGCTGCTATTGGTTATTTAGCAGGGGGTATGAAAGCTTGGGAAGCAGCCGGTAAAGAGATAGATAAAATAGCATCTGTTTCTGCTGATGAATTGGCTCAGAAAATAGCATCGGGCGAAGCTGTAAATATTGTTGACGTGAGAAAAGATACCGAGTATTTTGCAGAGCATATTATTGATGCAGAAAACGTAGCTTTAGATTATATCAATAACCAAATGAGCACTTTAGATAAGGATAAAACTTATTACGTACACTGTGCAGGAGGTTACCGCTCTATGATTTTTAATTCGATATTAAGAGCCCGTGGGTTTGATAAATTAATAGATGTAAAAGGCGGCTTTAAAGCCATTAAAGAAACCGAAAAATTTAACATCAGTGCTTATGTTTGTCCAAGCACCATGAAATCTTAATAAACATGGAAACATTAAAAATTTTAGTACCAACCGATTTTTCTGCTACATTTCACGCAGCAGATGCTGTAGTTAACTTACTTCAAAATAAGGTAAATACTCAGGTCACTTTATTACATGTTATACCTGCAAGTGGGAATATTTTAGATGAAGAAGCGGCAGAAAACAAGGTATTGGCCCAAATAGAAGATGCAAAACAAAAGTTTAAAGCTTTACAGTTAAACTGGAAGTTTGATTATCTTCTAAAAAAGGGAGCTATTACCTCCACCATTAATGAAATGGCGGTAGAGTTAGGTGTAGATGTTATCATTATGGGAACAAAAGGTTCTTCTGGTTTGATGGAGCATTTAGTAGGCTCTGAAGCACAACATGTTGCAAGAGGCGCTGCAGTGCCTATCATTACGGTAAACCAATATAGTACCCCGGCCAAGCTTCAGCAGGTTTTATTATTGTTAGATTTTGAAAAACCAAGTACACATCATCAACTAGATTTTATCTATAAAATTGCTGATGAAGATGCTTTTATTAATTTACTACATATCTTAAAACCTAATGAAATAGGTATGATAGCAGATATAGAGCAGAATATGCGAGAGTTTGCCGCCATCAATAACCTAGAAAACTATAACGTTTTTCTTCACTCAGATGATCAGGTTGATGAAGGCGTATACAATTTCAATAAAGACCATGAGATGGATTTGGTGTGCATAGGAACGCATGGTCGTAAAGGTTTTAGTCATTTGTTATTTGGTAGCGTGGCAGAGCGTTTAATAAATCATTGCGCTAAGCCAGTTCTTACTTATCATTTAAATAATTAATTATGTTAGAAATATTACAACAGCCATGGCCATGGTATGTATCTGGTGCGGCCATAGCTTTTATGATGGTTTTATTATTGTTTTACGGGAAATCGTTTGGTTTTTCATCAAACCTTAGAACCATGTGTAGCATAGCAGGTGCAGGCAAAAAAGTTAAGTTTTTTGATTTTGATTGGAGAACTCAAAAATGGAATTTACTCTTCTTGTTAGGATCAATAATTGGCGGTACTATAGCCTCAACTTTTTTAAGAAATGATGAGCCTTTAGCACTTTCAGCATCAACCATACAAGATTTAGCAGCGTTAGGAATTACATTTGATGGTCAACTAAACCCTTCTCATATTTTTGGGCTAGAGTTTGCCACTTCTTTTAAAGGCATATTGGTATTATTGATAGGTGGTTTATTAGTAGGTTTTGGATCAAGATACGCTGGTGGTTGTACCTCTGGCCATGCTATCAGTGGTTTATCAAATTTACAAATACCTTCTTTAGTAGCAGTAATAGGCTTTTTTATAGGAGGCTTAGCCATGACATATTTTATTTTACCATTAATATTCTAAGACATGAAAGGATTAAAATTTATACTAGCAGGTGTTGTTTTTGGAATCATTATGGCTAAATCAGAAGCTATATCTTGGTATCGTATCCAAGAAATGTTTCGCTTTCAATCTTTCCATATGTATGGTATTATTGGTACCGCAGTAACCTTAGGTGTATTAGCCGTTTTCTTAATCAAAAAGTTAGGTTTAAGAGATACAGAAGGTAATCCCATCGTTTTTCAGGATAAAGATAAAAGCTGGAAAAAGTACATCCTAGGAGGCACCATTTTTGGCTTAGGTTGGGCTTTAACAGGCGCTTGCCCTGGGCCTATGTTTGTAAATGTGGGTTATGGTTATTTTGCTATGCTTATTGTCATAGCTGGCGCATTAGGCGGAACATATCTTTATGGGGTTATAAAAGATAAGTTGCCTCATTAATATTTAAAACACTTTCCAAACGTCTCGAAGCTTTTGCTTCGGGATGTTTCTTTTTAATAGCCATCATATTTCATGACTACGCCAATAAAATTCGGACTTAAAGCCAATTGGAAGCAATTTACCCTATTGGTTATTGTAAATGCTTTCGTAGGGGGAATGGTAGGGTTAGAAAGAAGCATATTGCCCAATTTTGCTCATGAAATATTTGGGATACAGTCTAAAACAGCTATTCTATCTTTTATAATTGCATTTGGTATTTCTAAAGCTTTTACTAACTATTTTACAGGTAAATTAGTTAATCAATACGGTCGTAAATCTATCCTTTTAATAGGATGGCTTATAGCTATACCTATTCCATTCTTATTAATTTATGCCCCCACTTGGAATTGGGTGACTTTTGCAAATGTTTTATTGGGTATTAGCCAAGGAATAACATGGAGTACAACCATTTTGATGAAAATAGATTTGGTTGGTGAGAAAGATAGAGGTTTTGCTATGGGACTAAATGAGTTTGCTGGTTATTTAGCAGTTGGTTTAGCTTCATTTTTATCATCTTACTTAGCTGGTAAATACGGTTTTACACCATATATTTTTTATTTAGGTGTTTTGATGTCTGTTTCAGGTTTTATGATAAGTTTTTGGGCTGTAAACGACACTCAAGAATTTGTAAATGCAGAAAGTAGATTGGTAGTATCTAAGAGCAGTAATAATTCTCATCATATATTTTTAGAGACAACTTTTAAGAATAAAACTCTAAGCGCTGTAACACAAGCGGGTTTGGTTAATAATTTAAATGATGGAATGATGTGGGGAATTCTACCTGTTTTTTTATTTTCTCTTAAATTCTCAGCTTATGATGTAGGACTTATTACAGCAATTTATCCTATGGTATGGGGTATAAGTCAGGTTTTTACAGGTAAACTAGCCGATATCTATCATAAGAAACGTATTTTGTTTTTAGGGATGTTCCTACAAGGTTTAGTGATTTTGGTAATGCCATTTATGGATGATTTTATCTCCTTATTTAGTCTTGCCGCACTATTGGGTTTAGGTACCGCATTAGTTTATCCAACTTTTATCGCAACCATTGCACAAGTTAGTCATCCTAAAGAAAGAGCAGAAAGTATTGGCATATTTAGGCTGTGGCGAGATTTGGGTTATGCTTTTGGTGCTATAGTTTCTGGTATAGTTGCAGACTTTTTAGGAATCAATTACGCAATCATTATTGTTGGAATACTCACCGTTTTATCAGCTGTGATAATTGGTGTTAGGATGAAAAGTAATTTTTAGTCATATAGTTCATCACCGTAATTTTTAAAGTATTTAACTCACGAATACTGGTATCCCAAAGCTTTCTTAATAAAATAACTAAATGCTCTTATTGAGTCTAATTACCTAAGTGTTCTTATTCCCTAATTTATAAATGCTACGATTAAGTTATTGAAAACCGTTCCTTAATTATCTATTTGAACATTTGTTCTATACATTTATTCAATAATAAGCCTAGCTGCCCGTCTCTGCAACTAATTTTACAATCGTAATAATAACCAACTAAATTATAAAAGCCGAAAGTCAAATTCATAATCCGCCTAATAATTTATTCAATTGTTAGGCAAAATAAAATTCAATTTTATGAAATCTAAATATTTTTTAATTACTGCAATTGCTTGCACAATTTATTCTTGTGGGCAAAAAAACGCCAATGGAAATGCAGATAATGTAGCTGAAAACAGCTTAGTTGATACGCCATCTTTTGCAAATTCAATTTCACAGCCTTTAATTACACAACGTTTTAGTGCCGATCCCTCTGCTCATGTTTTTGATGGAAAAATATTTGTTTATCCCTCTCATGATTATGATGCTGGTGTACCTGAAAATGATAATGGAGATCATTTTGCTATGAAAGACTACTACGTTTATTCAATGGATAGTGTTGGTGGTGATGTTACTGATCACGGAATGGTACTTTCAGTTGAGGATGTGCCCTGGGCAAGTGGCCAACTTTGGGCTCCAGACATCGCTTATAAAAATGGCAAGTATTATTTTTATTTCCCTGCTCGAGACAAAGAGGGCATATTTAGAATCGGTGTTGCAGAAGGTAGTAAGCCTCAGGGGCCTTTTAAAGCAAACCCACAATATATCAAAAATAGTTTCAGTATAGATCCTGCAGTATTTACCGATACAGATGGAAAATCATATATGTATTTTGGCGGTATTTGGGGTGGACAATTGCAAAAATGGGCAACTGGGACATTTGATGCAAATGCATCTGCAACTGATTTAGAAAAAGACAATCAGCCAGCTTTGGCACCAAAAATTGCTAGGCTAGCAGATAATATGACAGAGTTTGCCGAGCTACCAAAAGATGTTAAAATTGTAGATGAGAATGGTAAAGAGTTTTTGGGGGGTGACCATGAAAAACGCTTTTTCGAAGCTTCTTGGATGCATAAATACAATGGTAAATATTACTTTTCTTATTCAACAGGAGATACTCATTTATTATGTTATGCTATTGGTGATAACCCATACGGACCATTTACCTATCAGGGTGTGATTATGAGACCAGTTATTGGTTGGACAACTCACCATTCTATAGTTAATTTTAAAAATAAATGGTTTTTGTTTTACCACGACACCCAAATATCTAAAGGTAAAACGCACCTTAGAAATGTGAAAGTAACGGAATTAAAATATGATAAAGAAGGAAAAATTTTAGAAATCGATCCGTATGCAGCTGCTACTAAATAATAAATAAGGCTGTACATTTTAATTATTTTATTCAATTATTATTTAATGAAAAAGAATATTTTTTTGTTTACCGTTACTGTTATAGTGGCTTTTTGTGCTCCTCATTCATCAAAAGCACAAAACACAGTTTTTCCTTATCAAAATTATAGTCTTACGTTTGAGGAGAGAGTTGCTGACCTAGTTTCTAGGATGACTTTAGAAGAAAAAGTATCGCAAATGTTAAACTCTTCACCTGCAATTCCTCGTTTACAAATACCTGCTTACGATTGGTGGAACGAAACTTTACATGGAGTTGCTCGTACGCCGTTTAGGGTAACCGTTTATCCACAAGCTATTGCTATGGCAGCAACTTTTGATAGCACTTCTTTATTTAAGATGGCTCATTATTCGGCTTTAGAAGGCCGGGCTATTTATAACAAAGCGGTAGAAACTGAAAGAACAAACGAAAGATATTTAGGCTTGACGTATTGGACACCAAATATTAATATTTTTAGGGATCCACGGTGGGGAAGAGGGCAAGAAACATATGGTGAAGATCCTTTTTTAACTTCTATGCTTGGCGATGCTTTCGTAAGAGGATTACAAGGAAATGATTCTAAGTATTTGCTAGCGGCTGCTTGCGCAAAACATTATGCAGTACATAGCGGTCCAGAACCTTCTCGCCATGTTTTTGATGTTGATGTTAACGCTTATGACTTATGGGACACCTACTTACCCGCTTTTAAAAAGTTAGTGGTAGATTCTAAAGTAGCTGGTGTAATGTGTGCTTATAACGCTTTTAGAACACAACCTTGTTGTGCAAGCGATATTTTAATGACAGATATTCTTAGAAATCAGTGGGGATTTAAAGGTTATGTAACTTCGGATTGCTGGGCAATTGATGATTTTTTTAAAAATCATAAAACACATCCAAATGCTGCAAGTGCCTCCGCAGATGCTGTTTTTCATGGAACAGATTTAGATTGTGGAACCGAGGCTTACAAAGCTTTAGTTACGGCTGTAAAAGAAGGATTAATTAAAGAAAATCAGATAGATGTTTCTGTAGAACGTTTATTCATGATTCGTTTTAGATTAGGAATGTTCGATCCACCTGCGTTAGTTAAGTATGCACAAATGCCAATCTCAAAATTAGAAGCTCCTGAGCATAAAGCTCATGCTTTAAAAATGGCTCAACAATCTATAGTTTTATTAAAAAATCAAAATAAAGTTTTACCATTAAGCAAAAGCTTAAAAAAGATTGTGGTTTTAGGTCCAAACGCTGATAACTCCATCTCTATTTTAGGAAATTACAATGGTATACCTACTAAATTAACAACCATTTTACAAGGTATTAAAGATAAAGTAGGAAAAGATACTGAAATAGTTTATGAGAAAGCAGTAAATTTTACTAATGATACTTTGTTAGTTTACAGAGATTTAAGCAGGTTTTATTCTTTCGAAAATACATCAGGTTTTAAAGCCGAGTATTTTAATAATAAAGAGTTAAATGGTAATCCAGTTATCTCAAAAAGAGAAAAAGATTTAAATCACCTTTGGCAAGAAGGCGAGAAAATTGAAGGCGTATTAAATGCGAATAATTTTTCTGCTCGTTATGTGACTGATTTTAAAGCTGAAAAATCAGAAAGTTTAACTTTTGAATTGGAAGCAGATGATGGTTATCGTTTTTACATTAATAATAAGCTATTAATAAATGCTTGGACCAGAAACAGATGGGGTGCTAAAACTTTAAAGTTTGATGTTAAAAAAGACTCTACTTATGCTTTAAAAGTAGAATATTGGCAAGGCGAAGGTAAGGGAAATGTAAGATTAAGCGTTGGCGATTACCAGCGTACAGATTTTAACGCACTAATACAAAGAACTAGCGATGCCGATGTTTATATTTTTGTTGGTGGAATCTCTCCGCAATTAGAAGGCGAAGAAATGACGGTGAATTATCCAGGGTTTTTAGGTGGCGATAGAACATCTATCATGTTACCCAAAGTACAAACTGATTTAATGAAGGCAATCAACCAAACAGGGAAACCATTGGTTTTTGTAATGATGACCGGAAGTGCTATTGCTACACCTTGGGAATCTGAAAATGTACCTGCTATTGTTAACGCTTGGTATGGTGGTCAGGCTGCTGGTGAAGCTTTATCTGATGTGATTTTTGGAGATTATAATCCTGCTGGAAGATTACCAATAACTTTTTATAAAAGTGATGCTGATTTAGCCTCATTTGAAGATTATGGAATGGCTAATCGTACTTATCGTTATTTTAAAGGAACTCCTTTATATGGTTTCGGATATGGTTTAAGCTATACCAATTTTAAATATAGTGGTTTAAAAATCAGTAAAAATACTGATGATGCTGGCCTGTTAAATATTTCAGTGAAGATAAAAAATACAGGCGCTTTAGCAGGAGAGGAGGTTCCGCAATTGTATTTAATGAATCAAAATAGCGAAATAAAAACGGCTCTTAAATCTTTAAAAGGTTTCAAAAGAATATCTTTAAAATCCGGCGAAACAAAAAGAGTAAGCTTTACCCTAACCCCTCAAGATTTATCTTATGTTGATGAATCGGGCGAATCGAAGCCGTTAAACGGGAGTTTAAATTTGTTTGTAGGTGGCTCGCAGCCTGATGAGAAAAACGAGACCACAAGTAATACAGTTAAAAAGACTTTAAACATCAGATAATTTAAATCGAAATATGAAAAAAATTATTTGTCTGTTTTTAAGCATTCTTTTAAACCATCATTTAATGGCCGATGATGCCCATCAATTATGGTTAAAATCAAAGCCTGCTAAGTCAGTTACTGTAATATCATCTAAAAGATCTGAGCTCATTAATAAAGCTATTGAGGAATTAAAAAATGGTTGGCAAAGTGAGTCAAATTCTAAAATCGAATTGATTATAAAGAAAAATTCAGAGATAAAAAAAGATGGTTTTAAGCTAACCGAAAGCAGCATTGAAGCCAATTCAGAAATTGGTTTATTATATGGTACTTTTGAATTATTACGTCAGCAAAACTCGCAAAAAAATGTTAATTACAAGGTTTATAATCCATCCTACCAAAATCGAATTTTAAACCATTGGGATAATTTAGATGGTTCTGTTGAGCGTGGTTATGCTGGGAATTCCATTTTTTGGAAGGGCGATGCAAATGTCACTATCACCCAAAATGACCTTAAAAGATGGCAAGAATATGCTAGAGCAAATGCTTCTGTAGGCATTAACGGAGCAGTATTAAATAATGTAAATGCTTCTCCAAAAATACTTTCTAAGCAAAATCTGCTGCGTTTTAAAGCTATAGCTGATGAATTAAGAGCTTACGGAATTACTACTTATTTATCAGTCAATTTTTCTTCACCAGCTAGTTTGGGAGGTTTAGAGACATCAGACCCGTTAAATCCGAAAGTTAAAGCTTGGTGGGTAGCAAAAGCTAAAGAAATTTATGGCTTAGTACCAGATTTTGGAGGTTTTTTGGTAAAAGCAAATAGCGAAGGGCAGCCTGGTCCTCAAGATTTTGGACGTACACATGCTGATGGTGCTAACATGATGGCCGATGCTTTAAAACCTTATGGTGGAATCGTAATGTGGAGAGCTTTCGTTTACAGTCCATCAGATAAAGAAGATCGGGCAAAACAAGCTTACAATGAGTTTATGCCCTTTGATGGAAAGTTTAACGATAATGTGATTGTTCAGGTAAAAAACGGACCAATAGATTTTCAACCTCGCGAACCATTTAGTCCGCTTTTTGGGGCAATGAAAAAAACAACAACCATGGTGGAGGTTCAAATTACCCAGGAATATTTAGGCCATGCTAATCAATTGGCTTTTTTGGCACCCATGTGGGAGGAATTTTTAAAATCTGATACTTACCAAGCCGGCAAAAATAGTACTGTTGCAAAAACTACCGATGGCAGTATTTTTAACCAAAAATACTCAGCAATTGCAGGCGTAGCAAATATTGGTTTAGCTAATAATTGGTGTGGATACAACTTTGGTCAGGCAAATTGGTTTGCATTTGGGCGCTTAGCTTGGGACAATACCTTAAGCAGTGAAAAGATTGCAGAAGAATGGATTAAATTAACTTTTGAGCCTCAGAATCTAATAAAAAGTAATGCCGAATGGGATTCTCAATTTTTAAATCCCGTAAAGCAAATGATGTTGGATAGCTGGGAAACAGTTATTAATTATTCTATGCCTTTGGGTTTACATCATATTTTTTCTGCTCATCATCATTTTGGTCCTGGGCCATGGTGGGCACCAAAAGACGCTCGTCCAGATTGGACACCTCCTTATTATCATCAAGCAGATAATTTTGGTATTGGATTTAACCGAACAATAAGTGGAAGTGATGCCGTTAATCAATATCACGAACCCTTAGCTTCAACACTAAGTAATTTAAGCACCTGCCCCGAAAAATATTTGCTTTGGTTCCATCATGTATCATGGAAACATCAAATGAATAGTGGAAGAACCCTGTGGGACGAACTTTGCTACCGTTATGATAGTGGGGTAAATGAAGTGAGAAACTTCCAAAAAAATGGGATAAAGTCAATCAGTATGTTGATAAACAGTGTTTTACAGAGATGCAAAATATATTAAAGCAACAAGCTTTTGATGCACAAGTTTACAAAGATGCCTGTTTATTATACTTTCAACAGTTTAGTAAAATGCCAATTCCTTATGAGTTAGAAAGACCAATTTATCAATTGGAATATTTACAAAATGTAGACCCTCGTTTAATTTATCAAGGTGGGTCAAATTATAAATCAATCGAAAAAAGATGATTTTTTTAATACTGTCTGACTAAATATCGATAGGAGCAAAAACCTAAATCATATCAAAACTTAAAACAATGAAAAAATACTACTTCTTTTTATTCATTCTTTACATTACAGTTTTAGAAACTAAAGCACAAGAAATTATTAGTCCTGCATCTGAGGGGTTTGATATTCCTCAAAATAATCAAGCAAAGGGTAAAGTGGATACTATCTTTTATCTATCTACAACAGTTGGGACAACCAGAAAGGCAAGTATTTATACTCCTCCAGGTTATAATAAGAATAAGAAGTACCCGGTGTTATATCTTTTACACGGGATAGGTGGTGATGAAAAAGAGTGGTTAAAGCAAGGTAATCCGCAAGTAATTTTAGATAATTTATATGCTTTAAATAAGGTAGAACCTATGATTGTGGTGATGCCAAATGGCAGAGCCATGAAAGATGACAGAGCCATAGGTAACATTATGGAGAAAGAGAAAGTAGATGCTTTTGCCACTTTTGAAAAAGATTTGTTAAACGATTTGATTCCATTTATTGAGAAAAATTATAAGGTTTACACAGATAGAGCACACAGAGCTTTGGCTGGCTTATCTATGGGTGGAGGTCAATCTTTAAATTTTGGTTTGGGCAATCTAGATCGATTTGCTTGGATAGGAGGTTTTTCATCAGCACCAAATACAAAACAGCCTTCAGAACTTGTTCCTGATTCCAAAAAGGCAATAAAAATGTTGAAATTATTATGGATTTCTTGCGGGGATAACGATGGTTTGTTAAGAATTAGTAAACGCACTCATGATTATTTAACGGAAAAAAGTGTTCCTCATATTTATTACATCGAGCCAGGTGGGCATGATTTTAAAGTATGGAAAAACGATTTATATATGTTTTCTCAACTCATTTTTAAACCAGTGGATCAAAGTTTATTCTCAAAGTATTTAATAAAGTAAAGTTTATCGATTTAAATTTAGAGTAAGGGAAAAATATAGTTTCATTGCGTATTCCAAATGCTCAAAGTTTTTTAAAACATAAATAAATATTACCCACGTTTTAATAACCTAAAAAAATCTAAACGCCATTTTAAAATAACAAATAACCCATAACCCTTTATAAATCCTTTTTATTGAACATTTCTATCGGTATCGTGAACATATGTTCTAGTGTTAGGTAGCTTTTGTGGCTATTTTTGAAATACAATTATAAAATGTTTAAACTTTTATCAAGGTTTTATTTAATGCAATAAACTTCATGTTTTCTATTCGAAGACTATTGTTAATAGTTAAAAATTAAAGCCCTAAAGATATTATCCAACATATTAGGATGAATTGTAAACTCAACTACCATACACTAAAATTAATTTTAACTACTGTGTTTTTTGGAGTTTACAACCTTTATGCTCAAAATAAAAGCGATAATTATTCTTTAAAATTATGGTATAATCAGCCCTCAGGTAAAGTTTGGGAAAATGCTTTGCCGGTAGGGAATGGGTTTTTAGGAGCCATGGTTTATGGTAATGTAGTTGATGAAACCATCCAATTAAACGAGAATACCGTTTGGAGCGGTAGCCCCAATAGAAATGATAACCCAATGTTGTTAGATTCTTTGGCACTGATAAGAAAATTAATTTTTGATGGAAAACGTAAACAAGCAGAAGTATTAGCTAACAAGGCAATGATCAGTAAAAAATCTCAAGGACAAGCTTTTCAGCCTGTAGGCGAATTAAACTTGAAATTTGAAGGTCATCAAGATTATAAAAATTTCACCCGTTCACTCGATATTTCTAAAGCAATAAGTATCACTACTTACACTGTAGACGATGTTACTTATACCCGAGAGGTTATTGCTTCTTTTGTTGATAGAGCTATCATTCTTCGTATCACAGCAAATAAAGCTAAAAGTATTTCTTTTACTGCTGCATACACTTCGGTACAGCCAAAAGCGGTATTTAATACCAATTCTAATAATCAATTATTGATTGAGGGCACTACAACCGATCATGAAGGAGTAAAAGGAGGAGTTCGTTTTTGTGGAGTTTCTTTAATTAAAAGTATTGGTGGGAATGTATCAGCAACAGAGAAAAGTATTTTAGTAAGTAATGCCGATGAAGCTACTATCTACATCTCTATAGCTACAAATTTTAATAATTATAACGATTTAAGCGGAAATGAAGTTGAAAGAGCTCATCAATATCTAAACCAAGTTTCGGTAAAATCATTCGATACTATCTTAAAGGCTCACGTTCCGGAATATCAAAGATATTTTAATCGGGTTAAACTAAATTTAGGCACATCAGAAGCAGGTAAATTACCTACAAACGAACGTTTAAAAAACTTTAACTCCACTTTTGATCCCGAATTGGTTTCATTGTATTATCAATACGGCAGGTATTTACTTATATCCTCTTCTCAACCGGGCGGACAACCGGCAAACCTACAGGGAATTTGGAATAACAAGCTTTATCCGCCTTGGGATAGTAAATATACTATCAATATTAATGCAGAGATGAATTATTGGCCTGCCGAGAAAACCAATCTTTCAGAGCTTCATACTCCTTTTTTAGAAATGGTGAAAGAGCTTTCAATCACAGGAAAACAAACTGCAAAAAGCATGTACGGGGCTAGAGGATGGATGGCACATCACAACACCGATATTTGGCGTAGTACTGGTGCTGTTGATGGCGCTTTTTGGGGCGCTTGGAACCAAGGTGGCGGATGGACAAGTCAGCATTTGTGGGAACATTTTTTATATACTGGCGACACCAAATATCTTGCTTCTGTTTATGATGCTATTAAGTGTGCAGCATTGTTTTATGTGGATTTTTTGATTGAGCATCCCGAGAATAAATATTTGGTAATTAACCCAGATAGCTCGCCAGAAAATGCGCCAGAAGCGCACCAAGGTTCTTCTATAGACGTGGGTACAACCATGACTAATCAAATAACTTTTGATGTTTTTAGTACCACAATTAAAGCTGCTCAAATTCTTAAAAAAGACAAACAATTTATTGATACTTTAAAACAAATGCGTAGCCGTTTAGCGCCTATGCAGATTGGGAAATTTAGTCAGCTGCAAGAGTGGTTAGATGATGTAGATAGCCCAAACGATCAGCATCGCCACATTTCTCACTTATATGGCTTGTTCCCATCAAATCAAATTTCTCCTTATCGTACACCTAAATTGTATAGTGCAGCAAAAAATACTTTGCTGCAACGCGGTGATGTTTCTACAGGATGGAGCATGGGCTGGAAAGTAAATTGGTGGGCAAAAATGTTAGATGGCAATCATGCTTATAAATTGATTAAAGACCAATTAACACCTGTAGGAACTATTGCAGGTGGAGGTGGAACTTACAATAATCTTTTTGATGCACATCCGCCCTTCCAAATTGATGGAAATTTTGGTTGTACCTCTGGAATTACCGAAATGTTGATGCAAAGTGCTGATGGAACATTACACTTGTTACCTGCTTTACCTGATGTTTGGCTAGCTTATGGAAGTGTAGCCGGATTAAAAGCTAGAGGTGGTTTCGAAATAACCGCAATGGAATGGAAAGATGGGAAATTGATGAACGCTATTATAAAATCAGATTTGGGTGGCAATTTAAGATTGAGGTTGCCTAATCAAATGAAATTATCTAATGGGAAAAAGATAAATAAAGCTACTGGAGATAATGATAATCCATTTTATCAAACTGAAAATATAGCCGAACCGCTTGTTTCTGAAAAGGCCATCATTACACCACCTCAGTTAAAAGCTACTTTATTATATGATATTAAAACCAAAAAAGGTAGTTTTTACCATCTAGTTTTAGCAGAATAATGAAATATTAAATTAACCAAACCAATTAAACAAATGAAAAATAAAATTATCGCATTACTAACACTCTTATGGTTAAGTGTTGTTTGCTGTTTTGCTCAATCAAACACTATTAAAGATGATTTTAAACCTTCTACTTTGAACCAGCCGGGGCAAGAATTTCCGCAAGTTAATTCTCAAGGTTATGTGAAGTTTAAAATTTTTGCGCCAAAGGCTGATAGTGTAAAGGTGAGTTTAGGTTTGGGTGGCAGAGGAGGAACTATACTTTCTAAAGCTGCAGATGGATTTTGGTACGGCACAACAGAAGGTCCCATGGATGAAGGTTTTCATTACTATCACTTAACTGTAGATGGAGGAATTTTTAACGACCCAGGAGCTTTAAATTATTATGGCTCAGTAAGGTGGGAGAGTGGTATTGAAATTCCAGCTCACGATCAAGATTTTTATGCTTTAAAAAATGTTCCTCATGGTAAGGTAGAACGTATTTTATTCCCTTCAAAAAGTAAAAACACCTCGCTTCCTGCTTTTGTGTACACCCCGCCGGGCTACAGCCAAAATCAGTCGGTTCGTTACCCAGTTCTTTACTTACAACACGGATGGGGCGAAGATGAAACCGCTTGGGCAAATCAAGGAAAAGCCAATTTGATTATGGATAATCTCATTGCCGAAGGCAAAACTAAACCTTTTATTATTGTGATGACTTACGGAATGACTAATCAGGTGAAATGGGGTAAAATAAGAGATTTTAGCATCGAACCCTTTCAAACTACTTTATTAGATGAACTAATTCCTTACGTTGATACCAATTTTAGAACCATTAATAAATCATCAGGCAGAGCGATGGCAGGTTTATCGATGGGAGGGATGGAAACTCGCACCATTTCAATAAACAAACCTGATGTTTTTGAATATTACGGATTGTTTAGTGGAGGCGTTTTCGCCCCCGAGGAGCTTAAAAATAAGGATAAAGTGAAGCTTGTTTTCATGAGTAGTGGAAGCAAAGAATATCCCGATAGGGTTAAAACCGCAGCAGCAAAGCTGAATGAAGCGGGAATAAAATCGGTAGCTTATGTGTCTGAAAATACCGCCCACGAGTTTTTAACTTGGAGAAGAAGTTTGCGTGAGTTTGCCCCATTATTGTTTAATAATTAACTTTCAAGAGATGAATAGACTGAACAAACAGATTATCGCTTTCTTAATTTTATCTTCAATTGCGTCACTTGGTTTTGGGCAAAACACCAAAATCGTTTATCCAAACTTTTTAAAAGAAGCAGGTTATAAGCAAAAGGAAATAGATCAGAAACTAGCAAAAGTTTATTTCGATTTATTTGAGGGGCCGAACAAAATTTATTTTGAGGTTGAAGATTCTATGGCTTATGTATCGGACTTAAAAAATAACGATGCCCGAACTGAAGGATTGTCGTACGGAATGATGGTAGCTGTACAACTAGATAAAAAGGAGGTTTTCGATAAAATTTGGCGATGGTCTAAAAAATATATTCAACATCAGGATGGTCCTCGTAAAGGGTATTTTGCTTGGAGCATCAACCCTAAAACCATGAAGAAAAATTCCCAAGGTTCAGCTTCTGATGGGGAATTATTTTACGTAACCAGCTTGCTTTTTGCAGCCAATAAATGGGGAAATAGTACCGGAATAAATTATTATCAAGAAGCCAGAAACATTTTGGATGCCATGTGGGCAAAGGATGGAACTGGCAATATTTATCACATTTTTAATATAAAAAACAAGCAAATTTCTTTTGTGCCTGAGGGCGATGGGTACAATTGGACAGACCCTTCTTATCACGTTCCTGCGTTTTTAGAGGCTTGGGCAATGTATGCCAATGATGGGCATGAGCAATTTTATAAAGATTGTGCCGATACCTCAAGAGTGTTTTTGCAACGAGCTTGCAACCCTGTTACAGGTTTAAATTACGATTATACCGAGTTTTCTGGTACGCCACGTACCACTAGATGGGCTCCGCCAGCTTTCAGATACGACTCGTGGCGAGTACCTATGAATATTGCAATGGATTATATCTGGTTTGGAAAAGATAAAGAATGGCAAAAAAAATACGCCCAAAACATTCAAGATTTTATGCGTAGCAGAGGTATCAATAATTTTGAAGATCAGTTTAACCCAGAAGGTACCTTACCCGAATTTATTTTACAGGCCGGAGGATATAAAAAACTTCGCCATTCCATTGGTTTGGTTGCCACAATAGCCACTACCGAAATGATTTTCAATAAAAACAAAAAATTTGATTTTGTAAACGAATTAATGGGGCAAAAACTCGAGCCTTATGCCGATGGTTATTTTGATCCTTATTACGATGGTTTAATGTATCTATTCAGCTTAATGCACTTAAGCGGAAAATATCAATTAATAAAGCCTCAAATCTAACCCCAAAAAAATAAATACAAGATGATTAAGGTTTTAAACTTCTTCAATTCAAACAAAATAAAAGTAAGAATAGCAGCCTTTTTATGCGTTTTGGCTTCTATTAATAATCAAAGCAAAGCACAAGAAAATCTTTATCCTAACACTTTTCCTTTAGAAGACGTTGTTTTACTAAACGGACCTTTTTTAAATGCCCGAGACTTAAATATCAAGGTTTTATTACAATATAATGTTGATAAATTATTAGCGCCTTACCTTAAAGAAGCAGGTTTATCGCCTAAAAACAAAAGCTATAAAAATTGGGATGGATTAGATGGTCATGTTGCGGGACACTATCTTACTGCAATGGCTTTAAATTACGCATCAACTAAGAACCAAGAGTGTAAAAAGCGAATGGATGATATGGTAAACGAGCTTAAATCTTGTCAAGATGCAAATACGAAAAACTATCCCGATTGGGCAATTGGCTATGTAGGCGGTGTACCCAATAGCAAAGCAATTTGGAGTACGCTACAAAATGGAGATTTTAAAGCTTACCATGCTACTTGGGTGCCTTGGTATAATGCACATAAAATGTACGCAGGTTTACGTGACGCTTGGCTATATGGCAAAAATGAAGAGGCAAAAGATTTATTTTTGAAATTTTGCGATTGGGGAATTGCCATCACTTCAAAACTATCCGAAAAGCAATTTCAATCGATGTTAGACACTGAGTATGGTGGAATGAACGAAGTTTTTGCCGATGCATATCAAATGACGGGTCTGTTAAAATATTTAGAAGCCGCTAAAAAATTCTCTCATCAGTCGCTTTTAAATCCATTAGCTAAAGGGATAGATAATTTAAACAATAAACATGCTAATACCCAAGTGCCAAAAGCTATAGGTTTTCAACGAATTGGAGAACTAAGTAAAGATGAAAACTATCTAAAAGCAGGTAGTTTTTTTTGGGAAACCGTAGCATTTAATCGTAGCTTATCTTTTGGTGGTAACAGCCGACGAGAATTTTTCCCTAGCGCTTCCTCAGCCACTGATTTTATTAATGATGTAGAAGGACCCGAGTCTTGCAACACTTACAATATGCTTAAATTGACTCAGAATTTATTCAGAGTGAATCCTTCGGCTAAGTATATCGATTTTTACGAAAAAGCTCTTTATAATCACATTTTATCAACTCAACATCCAAGCCACGGTGGCTATGTATATTTTACGCCAGCTCGTCCTCGTCATTACAGGGTTTACTCGGCACCAAATGAAGGAATGTGGTGCTGCGTAGGAAGCGGAATGGAAAATCATGGGAAGTATAACGAGTTTATTTATACCCATCAAAATGACTCACTTTATTTGAATTTATTTGTTGCATCGGAGCTAAATTGGAAACAAAAAGGCGTTAAATTAAAGCAGGAAACTAATTTTCCTGAAGTTGATTTTACCAAATTGACTATTACCGAAGGGAACGCAAATTTCAATCTGATGGTTCGTAATCCATCGTGGGTAAAAAAAGAAGCTTTAAAAATTTTAGTAAACGGCAAATTGGTAGCTGCCGAGCCTAATGAATTATCCTATGTAACCATTAATCGTAAATGGAAAAAAGGCGATGTCATTACCATTAATTTACCTATGCATACTTGGCTTTCGCCAATTCCAAATGTTCCCGAATATGCATCCATTATGCATGGACCAATTTTACTTGCTGCCAAAACCGGAACGGAAGATTTAAACGGATTAATTGCCGGCGATAGCCGATGGGGACATATTGCTAGTGGTAAAAAACTTCCGGTCGATCAAGCTCCAATCATCATCGAGGATAATAAAGAAAATTTAGCGAATAAATTAATGTCGATAAACGGGCAACCCATGAATTTTAGCTTCGCAAGCGCAAAAATAATTAATGCTGAAAAGCAGCTAGTATTACAACCTTTTTACAAAGTTCATGATGCAAGGTACATGATGTATTGGATGACTTTAAGTAATGCTCAATACAGTTCTTATCTAGATTCTTTGGCAAGTGCTGAAAAACAAAAATTGGCTTTACAAGCTCGAACCATAGATTTTGTAGCCCCCGGCGAACAACAACCCGAAGTTGACCATGCGATGTTAAAAGAGAATTCTAAAACTGGTTCTTTTAATGATGAGTTTTGGAGAGACGCTTCAAACCAAGGGTTTTTCAGCTATTTAATGAGTACGCAAGGAAAAACCAATCTTTCATTATATGTGAAATACTGGGGAGCAGAGTGGGGGAACAGAAAATTCGATATTTATATTGATGATGAAAAGCTTGTAACGGTTGATAATACCCAAAAATGGAATCAATCAATGTTTCAAAACGAAGAATACCAAATACCTGAAAGTATGCTAACTGGGAAAAAAGCTATTAGAGTAAAGTTTCAATCGCTACCAGGAAATACCGCTGGGGCTGTTTATTACATCAGACTAACTGAATTATAACATGAAAATTGCTAAAACAACTAAATCATCAATAATGAAACAAAGCTTTTTAATTTGCTGCCTATTACTATTTTATTTTAGCGGAAATTCTCAAACTAAAGATTATCATATTCAAAGTCCAGATAAAAGTATTACAGTAAATTTTTATCCGGCTGCGGCCGAGTACACCATTCAGCATCAAGGCGAAACAGTGCTAACCAATTCTAAATTGGGAATAGTGATGGAAGACCAAGATTTCTCTAAAAATTTAAAACTTACTAAAGTATCCGAACCTAAAATAGTTAACGATAATTATACTTCTTTAAACACAAAAAAGAGAAATATTAACTACCAAGCCACGCAACGCATTTTTGAAACTACCAATGCTAATGGTAAAAAAATGAATATCATTTTTCAAGTTTCTAACGATGGGATTGCTTTTAGGTATCATTTTCCCGAGCAATCTAAAGCAATTAAACGCATTACTTCCGAAGCAACAAGCTTTCATTTTTTTGAAGCAACAAGAGCTTGGTTACAACCTAAAACAGAGGCGCAAACCGGTTTCGAACATACAAACCCTTCTTACGAAGCGCATTACATGATGGATATACCGGTAGGAAAACCTTCAAATAGTACCAATGGATGGATATATCCAGCGCTATTTAAATATAAAAATACTTGGATGTTAATTACTGAAGCGGCCCTAGGAAGAAATTATTGCGGCACTGCATTACGGCAAAACTCACCAAACGGCGAGTATAAAATTAATTTCCCTCAAACACCTGAAAAAATTGAAAATGGAGCTTTAAATCCTGAGTCGGAATTGCCTTGGTTTAGCCCTTGGCGCATTATTGCTATTGGCGATTTAGGTAAAATTATGGAATCTACTTTGGGTACTGATTTAGCCTTACCAGCCATTAAAATGGATCAATCGTTTATAAAACCCGGTAAATCATCATGGAGTTGGGTTTTAGAAAAAGATGGCGCAACCATTTTTCCGGTACAAAAAAAATATATTGATTACGCTGCCGATATGAAATGGCAATATTGCTTAATTGATGCCAATTGGGACCAAACCATTGGTTACGATTCTGTTCAAATTTTGGCCGATTATGCAAAGCAAAAAAATGTAGGTCTGTTATTATGGTACAACTCGGCCGGTAGCTGGAATACCGTAAAATTTACGCCAAAAGATAAAATGTTGACCCACGAAAGTAGGGTAGCCGAGTTTTCTCGACTACAAAAAATGGGAATTAAAGGAGTTAAAATTGATTTTTTTGGTGGGGATGGCCAGTCGATGATTAATTATTATCAAGATATTTTAGAAGATGCTGCTCAATACCAAATACTAGTTAATTTTCATGGCGCAACTTTACCACGCGGCTGGCAGCGTACTTATCCAAATTTGATGACAGCCGAGGCAGTTTTTGGGTACGAGATGATCACTTTTGGGCAAGATGCAGCAAATAAAGCGCCTGCACACTCGGTAATGAGTGCTATGGTTCGTAATGTTTACGACCCAATGGATTTTACCCCTATGGTATTGGATAAAATCCCAAATATTAAAAGAATTTCTACGCCAGCATTTGAACTGGCTACTGCGGTGGTATTTTTATCTGGCATTCAGCACTATGCAGAAACACCAAAAGGTATGGCTAAAATGCCCGAATTTGTAAAAGATTTTTTAAGAGAACTCCCTTCAAGCTGGGACGATGTTAAATTTATTGATGGCTATCCAGGAAAACATTACGTGGTTGCCCGAAAAAGTAAAGGTAAATGGTACATCGCCGGAATCAATGGAGAAAACACCACCAAAAAATTAAGTTTGGATTTATCGACACTTTCATTAAATGAGGTAGAATTGATTACCGATTCTGAAAACGAAATTTTTGCCACCCAAAAAATGAATGTTAAAGTCAATCAATTAGACATAGAACTTAAACCAAACGGTGGGTTTATCCTAGTTCAGAAGAGCGAAAAATAATTAATTGTAAAAATATTAAGAATGAATTTTAGCGTAGTTAAAGTGTTTGCATTGAGTTTGTTTTTAACCACAGGTTTAGTTGCTTTTGCACAAAATCCAATTGTACAAACGCAGTACACTGCCGACCCTGCTCCAATGGTTTACAACGGTAAAGTGTATTTATATACCAGTCATGATGAGGATAACTCAACTTG
This sequence comes from Pedobacter aquae, assembly GCF_008195825.1. Classification (NCBI taxonomy): domain Bacteria; kingdom Pseudomonadati; phylum Bacteroidota; class Sphingobacteriia; order Sphingobacteriales; family Sphingobacteriaceae; genus Pedobacter; species Pedobacter aquae. The sequence continues at coordinate 230,401 of NZ_CP043329.1, forward strand.
GTTTGTAATGAACGATTGGAAATTATACACCACCGAGGATATGGTAAATTGGACCGACCACGGCGCTGTGGCATCATACAAGGTTTTTTCGTGGGCCAAAGGCGATGCTTGGGCAATTCAGTGTATCGAAAGAAACGGTAAATTTTATTTATATGCGCCAGTTACTTCCAAAGAGAATAATCAGCCTGCAATTGGAGTAGCCGTTTCTGATAGTCCTTTTGGGCCATTTATCGATCCCTTAGGGAAACCATTAGCACAATTGAATTTTGGAGATATTGATCCAACAGTTTTTATTGATGATGATAAACAAGCCTATTTATACTGGGGGAATCCACTTTTAAAGTATGTTACTTTAAATGAAGATATGATTTCATTTAATGGAGAAATTAACAAAGTCCCGATGGTAGAAGCTTCTTTTGGTAAAAGAGAAGGCAATACCGAGCGACCAACTTTATACGAAGAAGGACCTTGGTTGTACAAAAGAAACGACTTATACTATTTGCTTTGGGCAGGCGGCCCACTTCCCGAGCATATTGGTTATTCTACCAGTAAAAGCCCTTTAGGGCCTTGGAAGTATGAAGGTACAATTATGCCAGCTGAGGGCGGAAGTTTTACCAATCACCCTAGTTTAATCGATTATAAAGGCAAAACTTATTTCTTTTATCATAACGGAGCCTTACCAAAAGGCGGTGGTTTTAATCGTTCGGTGGCGGTAGACGAATTGGAGTTTAATAAAGATGGCACCATTAAACCTTTGAAAATGGGTAATGGCATTCAAAAAAGCTTAGTATCGGTTAATCCATATATCTTAAATCAAGCGGAAACCATTGCGTGGTCAAAAGATTTTAAAGCCTCTCAAAATCAGGAAGTAGGAGTTTTTATTACAGCAAAAAAATCCGGAGCATATTCACAAGTAAAATCAGTTGATTTTGGAAAAGATGGTGCGAAAAAATTTACAGCAAGAGTAGGAACTACGCACAATGCACCAATTAATATGGAAATTAGAATAGATGGTTTAGATGGAAAATTGCTAGGTACTGTAAAGATACCACGTACAGGAGGTAATGATAGATGGAGCTTTGTAAATACGAACGTTACTGATTTAACTAGTGTTCATGATTTATATTTTATTGTAAATGGCAAAGTAGAAACCGATTTAATGTATTTCGATTATTGGAAGTTTACTAAGTAATATAAATATTATGTTAAAACATAGAAAGATTAAACATTTGGCTGTGAATGTGCTCGCAGTTTTTATTAGTACATTTTGTATGGCTCAAAACCCAATTATTAGTCATGTATTCACAGCCGATCCTGCACCAATTGTTTATCGCGATACCGTGTTTTTGTTTACCAGTCATGATACCGCTTCAACATCGGCAACCAATTACAAAATGCCCGATTGGCGTTTGTTTTCTTCTACCGATATGGTGACTTGGAAAGATTACGGCTCAATACTATCCCCAGCTACATTTTCTTGGGCCACAGGCGATGCTTATGCAGCACAATGTATCGAGCGAAATGGAAAGTTTTATTGGTACGTTTCTACATTTCATAAAAAAGATAGCGTAAGTAGTGGGGGTGCTGCAATTGGCGTTGCCGTAGCCGAGCATCCGGCTGGTCCGTATAAAGATTTATTAGGAAAAGCCTTAATTATTAACGAAATGACAACCGATATGAAATATGGATGGGACGATATTGACCCAACAGTGATGATTGATGATAACGGACAAGCTTATATGTTTTGGGGCAATGGAAGTTGTAAATGGGTGAAATTGAAAGAAAATATGATGGAAGTAGATGGACCAATAACCACTTTTAAACCTAAAAATTACATTGAAGGTCCTTGGGTTTACAAGCGTAAAGATTTATACTATTTGGTTTATGCAAGTGCTGGCACTAAGCCTGAAATGATTGAGTATTGCACTTCAAAAAGCATCGAAGGACCATGGGAATACCGAGGAATTATTCAAGAAAATGTGCCCAATAGTTTTACCACTCATCCGGGTATTTTAGATTATAAAGGCAAATCTTATTTCTTTTACCACAACGGAGTTTTACCTACTGGCGGCAGCTATCGTCGCTCAATTTGTATAGATTATATGTATTACAATGAGGATGGTACAATTCGTAAGATTATTCAAACGAAAGAAGGCGTTGCTACGGTTAAATAATTGATAATGATGAAAGTGAAAATCCAAAGTTTGTTTATTTTATGTTTGAGCGTTTTTATTAATCCATTAAACGCACAAGAAAGTGGTAAAGCAAAAAATCCAATCATTTTTGCCGACGTACCCGATGCAAGTATGGTTAGGGTAGGCGATACCTATTACATGAGTAGCACTACCATGCACATGAGTCCGGGTGTGCCAATTATGAAATCTAAGGATTTAGTAAATTGGAAATTAGTGAGTTATGCTTACGATACATTAGCAAATGTTGATGCTATGAATCTAGAAAATGGCAAAAGTACTTACGGTAGAGGGTCGTGGGCGAGCAGTCTTAGGTATCATAATCAAACTTATTATGTTTCTACATTTGCGCAAACCACGGGTTTAACCTACATCTATAGTACCAAAAACATCGAAAAAGGACCATGGAAGAGAATAATATTTAAGCCTAGTTACCACGATAATTCTTTATTTTTTGATGATGATGGAAAGGTGTATCTTTTATATGGAGCCGGAAGAATTCATATTGTTGAGTTGAATGAAGATTTATCAGGTGTAAAAGCGGGCGGTGTTAATCAAGTAATTATTGATAACGCAAGCGCCCCAAGCGATATTCCTGGTAAAAAAGGTGGTTTACCTGCCGAAGGTTGCCAAGTTTTTAAAGTAAATGGTAAATATTATCTATTTAACATTACTTGGCCGCCAAATAGTATGCGTACAGTTGTTATTCACCGAGCCGATAAAATTACTGGACCATGGGAGGGAAAAATTGGGCTTCAAGATTTAGGTGTAGCACAAGGCGGTTTAATTGATATGCCAAACGGCGATTGGTATGCTTATTTGTTTAGAGATTTTGGTGCCGTGGGTCGCATTCCGTATTTAGTACCCGTAAAATGGGAAAATGGCTGGCCAGTACTTGGCGAAAATGGAAAAGTTCCCGTAGCGTTAAACTTACCACCTAACAAAAGTATCATATCTTCTATTGTTACTTCAGATGATTTTAAAAGAAAAGGAAAAGAGCCAGATTTACCTTTAGCTTGGCAATGGAACCATAATCCTGATAACAGTTTATGGTCGGTAAAAACTAGAAAAGGTTACCTCAGATTAACCACAGGGAGAATTGATGGCGACTTTTTAGCCGCCCGAAACTCATTAACCCAGCGAACTTTCGGACCAAAAAGTTCGGCGTACACTTCTTTGGATGTATCTAAAATGAAAGATGGTGATTTTGCTGGTTTGGCTTTATTACAAAAGAATTTTGGACAAGTAGGTGTTAAAGTAAATGGAGCAAACAAGATTATTTTAATGATAAATGCAATTACCGGAATGCCCGAAGAAGTTGCAAATGTTCCATTAAATCAAGAAACGGTATTTTTTAAGGTGCATTGCGATTTTACCAATAGAAAAGACCAAGCTAATTTTTTTTATAGTTTAGATGGTGAAGACTGGAAATCTATTGGTACAACATTAAAAATGACTTATACCATTCCGCACTTTATGGGCTATCATTTTACTTTATTTAATTATGCTACCAAAGAAATTGGGGGCTATGCAGACTTTGATTTTTTCCGTGTAACAGATCATTTTACCGATTAATAAATCACTAAAACATGAATCTTTTAAAATCTTTTACAAAATATTTAATCGTTTTTATTTTTGCAGTTCATACCGCAAATGCTCAAAATCCAATTATTAAGAATCAGTTTACAGCTGATCCAACAGCTCGCGTTTTTGGAGATAAGGTTTATCTATTTCCTTCGCATGATATTTTAGCATCGCCGGGAAAAGGTAGAGAAGGCTGGTTTGTGATGGAAGATTATCATGTTTTTTCTTCTGATAATTTAATAAAATGGAAAGATCATGGTGTAATAGTGACTCAAAACAAGGTACCTTGGGTAAAACCCAATAGTTACAGCATGTGGGCTCCTGATGCTATTGAGCGAAACGGAAAATACTATTTCTATTTTCCATCTACACCAAAAGATACTACAGGAGGCAAAGGTTTCAACATTGGTGTGGCTGTGGCCGATAAACCTGAAGGACCGTACATTTCTCAAGAAAAGCCAATTAAAAATGTTAGAGGAATAGATCCAAATGTTTTTATTGATAAAGACGGACAAGCTTATTTATACTGGTCTGGAGGGAATATTTATGCTGCAAAACTGAAAGAGAATATGTTAGAATTAGATTCAGAACCAGTAATTCTCCAAAATTTACCCACAAAGGGTTTAAAAGAAGGTCCATATCTTTTCGAGCGCAAAGGAATTTATTATTTAACCTATCCACATGTGGAGAATAAAATTGAGCGATTAGAATATGCCGTTGGAGATAATCCTTTAGGTCCGTTTAAATTTACAGGTGTAATTATGGATGAATCGCCTACGGGCTGCTGGACAAACCATCACTCATTTTTAGAATTTAAAAACCAGTGGTATTTATTTTATCACCATAATGATTATTCTCCAAGTTTCGATAAATTAAGATCTACAAGGATAGACAGCTTATTTTTTAATAGCGATGGTACGATACAAAAAGTAATTCCTACTCTAAGAGGAGTGGGTCTAACCAAAGCAACGGATAGTATACACATAGATAGGTATAGCGATATCAGTAAACTAAAAACTGAAGTTTTGTTTTTAGATACAACTAAGAAATTTGAGGGCTGGAAAACCGTTTTTAATGGGCAAAATACATGGATAAAATATAACAGCGTTGATTTTGGCACTTCAAAACCTAAAAGTATTTTAATAAACTATAGGGCGAGTAAGGGTGGGATAATTGAGATAAAAGATGATAGAAACAATATCATTAGCACCATAATCTTAAAAGAAGGCAGCAGTTGGAACGTTATTGAAAAGCCTTTAAAAACTGCAACAATTGGCATTCAGAACTTAATAATTACCAGTAAAAATAATGCTAAGGTTGAGTTAGATTGGATAAGTTTTAGGTAGAATAATATAACAATAGCTGATTTAATAATAGATAGAAACAGCAATTATAAGCTTATAAATACTATTTAAATTAACATGTGTTCTATTATTTTGATTATTAGAAAGCCTTTGGAAGATAAATTTTATCGTTTTTTGAACATAAGGAATCAAAAAAATATTTCCCTCCTTTAAGCTAATAATTGGTTATAAAAGGCAGAAACCTCTCAAGTTTCTGCCTTTAATTAGATTGAAAATGTGTTTGATTTATGTTAATGAGAAAGAGATTAATCCTTATTTCAAAAGAAAAGAATTTTGATTATTCAACTTGTAATCTAATACCTTGGAGCGAAAGCATTTTTTCGGCATAACGAGCACCCAATTTTCTATAACCTGCGGCACTAAAGTGTAAATGATCACTTACAGCTTCACAATCTTTAGAAGATATAATATGTGCATTTTTGATGGTTTGTGGTAGTGTATTGATAATAGGATTCATACTTGCGCAAGCGCCACCTTGCTCTGCACTTACCAGTTCACCAGCTAATAAAGGAGTAGTGCTTTCTTCAAGTTTTAAATCTTTCAATAAGTTATTATAAACCAATTTCACTTTTTTAGTCCATAAGGTATCTCCCGTATTTGATTCTCCTTGATGCATTAAAATACCTTTAATTACCCCACTTTTTTGAGCAATTTTAGCCATATCAACTAATTTTTGGTAAGGATTTCCATCATACTCCTTAACCATATTTTGAAGCCAATTAGGAGATGTACTTACGTAACTTTCAAAATTATCTTTGTTAAAAAGCTCTATTTTACAACCACCAACTGAGACGTTAATAATGCCAACTTTAACATTTTTAGGTAAGTTAGCAACCAATGTGCGTCCAAAATAATCGGCAGGGCTTAAGCCCGTATGGCATCTTGTTAATGGAGGTTTAGCAGTATACCAGTTTCCAATAGTTCTATTTAAATTGGGGCAATTAATAGTCTCCATCACTTTAAAACGTTCGTTAACGTTTACCGTATCTTGAGCTTCAAATTTTGCATGACCTTCCATATTTGATTGTCCAAAACATAAATAAATATGAAAGTTTTTGTCTTGCGCAAAAGCTTTCGTTATTAAAAGAACAGATAAGAATATAATACTTATAATTTTAAATTGCATAGCTTGTTTTAATAATTTAGCAAGATTGTAGGGTTTAATACTTAAAAATTAATAACTGCATTGTAGGCCTTTTTTGGCTTAAGCTCTTTATCAAATAGTAATGGATAGTTTTTTCTACCTCTACCATCTAACCAGCTATATTTATCAGATAAGTTCCAAAAAGTAACGCCAGTTATATTTTTCTTATACTTTCTAAAAACCTCAAAAATCATCTGATATTTTTCTAGTTGCTGTTGTTCCATTTCCGGTGTAAAAACAGCTTCTTCAATTTTTCTACTACCATTTGATAATTGTCCACCTTGTCTGCCTGCATAAACAGAAACATCTAACTCAGTAAACTGGATTTGTAGGCCTAATGACGAAAACATTTCAATAGATTTTTCTAATTCTTCACGAGTAGGGGAATTTATAGACCAATGTGCTTGCAAGCCTACACCATGAATAGGAACACCTTTAGCTAAAAGACTTTTTAACATGGTATAAATTTTCTCTCTTTTAGCTGGAATCTCAGTATTATAGTCGTTATAAAACAAAACTGCTTTTGGATCTGCTTTATGGGCGTATTCGAAAGATTTTGCAATAAAATCTTCTCCAGCAATTTCGTAAAGTTTAGATTTTCTGTAAGTATTTTGACCATCGTCTATTGCCTCATTAACCACATCATAAGCGTAAATTTTACCTTTATATCTGGTTACAACGCTATCAATATGGTTTTCTAATCGTTTTAAAAGCACATCTTTAGAAACCGTTTTACCTTCTTGGTCTACATATAACCAACGAGGAGTTTGTGCATGCCAGCAAAGGGCATGGCCTCTTACCTTAAGCTTATTCTTTTGAGCAAAATCAACAATTTCATCAGCATCTTTCCAATAGAATTTGTTTTCTATTGGATGAATAGGGCCCATCTTCATAACGTTTTCGGCAGTAATACTGTTAAATTGAGACAAAATGAGTTTGGCTTCTTCTCCTTTAAAATCCTGAGGACGTACCGCTACGCCAATGGGAAAATATTTTTGTAGTAATCTTTAAGTCCTTTTTTATGATCAGGCCTTTTAAAACTTTGTAATGTTAGAGTAGTGCTTAAAACTGTAATTGATATTATGGAAATAATAAGGATAGATTTTTTTTTCATGTTACTTGAAAGTTATTTTAACAGAGAATTTATATAGCCTAGTTTCGGATAAAATTGAAATGGCAATATCTCTAAACATATTTCAAATGAATGCTTCATTTCGCTAAAACAGCAAATACAAATGTTTAGCTGCCATCAATAAAATCCTGTTTAAATGCATAATTTCAATTAGGGTTAAACATTTGTATCATCATTTATAACAATTGAATAATATCTGAACTTTTTATTGATGTTAATTTAGCTTTAATTAATTGATGGATTTATTTTTTAATAAACATTACTGTTTCTATATAAATCTATTCATTAAATATTAATATAAACCAATTCATATTCAAAGAAATTGCAATCTGTATTTGCTAATATCTGTGTGTTTAAGTTTAAAATCCAGCTAATTACCATTAGTCACTATAAAACATAGTTAGTTAAGTAATACAAGTAGCAAATTATTTTAAATCTAAATGTTAAAGTTTCACAAATCATTATTGTTTATTACTGTATTAGCTTGTTTTATTGCAGGTATAGCATTTAAAAGCATTAATCGAAAAGATGTTAATAAGGGATTAAAAAGTTATTATACTTCTTACTTTCCGGTTGGAGTTGCAGTAGGCGCAAGAAATCTTTCGGGGCAGTCTGCAGAGTTTATAGTAAAGAACTTTAATAGCATAACTCCAGAAAATGCCATGAAAATGGGACCAATCCACCCAGAAGAGAATAGATATTTTTGGGCAGAAGCCGACTCAATAGTAAGCTTTGCGCAACATCATAACCTAAAAGTTAGGGGACATAATCTCTGCTGGCATGAGCAAACTCCAAATTGGATGTTTAAAAATGCTGATGGATCTGAAGTGAGTAAAGAGGTTTTATTAAGGCGTTTAAAAGACCATATAAACACGGTTGTTAAACGTTATAAAGGTAAAATTTATGTTTGGGATGTTGTAAATGAAGCTATTGATGATGACAGTACCAAATATTTGCGAAACTCTCAGTGGTATAAAATATGTGGTGAGGATTTCATCATTAAAGCATTTGAATATGCTCACGAAGCAGATCCCGAGGCAAAACTTTTTTATAACGATTATAATACTGAAAGACCAGAGAAAACAGAAAGAGTTTACAGATTAGTAAAATCTTTGGTAGATAAAAAAGTCCCTATCCATGGCGTAGGCTTACAGGGGCACTGGTCTATTTTCGAGCCCTCAGAGCAAGAATTAAGAAACACTATTAATAAGTTTAGTTCTTTAGGTTTAGAGGTACAAATAACAGAATTAGATATGTCTGTTTATAGATGGGAGAAAGAAAGAAGGCCAAAAAGACCAGATGAGTCTGATGAATACACAGCAGAATTACAACAAAAGCAAGCAGAACAGTATCAAAAGGTTTTTCAAATTTTTAGAGATAATAAAGATAAGGTTACGAGTGTAACGTTCTGGAATATTTCTGATAGATATACTTGGCTAGATAATTACCCTGTACCAGGGCGTAAGAATTATCCACTATTATTTGACACTAATTTTCAACCTAAACAAGCATACTGGAGCGTGGTAAATTTTAAATAATAAATAATTTTAAACTCATAGTTTTTTGCTTGTTTTTACTTGCTTTTGTAGATGTTAAGGCAATAGAAATTAGCAATTTATGTTTCATTTAAGAGCGTTAAGGGAGTATCAACTTATTAAAAAAAAATGATGTTAGCCAAGTTTCTGGCTGATAGGACTAAACTTAAAAAAGTTATTAATAATCCTTTTAAAGGGATTAAAAGCACCAGTAAAATACCAAATCATTAAAATAAAGCTTAAGAATACCTAATAAAATATAACAATATGAAACAAAAAAAATGGATGATTGCATTATCGCTAGCTTTGCTTAGTACAGCTGCCTTTAGTCAATCTAAATCAGAAAATGCTCCTATTTTTACGCAAGCAACCTATCAAGGAGATGATCAAATTTATAAAGATAACCCGCTTAAACCAGGCGAGTTTTATAATCCAATTTTGCAAGGTTGCTATCCTGATCCGGCGATTACACGTAAAGGCGATGATTATTACTTGGTAGTATCGTCATTTGCAATGTTTCCAGGAGTGCCTATTTTTCATTCAAAAGATTTAGTAAACTGGAAACAAATTGGTCATGTTTTAGACAGAGTTTCACAGTTAGACGTTCACGATACCGGGATAAGTATGGGGGTTTATGCTCCAGGAATTACTTACAATAAAAATAATGATACTTTTTATATGATTACCACTGCTTTTGCGGGTGGTTTAGGGAATTTTGTAGTAAAAACTAAAGATCCTATGAAAGGATGGAGCGATCCAATTAAATTAAGATTTGATGGAATTGATCCCTCTATTTTCTTTGATGATGATGGGAAAGGTTATGTTGTGCATAATGATGCACCGGCTAAAGGACAGGAGCTATATAATGGTCATAGAGTGATTAAAGTTTGGGATTATGATGTAGAAAAAGATCAAGTTGTTCCCGGTTCTGATAAAATGATTGTAAATGGTGGAGTTGATTTATCAAAAAAACCAATCTGGATAGAAGCACCTCATTTGTATAAAAAAGATGGTCGTTACTTTTTAATGTGTGCAGAAGGGGGGACAGGTGGTTGGCATAGTGAAGTTGTTTTTGTAAGTAATAGCCCTAAAGGCCCATTTATACCAGCCGGAAGTAATCCAATTTTAAGCCAAAGATATTTACCAAGAGACCGTAAAAATAAAGTAGATTGGGCTGGGCATGCTGATTTAGTTTTAGGTCCAGATAACAAATACTATGGCGTATTTTTAGGAATTAGACCAAATGAAAAAGACCGAGTTAATATTGGTAGAGAAACTTTTATTTTACCGGTTGATTGGTCGGGAGATTTTCCTGTATTTGAAAATGGACTTGTTCCAATGGAACCCAAATTAAAAACTCCACAAAGTGTTGAGAATAAAACAGCAAGTAAGGAATTTTTTCCAAATGGTAACTTCACCTATAATGAAAACTTTACTGGAAGCTCCTTAGATTTTAGATGGATTGGTTTAAGAGGTCCTAGAGAAGATTTTATCACATTAACAAAAAAAGGATTGCTAATTAAACCTTTTGAAACCAATGTTAACGAGTTAAAACCTACTTCAACATTGTTTTATCGTCAACAACATAATACTTTTTCTTTTTCTACCACAGTAGATTTTAAACCTCAATCAGAAAAAAATCTAGCTGGAATTGTTTGTTTACAAAACGAAAAATTTAATTATGTATTTGGAATTACTACAAATGGAAAAGATAGATACTTAGTGCTTCAAAGAACTGAAAAAGGAAAATCTATCATATTAAGCAGTGAAAAAATTAGCGCAAAGGGAGTAGTAAATCTTAAAGTAAGTGCAAAAGGAGATCAATATCAATTTAGTTACTCTGTTGATAATATCAATTGGATTAATTCTGGAACAGTAGTTTCTGGAGATATACTTTCAACAAATATGGCTGGCGGATTTACTGGCTGTTTAATTGGTTTATATGCAACTGCATCAAATGATGCTTTTCCAAAACTTAATTGATTATCTTTTTATAACAAATAATTGTATAATATTTAATTTATCATTATAGCTTACAATTAAAAGAATTAGTATATTAAAAATTGGATATATTTCCTCTTAAACCTAAGCTCTCAAAAAAAAGCTTTATTAGCTAACTTATATAGCTAATTTTTTAAAACCTATTATAAATCATCACTAATTAATAAAGATTAGTGCTAAATAATATTAGTCATAATGAAGATTAAGTTGTTAAAATGTTTTTTTATAGCTTCATGGATATTGCTTTTTGTTACAAAAAGTAATGGTCAGCAACTTGATTTAAATTTTTTAAACATTAGCAGTAAAGATGGATTATCATCTAATTTGGTAAACACTATACTGAAAGATAAATATGGTTTTATGTGGTTTGGGACTGATGATGGATTAAATAAGTTTGATGGAGAGCATTTTACAGTTTATAGGCATAAAGCTGATGATAATGAGAGTATATCATCTAATGAGATTTTGTATTTGTATGAAGATGAAAAAGCAAATCTTTGGATATGTACAGGTTCTGGTTTGGTATTGTACGATAGGAATACAGATACTTTTAAAAATATTACTTCAACTAAAGATTTTACAGTAACATCAGTATGTTCTTACAACAATAATATTTGGGTAGCTCATTATTCTGGTTTGATTATTTTTAATAAAGAAAAAAATACACTAACACAGCTTTCATTAAAAAATAAAGGAGATATAAATTTACTAGCGAAAGGGGTTTTACACATCTTTAAAGACTCTAAAAACAGAATTTGGATAGGTACAAATACAGGTTTGTACTCCTATAACTCCAAAAAACAGGAATTAGAGAAATTTTTCCATAATTCAAACCCCGAAAGTATAGCGAGTGATTATATTAATCAAATTGCAGAAGATTTATTTGGAAATATCTGGTTTGCAACGGATGGTGGTTTAAGTATGTGGGTTAGAAACACTAAAAAGTTTATTAACTATAAAAATAATCCTAAGAATATTAATTCACTCAGCAATAACATCGTATATACTTTAGCTTCCGCCTCTGATGGTAAATTATGGGTAGGTACTGAGGATGGATTAAACATCGTTAATCCAATTACAAAAAAAGTAGAAAGAGTAGCAAAAAATAGTAGAAACAAATATGGTTTAGTAGGGAAATCTGTAAAAGAGATTTTTTTAGATAATCAAGGAATTTTCTGGATAGCTACATTTAGAGGCGGCATTAATAAATATGACAAAAACCTTGCTTTCTTTAATTTAAGACAAAGCAATTATTTTGATGTTTATGGCTTAAGTGCACCAGTTGTAACATCTTTTGCAAAGCATACGAAAAACAGCATTTTTATTGGTACAGATGGTGGAGGTTTAAATCTTTACCAGGCAGATAATGGATCTTTTAAACACATTACTGTAGCTGATAATCCTAGCGAGGATAAAAATCTTTCTATCCTAGCAATGGAAAATGATGGAGATAATCTTTGGATTGGGACTTATTTAAATGGGATTTATATTTTAAATACAAAAACGGGTAAGCTTAAGCAAATAAAGGAGGGTAACAACTCTCAATCCTTGAGTAATAATAATATCTTCTGTTTAAAGCGTGATAGTAAAGGTAACATATGGATAGGCACAAACGGACAAGGAGTTGATTGTTATAACTTGCAAAAAAATGAGTTTGTAAATTACTCATCTAAGAAGGTTGGTAAATATAAATTACCTGTAAATGGTTTTATAAGAGCACTTGCAGAAGATAAAGAAGGAAATATTTGGATTGGAACAAATGGCAGTGGTATAGCTGTTTACAATCCCATAACAGGCAAATCTAAGTTAATAAGTAAAACAAATACCAAATTACCTAATGATAATATATACTCTATTTATGTTGCTGTGGATGGTAAAGTTTGGATAGCTTCTGCTGGCGGAGGGTTAACGCATTATGACATAGAAACCGGGAATATGACCTCATTTTCTGAAGAGCAAGGCTTAGCTAATGGGGTTGTTTATAAAATTATTGAAGATTCTTATGGTAAAATATGGTTGAGTACTAATAAAGGAATAAGTAGCTTTGATACTTTTACAAAAAAATTTAAGAATTATTCCTACAATAATGGAGTTCAACGTAGTCCATTTGTAATAGGAGCAGGTTTAAAATTAGATGATGGAAGAATATTTTTTGGTGGTACAGATGGATTTAATTACTTCAACCCTAAATTAATAAGCTCTAATAAAAATCAGCAAAAGGTAATACTTACAGATTTAAAAATCAATAATTTAAGTGTAAGACCAGGGGAAGACTCACCAATACAAAATCATATTTCCGTTGCTAATGAAATCAATTTGGATTTTAAGCAAAACTTTTTATTAAGTTTTGTTGCTCTAAATTACTCTTCTCCACAGGAAAATCGTTACTCATATAAGTTAGAAAAATTTGATAAAGAGTGGAACTATATTGGGCAAAGTCAAACAGCTATTTATACTAATTTAGATCCAGGAACATATATTTTTAAAGTTAAAGCTAGCAGTGATGCTGGAGACTGGACTACGCCAATTACAGAAATTAAAATTGTGGTAAACCCTCCATTTTGGAGAACAATATATGCGTTTATACTTTACTTGTTTATTGTCGTATCTGTTTTGTTTTACATTAGGCATAGAGGTATACAAAAGTTAAAATCAAAATTTGCCTTAGAGCAAGAGAGAATACAAATTCAAAGCTTAATTGAGCAAGAAAGACTTGAGTCTGAAAGAATTCATGAGTTTGATGAAATGAAAATAAAATTTCTTACAAATATCAGTCATGAATTTAGAACACCAATATCATTAATTATAGGGCCAATAGCTCAGCTTATTCAACAAGAAACAAATTCTCCAAAGTACCAGCAACTAAATATGGTAATGAGAAACGCTAGAAGACTGTTGAATTTAGTAAATCAATTATTAGATTTTCGAAACATTAGTTCTAACGAAAATAAACTAAATACCACTGAGGGGGATTTTATATCTTTTTGCAAAGAAGTTGCCGAATCTTTTAAAGATTTAGCTGAACAAAAAGGAATTAATTTTGATTTTCAAAGTGAAATTAGCAGTTATTATACAACTTTTGATCATAACAAAATTGAACGTATATTTTTTAATTTATTATCCAATGCTTTTAAATTTACCTTAGAAGGGGGCGAAATTATTTTCAAAATTGAAAATGCAAAACGTAAAGAAGGTTTAAAAATAACCATTATTGATACTGGTATTGGGATTGACGAGAATGCAAAAGAGAAAATTTTTGAGAGATTTTTTCAAAATGAATCAAATCCGGCTATTCTTAATCAAGGCAGTGGAATAGGACTGTCTATTGCTAAAGAGTTTGTTAAAATGCATGGAGGGGCAATTGAGGTGGAGAGCATAAAAGGCGAAGGTTCTACCTTTATAATCTATTTCCCTTTTGAAAAAATTAAAAATATAGAATCAGCAAAATATAAATTAGATACAAACCAAGATATTAAGTTAACAAACGAAGAGACTGAATTAGAAATCATAGTAGAAAAAGCCTTAAAAAACGAAGTAAAACCCAGTGTTTTAATTGTTGATGATAATGAAGATTTTAGACATTATTTAAAAGAGAATTTAAAGGAACAATACACTATTATTGAAGCAGAAAACGGAAAAGATGGATGGCAAAAAGTACTTTCTAGCCATCCACAATTGGTAGTTTCTGATATTAATATGCCTCAAGTTACTGGAATAGAATTTTGTCGTAAAATTAAGTTAGACAAAAGGACTAAGCACATTCCAGTAATACTATTAACTGCAATAACAGGTGAAGAAAGTCAGATGTTAGGTTTAGAAACTGGCGCAAATGATTATTTAAACAAACCATTTAATTTCGAAATTCTACAATTTAAAATTCGCAATTTGTTAACTATGAAAGAACACCTTAAGAATACTTATAGTAAACAAATGAATGTTACTGTAAAAGAAATTGAGGTAGAGTCTGAAAATGAAAAATTAATGAATAAAGTACTCCATTTTATAGAGTCTAATTTAACAAACCCTAAACTTTCTGTTGAAGAATTAAGCAGTTATATTGGCATGAGCAGGGGGTCGCTTTATACCAAAATTTTGGAGATGACTGGAGAAACACCTGTAGAGTTTATTAGATCTATTAAATTGAAGAAGGCGGCTAATTTATTAGAAAAGAGTGATTTAAATGTTGCTCAGATATGTTATGCTGTAGGGTTTTCTACACCAAACTATTTTGCTAGAGCGTTTAAGACTAAATATAATATGCTGCCATCAGAGTTTATAAATCTCAAGAGAAACAAAGGCAACTCTTAAATAAAACTCAATTATCAAATCGTCTACACTTTTTGCACAATCTAATTTAAATCATTTACATAGCACATATTGATTAAGTAAAAGCAATTTTACTAATCAATAAGCTATTGATACTCTTAGGAGCGATTATTAATTGAATAATTTAAATTGTATTCAGCAGCTATTTACTATCCAATATTACCTTTATGAGATAATTTTTTTAAAATTATCGAGTTAAATTACTGTATTTCATAGTTTTATGTTTTTTGAACAAAACTATCATTATTTTATACAATTGTACTACTGTTAACATAAGTATACCTGTACATTAGGTTAACTGAATTATAAACGGCAGATTCTAAATTTTGCCAAATAAACCTAAAACCAAACTTTATGAAAAATTCAACTTAGCAGTAAATTTTCATGAAATTATTTTCATGATATTTTTTAAATAAGATTAAAACCTAATCAATTATTAACCAAATAAATCAAATGAAGAAAAAAGTACTCCATCCATTAATGAAACGGGCTATTTCAAAATCGCGAATTTTTATTAATTCAATATTTATTCAATCAAGACTAAGCTATAGCTTTTAATAAGAATTACTATTCTTTTTAATTTATAATAATGGAAAAAAACATTAACAAATCATTGACTTTCTGGCAAAAGTTAATCAGCCCAAGTCATAAATTATTAAAAATCTACATTCCTATATTGATCTTGTTAATTGGGATTGGTTCTGTATCAGCACAAACCAAACAAAAAGTAACTGGTAAAATAGTGGATGTACTTAATTCTCCCTTAATAGGAGTAACGGTAACAGTTAAAGGAACAACCATAAGAGCATTTTCTGATATCAATGGACTCTATTCAATTGAGTTACCTGCTGATAACCAAATTCTAACCTATTCATTTATTGGGATGATTAGTCAGGAAATAAATGTTAAAGGTAAGAGTATCGTTAATGTAACTATGAAGGATGATGCTGCAAGCCTTAAAGAGGTAGTGGTTGTAGGTTATGGAATTCAAAAGAAACCTAATGTTGTTGGTGCTATTACCCAAACAACCAGTGAAGTTTTAGAGCGAACAGGAGGTGTATCTAGTTTAGGTGCTGCTTTAACTGGTAATTTACCGGGTGTAATTACAACAGCAAGTAGCGGTATGCCTGGTGAAGAAGATCCTCAAATTTTAATCCGTGGTCGTAGTACTTGGAATAACGCAGGTCCTCTTGTGTTAGTGGATGGTGTTGAAAGATCCATCAATAATATTGATATCACTTCTGTAGAGTCGGTAACTGTTTTAAAGGATGCTTCTGCAACTGCAGTTTTCGGAGTTAAAGGTGCCAATGGTGTAATATTAATTACTACAAAAAGAGGTAAAATAGGTAAAGCAGAGATAAGAGCATCTTTAAACACTGTGCTAAAAGATGTTTCCAAACTTCCTGGCAAGCTTGATTCTTACGATATGTTCAATGTTAGAAATAACGCCATTGAATATGAATTAGCCTTGAGACCGGATGCATGGGCATCTATAATGCCCATGGAAATCATGCAAAAGTATAGAACCCCTGCAAACTTAGAAGAAGCTGAGCGCTATCCGAATGTGGATTGGGTGAACGTTCTATTCAGAGATAATGCCATGTCACAAAACGCTAGCTTAAACGTAAGCGGCGGAACATCATTAGTCAAATATTTCACTTCTGTAGATTTCTTAGATGAAGCAGATTTATTCAGAAGGTTTGAAAACAATAGAGGTTACAGTGCAGGTTATGGCTTTAATAGATTAAATGTTCGTAGCAATTTAGATTTTCAAATTACATCATCCACGGTTTTTAAAGCAAACGTTTATGGTTCAAGAGGTGTTTCTGAAAGACCATGGATTAACGTAAATCCTTACAACACATGGACAGCGGCTTATTCTACCTCTCCTGCATTATATGTTCCACAATATAGTGATGGTGCATGGGGCTATTATAGCCCCAACGAACAAATGGGTTTAAACTCTGCACAAATATTATCTACAAGTGGTATTCAAAATTTAACTACTTCTCGTATCACAACCGATTTTACTGTAGAACAAAATTTAGGTTTTTTACTAAAAGGTTTAAATGCTAGAGGTACAATATCATTAGATAATACATTTATTGAAAACTCTCGTGGTATTAATGATGCAAATAACAACGTACAACGTAAATGGATTAATCCAGAAACGGGTGCTGTAATTTTTAGAGAAGACAAAGACATTAATACGCAATTAGAATTTAGAGAAAGTGTTAGATGGAGAAGCAGTGCAGGTCAAGTTGATAACAATGCTACCTACAGAAGAATGTTTTCTCAATTCCAGTTAAACTATGCTACAACAATCGCGGCAAAGCACAACATAACAGCGATGGGATTATGGAGTCGTGATCAATTTGCTACTGGAACAGTAATTCCTTCTTATCGTGAGGATTGGGTTTTCAGAACTACTTATAACTATAAAGGTAAATACACAGCTGAGTATAATGGAGCCTATAACGGGTCAGAAAAATTTGGTCCAGATTATCGTTTTGAGTTTTTCTCATCAGGTGGTCTAGGATGGGTTATTTCAGAAGAGAATTTTTTAAAGTCTGTAAATCAAATTGACTTATTAAAGATTAGAGGCTCTTATGGTCAAATTGGTGATGATAGTGGGGCACCTCGTTTCGCATACTTATCAGAGTGGGCATTTGGAGGCAGAACAAGATTAGGTAACACAGGTGAGGCTGCCGAACAAAGTCCTTACAGTTGGTACAGACAAACTGGTGTTGGAAATCCTAACGTGAGATGGGAAAGAGTTGTTAAAAAGAATATTGGTGTTGAATTCGGATTTTTTAAGAATTTAATTAGTGGTAGTATAGATTTCTTCCAAGATGATCGTTCAGACATTTTAAGTGCCGGCGGAAATAGAGCAGTACCTTCATACTTTGGTGCAGTTGCTCCAGTAGCTAACGTGGGTAGAGTTACCTCCAGAGGTTACGAATTTGATATCAGACTTAGTAAATCAATAAATAAGAATTTACGTTTATGGTCAAATATTAACTTCACTAGGGCCAAAAACGAAGTAATTGATGCGGATGTACCTCAGTTATTAGATTTATATGCAAAACCAATAGGGAAGCAAATTTTCCAAGCTTATTCATTCGTAGACGCCGGTTATTATAACAATTGGGACGAGCTTTATGCAAGTACCATTCATGATGTAAACGATAACCAAAAAATACCGGGTAACTACCATATTATTGATTATAATGCTGATGGCATTATTAATGCAAATGATAATATTCCTTATGGTTTCTCGGGTGCCCCTGAAAACACTTACAATGCAACTATTGGTTTCGAATGGAAAAGATTTAGTGCATTCACTCAATTTTATGGTGTTAATAACGTAACCAGACAAGTTGTTTTAGGAACATTTAGTTCTCAGAACCCTGTTGCTTATGAAGAAGGTTCGTATTGGTCTGTTAACAACCAGAATGCAGATGTACCTATGCCAAGATGGTCTTCTACACCAAGCCCATACAATGTTGGTAGCCGATATATGTTTGATGGTTCATACCTCCGATTAAAAAATGCTGAAATCGCTTATACTTTCGATCAAAAGTGGGTTAAAAAATAGGTATGTCTCGTGTGAGAGTTTTTGTTAACGGAAATAATCTAGCTGTTTGGACAAAAATGCCTGATGATCGTGAAGGAAACTTCCAAGGTCCAGGAGGCCAAGGATGGGCTGCACAAGGCGCTTATCCAACAGTGAGACGTTATAATTTTGGTACTAATATTACTTTTTAAAAATAATTTTTTATGAAAATATTTAAAAAAACCGCAACAATTTTAGCACTAGGTGTTATAATGCTTGTAGTCGTTTCTTGTAAAGAATATTTAGACAGAGAACCTGAATCAATAGTTTCAGAAGAAATCGCATTCAAAGATTTTACAAATTTCCAAGGGTATACAGAGGAATTATACAATTGTATTCCTGATTTCACCAACCGTTACTGGACCAATAGCTGGAACTGGGGCGAAGATGAAATTCAAACAACAGCTAACACTTTTCACTTTGTAGTGAAAGTTGACAATGGTGATTTTTGGGGCTGGCAAAGAGAGTTTGACGGATGGGGTGCAGGATTTATGGATAATAACGGCGCTAATACAAATGATGATAGATTTACCAAAGGATTATATCCTTTAGCATGGTATGGTATCAGAAAAGTAAATGTTGGTTTAGCTAATATAGATTTATTAAAGAATGCTACAGATGAAGAGCGTAATCTAATCAAAGGTCAATTACTATTCTTTAGAGGATGGTTTCATTTTATGTTAATCCAATATTTTGGTGGTCTACCTTACATTGATACCGTTATACCAGCTGATCAAGTATTTAACGCACCAAGATTAAAATATCAAGAAGCTGCAGATAAAGTTGCCAAAGATTTAAGAGAAGCAGCTGATTTATTACCAATAAATTGGGATAACACAACTGTAGGTAGAAGAACATTAGGGAAAAATGAATTAAGAATAAATAAAATAATGGCCTTAGGCTATTTAGGTAAAAATTATTTATGGGCAGCAAGTCCTTTGATGAATTTTGAATCTAAAGGTGTTAAAGCTTATGATGTAGAGTATAGCAAAAAAGCTGCAGCAGCATTTGCTGAATTGTTAAACTTAACTGAAAGCGGTCAAGCTCCTCACAAATTAATTCCTTTTGAGAGATATTACACTAATTTTTACACATTTGGTCAACAATGGTTAATTCCTGGTGGAACTGAAGCAATCTTTAGAGGTCCATATTGGGGAGCACATAGCTCAACTTATGGTACTGCAAAGCAATATACACCATCAATTATAGAAGGTGATAATATTGTTTTCTCTCCAACTGCTAATTATGTTGCTTATTACGGAATGGCTAATGGTTTGCCAATTCCAAATACATCACAAGCTGATCCTGTATCAGGTTACGATCCACAATATCCATGGAGAAACCGTGATCCGCGTTTCTATAACGATATTGTTTTTGACGGACAAAAAATTGTTCAAGGTACAATGCCTGCAAATTTAGAGTCTAACAGGTATACAAACTTATTTACAGGCGGTAGTTTTCGAGATGAAAGATCTGGAAGTAGAACAGGGTATTTATTATACAAATTCACTCCAAGAACTTCTAACAGATTTGATCAAGGTTATGCATATGGTCAAAATTTAAATATCAAGTTACCTTATATGCGTTTAGCTGATATTTATTTAATGTATGCTGAAGCAATCACTGCAGGATATAATTCTGCTAATGCTAAAGATCCTTCGTTTAGTAAATCAGCTGTTGATGCGATTAACGTAATAAGAGATAGAGCAGGAGTTGGACATGTTGCGGCACAGTTTATAGGTGATCCAGTTGAGTTTATGAAAGAAGTAAGACGTGAAAGAGCTGTCGAATTATCTTTTGAAGGCCACAGATTTAATGATTTAAGAAGATGGTTATTGTTAATTGAGCAGCCTTATACTTTAAAAACTGCTGCAGAATTTGATAGAGCCGCTCCCCTAAACACAGCTTTAGATCCGAAATTGAATAGAGTAGTAAACTACAGAGAGCGTGTTATTTTACAACGTCAGTTTACTCAAAAGCACTATTGGCTACCATTAAAAAGAGCCGATGTAAATATTTATCCACAGTTTTCACAAAATCCGGGTTGGTAATACTCATTTTATTCAAACTAGATAACATAAACAAATGATGAGATATTCAAGAATTGCACTTTTTGTGTGCGTCTTACTAACCTTGATTACTGGTATCGCTATTGCTCAAGATAGCGCTAACATCACCATTAAGGCAGTTATAAAAGACAATAATGGACTACCAATAATTGGAGCTAATATTATTGATAAGGTAAACAAGATAAGAACGGCCTCAGATAAAACGGGTTCGTTCATTATAGAAACAAAGCCTGAATCTATTTTAACGATTAACGCTTTTGGCTATGGTATTAAGACAGTAACTGCTTCAAAGGGAGTTAACGAAATTATTTTAATACCTGAAAGTAAATTAACGCCTATAGCATTTAACACAGTAGCTCCAGAGGATGTCCCTCCAGGCGTTTCAAATGTTGATTTTGCTAAAATGTTCGAAAATAACTATGGCACTTTCGGTTTCGAGAATTTAGAAGCATTTGCAGAAGGCTTTAATGGAAATGGTATCTGGGGTATGAGTCAATCTTTAGTATTGATTGACGGTGTACCTCGAGATATTACCGATATTATGCCTACTGAAATTGACCAAGTTACTTTTCTGAAGAGCGCAGCAGCAGTTGCACTTTACGGAAGTAGAGGGGCCAACGGTGTAATTTTGGTGACTACTAAAACTGGTTCAGAAAATGGACAAAGTATTAGTATTCGCTCTAACGCTGGTTTGCATGTCCCAAAAAGCTATCCTGGTTATTTAGGTTCTTCTGAGTACAGGGCACTTTATAACGAGGCAAGAGTTAATGATGGTTTAACTAGATTATATACAGATGAGGATATTTACAATCACTCTGGAATTGATCCTATTCGTTATCCAAGCGTTGACTTCTATTCTTCAGAATACCTTAAAAGTAGTTATGCTAGATATGATGTAACTGCAGAGATTTCAGGCGGAAACGAAAAGGCAAGATATTATACTAATATGGGTTTTAATTCTACAGGCTCATTATTAGATTTTGGCGAAGCTGCCAAAAATAATACAGCTGATCGTTTCAATATTCGTGGTAATGTTAACATGAAGTTAAACAATATTCTTAAGGCCAGAATAAATGCTAGTGCAGTTTTTTATACTTCAAAGGGTGTTAATACTGATTATTGGGGTGGTGCAGCAAGTATTCGTCCAGATAGATTTACACCTTTAATTCCGATATCTAGGATAGATCCTACTGACGAAACCTCGTTGAATTTAGTTAATAGTAGCCAAAATATTATTGATGGTAAATTTATTTTAGGAGGAAGAACACTAGATCAAACAAATCCGATTGCTGCCGTTTACGCTGGTGGGACAAATAACTTTAATGCTCGTCAATTTCAATTTACAACTGGAATAGGCGCAGATTTAAAAGGAATTACTAAAGGTTTAACTTTCGATTCTAACTTAGGTATTGATTATTCTAGTAGTTACAATCAAGGCTACAGAAACGGTTATTCAACTTTTGAACCTACTTGGACTTCATTTTCAGGTACTTCAACAATTGCGAGCTTAAATCGTCTTGGATTAGATACCAAAACAGGTAACGAAGTAATCGCTGATAGTTATTACAGACAAACACTTTCTTTGTCAGGGCAACTTAACTACAACAGAACTTTTAGCGAAAAACATAACGTAACCGGTATATTAATGGGTGGAGGTTTCACTCAATCAGTTTCTCAAGTTTATCAAAAAGTTACTAATGCAAATACCGGTCTTTCATTAGGTTATAATTACAATCGTAAATATTTCATAGAGCTTACCGGTTCTAGAGTAAATTCTCCAAGGTTATTTGGTAAAAATCAAAATGAATTATCTACAGCAGGTTCATTGGGATGGGAAATCAGTGAGGAATCTTTTCTTAAAGATGTATCATTCCTAGATAATTTAAGAATTACCGCCTCTGCTGGTATTTTATACACAGATTTAAACATTAACGACTACTTTTTATATGAAGCCATTTATACACAAAGTGACGGTACCTGGCACTCTTGGAATGACGGTGTATTGGTTAGAACCACAGACTCAAGACGTGGTGAAAATCTTGATTTAAAAATGGCAAGAAGAGAAGAAATAACTCTTGGCCTTCAAGGTTCTATTTTTAATAATACATTAAGTTTCAGTGGTAATTTCTTTAGAAGCACCATGACAGGTATTCCTATTCAAGCAAATGTATTATTTCCAAATTATTTCACTACAGGTTTTCCAAATTCATCATTCATTCCTTTTGTTAATTACAACAACGATTTAAGAACAGGTTTTGATTTAAGCTTAAGATTTAATAAACGCATTGGTCAGGTAAACTGGTCAGCTGGTAGTTTTACAACTTTCCAAAGCAGTAAAGCAACAAAAAGAGCTGAAATTGTAGCAAATAATAATTTATTAAGACAAGGAAGACCACTTGACGGAATATGGGGTTTAAGAAGTAATGGTTTCTATAATACCTCTGAGGAAGCTGCGGCTGCAAATGCTGGCAATGGCGCTCCAAAACCTGCTTTTGGTGATGTAAAACCAGGTGATATTAAATATATCGACTTAAATAACGATGGATTAATTAATAACCAAGATGAGGTCTACTTAGGGCGTGGAGGTTTTTCTGGCGCTCCTTTAACAACAGGTCTAAACCTATCTGCAAACTGGAAAAACTTTACAGTTTTTGTACTTGCTACAGCAAGATTTGGAGCAAATGGTATGAAAGGTTTTGGTAACGCGGCTCAAAGTAACTATTTCTGGGTAAATGGTGAAGAGAAGTATTCTGTTGAAGTTAGAAACCGTTGGACTCCTGAAACCGCTAGTACCGCAACATTCCCAAGATTAACCACTTTAAATGGAGACAACAACAACAGGGCTTCAGATTTTTGGATGTACAGTACTGATAGATTCGATCTTTCTAAAGTTCAAATTACTTACAGACTTACTAATAACGTAATGAAAAGTAAAGTTTTCAATGGTTTAGATTTTTATTTGACTGGATTTAACCTTTTAACAGTATCACAAGAGAGAGAATTGTTAGAGTTAAATTTAGGTGGTACACCGCAAACAAGATTGTATAATTTAGGTGTTAAAGCCTCATTTTAATTAAAATATTAATAGTTATAACCATGAATAGAATAATATTATTTATAGGATTTTTATTAACCTTCTCGAGCTGTGAAAAATTTACAGAGCCAGAGCCTCAAAATAATGGCAGTTTCGAGAATATTTATACTGAGCCAATTCTTGCGCAAGGTTTCCTAATGAATGGATATACAAGACTGCCTTCTAACTTTTGGAACTTTACTGATGTTGCAACCGATGATGCAGTTTCTAACGATGTAGGAAACGGGTTTCGTAGAATAGCAACTGGCCAGTGGGCATCAAATTTTAATCCATTAGATCAATGGCAGAACACAAGAGCAGGTATTCAATATCTTAACTTGTTTTTAGCAGAGGTAGATAAAGTTACTTTCGATACCAAGGATCCTATTTTAAATAGAATGTTTGCTGATAGAATGAAAGGTGAAGCTTATGGTGTAAGAGCATACTTTATGTTTAGCCTTTTACAAGCACATGCAGGCTGGGTAGATGGACAACTTTATGGTTTTCCAATTTTAACCACTCCTGAAACGCCATCATCTAATTTTAACATACCAAGATCAACTTTTGAGGAATGTATGAAGCAAATTTATGCTGATTTGGATAAAGCTGAAGAGTTGTTACCATTAGATTATGAAGATATCAGTAGTCCATCTGCAATACCTACAAAATACGCTGGTACTAATACCGAAACTTATAATAGAGTTTTTGGTAAACTTTTTAAACTATTAATGACTGGTAGAATTGCTAAAGCTATTAGAGCTAAAGCAGCTCTTGTTGCAGCTAGCCCTGCGTTCGCAGCTGGAAACACTACAACTTGGGCTGATGCAGCAACTTATACTGCGGAGGTGCTGAATAGAAACGGAGGTTTATCTGGTATCGCACCAAATGGTGTTACTTGGTACGATAATAGGGCTGAGATTGATGCACTTGGTTCAGGCGCAAATCCTAGAGAAATCCTTTGGAGAAATAACATAAGCTCTAATAGTGATTTAGAGTTGGCACATTATCCACCATCATTAAATGGACAAGGCCGACTTAATCCCACACAAAATTTAGTAGATGCTTTTCCTGCTATAAATGGTTATCCTATTTCTTCACCTTTAAGTGGTTTCAACGCCGCTTCTCAGTATGCAAATAGAGATCCTCGTTTAGCAAGATTTATTTTATTTAATGGTGGTACAGCAGGTCCTTCATCATCTGTTATTAATACAGCTGCTGATGGTACAACACTTGATGCATTAAACAGAGATGCTACTTCAACTCGTACTGGTTATTACATGAAAAAACTATTGAGACAAGATGTAAGCAGAAATCCACTTTCTATTAATAACCAAAAGCATTACAAACCACACATAAGATATACTGAAATGTATTTGGCTTACGCTGAAGCAGCAAATGAAGCTTATGGACCATTAGGTATGTCGCCAAATGCAACTTACTCTGCTTATGATGTTATAAAAGCAATCAGACAAAGAGCAGGCGTTGGTTTATCTAATAATGACGCTTACTTAGAGTCTATTAAAGGAGATAAAGAGTTAATGAGAGCTTTAATAAGAAATGAAAGGCGTCTAGAATTATGTTTTGAAGGTTTCCGTTTTTGGGATTTAAGACGTTGGAATGCTCCTTTAACAGAAACAGCTAAAGGCGTAAGTATTACTAATAATATTCATACAATTATAGATGTTGAAATTAGAAATTATCAAGATTTTATGAGATTTGGACCAATTCCTTTTGATGAAACTTTAAAGTTTAGTACTTTAAAACAAAACGCAGGATGGCAATAATTTATCTTTCTTGAATTACAATAAAGTCAAAAACGCAAAACATGAAAAAAATTTTAAATATATCCATCTTTTTACTTGCTGTTCTTACATCATGTAAGAATGGAGAATGGGCTTTTCCTGATTATAAAGTTCAATCTGTTTACTTTGCTTATCAAACTCCAATTAGAACAATCACTTTGGGCGAGGATATTTTTGATACTACGTTAGATAACGAGTTTAAGTGTCAAATTATGGCTACAACAGGTGGCGTTTATAATAATGATGATAATATTAATATTGACATTACTGTGGATAATAGCTTAGCTCAAGGTTTGTCTTTTGGATCACCGATAGGAGGCTTAATTAGAGCAATGCCAGCTAACTATTATAGTCTTTCGGCTAGTAATATTGTGATACCAAGAGGTAGTTTAATAGGAGGGGTTACAGTTCAACTTACAGATGCTTTTTTTGCAGATCCTTTATCAGCAAGAACAACATATGTAATCCCTGTAAGAATGACCGGTGTACAAAAAGCCGATTCTATACTATCATCTAAAAATTATACGCTTTATGCAATTAAGTATATCAATCCATGGACTGGTGTTTACTTAAGAAGAGGTAAAGATGTAATGGTAGGTAAAAATGGTAATACCGCTCTAACGCAGACAATCGTTAGACGTCAACAATTTGTTGAAAAAGATCAAATTAATTCAATAAATACAAGAGGATTGAAGCAAGCCGAGTTCCCTGTAACTTATAGAGGCGTTGGTGGAGCTAATGTAACCTTGAATTTACTATTAACTTTTGATGATAATGGAAACTTTACAGTTTCTCCAGGTGCAACAGGATTCACAGCCACAGGATCAGGTAAGTTTGTTAAAAGAGGTGAAAAGAAAAGCTGGGGAGATAAAGATCGCGATGCATTGTATTTAAATTACAGCATTGATGCTACCGACTTTAGTGTTTCTACTACCGATACCTTAGTTTTAAGAGATAGGGGTGTTGCTTTCCAAACTTTTACAACAGTTAATTAACCAATTATAAATATTAATCATTAAAATGATATGAAACAATATTATAAAATAGCAATACTTGGTTTTTTAGCCACAGTTGCTCTTGGCTCTTGTGCTAAGTACGAGACTTTAGATTATAAGGTTGATAAACCACTATCCATTGCAAATCAGGAAGAGATAGATTCCTATAAATCTTTAAAGAGTTACATTGATAGTGTAAAATATCCAAATTTTAAATTCGGGGCTGCCATAAATCTTAGTGAGTATGTGAGTAAAGGAGTAATGTATAGATTAATCAATTCCAATTTTAATGATATTACGGCTGGTTACGAAATGAAACACAGTTCTATAGTTAGAAATGATGGAACTTTAAATTTAACCAATTTAGAAAACTTGTACAAAGTTGCTTCAGCAGCAAAAGTTTCTGTTTTTGGTCACACATTAGCATGGCACTCTGGACAAAACGCAACTTATTTAAATAGGTTAATTGCTCCACGTATAATTCCAGGGGCATCTGTTCCAACTTGGGACTTAGTCACAGGGGCTAATTTTGAAACCGATGCGGCTACCAATTATTCTTTAAATGCTAATGCTGTTCCTTCTTTTACAGCTGCAGGCGCTGGCGCAGGTGGTACAGGTAGAGCATTACAAGTTACAAATGCTAGTGTTAGAACCAATGATTACGATGCTCAATTTTTTATAAGATTTTCTCCTGCAGTTCAAGTAGGCGAAAAGTATGAATTAAAAATGGATGTGCGTTCTGATGTTAATGCTTCTTATAGCACTCAAGCACATGTAACTCCAGGGGCTTATAAGCATTGGGATTTCTTTGGTACTATTTCATCAACCCCAACTTGGACCAACTACACTAGACAAATAACTGTTACAGCCGATATGGCTACAAGTGGTGCTATTGCATTTAACTTAGGTAAAACAGCTACTAGTTTTTATTTTGATAATATTACCTTAAAAAAGTATAACGAAAAAGGAAGTGGTAATGCTGGTTATGCATATTTTGCTACTAATCCTGCTGCTATAAACTTTTGGGAGGCTCAATTTGTACATGATATTCCAACATTACAAAATGGTCAGGAGTATACTTTAAAATTTGCTGCTAAGGGAAGTATTGCAGGTAACATTAGAGCAGAGTTACAATCAACTTCAAATTATTCGTCTAATGCATTTGGTACAATTGCTTTAACAGCTGGCTGGAAAGAGTATACCATGAAAGTTACAACTACAGCAGCAACAAGAAACAGACTTGTATTTAGTCATGGTGACTATGCCGGTACAGTTACCATAGATAATGTTAAATTAATGCTTGGAGATGGTCCTGCAAATTTAATTCCTACCTCCGACTTTGAAACTGGTACAGGTGCTTGGGGAGGATGGGGACCTAATACTTCTCGCGGAAGAACAGCCGATGGTGGTGGTTTTGGAGGAGCATTAGATCAAATTATTGAAAAAACCTCTGCAGAGAAGAAATTAATCATCACTAATGCAATGAAAGATTTTATCTCTAAATATGTGGAATTTTCAAAAGATTATGTTAAAGCTTGGGACGTAGTTAACGAGCCAATGGATGACGGAAGACCTTATGAATTAAAAACTGGAATTGGTAGATCTAGTATTGCTGCTGATGAGTTTTTCTGGCAAGATTACATGGGTAAAGATTATGCTGTAGAAGCTTTTAAATTAGCTAGATTATACGGTAATCCTACAGATATTCATTTTATAAATGATTATAACCTAGAATACAGTATGGATAAGTGTAAAGGTTTAATAGAATATGTGAAATATATCGAAAGTAAAGGTGCTAAAGTTGATGGTATCGGAACTCAAATGCATATCTCTACAACATCAGATAAGGCTAAAATAGAAGAAATGTTTAGATTATTGGCTGCAACAGGTAAGTTGATTAAGGTTTCTGAGTTAGATATGGGTATCAATAATAAAAAAACTACAGCTATAACAGAAGAGGATTTAAAAGTTCAGCAAGAGATGTATAAGTTTGTAGTAGAAAAATATTTTGAGATTATCCCTGCTGCACAACGTTATGGTATCACCATTTGGAGTCCATTAGACAGCCCTGTAAATTCATTCTGGAGAGCGGGTGAACCAATCGGCTTATGGACAGAAGGAATGATAAGAAAGCCATCATATATGGGAGTAGCTGAGGGATTAAAAAATAAATAATTGGATTTTTATTGGAAGAGGCTGTCTCAGAAATAAACTGAGGCAGCTTTTTTTATTAGCTATCTAATTTGCCGATATTTTTATTGAGGAGTATGACTTAGATATGTAATGGCTCAATAGAGAAGCTAAAGCCTTAAAAGGGGAGAAAACAGCTTTTCTAAGCTGCTTTTTTTCTTAAGTTATGAGCAATAGCGATTAATCCCCATTCTATTTCCACTTTTTTCTTACCTCTGAGCATAAATCTCTTAAAGCCATGGTTATGCTTGATATTTCCAAAGACAGGTTCAACATCATAACACCTTTTTTTACGATGCATTACTCCTTGTTCTGAATTCAGGAGCTGATAGGCCTGCTCTTTAAGTCTGTTGAGGCTTGCATTGATTTCTATAATCCTGTTTTCCTTAGATTTATGGCATACTCCATTTAATGGACAATGACTGCAATTCTTTGCTTGATACCTTCTATAGGTTTGCTTAAAGCCGGTGGTGGTTTGTTTTCTACTATCTCCTACATAAGTCATTGCTTGACCCATCGGACAGATATACTGGTCATTTACCTCATCATAATATAGTTTATCACTAGCAAAGAGCTGTTTGTCTTGATATCGCTGACTTTGCTCTTTATCAAACTTCCCATATTTTACAAAAGCAGCAACATTCAGTTCTTCCAGTAAAGCGTAATTCTCTTCTGAACCATAACCAGCATCGGCAGTGAGTGATTGAGGTGCAGTACCAAAGCTTTGCTGGTGCTGGGCAAGATGTAAAGCTAAAGTAGTGGTATCTGTAGGATTAGGGTGAATGGTATAATTAACGATGTATTGGTTGGATGTTGAGATTTGAGTATTATAACCTGGCTTGAGCTGCCCGTTTTTCATGTGGTCTTCTTTCATACGCATAAAAGTGGCATCTTCATCGGTCTTACTATAACTGTTGCGTTCTCCTAAAATAGCTTCCTGCTGCTCATACTTATCCATGTTCTTAAGAAAGTTCTTATTGATGTAGTTCAGCTTTGCCTTTACTTTTTTGTCGATGTTTTTCTTATCTGCTAAAGCTTCATTCAGCTGCGCAATAGCCTCTTCTACTTTTTCTTTATTGATAGTGGTCAAATCTGGAGGCTCCGGTAAATCATCTTCTGTGTCACTGATGTTTTGGGCATACTGCCAGATTTGATTAATTTGAGCTTTCATTTTCTCCTTATTGGTTTGGATGGCCTTCTTCCACACAAAGGTGTATTTATTGGCATTGGCTTCTATCTTGGTACCATCAGTATAAACCTCTTCAATACTCAACAAACCCTCTTGTGCCAATAAAGTAACCACTTGTTCAAATACTTTTCTTAATGCATCTTTTAGCCTTTCGCCCCTAAAGCGGTTAATGGTATGATGATCGGGGCGGTTCATGGCACTCAGCCACATAAAATGGATATTCTCTTTACAGGCTGCTTCTAGTTTACGGGAAGAGTAGATATTGCTTACATAACCATAAACCAATACCTTAAGCAACATCAAAGGATGATAGGACGATGTGCCTTTGGTCTGATAAGCTGATAATAAAGGTTCTACATTGATGCGATTGATAACCTCATTGACTACTCTAACTGTATGACTTTCAGGTATAAGCTCCTCTAAGGAGGGAGGAAGCATCATGATTTGATGCTGATTATAGGGCTTGAAAACAGGTGCTTTATTTGGCATTACATCTTATTGATTTACACTTAAATATAAGTAAATCAAGTATTTATACCAAAAAAAATATGAAATTTTATCTACTAAAATAACTCATTATTATCAAACAAAAAGAGACTGCCTTTTTGAGACAGCCTCTTTTTTTTGCTAATTTTTTTTCACCATCATTTTATCTCTCTTTAAACCTTATTAGAGAATTAAACTTGTGTTCATGCATTTTAAAAGTATTTTAATAGGTATCTTCCTACTAACATTCATCGATTTTGTAAACAGTCAGGAAAATAACAAAATATTATTATTAACGTGAGTTCGGGATAACAGAGGTTAGATTAATTTGGATTATTTTAAAATACAATCATCTGATTATCAAATAAGTAAGCATATTTTGTTATATTTAAGTGACAAATTTAAGAACAACAATTTATGCTTACTTCTGATAAAATTATTGAAATTTTTGTAAAAGTTGATGATTTCTGCAAAGAATTTGAAGCTGAAATAGTTAAACATCAATTAGATGCAGGTCATTATAAGGTTAGAAACAGAAAAGCATCACTTGCTGATAGTGAAATCATGACCATATTGATTACCTTTCATAGTGGTTATTACACTAATCTGAAACACTTTTATCTAGGATTTATTTGCCAGCATTATAAAGATCATTTCCCTGGTCTTGTTTCCTATAACCGATTTGTAGAACTACAACAACGTGTAGCAGTACCTATGATGCTGTTCTTAAAAACCCACTGTTTAGGACGTTCCGCAGGAATAAATTTTATTGATTCTACACATATTAAAGTTTGTCATAATCGGCGAATCCACAACCACAAGGTATTTGCTGCTGTAGCAGAGCGGGGGCAATGTTCTATTGGTTGGTTTTATGGATTCAAACTACATCTGATTATTAACGACAAAGGCGAAATACTGTCTTTCTACCTTACCAAGGGCAATGTAGACGACCGTAACATTAAACTGATGACTTCTATGACTCAAGATATTTTCGGTAAATTATTTGGTGATAAGGGATACATATCTAAAGCTTTGGCTGATTTGCTTTGGGGAAATGGTATCCAAATGATTACTAAACCTCGTAAAAACATGAAAGAATTTAACATCTCACAAGCTGATAAGATTATGCTTCGCAAAAGAGCTATTATCGAATGTGTTAATGATGAACTAAAAAATATCTGCAAGCTCCAGCATACTCGTCATCGTTCTATCAATAACTTCTTGATGAATACTATGGGGGTGCTTTGTGCTTATCATTTCTTCCCTAAAAAACCTTCTCTTAATATTATTTTTGAAGATCACGATAAACAACTCCTTTTAGCTGCTTAAACCGAACTCACGTTAAATATATACGTTACGCTTGGGCGGATAACCCGGTGAACCCAAATTTATACAATAAGGAAAAACTTCCTGCTTCTCCTTTTAGAACAGATGAATGGTAATTAACTATTGTTTTACATAATAAAAAATAAATTTCTTCTGTTATAGATCTTTAATTTTTTATAAAAAAATGAATAATCTTATTGATTATTTTTTTGTGATGAAAAAAATACTTTTTTGATGTTGTGAGTCTTTTTCTGCTAAACCAGTAATTCTTACAACCTATTTTATTTGTATTAATAAGCGGTGTAGGTGTTTTAGTGGTAATTAACAAAATACCTCACGCAGAAACAAAAAAGACTTTACAATTTCTCGTAAAGTCTTGATTCTAGTGTAGCGGGGAGCAGGATCGAACTGCCGACCTCAGGGTTATGAATCCTGCGCTCTAACCATCTGAGCTACCCCGCCAAGGGTTATACATTTTTATCAGGTTATGAATCCTGCGCTCTTCCCAATAGCTATCGGGGCATCTAAGCTAACCTTTCAATTAATGGTCTTTTTTAAAAGGTTTGCAAATATAAAGTAAAATACCTTTCTTTAGAAAAGTTTGTGAAAAAAACTTTGATATATTTTTACCCTAGCAATTTATAAATCTTATACATGGCTGATAAAGTTAAGTTTACATTAGAATACGAGATTAAATGCTCACCAAAAATTTTATATAGTTTCATAAGTGAACCTAATGGCTTATCGCAATGGTTTGCTGATGATGTGTTCATTAAGGACCATGTTTATACTTTTGTTTGGGACGATGGGGAAGAGCAAAAAGCTAAAATGCTTTCATCTAAAGAATCAAAATCAGTGAAATTTGCTTGGATAGATGATGAACCCTATACTTTTTTTGAGTTAGAAATCATGAAAGATGAGTTAACCAATGATGTAGCTTTGGTTATCACAGATTTTGCACTACAAGAAAACCTAAAAGACCGTCAATTAATCTGGAATATCCAAATAGAAAACCTTTTAAGTGTAATAGGCGCCTGATTTTTGCTACTTTTGCAAAGTGAAAAAGGTACACCTACTCATCATAAAAGCTTTTATTAGGCCTTTCATCGTCACATTTTTTATTGTGATGTTTGTGCTATTGATGCTTTTTCTATTTAAATATATTGATGATTTAATAGGAAAAGGCTTCGAGTGGTATGTAATTCTCCAGCTTCTTATGTATGCTGCGGCTACCAACGTAGCTATGGCACTCCCCCTGGCTGTTTTGCTTTCTTCTATCATGACTTTTGGTAACCTTGGCGAGAATTATGAATTGGTTGCCATAAAATCTGCAGGAATTTCTTTGCAAAAAGCTATGGCCCCATTGGTTGCTATGGTGGTTGGACTTAGCATAGCCGCTTTTCTCTTTTCTGATTTTATGCTGCCTGTTGCCAATCTTAAAATGGGCTCTTTACTTTATGATGTTAGAAATCAAAAAGCAGCATTTTTAATTGAGGAAGGTATTTTTAATAATAGCATACCAGGATATTCCATCCGTGTTAAACAAAAACTTCTGACAGATAGTGGCGATGTTTTAAAAGATATTGTGATTTACGACCAATCTAAAAATAACGGAAATACCAATGTTTTAATGGCCGATGAAGGTGAGATGTATAAAACTAAAGACGAAAAATATCTTATCTTAAAATTGAAAGATGGTGTGCGTTACGAAGAGAGCAACGGAAAAGGGTATGACCCTAGAGAACGTTTAACACGCTTTAATTTTAAAGAGACCGAGCAACGTTTTGATTTATCATCATTCAACTTCAAAAGGGAAGATGAAAGTTTATTTAAGAACAACTTCCAAATGATGAATTTAAAAGAATTAGACTCGGCAGAAAAAGATACCCGAGTAAGATATGATAGCATCAGGATGGTAGGCGCAAAGTCTCTAGAATCTTATTATAAATTATATTATAGCACAGCCAAATACAAGACAGCTGTAGGTAAATCGGGTTTAAACTTTAAGAAGGATGGCGTTTTAGCAGGTTTAGATAGTACGCAATATGCCTCTGCGGTTACATCTGCTTTAGACAATGTTAGGTATGCTAAAGATGGCTTAGAAACACACATCTTCCAGTCAGAAGAGTTCATGAAAACCATCAGAAGGTATTTGGTAGAGTATAACCGTAAGTTTACGCTTTCCGTATCTTGCTTGGTACTTTTCTTTATTGGCGCTCCTTTAGGGGCTATTATTAGAAAAGGAGGCTTAGGCTTGCCTGTTGTTGTATCAGTTATTTTCTTCTTGATCTACCACGTCATCAGTACGGTGGGCGAAAAATCGGTTAAAGAAGGCTCCCTATCTCCAGTGATGGGTATGTGGATAGCCATATTTGTTCTAACGCCCTTAGGCTTATTTTTAACTTATAAAGCCACTGTAGACTCTGCATTATTTGATGCAGATTTTTATAAGAACTTTTTTAAACGATTCTTTAAGAAGAAAGAAAAAAGCACCTTGTAATTATTGCATAGCATTGACGTTACAAAGCGCTAAATATCAAAAGGCGCATTAAAAATCATTAAATTTGTCTGTATCAAAAAACTAAACTTTGTAGCCAATAATTGTTTACTTTTTAGATACATAAATTATAAAACATGCTTAATACAATAGAAGAAGCAATTGAGGATATTAAAGCGGGTAAAATCATCATAGTTGTAGATGATGAAGACCGCGAAAATGAGGGTGATTTTTTAACAGCTGCTCGTAACGCCACACCAGAAGTGATTAACTTTATGGCTAAGCATGGAAGAGGTTTAATTTGTGCTCCTATCACTACAGATAGATGTCGCGAGCTAAATCTTGAACTTATGGTGGGTAAAAACACGGCCACTTTTGAAACCAACTTCACGGTTTCTATTGATTTAATTGGCCACGGTTGTACCACCGGTATATCAGCATCAGACCGTTCTAAAACTATTATGGCGCTTATAGACCCTAAAATCAAAGCAGAAGATTTGGGTCGCCCAGGACATATTTTTCCTTTAATTTCTAAAAACGGAGGGGTAATAAGAAGAGCCGGACATACAGAGGCTGCTGTTGATTTAGCAGAGCTAGCCGGTTTTGAGCCTGCCGGAGTGATTTGCGAAATCATGAATGAAGAAGGCGAAATGGCTCGCTTACCAGAATTATTAGAAATGGCTAAAAAACTGGATATGAAGATTGTTTCTATTCAGGATTTAATTACCTATCGTTTAAGAACCGAATCGCTTATTAAGAAAGAAGTATCTGTAAAATTACCTACCGAGTGGGGAGATTTTGAAATGGTTGCTTTTACGCAGGTAAATACCGGAGAAAACCATTTAGCCCTTGTAAAAGGTAGTTGGGAAGAGGATGAGCCTATCTTAGTAAGAGTACACAGTTCTTGCATGACAGGAGATATTTTTGGCTCTTGCCGATGTGATTGTGGCCCACAATTACACAAGGCCATGGAGATGATAGAGCAAGAAGGGAAAGGTTTAATTGTTTACATGAACCAAGAGGGTAGAGGCATAGGTTTGGTAAATAAACTGAAAAGCTATAACCTGCAAGAAAACGGAATGGATACTTTTGAAGCTAACATAGCTTTGGGCTTTGGTATGGATGAGAGAGATTACGGCGTTGGCGCTCAAATTATCAGAAGCTTGGGTGTAAGAAAAATGAAATTGATGTCTAACAACCCAACAAAAAGAGCTGGTTTAATTGGCTATGGCTTAGAAGTGGTTGATAATGTAGCTATAGAAATTGAATCTAATAAGCATAATGAACTCTATTTAAAAGCTAAAAGAGATAAAATGGGGCATACCATTATGAAAGAAAGATAGTTTTAAGAGCAAGAGGAAGGTTAAGAAATTAATTTTCCTCTTCTTCTTTTGGGGTAGCTATAATAGGTTTGCTCAGCGTTTTTCTTCTATCTTCAGCATTTTCTTTGCTTTCTGCTTCTCTTTTTCCTCTGGCAAAAGTATTTCTAATAAATTCTTTAAACGTATCGTATTCTTGGGTATAAACCAAGCCAAAGCCATTTACATATAAATCTGTATTTAAATTAAACAAATCCTGATTGGTTGGTCTTTGGAAAGATTTGGCCACAAAACTTCCATCCTTATTAATATTAAAAGACATCTCCACGTCTCTGGTTAAATCATTCAAATTAGAATTTAGCAAGTTGTTGTTAAGTACGTCATTAGAGTATCTGTTGTTTACAAAGTTTCCGGTAATTCTTAATCTGTTATTGAAAAAGCTATAGCTACCACCAATTTCATTTTGCGAGCGTACGTTAATATCTAAGTTTTTGATGTTTAAAGATTGGGAGATGATATTATTGATTTTACTAAAAGCAAGTTCTAAACCAGAGCCCAATAAATCATTATTGGTAAAGCCAATGCCGCCTCCAGAATTACCGTTGAAACTATTTCTTACCACCAAGTTAATCACTTGTTGTGCTTCATTATCCTCATTATCTAAATAACCTTGTAAACGTGTTTTAATATCTGTATTATTTGGGAAAGCTAAGTTAAATGCAATATCAGGATTTAATAAAGAGCCTTTAAGCATCATCTCAGCTTCAGCTAAAACACGTAAATTTCTTTGGTCATCTGGCAGGGTGGTCCCAGCTGCTTGGTAAAGTGGTAAAAGGCTAGCCCTAGTACTATAAACAGCGTTTAAATTGATGTTTGCATCGCTAGGGTCGCCCGTCCAGCGTATGGTGCCACCTTTTCTAATATCAAAAGTTTTATTGATAACGTTATTGGCCGTAAAATCAAATTTACCTTCGTTGATGATGTAATCGCCAAACATTTCAAAATCGCCTAAACTGGTAATTCTTAGTCTCAACTGCCCATCGCCTTTTCCAGAAAGGTTTCCTACCTCGGTTAAAATATTGGTAACAGATGTTTGCCCTACTTCAAGTTCAAACTCCATCGTTAAACCATTAAAAAAGTTCTCTTTCTTTGTTTTATTTAAGGAAGTATCTTTTGCTATATAAGTAATAAAATCATTATTCCCGATGGTAGAAGCATTATTTAATGGGATGGTAAATACAGTACCTTCTTCTGTTTTAGCTTTGATATTGATATTCATAGCATCAGTTGGGCCTTTAAAAGTAAAGGTCCCTGTTCCAAAAGCAGTACCGTAATAAATTCCGTTATCCTTAGAGGTGGTGTTAAGCGACATAAAATTATTAGCTTTCACGCTAATATCTAACAAAGGATTTGATGGATTTTTTAAGTCTACAATACCATTTGCAATGGCTTTATTTTTAAAAGCATCCACAATTTCTAAATCTTCTATGCGGATAAGGCTATTTTCTATATTAACTTCATCATTAATGGTATAAGCTGTTTTTAGATAGTTTACCATAAACCCGGCATTATTTAATCTTACATCTCCATCTATTTGTGGATTGCTAAACTTACCCGTAATTTTTAAATCTGATGATATATTTCCTTTAAGTTTGGTGATTAAACTCTTCACAAAAGGCTCAAACAAGATAAGTTCTGTTTGGTCTAAGTTCATAGCTAAATCTAAATTGTTGGTTTCACTATTGAAATCAACAATACCTGTTATATCTGTAGTTTTTTTATTGTTTTTCTCTACGCTAGCTTTAATATTGATATTATTTTCTTCGTTATCATAAGCAGAAGACAAGCTTACGAAGCCTATTTCTGTTCTGTTATAACGTAAAGAATCTACGGTAATATCTGCTCCAATATTGGGGTTACCTAAAATGGCCGATAGGTTAGCCGTACCATTCATCATACCTTTTAGCTCTACCCCAAAGTTTTTGGTAACTTGGCTCAATGAAGACATTTGTAAGTTTTCTATAACAATCTCCAATAAATCATCTTCCGAGGCAGAAATAGCGCCATTCACAGCAACCAGTTGGGTGCTGTTTGAGAG
The DNA here is from genome assembly GCF_008195825.1 of Pedobacter aquae. Lineage (NCBI taxonomy): Bacteria > Pseudomonadati > Bacteroidota > Sphingobacteriia > Sphingobacteriales > Sphingobacteriaceae > Pedobacter > Pedobacter aquae. The sequence continues at coordinate 268,339 of NZ_CP043329.1, forward strand.
TTCAAAACCTTCTATAATGGTCTTGTTTTCTTCAAATTTAATGCTGGCCTTATCTTCAACTTTCCATATCTGGTTATCGATAACAATATCAGAAGGTAAAATACTTACTTTGGCTAATGTATCACTACCAAATTCTACCAAGCCGTATAAATCTAATTGGTTAACAGCATCTTTATCAGATAACTTAACGTTAAAAGTTAGGCTATCGCTCTTTAACGTATTTTGTAATACGATGTTCTGTACAAATAATCCATTTTCAGAAAAATCCACCTTATCTAATGATAAAATAGCTTCAAAAGATTTAGAATTTGTGTTTTGGTCGATAATTAAATTGTTAAAAACCATATTGTTGTACTTAATGGTTTTTACATATCCGTTTAAATTAACCAAGTTGTTTTTAGAGTCGAATTTCCCGTTAAATACACCTCTTTCCGGAATTTTTAATTGCGGAAAGAAGATATTAGAAACATAATCGAAATTCTTTAAATCTATATTAAACTCGAAATTTTGATCTTTTGGAGGTACAATTTTAGTTTTTAAAGATGGGATATATTTTTTTACCACAGTTTTAAATGCCGATGGTAGTGTAGCCAAATCATATTGGCCTTTTATGCTGGCATCTCCAATATCAGAGGTAAGTGCCAACAACCTATCTTTTCCTATTCCTCTTGCTCTTAGAAATACAGAATCTATCACAAAAGAGCTGTCTTTTGTAGTAGCTTTAACATGGCTAAGTTCTAAATTTCCTTGTATGTTATCTAAGCTATTTCCTGTAAAATCTGTTGTGAAATCTGCATCAATTTGTATAGTGTCTTTATAAAGGTTTAATTTATGGAGATTTGCCTGTCTTATTTGAGCTTTAAATTTAAACTCTGGTAAGGTTGGATTAAGATTTGCTAAACCATTAAAATCAAGCTTTAAATTTTTATCATTAACCTTTACCTTACCGTCAAAAAGTTGCTTGTTAATGGTACCATCAACTTTAATATTGCTGTAACGATAGCCTTTAAAATCAAAATATCTTACAGATGCAGCAATCTCTTCATAAAGGTTATTCAGCTCAAAATCTCTTCCTTTTACATCAACCGTAAAGCTTGTACGGTTTAAAGTTGGCTGGTTGGTTAAATCGCCTATGTTAAAATCAAAAGCTTGTAAATTACCCGTATAAGAAGGTATACCAGCTTTATCAATTTTCATGTTGATGTCTGATTTTAATCGACCTAGTTTAGTTTTAAACTCGCCATAAGCAATAAAATCATTCTGAAAACCAGTAAACTGCCCATTGAAATTGATGTTGCCAAATTTATCAATGATAGCAGGTATAGCCTTTACTTTGTTTCCGGTAGCTTTTCCAAGAATGTAATCAATATCTTTTTTATTGCTGTAAACTTGGTCAAACCTGAGGTCTAAGAAAGTATTGTCCCAATCTGGTAAACCACGTAAATTAAAATCTCCTTTTATATAAGTTGCCTGCCCGGCCTTTATGGTTAGATCTCTGGCTTTTAGATTATTAATTCTGCCTTTGATAGTGCCGGTTACATCTAAAACTAAATCCATTTTTGCCAGTTGAGGAGCAAAATAAGCAATATCTTTAGCTACAACTTTCGCATTTTTAAAGTGCGCTTCAACGGTTACTTTATTATTGAAATCTTGGAAATCTTTAAAGCTTTTAAAACGCATGCTGTAATAATCTGTAAGCGTTGTGCTAGGCGTTTGTAAAAGCATGTTTTCTACCGTGATGCTATTGGTATCAATAGTTAAAGCACCAGTAAGATTATTTAATACAAAACCTGTTTTTTCTTTAAAACGAAGCTTATTGATTTGAGCTTTGAAAAGATGGTTTTTAGTATCTAAATCGTTAATATCAGCACTAAAATTCCATAAATGGATGTTGTTATAATCAATTCCCTCTTTGTAAACCATTTCAGAAAGGTAATTGATGTACCTAAAGTCTAAATTTTTGATTAAAATATTGTTCAGACTAAAGTTGAAAGGGCGTTTTTTCTTGGTGGTATCTACCACGCCAGAATCAAAGTAATTGATGATAAAAGTTAAGTTGGTGGTGCTATCTTTATAAGATTTCAAGAAAAACTTAGCATTGGTAAGTTCTGCATAGTCTAAATCTATTCTTCTTTCAGAAAAGGGAGCAAAATAATCTATATCAACTTCTAATTCTGGGGCCAATAATAGGGTATCGCCTTCTAAATCCTCAACCAATAAGCCTTCTAATACTAAAGATTTAAAAGGTTTTAAATATAAAGAGCCAATTTCTACACGAGTTTTTAGTTCATCTGCTAAAAAAACTGCTGCTTTTTTTGCTGCCCAAGTTTGTACAGGTTTAAATTGCAAAGAAAAAATAAGTGTTCCTATCAATAAGATGATAGTTAATAATACATAAAGCGATATTTTGAATACTTTTTTAATAATTTTGCTTTTAAACTTTATAAAACAACTTGTGGCAATAATCCTCGGAATAGAATCTTCATGTGATGAAACTTCGGCATCTGTATGTATAGACGGCGTAATAGCATCTAATATTATAGCAAACCAAACTATTCATCATCAATATGGTGGTGTTGTACCAGAACTAGCTTCCAGAGTACATCAACAAAATATTATTCCGGCTGTTCACCAGGCCATAGTTGAAGCAAAAATAAATAAAAATCAGATAGATGCAGTAGCTTTTACACGTGGTCCCGGATTATTAGGCTCTTTATTAGTAGGAACCTCTTTTGCCAAGGCTTTTGCTCTAGCAAACGAAATACCATTAGTAGAGATTAACCACATGCAGGCGCATATTTTAGCTCATTTTATTCCTAACCAGATGGAAGATAAAAAGCTTCCTCAGTTTCCATTTATTTGTTTAACAGTTTCTGGCGGGCATACCCAAATTGTTTTGGTTAAAGATTATTTTGAGATGGAGATTTTAGGAGAAACTACAGATGATGCCGCAGGGGAAGCTTTTGATAAAACAGCTAAAATTTTGGAACTACCTTACCCTGGTGGTCCTTTAATAGACCAATATGCTAAAACGGGTAACCCGCATGCCTACCAATTTCCAGAACCACAAATACCGGGTTTAAACTTCAGTTTTAGTGGGTTAAAAACCTCTATTCTATATTTTATAAGAGACAACGTAAAGCAAAACCCCAATTTTGTTCAAGAAAACTTGGCTGATATTTGTGCTTCGGTACAATATCGCATTGTGTCTATCTTATTAAACAAGCTTAAAAAGGCTGCTCAAGAACAGCAAATTAAAGATATAGCCATTGCTGGCGGAGTTTCAGCAAACTCTGGTTTACGTACAGCTTTAACGGGGTTGGCGCAACAAAAAGGCTGGAATGTTTTTATCCCAAAATTTGAATATTGCACAGACAATGCTGCTATGATTGCCATTGCTGGCTATTATAAATTCTTGAAAAAAGATTTTGTTGGACAAGAGATTGCTCCTCTAGCTCGTATGCCTTTCGCATGAGGTATTTTATCCATCAAAGAAAATTAACCGGTCTTGCTATAGTTTTAGCAGGTTTCTCTCTATTAATTTTTCAGCATTTATGGGCGTACACAGGGCATTTTGGTTTTGATGATTTAAATTATGCAGAGCTAGCTCATGCCTTTTTTCAAAAGCAGCCTATTTGGGATAATACTTTTACATTTCGTTTTGGTATTGTTATTCCTTTAGGGATTTTGTATTGGCTTTTTGGTGTTTCCGATGGCGTTTCCATCATTTTCCCCATGTTGGTTTCTTTAGGTTTATTGTTATTGGTGTATGATAACCTAAAAGGCGAGACTTATAAAACCTGGATAGCTACTGCTATTTTACTATCTAACCCTTGGATAACCTTTTATAGCGATAAGATTGGCGTTGATATTCCTATCACTTTGGTGATACTGCTGGCCATTACTATCTTATATAAATCAAGATTTGGACTTTATTGGCAAAAGAAATTGGTTTTAAGCGGTTTTCTGTTGGCTAGTACTGTTTTTCTCGGGTTACTGACTAAAGAAACCATTTGGTTCTTGTTTCCACTAGTTGTTTTTTTCTTTTTTATTGATTTAATAAAACTTCAGCGTATAAAATTTTGGCTTAGTGCATTGGTCACCTTAAGCTTATTTTTAGCTGTTTACTTTTACTGGCAATATCTGCAATTTGGTAATTGGTTTTACAGGTTTGAGCTCATCCAAAAATACGATAACACCAATTTATGCTCTTATGATAGGCAACCTTTAGCAATTGTCTTAAATCGCATTGGTTACGAGTTATTTCTTCATTTTGTTAAAGAAGCTGCTTTTATATTGCCTGTTTTAGCTGTGTTTTTATGCATCGCTAAACAAACTTTTATCAATATCAGAACAAAGGAGAATTTTTGGCTTTTAAGTGCTATCATCCTTATTTTAACCGCTAACTTTTGGAGTATTTCTTATCATTCCTATCATCCTTTATGTGTTGATATTAGGCATTATTTATTCATCATGCCTGTATCGGCTATAGCCATTGCACATCATTACAAAAGGTTATTTAGGTTTTGGCCGCTTATCTTTTTGTTAGCCGCTAGTATGCTGGTTATTATTTTTGATGAGTATTGGGAAATGAAGACCATTGCCGTATACCAAGCCATTTGTTTAATCCTTATTTTTGGTTTGATGTTGCTATATACCAAGCATCAGAAGTATATTTTCTTAGGCATTGCTTTACTACCTTTACTAAATGTTTATGTACAGCTAAAATCAGCGAAAGCGTTTAATTATCCAGAGCAAAGAGCTGTAGCACAGCAATTTATTAAGGATAAGAAAAACACAACGGTTTATGCTGCAGAAACGCAAATCAGATTATTTAAATATCATTTAGGTTTTCAGTTAAATCATTTTCGGCTAGTACCTTATGATAATTTTGAAAAGCTTGAAGACGGCTACCATTACTGGAATTACCATGCTGCCTATGCTGCTGGCGAATTAGATTTTGTGCCACCAGAAGTTAATCATTTCTCTGTACCAGAACATCAATTATTAGATACTCGAGATATGAAAATTTGGCGCATCAATAAACAATTTTTAGATGCTGAATTAGAATTTTATGAGGCTAAAAAATCTCCTTTATGGACAGGTTTTGTTGCAGATACTGTTCTTATAAAAGCTAAGGATGAGTTTGGACCTACTTTTAAAACAATGATTAATGCCGATGTTAAAAGTATAAATATCTCTGCCAAATGGAAATTGAAGAAAAATGATTTAAAGGGTGCTACTGTGATATTTACTTTAGAGGAACAGGGGAAAATGATTTTTTGGAAACCCTTTAGCATTTATTCTGATAGGGCAGTGGTAGATAATTGGTATGTATTGTATAAGTCTGTTAGGTTTGAAAATTTTAAGATTTCTAAACAGGCAGAACTTAAAGTTTATATTTGGAATAATTTTAAAACAGAATTGGAAATTGCCGAAGCTAGCGTTTCCTTAGTAAGAGGTCATAAAGATTAAAAATGAAATACCTAATTGTTGGTCTTGGAAATATAGGTCCTGAATATGCTGATAACCGCCATAATATAGGTTTTATGGTGTTGGATGAACTTGCAAAACAAGAAAATGCTAAGTTTTCTATGTTAAAGTTAGCTTATTACACAGAGGTTTCTTTTAAAGGCCGGATGCTGCATCTGATAAAGCCTACTACTTATATGAATTTAAGTGGTAAAGCAGTAAGTTATTGGATGAAAGAATTAAAAATTCCGATAGAAAATGTTTTGATTATTGTTGATGATTTAGCCATTCCTTTTGGAGCCATCAAACTAAAACCTAAAGGTAGCCCAGCCGGACATAATGGTTTAAAAAGTATTGAGGGATTATTAGGGTCTAATGAATATAGTCGTATTAAATTTGGAATAAGCGACCATTTCCCAAAAGGTCGTCAGGCTGATTATGTTTTAAGTGGTTTTGACCAAGATGAACTATCAGATTTACCCACTTTGATAGAGCGTTCTATAGCTATTATCAAAAGCTTTGTAACAGTTGGCGCAGAACTAACCATGACTAATTTTAATAATTTGAAGCTACCTAAGTAGGCTTTTTATTTGTATAGATTTAAGAGAAAAATCAGTATTTTTAATATGTAAATTTAAGACTATGAGTATTCAATTTTTATCTGATGAAAATGGACGGAAGCTAGCTGTTCAAGTCCCAATTGAAGAATGGGAAAAAATAAAAGCTATACACCCAGATGTAGAATACCTTTCAAATGACTTGCCTCAATGGCAAAAGACATTGATAGATAAACGACTAGAAACTATTAAAGTAAATCCAAATTCAATTAAATCTGCTGATGATTTGTTCCTAGATTTATAAATAAATGAATTGGAAAATCTACTACATTGTCATTTTATTAAAATGATGGCTTTTCTTTTCTATAAACTCAATTGAAGCTTATCAAGCTCGTTACTTATAAACTTAATCTCTTCTTTTGATAATTGTACTCTTGCAGCTTTAGCATTTTCTACTGCTTGTTTTGCATTTCTGGCCCCAACCAAGGCAATAGTAATACCGGGTTGTTCTAAGGTCCAACGTAACACAATTTGAGAAACCAACATATTTCTTTCATCTGCTAAAGGTTTTATCTTATTCAAGAAAGCATCAACTTTAACTAAGTTTTCATCTTTAAAGAAATATATTCCAGCTCTATGGTCTCCTTCATTAAAAACATGACCGGGTTTCATTTTTCCGGTAAGTAAGCCTCTTTCTAAAGGGCTATAAGCTAAAATACCTTTGTCAAGAGCTAAACAATAAGGAACTATTTCTTGCTCTATATCTCTTTTAACCATGCTATATGGTATTTGGTTAGAAGCTAGTTTGATATATTTTTCTGCCTCGGTCATTTGTGCTACATCATAATTACAAACACCTGCATAGCGTACCTTACCTGCCTTAATCAGTTCTTCAACAGCTTGCATGGTTTCTTGTATTGGTGTAGTAACATCTGGCCAATGGATTTGATAAAGGTCTATATAATCTGTACCTAATCTTTTAAGAGAATCTTCACATTCTTTAATGATGCTTTCTTTGGCAGCATATTTATAAATAGCTATATCCTTACCAAAATTATCTATACTTTTAAAACCAAAATCTCCTTTATTATCATCCCAACGCATCCCAAATTTGGTGAGTATTTGCACTTTATCTCTGCTTAATTCTTTTATAGCTTTGCCTACTAAAACTTCGCTGTGCCCTTGCCCATAAATAGGAGCTGTATCAATTGCATTTACACCTTCATCATAAGCAGCAAGCATAGCTTTAATAGCTTCTTGGTCATCTGCACCTCCCCACATCCATCCGCCAGCTGCCCAAGCGCCAAAAGTAATTACGGGTAATTCTAAAGCTGTATCTCCTAGTTTTCTGTATTGCATAATTTTAATGATGTATTACCATTTCAATGCTAGTCCTGCATAGTAATTTCTAGTTGCAGCCGGGTTAAAATAGCGGTTTCCAAAAGCGTTAATATCGTTACCTAGACTGTATTTTTCGTTTAATAAATTATCAACTCCAAAAGTGATATGCAGTTTAACGTTGTTAAAAGGTACTATGTAATTTAGCTTAGATTGTATTAAATGAAAGCTATCTGCAAAAACGGTTTCTGCATCATTAAGAGATGTTTTGCCATTGTATTGATGTTGAACGAAAAGATTTAGCTTTTTAAAAAGTGAAATATTTAAACCGTTAACCCAGTTAAGTTTTGGTATTCCGGTAAGCATATTCCCAGAGAAATTGTTGCTACCAATAAAATAGTCTCTAAACTCAAATTTAGAAATAGTTATGGCGTTATAATAGTCTATACTTAAGGCTCTAGCATCTGCTTTGATGATATTGGCATTCAATTGAATTTCTGCACCTAACTGATTGGTACCACCAGCGTTTACATAAAAGTCTTCGTCGCTAGCATTAACTCTTCTTACTATAGCATTGTCTAATCGGTAATAAAAAGCACTTACATCAGCATAAATGCGTTCGTCTGATGTTCTAAGCCTAAAGCCAACTTCATAATTCCAGCCTTCTTCTGCATTTAAAGAAGTGTTAATGATTCTGTTTGAGGGTCTTATTTCATCTTTTGTAGGAGTAGAGTATCCCTTACTTACCAAGGCTCTTAAAGAAAAGTGTGGAGTTACTAAATAAGATAATGCCAATTTTGGTATGAAGGTAGGGTCAAACTTGCCATCGCCTGCATCTTGTCTTGGTGATTGTGGCAGCGTTCTAAAGTTAAATCTGTTAAAGTTTAAACTTAATGATGCCTCAATTTTAAGTTCTGGTAAAAGCTCAACGGCAAAACGATTGAAGATAAATTCGTTAAAGTTTTTAATCTCATCGGCGTCGCGTATAGTTGTTGGGTTACCCGCTTGGTTGCCATAATTAATGAAATCTGTTTTGGTTCTTTGGTATTCGTAACCCAAGTTCCACTGTAATTTAATAGAACTGGTTTCCTTATTTTTTAATTCTAAGTATGTTCTTAAAGCATAAGAATTTTCATCTCTATACTCGTAATTGGTAAAGAAAGGGTTTTTAAAATCGGTTACTAAACCCGATATTCCAATATAATGCCTTAAGCTATTGGTGATTTTATAATCATGACTTAAACCTAAAAACACACTTTTATTATAAATGCCGGTATTTAACTCTTCTGCTCTTGCTCTTGCTGCTCTTGGGTTTTCTACTAATTGTACTGCGGTTAAACCACCAGGAGTATTATAATTCATATCGGCATAAAAGCCTGAAAATTTTACAGTTCCATTTTGGTTGTATTTCCACTTTTGTTGAGTTTGAAAAAAAAGTCTTCGCATGGCACTATTGATACGGTAGCCATCTGCTTCCTGATAAGCCTGATTAAAACTGTATTCATAGTTTTTAACCTGATTTTGCACACCAAAATGTTGTCCAAATAAACCAAAAGAGCCTCGTATGGCACTAAATTCTGATGTTTTTTCTGATGATGAAGAATTGATAAGTACAACCCCTCCAGAGTTTGCACCAAACAAACTTCCGTCTGGTCCTTTTAAAATTTCTATCCCTTTAACTGTATTTTGATCTATTAAATTTAGATAAGTATTACCACCAGCATCCGTTAAAGGAAAATCATCATAATAAACTTTTACATTTCTTACCCCAAACGGAGAGCGGATTAAACTACCTCTGATAGATAAGCGATAACTACCCGGCGAACGTTCCTCCATTTTTACACCGCTGATGCTGTTTAAAGCAGGCAATAAAGTGTTTTGCGTACGTTGTTCTAGCTGCGCTTTATTAATAATGGTTGCTGTTGCTGGTAAGCTGATGAGAATCTGCTCGCCCAAATAAGCATTTATTTTAACTTCATTGAGCGTTTTTATGCTATCTAGTTCTTGAGCCTGTGTGGTACCAGCAACCAAAGTAGCTAGTATAAAAAGATGTAGTTTCAAAGCGTTATGTTATGGTTTTTTGCTGATATTTTGAAAATAACTCCTGCGGCATCATCTGCAACCAATAAATTCCCATCTTTTAAAAAGCATAAGCCAACTGGTCTTCCATATACTTCTGATGTTGACGGGTTAGCAATAAAGCCTGTTAAAAATCCTGAGGTTTGCCTTTTGGTTTGCCATTTTCAAACGGTACAAATATAACTTTATATCCAGAAAATTCTGAACGATTCCAAGAACCATGTTGCCCCACAAAAGCTGCATTTTTATATAAATCAGGAAAATTATTTCCATCGTTAAAGGCTAATCCTAAAGATGCTGTATGTGCACCTAAATCAACTTCTGGGACTATCGCTTTAGCAACAAGTTCTGGTTTAGGGTCATCTTTCCAACGTGGGTCTGGGTGTTGCCCAAAATAAGCATAAGGCCAGCCGTAAAAGCCATCTCGCTGTACGCTAGTGATGTAATCGGGCACTAAATCATCACCTAAATTATCACGCTCGTTAACGGCTGTCCATAGGGTAGTAGTGCCAGGTGCCCAATCCATCCCAACCGGGTTTCTTAAGCCTGTAGCAAATACTTTTTCACCTGTTCCGTCCGGATTTATTTCTAAAATACAGGCTCTTCTTACCTCATGCTCCATACCATTTTCGCCAACATTACTTCCAGAACCTACAGAAATATAAATTTTCTTGCCGTCTTTACTTGCAATAATATTTCTAGTCCAATGGTTATTATAACCTCCGGCAGGAAGACTTAAGATTTTATCTCCTTTTCGGGTAATTTTATTTTGCGATGCTTGATAAGGAAACCTCATTAAGCCATCCGTATTAGCAACATAGAAATAGTTATTTAAAACCAGCATCCCAAAAGGCTGATTTAAATTCTCTAAATAAGCTAGTTTAACATCAGCAACACCATCATTATTGGTGTCTTTTAATAAAGATATTCTATTGGCACTTTTGCCTGTGCCAGACTCGGCTACAAAAATATTCCCATCATCGGCTTGGTAAATCCAACGAGGGTTTTCTAGCTCAGTAGCAAATTTTGTTACAGTAAATCCTTCTGGTGCTATTGGGAGTTTATCGCTAGGCCAGCCTATAACTTTACTGATTTTTGTGCTAGGTTGCGTGGCAAAAGGTTGTGGTAATTGCAAGGAATCTTGCTGCTGACTTTGCTGCTGGTTGGTAGAACCACAAGCGGCTAATATCAATGTAAAAAGCGTAAAAAATGCGTTTTTCATATTTGCTGTTTTATTTGTAACTGATAGATTTAATTTTTGTTTTTGATCGTGATGTATCAGCTATTCAAACAATTATGCCAAAGAAGTGTATGAAAAAGATAAATCATTAAATCAAACTCATTATGAAAACATTAAAATTAGGATTAATTGCAACAGTTTTTTTAGCAGCATGTTCTAACAATCCAAAAGGTAACAAAGCCACTACTGCTGATGCAGAAGCCGTACAAGCTGTTGATGGTGAAACTTTAAATGTAGATCCTGCTAGCTCAAGCATAGCATGGACAGGTAATAAAGTTACGGGTAGCCACACAGGAACTATTAATATTCAGTCTGGAAATGTAGTGCTGGATGAAGGTAAGTTGGTAGGCGGCGAATTTGTAATCGACATGACAACTTTAACCAATAAAGATTTAGAAGCAGATGTAGAAAACAAATCAAAACTCGAAGGGCATTTAAAAGCTGATGATTTTTTTGCCGTTGAGAAATATCCAACAAGCAAGTTTGTGATTACTAAAGTGACTTATAAAGAAGACGGTAAAGCAGAAATAGCGGGTAATTTAACTTTAAGGGATGTTACTAAAAATGTTTCTTTTATTGCTGATGTTCCTGCTGCAAGCGCAGATGGTTTTCATGCTATGGCAGATTTTAACATCAACAGAAAAGACTGGGGTGTGATGTATGAAGGAATGAAAGACGATTTAATTGCTGATGAAATTAACCTGAAAGTTCATTTAATGGCAAAAAATAATCCATAAAAATTAAAAGAAGAGGTCGGGGTGATTTTATAATCCCGACCTCTGATTTTTAAAGTTTGGGTGTAAATTTTAGACAAACTGGTGCACCAACATTTACAGTTTCTCCTGTATAAGTTAAAAGCCCGGTTTTTACATCTCTTTTAAAAACAAAAATATCATTACTATCTTGATTGGCTACTAACAGGAATTTATCTGTTGGGTCTATATTAAAGTTTCTTGGGGTTTTTCCTTTGCAGCTAACGTTGTCAATTTTTGTTAAAGTACCATCAGTTTTATTAACCTTAAAAACGACTATTTCATTTGCGCTTCCGCGATTACTGGCATACAAATAATTTCCATCTTGTGATAAATGAATATCCGCAGCACCATTAGTTCCTTTAAAATCAGGCGTATTCATACTTACTCTTTGCACCTGCTTTAATTCTTGGTTTTGATAGCTATAAACGCTTACATGTGCAGTAAGTTCTTCTACTACGTAAGCGAAACTTCCTTTTTTGTTAAAGATGAAATGCCTTGGTCCACCACCAGGGGTAATGGTAGTAAAAGCTTGTTTAGCAGGGACAAGGGGCTTACTTGCATCGGCTAGGTATTGGTAAGCAAAAACTTTATCGGCACCTAAATCTGGTACATAATAATGGCTACCATCTACAGATGGGTAAATACAATGTGCATGAGGTTTATTTTGTCGCCTTTCGTTGATACTAGTACCTTCATGTTGTATAAGTTGACTTAGGGGTTCTATTTCTCCGCTAGCTTTAACAGGGAAAACGCTAACACTGCCTCCACCATAATTAGCTGTAAAAACATGTTTACCATTATGGGTTAAAGAAATGTAACATGCACCCGGACTGGTTGTTGACTGGAAATTTTTATGAGTAATTTCTCCGGTTTTATTGTTGAACTCGAAGTAGCTTACGCCTGATGCTTCTTGTTCACTCACACTGTAAACTTTTGTGCCTTCTTTATTTATAGTTAAATAAGACGGGTTTTTAATACCTTCCGTAGTATGTTCTAGTTTAAGTTTCCCGGTTTTGCTATCAAACTCGTACACAAATATACCTTGGTTTTGGGTTCTGGTATAGGTGCCAACCAATAAATGATAATAGCGCTGCTTTTTGTTTTGAGCGTTTACAGACAAACTTAAAGCACAAAATAAAAAGGTAAATAGGTTTAATAAGAGATTTTTCATAGTCCTAAAATAGGAAATTCAACTAGATATAAATCTAAATTTGGGCAGAAAAATGATTTACAACAGTCTGATCGTTCAATAATGTTGAGGTATAATTTGGAGCTTCTGCATTAATAAATAAACATGTTTTTCCTTTGATTAAGTTAATCACTTGTTGATTTAATTCTTGAGGTACAGCAGGACAACCATGGCTTCTACCTAATCTTCCGTGTTTATGAATAAAATCAGTACTTACATAATCTGCACCATGTACAACAATAGCTCTTGCTCTTGCTAAATCGTTGATGCCTTTATCTAAACCATCTAATTTTAAGGATAAGCCATGTTTACCAAAATAAGTTTCATTGGCAACATAAAACCCTAAACTACTTTGGTGAGATTCTGCCTGATTAGAAAATCTTACTGCTTTATTATCACCACTTCCTCTGCCATGTGCCACATAGCTATGCAATAGTAATTTTTGATTTTTGATATCAATTATCCACATTCTTTTTGAAGTGCTGGGTAAATCAAAATCTATAACGGTTAAAATGTTTTTATCACGATTTAAAAGATTTGCCAATTGCATATTTAAAAAACCCGTGAAAGCTTTCTCAAATACAGTTTCTGATAAACCAGCCGCTTTGAGATTGATTTTTTGATAAGTAGCCTGTATAAAATTTTGATAGGTTACAACAGTGTCTACTGAAGTTCTTTGAAGTGTGGTATCTAGAATAGAAACTTGTTTGTTTTTTAAAACTGCGCTTTTCCAACTGATGTTGGTTAAAGTAAAAATAGCTAGAAATAGTAATAAAATGGTAACAGAATAAATGTTGAATCTTTTTTGTATAATGCTCATAATGAAGATGTTTTTCTTTGCAATCCTAAATATATACCTATTTAAACTAAAGGTAACCATCTTTATCTTTAAGCTGACTTAAAAATAACTTTCAGCTTACCTTTAAATGACCTTTACGTATAAATACTGATAGTTTTTTCTTTTTAATCCGCTTTTTCTACTGTGATATAACCTATATAAAGCCAACTTGTCTAAAAGCGGAATAGCCTTGTTATAACGTACTTCTTGTTGGTGTTGAAGGCTTTTAAAAATGATATTAGCCAGCATGTTTTCTTGCTTAAAAGATATATTAGAATGTCCCAGTAAACCTAAAGCATGTAATAATTCATGTCTTAAAACTTCGTGTTTTTTAGGATAAATAAGTGCTGGATGCAAGTAAATAGCTGCATTAAAAATCTGCTTATTGCTTATGGTTGGTTTCATATAACCTAAAGGGCAATTTTGTTTTAGCGTTTCAAACCTGTTGTTATAACGTGTGGTATCAGCATCAAAATGTATTTTTAAATTACCCTGATTTTTAACCAAACTCATATCAACACTTAAGTATGGTTTAATGTCTTTTATAATTTCTTGTACAATTAAAATATCCTCAATACTGTAATTACCAGCTAATTCTACTTTAATAGGTTTTTTCCATTTGGCATAGCTATCTTCCTTGTAAAAAGTGGTTTCAGCAAAATAAAGCAACTCGGTATCGCTATATTCATGCTTGAAGATACTAAAAGGTAAGGTTATAAATAGGATGATAAATTGTAACAAGCTGATAATCTTTATTCTTTATACGTTAAAGAACTAGAAATATTACTTTAGCTTAGATATTTAGGAATAGTAAATGAAAATGTACTGCCTTGGCCTAAAACGCTTTCTACCTTAAATTCTCCGCCACATTTCTTCACTAAATCATTACAGAAGTATAAGCCCAGCCCAGTACCTTTCTCTTTTTTAGTACCTAATGTACTTTTGTTTTTGGTGGTAAATAAATTATCTATTTGTTCTTGAGACATTCCAATACCGCTATCTTTTACCTTTAGCTCAAAGTGATTTGTATGTTCTTCTAGTTGGATGATGATTTCTTTATTGTCATCAGAAAATTTAATAGCATTAAGTACCAAATTTCTAATGATAATCATGCTTAGCATGGCATCTATTTTGATCTTAACCTCTGGATTTATCTGGTTTATAATGCTAATGTTTTTCTCCTTAGCAAAAGGTTGCAAAGAGGCTGTTTTTTCGTTTATAAAATTAAATAGGTTTTGTTCCGTGATTTTTAAACTGAAACCTTTAAGTTGAGATTTAGCCCAAAAAAGTAAGCTGTCAAGAATTTCAGAAGTATCTTTTACGTTTTTGGATATTTGAGGGATAAAACTTTTAAAATCATCCGCATCTAAAATATTGTTTTCTAATAGTTCTAATACAGAAGAAAGATGCCCAATTGGTTTTCTTAAATCATGAGAAATAATAGTGAAAATTTGGTCTTTATGATTATTTAAATCAGAAAATGCTTGAGATTGTTTGTTTAACTCTATTCTGCTTATTTCTATTTCATGATTTTTTTGAGCTAAATCTTCATTTATTCTTTTCTGTAATTGCTGATTTCTAACGCTAATAAAAGTAAAAATCCCCAGTATCATCAGGATGAAAACAACAAAGCCCAAGGTATATCTTTGGGTTAGAATTTTTGATTCTAACACCTTTTGCTTTTGATTTTTTATAAGGTTTTCTATTTGTTTTTTTTTATCATAATCTCTTGTTGCAATTAAAACCGCAACTTGTTTTAAATTATCTTCTAGCTTTAAAGATTTTTCAAGTTTTAAAGCATCCTTTTGTGTGTTAAATGCTTTTTCAAACTTTCCCTGTTTGGCATAAGTTTCTTTCAAAAACTCTAAAATATTTACTTTTAAAGGAGTTTGATTAGTATTTCTGCAAAGATCCAAAGCCTTTTGGGCTATTTCTTCGGCCTCTTCAAGTTTATTTTGCTTGTTTAACAAATCTATTTGATGCGTTAAAGCAAAAGTTTTGTGAAAAGTTAAAGATTTTTGGTTTGCAATATTTAGTGCTGTATCTAAATAGGCTTCAGCTTTATCAAAAGCCTTGTTTTTAATAGCCAACATTCCCAAATTACTATAAGTCAAACTCACAATTTCATACTCTTGCAAGTTCATCGCTTTAGCTAATTTTAGAGCTTTTTCTAAATAAAATTTAGCTTTTAAAAGTTCATTTTTACTTAAATAGTTTGCGCCTAAGTTTTCATAAGCATAGCAAAGTGTAGCTGTATCTTTTAAACTGATGGCAATGGCTTCACTCTTTTTGAGGTAATAAATAGCTTTATCGTAGATTTTTAGTGTAGAAAAAAGCTGACCTAAATTGCTGGATGATGTCCCTAGTCCTTCGTTATTTTTTAAAGCTTTGTTTAAAGTATAAGATTCTAAATAATGTACAATAGCTTTTCCGTAATCGCCACTATAATCATAGCTAACACCTAAATTAGTATGTACATCGGCGATTAATAAGGTGTCTTGTTTTCCCTTAGCTAGACATTTTTTATAAGCATCAACAGCTTTGGTAGTTTCATCTAAATACTGATAGCAATAGGCTATATTAAATAGAGCTTCTGCTTCAGAAATATCAGACTTTAAAAATTTGGCATTTTCATAAGCCAATTGAAAGTTTTTAAGAGCTTTTGTGTATTGATAATCGTCTAAAAGAACATTACCCTGTAAAAAATAACCTTTAAATAAGCCAAATTTGTATTGATGTTTTTTAGAAAGCGCTATAACATCTTCACTTATTTTAAAAACCTCTTTTTTATTCTTCTTTTTAGCTTTTGCTTCTTTAATAAGATTGTTAATCGTAACAGTATCTTTTTGTAGGTTATAGCTGTTGGCAGTATTTACAATAAAAAAATTAACCACGAGAAAGAAAAATAACCTGTATAGCGTGAATTTTGTAGGAAACAGCGCCTTCAATGGTTTAAATATTAGGTTATGAATTTGTTTATTTCTCATTATCAAATTAGCGGGCGCTAAAGTACTTGTTTTTAAAACATTAGAAAAATTAGATTTAAATTTTTTAACTGTTTTTTAATTTTTTAACTTTCTTATTACTTTTTAGCATAAAAAAAGGGATAAATTTCTTCATCCCTTGTCTTTATTTTTAATGAAAACTTAGTTCAATATATTTTTCCAACTTACAAGTTTGGCAATGATGTTTTCTAATTCATCAACAGCAACGCGTTCTTGCTCCATACTATCTCTATGTCTTATGGTTACCGTATTATCTTCTAAACTTTGATGATCTACCGTAATACAGAAAGGTGTGCCAATAGCGTCTTGTCTTCTATAACGTTTACCAATAGAATCTTTTTCATCATAAGCCATGTTAAAATCTAATTTTAAACGGTTCATAATTTCTCTAGCTTTTTCTGGTAAACCATCTTTTTTAGTTAATGGTAAAACTGCAGCTTTATATGGTGCTAAAGCCGGATGCAAATGTAAAACACTTCTAGAGTCTTGTTTATCAGCTGTACTTAAATCTTGCTCTTCAAAAGAGTTTATCAGCGTAAGCAAAAAGAAACGGTCTAAACCAATAGAAGTTTCTATAACATAAGGGACGTAGTTTTGGTTAATCTCCGGATCAAAAAACTGCATTTTTTTACCAGAAAACTCTTGGTGCTGACTTAAATCAAAATCTGTTCTAGAGTGTATACCTTCAACTTCTTTAAAACCAAAAGGGAATTCAAATTCAATATCTACAGCTGCATTTGCATAATGTGCTAGCTTAGTATGGTCATGAAAACGGTATTTATCCGGATTTGTGCCTACTGCCAAATGCCATTTTAAACGGGTTTCTTTCCAATGTTTGTACCATTCCATCTCAGTACCAGGGCGTACAAAAAATTGCATTTCCATTTGTTCAAACTCACGCATACGCATGATAAACTGACGGGCAATAACTTCATTTCTGAAAGCTTTACCAATTTGAGCAATTCCGAAAGGTATTTTCATCCTCCCAGATTTTTGAACATTTAAAAAATTCACGAATATACCTTGTGCAGTTTCTGGTCTTAAATAAACCTCATCAGAACCATCTGCCATAGCGCCCATTTGGGTAGAAAACATCAGGTTAAACTGACGCACATCAGTCCAATTTCTAGTGCCAGACACCGGACAAACAATTTCATGTTCTTCTATCAAAGCTTTTAAGCGTGGTAAATCTTCGGCTTTTAAAGCTTCATCCATATCATGCTGAAGTTTTTCAGCTTTATCAGTTTTACCGTCTTTCTCGTACCTGCTGATTTTATCTTCCAATAATTGGTCGGCTCTGTAACGTTTTTTAGAGTCTTTATTATCAATCATAGGATCGTTAAAACCATCTACGTGTCCGCTGGCTTTCCATATTTTGGGGTGCATAAAAATTGCAGAATCAATACCTACAATATTTTCATTCATTTGCACCATGGCTTTCCACCAGTAGGTTTTGATGTTGTTTTTCAATTCGGCACCTAGTTGCCCATAATCATAAACAGCACTAAGTCCGTCATATATTTCACTGCTTTGGAAAACAAAACCGTATTCTTTAGCGTGTGATATTACATTTTTAAAAAGTTCGTCGTTATTTTTTGCCATGATGCTGCAAATATAACATTGCAGTAATTTTTAACTCTATTTTATGCTAAATTTTTTTAAGGTATTGATAAAGGCCTGTTTATAAACCTCGCTGAATAATAATATATTAGCACCACCAATTTTAAATCAACAATATGAAAAAATTATTACTTGCTATTTTTTTCATAGCAAGCTTGCAACAAGTAGTTGCCCAAAATTTACTTAGTGGCAAATACAATACGGAAGCTTTAAAGAAGTTACTCATCTCGCAATCTACATGGAAACCATTTCCCAAAATTCAAGAGCGCCAAGAATGGGCTAAAGCAAATCAGGTGAATTTAAAAGATAACCTGGCGAAAGCAGAAACCTATCTCAATTACTCGTGGCCTTCTATACCTGCTACGGTTTCTTTATTGATAGAAAGAACTGGCGATAGGGAAGAATACCAAAATATAAGTTTCAAAAAACGAGAGGTGTTATTGACATTGTTGTTTGCTGAGATTTATGAAAATAAAGGTCGCTTTACAGATCAAATCATTGATGGTATTTGGTCTATTAGCGAAGAATCTTTCTGGGGAGTATCCGCTCATTTACCAAAGAAAAAGGAAAATTCTGGCTTGGTTGATGTGTCTGAACCGTTTGTTGATTTATTTGCAGCAGAAACCGCAACCTTACTTTCTTGGATTGATTACTACCTGGCAGAAAAACTCGATAAAGTTTCACCGCAAATAAGAAAGCGTATTTATTTTGAGATTAATCAAAGAGTTTTAACTCCATTAATGACAAAAAATCATGGGTTTATGGGGAATAATGCCGACGGTAGAAGACCTAATAACTGGAATCCATGGATTTGCTCTAACTGGTTAAATACAGTTTTATTGATAGAAAAGAATGAAGATAAAAGAGCAGAAGCTGTACATAAGATCTTAAGTGTTTTAGATAATTTCTTAAATCCATATCCTTTAGATGGCGGTTGCGATGAAGGCCCAGGCTATTGGGGTGCTGCCGCAGCATCTTTGTATGATAACCTTTCTCTTTTAAACTTAGCCACCAATAATGCTTTTAGCTATACTTATCAGGATGAAAAGGTGAAGAATATGGCTGCGTTTATTTATAAAGCACAAATTAGTGAAACCTATTTTATCAATTTTGCTGATGCGAACCCAAAACCGAGTATGGATGCTCCTATGATTTATCGTTTTGGGAAAGCCATAAACGATGAAAATATGAAGAGATTTGGAGCCTATTATTACAAACCAGGCACCAAAGTTTCTAGATTTCATATCTTTAGAAATTTCTTTGAACTTTTCTTAGATGAAGAATTAAAGAATGTACCTAAACAGCTTCCGCTTCCTAAAAGTGTTTGGTTGCCAGAAACCGAGGTAATGCTAGCTCGTGATAAAGCGGGCAGCACCAAAGGATTTACCCTTGCCGCAAAAGGCGGCCATAATGATGAAAGCCATAACCATAATGATATTGGTAATTTTATTGTTTATGTTGATGGAAATCCTTTATTGATAGACGTAGGAAGCGGTACTTATACCAGAAGAACTTTCTCTGATGATAGGTATGACATTTGGTTTAATGCTTCCAATTACCATAACACCCCAACTGTAAATGGTTGTGTACAAAGTCCGGGTAAAGATTTTAAAGCCACAGATTTAAGCTTTGCAGATGATAAATCAAAAGCTGTTTTCGCTTTAGATATTGCTAAATCTTACCCTAAAGAAGCTGGTTTAATAAGTTGGAAAAGGGCTATTACCTTAAATAGAGGGAAAAATATCCAGATTAAAGATACTTATCAATTAAAAGCTGAGGGTGGTTTTATCAATCATTTAATGACTTGTTATCCGGCAGAAGTAAAATCGCCTGGCTTAATCATCATCAAATATGAAAAAGATGGTGTTAAGAAAGATTTTGCCATCCAATACGAGGCTTCTTTATTAAACGCTAGCATAGAAAAAGTAAAATTAGGTATCCCAGAAGATAAAAGCGTAAAACGTAATTGGGGAGATCATATTTACCGTATCAACCTTAGTTTAATAAAGCCATCAGCAGCAGGCACTCTTAATTTGATGGTAAAAGAAGCTAAGCTTTAATAATTTTCGCCTAACATAAGGGCAAATTGTTAAATTGCGCCATGTCTGTAAAGGTATCGGGTTTATTTAAAATTTACGGCGTTCAAAAAGCGGTTAACGGAATTTCTTTTGAGGCTTTCCCTGGAAGGGTATTGGGTTTTCTTGGGCCTAATGGTGCAGGTAAATCTACAACCATGAAAATTTTAACAGGTTATTTACCCCAAACCTCCGGAAATGCTAGTGTTTGTGGTTTTGATGTAAATACCCATACCCTTGATGCTAAAAAGCATATCGGTTATTTGCCAGAAAGTAATCCTTTATATCCAGAAATGTATGTAAAAGAGTTTCTGACCTTTGTTTGCGATATTCATCAAATAAAAAATATTAAAAAACGTATTCAGGAAGTTATACAGCTTACAGGTTTAGGGCCAGAGCAGCATAAGAAAATTGGCCAGCTATCAAAAGGGTATAAACAAAGGGTTGGCTTGGCACAAGCTATCATTCATGATCCTGAAGTACTTATTTTAGATGAACCAACATCGGGCCTAGACCCAAACCAACTCATAGAAATTAGAAAGTTGATTAAAGATTTAGGGAAAACTAAAACCGTTATCTTATCAACCCATATTATGCAAGAAGTAGAGGCCATTTGTGACGATGTCATCATCATCAATAAAGGTAAAATTGTGGCTAACGACCGTTTAGAAACACTATTACAAAAGCATCATACCCAAAATATTGAACCTATATTTGTGGCTTTAACCAAAGAGAATTAATGCTAACGATATTTATAAAAGAACTTAATTCTTATTTCAGCTCATTGGTAGCTTACATCACTATCGTGATTTTTCTTACCGCAATGGGCTTGTTTTTATGGCTTTTTCCAGATACCAGTATTTTAGAATATGGCTATGCAGGTTTAGATAGCTTATTTAACATAGCTCCGTATTTATTTATGTTTTTAATACCCGCTATTACCATGCGTTCTTTAGCTGAAGAGAAAAAAGAAGGCACTTTTGAGCTATTGGCAACCAAGCCACTTACAGATTGGCAAATTGTATTGGGTAAATACCTAGCAGCTTTAGCTTTGGTAATAATAGCGATACTGCCAACCGGAATTTATTACTACACCGTTTATCATTTAGGGGGCGTTGAAGGAAATATTGATTCTGGGGCTGTCATTGGTTCTTACATCGGGTTGATATTATTAGGTGGGGCTTATGTAGCCATAGGTATTTTTTGTTCCTCAATCACTAAAAACCAAATCATAGCTTTTACTATTGCAGTTTTTTTAAGCTTTTTCGCCTTCAGCGGATTTGATTCCATCAGCCAGCTTTTAGCTCTACAAAAAATAGATGATATCATCATTAATTTAGGTATCAATCATCATTATCAAGCTATCAGTAGAGGGGTTTTAGATACCCGAGATTTATTGTACTTCTTAAGTGTAATTAGCATTTTTTTAGTGCTTACGAAAACTATTTTAGGAGGTAGAAAATGGTAAATCAAAAGAAAAAAGACCTGCTACATTTAGCTCTGGTATTACTTGCCGTTGTTTTGGTACAAGTTTTTGCTCAGTTTTTCTTTACCAGAATAGACTTTACCAAAGAGAAAAGATTCACCCTATCTGCCACCACAGAAGAAATATTACGCAATTTAAAAGAGCCCGTAAAAGTAACAGTTTATTTAGAGGGAGATTTTCCAGCTGGTTTTAAAAGGTTAAGAAGCGCAACAAAAGATTTATTAGGCGATTATAAAGCCTATGCAGGCTCAAACCTTCAATTTGAGTTTATAGACCCCGCTGCTGATAAAAATCAGCAAGAGCAACAAGCATTTTTTGAGGAGCTTTATAATAAAGGGATAGAACCCACAAACCTTAGCGTTAAGCAAGAGGGCGGTTTAACGCAAAAACTCATATTCCCTGCGGCTATGGTAAGTTTCAACGGTAGAGAAATACCTGTTAAACTTTTACAAACCAGAATAGGCTTAAATCCTGAAGAGGTTTTGAATAATTCTATCCAAAATTTAGAATACGCTTTTACATCAACCATAAAAAAAATTACAGCGGGTGGCAAACCTCGTGTAGCTTTAACAGAAGGGCATGGCGAACTTACTGATTTGCAGCTTCAAGACGCTATGCAAGCCTTATCAGAAGGTTATGAAGTAGGTAGGGTAGATTTAAAAGAAATCACTTGGGAAGGTTTAAAAAAGATAAAACTTTTAATTATCCCAAAGCCTAATGAAGAATTTACAGAGTTAGAGAAATTTAAAATAGACCAATACCTGATGCAAGGCGGTAAAGTTTTTTGGGCTATAGACCAAGTACATGCCGAATTAGATAGCATGCAGCAAGGCGATGGCGAGCAGCTAGCATTCCCCAAGAAATTGAATTTGGATGATCAATTATTTAAATACGGCATCCGCGTAAATTATGATTTGGTTGGCGATATGAATTGCATGCAAATTCCGCTAAATGTAGGAAATATAGCAGGAGAGGGTCAAATACAAATGGTTCCTTGGTTGTTTTATCCTATTATAATGCCTTTTTCTAGCAATCCAATAGTTAGGAATTTAGAAGGTATCAAAACCGAGTTCATCAACACCATAGATACCATTGCAGTTGAAGGTCTAAGACAAGAAGTATTATTAACAACATCTCCTTTTAGCAAAAAGTTGAATACGCCTACCTTAATTTCTTTAAACATGGTAGAGCAAACACCAGATCCAAAAACTTTCCAAAGCGAGCCCAAACCTGTTTGTGTTTTAGTTGAGGGTAAGTTTACTTCCATATTTAAAAACAGAATGTTACCAGCAGGTATTCCAGCTTCGGCTTTTATTCCGGAAAGTAATTTTACTAAAATGTTGGTATTCAGTGATGGTGATATACTTAGAAATCAGATAAGCGCTACAGATGGGTCTGTTTTTCCTTTGGGTTATGACCGTTACACCCAACAAACCTTTGGTAATAAAACATTTTTACTCAATTTAGCAGATTATTTAACCAACGATGCCGAGCTTATTAAGCTCCGTAGCAAAGAAATTAAACTTAGATTATTAGATAAAGCAAAAATTATAGAAGAGAAATTAACATGGCAGCTCGTAAATATGCTGTTTCCTATTGTTTTAATTGTAGTTTTTGGAATTTTTCAACATATTTATAGGAAACGCAGGTATACTGCTTAAAATTTATATTTTTGGTACTTAATAATAGCATTAAACACAACCGATAAGATGAGATTCATTGTTTCTACGTCAACGTTATTAAAACATTTACAAGCAGTAAGTGGCGCATTAAGCAGCAGTGCTGTTTTACCCATATTAGAAAACTTTTTATTTGAGATAAAAGAGGGCAGTTTGGTAATATCAGCAACAGATTTACAAACCAGTATGATTACTTCTTTAGCTGTAGAGTCTAAGGAAGGTGGTAAAATTGCAGTGCCATCAAAAATATTATTAGATACCTTAAAAACACTACCCGAGCAGCCAGTTGCTTTCTCTGTAGATGATAAAACGTTCGCTATTGAGATAAGTGCCGGAGACGGTAAGTATAAATTAAGTGGAGAAAACGGCGATGATTTCCCTAAAATCCCTTCGGTAGAAAATGCAGCTACGGTTAATTTACCAACATCTGTTTTAGCAGAAGCTATTAACAAAACCATTTTTGCTGTTAGTAACGATGAATTACGTCCGGCTATGACAGGTGTTTTTTGCCAGTTATCTCCACAAAACATCACTTTTGTGGCTACAGATGCGCATAAATTAGTTAGATATAGAAGAAATGATGCACAAGCAGAAAGTGCAACATCTTTTATCTTACCTAAAAAAGCTTTAAACCTTTTAAAATCATCATTACCAGCAGAAGATGTTAATGTAGCGGTAGAATACAACGCAACTAGTGCTTTCTTCAAATTTGCTAACATCAGCTTAATTTGTAGGTTGATAGATGAGCGTTACCCAGATTACGAAGCTGTAATTCCTCAAAATAACCCTAATAAATTAACTCTAGACAGAGGCTTATTCTTAAACTGTTTAAAAAGGGTAGTTATTTTTGCCAATAAAACTACACATCAGGTAAGATTAAAAATCAGCGGTAGCGAGTTACATATCTCTTCAGAAGATATTGATTTTTCTAACGAGGCTCACGAGCGTATTGGCTGCCAGTACGATGGTGAAGATATGGAAATAGGTTTCAATGCTAAGTTCTTAATAGAAATGTTAAACAACTTATCTGGCGAAGAAATTACTTTAGAAATGTCTACTCCAAACAGAGCAGGTTTGCTTTTCCCAAGTATTAAAGACGAAAACGAAGATATTTTAATGTTGGTTATGCCGGTAATGTTAAACAACTACGCATAATTACTTAATTATACCTTTATAGTAAATGGCCTGATATTTATCGGGCCATTTATATTTTAGAATAATTTGTAAAAAGCCATACCTTTGTGCGTTATTAAGACTGGTTAAACATCGGCGGCAGCCTTATGAAAAATAGAGTTCAAATTTTTGTAATTTTAAGTATGTTAGTTTTAGGCTGGGTTTCTTGTACAGACCCAACCGAGGTTATACCGCAACCTACTACGGCAACACGTATCATGCTCATTAATGCCTCTCCTGATGTTGGTACTATAGATTTTTACCTTAACGGAGAGAAAATAAATGCTTCTCCTTTGGCTTTCAGAGATAATACCACTTATGTAAACATTGCCCGTAGTGGTACATTTACAGCAGAGGCAAAGCTAGGTTCAAGAACACTTTTTAGTCAGACTATATTTTTGCAGCCCGGCAGAAGTCATTCTTTGTTTTTAACGGGTGCTGTGGCAGATACTTCTTTGTTTTATGTAGCAACCTTAGATAATATTGATACGCCAGCATTAAATAAAGCTAAACTCAGATTCATCAATTTAAGTCCAAATGCTCCGGCTTTTAATGTTATAAATTCTGATAGTACTGTTTTGTTTAACAATGCAGCTTACAGGACAGCTTCAAACTTTATAGAATTGGATGCTCAAACCTATAGTTTAAAGGTTTTAGCATCTAGGGATAGAACATTATGGCTTAATTTGCCAACGTACAATTTCGAAAACGGCCGAATATATACCCTTTTTGTTAGCAATTTAGTTGATACTGCAAGCAGAACAGGCTTAAGAGCCGATACCATTATAGCTCAATATTAAAACAAATTTCAGTGGAACTTATTAGACAATTAATAGATTTTATACTTCACATAGACCGCCATTTAAGTGAAATCATCAGAGATTATCAGTTTTGGACATACCTCATTCTATTCCTCATCATCTTTGCAGAAACTGGTTTTGTGGTAACTCCTTTTTTACCGGGCGACTCTCTGCTGTTTGCTGCTGGTGCTTTAATAGGTACAGGTAATACAGGTTTAAATATTTATTTGTTAGCCGCACTACTTTTTATTGCGGCTTTTGCAGGCGACTCTCTAAATTACGAATTAGGGAAACGCTACGGCATAAGAGCATTTAACGGTAAAATACCATTTCTTAAAAAAGAGTATTTAGTAAAAACCCAAAACTTCTTTGCAAAACATGGTGGTAAAACCATCATCTACGCAAGATTTGTTCCTATTGTGCGCACATTTGCGCCTTTTGTTGCTGGTATTGGTGAAATGGATTATAAAAAGTTTGCTTCTTTTAATGTTATTGGAGCGTTTTTATGGATAGTGATTTTCCTCTTTCTAGGATACTTCTTTGGTAACTTAGCCTTTATACAAAAGAATTTTAGCTTAGTTATTTTGGCTATCATCATCTTATCTATAATGCCGCCCGTAATAGAGGTGTTAAAGTCGAAATTAAAAGGTAATAAGGCTAGCTAAGAGTTAGCCCAAAAAGAAGCGAAATTTAAGAAAGTACTCACTTAAATTTCGCTTCTTCTTAAAAACTAGTTTTCTGGTCTCCCCAAAGCTTTCCCTTTTTGGTAAAGCTGTTCTTCTTTTTCAACCAATTGTTTCTCTTCTAAAGATTGGTCTTTTCTGATTAAATTCTTCATATCTGGTTGTCCAGCATCTACCCAAGCCGAGTACCAAAAGCTGCCTACTGCTAAAATAGATTTTCTCATTTGCCGTTCTACCATGCCGTTTAAGGCTTTATGGTAAGCCTCGGAATATTCTGCAGAATATTCCTTAATAACTTTATTATTACGCTCACTATAGCTGTATTTTCTATCAGAAGGGAAGCTTTTACTCAATTGTTTTTCAAATAAAAGGGTAGAGTCTAACATGGTATAAGTGTTTTCTACAATTCGCCATGCTTCATTTAAAGGATTGTCAATATATTTCGCTTTACCAACAAAATAATCATATCGGTCTGCAAATAATTCTGGCAGTCTGCTTTCCCAAAAACCATGGATACCCGTTTGCCCGGTTAATTGTCCATTATAGTTTTCGGTAGTATGTAAAGGCACATGTGCATCAGCAATATAATGCCCAATATCGGCAGAATGACGTAATATTTGTACCGAGTCTCGGTCTTTAAAAGCTTTTACCAGCCTATAGTAAACGCGTTCTATATGCCAAGGCACAATACCATAAGCTTTTAAAGTGTCTTCTGTATACTTTTTAACCGCATCGTTCCATTTCTTAGGGATGCTATCAAAAGGAGCTTTACCATAATGATCTGCATCTAAATAATGCCTTGGCGCCTCTAAAGAATCTGCATACCTACGCTTATCTGGGTCAACAGCATGGTCTGTGATGTGGTTAATATTACTTTTATAAAAGCTTATTAAATCCTTAGGTAAGGTAAAAACCGCCAGTCGGTTAATTCTTTTATGAGCAAAAAATCCCCAAGAGCACAGTATAATTACCGCAGGCAAAAGTATGAGGAGTAGTTTTTTAGTATTCTTCATAACCAAATGTAAGGCTTGTATATTTATTTAAATAGGCTGTTGTTTAAATTTTTTGTAAAGGTTCTGTTGTGTTTCTTAGTGATCGATAGTCCGATGGAGAAGTTCATCCCTTCGGGACTTTCTGCTAAATGTTACTTTAGGGCGGTATTATGCTGCCAGTCCGGTTTATTTTAATAGTTTTGTATGGAAGTGAGGGGGTAAATAATGATGAGAAAAAAAATAGAATAACACTTTGTATTTTAATTTTTTCAATCTATATTTGCATCCCCAACAGGGAAAGATATTAACAAAGGAATAAAAAGCTTAAGATGGCAAATCATAAATCGGCATTAAAAAGAATTAGATCAAACGCAGCTAAGCGTTTACGTAACAGATATCAAGCTAAAACTACTAGAACTTTTATTAAAAGATTACGTAGTGCAGTATCTAAAGATGAAGCTTTAGCATTATTACCTAAAGTAACTTCTATGTTAGATCGTTTAGCTAAAAAGAACGTTATTCACAAAAACAAAGCAGCTAACAACAAGTCAAGATTGACTAAATTTGTTAACTCTTTATAAGATATAGATATTCCTTTTATCTGAAGAGGCGGATTTTTTTAATTAAAATCCGCCTTTTTATTTGTGTTTTCATAGGTTTTTGTATTTTTAATTAATGAAATCAACCTATGAACAAAACTTGCCTATTACCACATGGGCAGAAGAAGACCGTCCGCGAGAAAAATTATTAGCACAAGGCAGAAGATCTTTGTCAGATGCAGAACTTATTGCCATTTTAATAGGTTCGGGCAGCAGATCAGAATCAGCAGTAGATTTAAGTAAAAGAATCTTAAACAGCTATCAAAATAACCTCAATACTTTAGGGAAACTCAGCGTACAAGAACTATCTAAATTTAAAGGTATCGGAGAAGCCAAAGCTATTTCCATTATTGCGGCCTTAGAACTAGGCAGAAGAAGAAAAGAAGTTGATACACCAGAATTGAAATGTGTTTTTAGTTCTTCCGATATATTTCATGTTTTAGAACCATATTTCGCAGATTTATTGCATGAGGAGTTCTGGATTATTTTGCTCAATAAAAGAAATGCCATCATCAATAAAATCTTAATTTCTAAAGGTGGTTTGGCTGGTACTGTAGCAGATCCAAAAATTATATTTAAAGCTGCTTTAGAACATAACGCTGCTAGTATTATCTTGGCTCATAATCATCCTTCAGGAAATCTAAAACCAAGCCCGGCAGATATTAAACTCACCAAAAAAATTGTTGAAGCAGGTAGAATGTTAGATATTTCAATCTTAGACCATGTTATTTTCTGTGATAAGAAATATTACAGCTTTGCTGATGTAGGAGAGTTATAAAGGCTAGCCATGAATAGCTTTAGCAAAACTTAATGATAGCCTCTCTTTGCTAATATTTTCCTCGTTAAGCTTTATTTCCTATTTTTGCGCTTTCGCGAAAATACAAATACATGAAGATATCATACAGTTGGTTAAAACAATTCCTAGATACAGATTTAAAGCCCGAAGAAATTTCGACCTTACTTACATCCATAGGTTTAGAGGTTGAGAGTTTAGAGCGTGTACAAGCAGTACCCGGTGGTTTAGAAGGTTTGCTTATAGGTTATGTAAAAGAGCGCTCTCAACACCCTAATGCAGATAGATTAAGCATCACGAAAGTTGATGTTGGTAGTGACGAAGATTTACAAATTGTTTGTGGTGCACCAAACGTAGCAGCTGGTCAGAAAGTAGTAGTTGCAACGGTGGGTTGTACCGTTCATCCAACAAGTGGCGAGCCTTTCAAAATCAACAAATCTAAAATAAGAGGCGAAGTATCAGAAGGGATGATTTGTGCCGAAGACGAAATAGGCTTAGGAAAGTCGCATGATGGTATCATGATTTTGCCAGAAGATGCGCCAATTGGTAAAGAGGCAAAAGAATTTTTTAATCTTCAGGATGATTTTCTTTTTGAAATAGGCTTAACGCCAAATAGGGCAGATGCCGCTTCTCATTTAGGTGTTGCTCGTGATATAGCAGCTTACCTACAAATTGATATTAAAAAACCTATTGTTGATAGTTTTAAAATAGCAGAAGAAATATCAGCTATAGCAGTTATCATTGAAGATGCTGTAGCAGCACCAAGATATTCTGGTTTAACCATCAGCGGGATAGAAGTTAAAGAATCTCCTAATTGGTTAAAAGAGAAATTAGCTGTTATAGGCGTAAGAGCAATCAACAACATTGTAGATGTTACCAACTATGTTTTACATGATTTAGGGCAGCCTCTACATGCTTTTGATGCCGATGAAATTAAAGGAAATAAAGTTGTTGTAAAAAAATGTACAGAAGGTACTTTATTTAAAACTTTAGAT
Source organism: Pedobacter aquae (assembly GCF_008195825.1). Taxonomy (NCBI): domain Bacteria; kingdom Pseudomonadati; phylum Bacteroidota; class Sphingobacteriia; order Sphingobacteriales; family Sphingobacteriaceae; genus Pedobacter; species Pedobacter aquae. Next base: position 297,707 of record NZ_CP043329.1, read on the forward strand.
GAGGTAGAGCGTAAGCTTTCTGCTGATGATTTAATGATTTGTAATGCTCAAGAGCCTATGTGTATTGCCGGAGTTTTTGGTGGTATAACATCAGGTGTAAAAGCTACAACAAAAAATATATTCTTAGAGAGTGCTTATTTTAACCCTGTAAGCGTAAGAAAAACAGCTAAAAGACATGGTTTAAAAACCGATTCTTCTTTCCGTTTTGAGCGTGGTACAGATCCAGAAATTACTGTTTACGCTTTAAAAAGAGCGGCTTTGTTGATACAGGAAGTTGCTGGGGGTACTATTTCATCTCCAATATTTGATTATTATCCACAACCAAACCCTTATTTTGAGGTTGATTTAAGCTTAGATAGGGTAAATAAAATCATTGGACAGGTTATTCCTGATGAGGAAATCATCAGTATCATTAAATCTTTAGGTATTACCATTGTTAAAGCTGAGAACAGGTTACTTCAATTACAAGTGCCAAGCTACAAAGTTGATGTAACTAGAGAAATTGATGTAATAGAAGAAGTATTAAGAATTTATGGTTACGATAATATCGATATACCAGGTAAAGTTAATGCCTCTTTAAACTATTCATCTAAACCTGATAAGGAAGCGGTACAACATACCATTGCCGATTTATTATCAGCAAATGGATATTTCGAGATTTTATCTAACTCTTTAACAAAGAAGGCTTTTACTTTAGAAGAAGAGAAAGCCGTACAAATTTTAAATCCGCTAAGTTCTGATTTAGATGTGATGCGACAGTCTTTGTTGTACTCTGGCTTAGAAGCTATTGCATACAACAACAATAGAAAACAAGCAGATTTAAAGTTGTACGAGTTTGGGAAGACTTACTTTTTAGAAGAAGAGAAATATCAGGAAAATAATTGCTTAGCTATTTTTGTAACGGGTAAAACGCCTGCTAACTGGCAAAATGCAGCTAAAGAATACAGCTTCTATCAAATTAAAGCCACAGTTGATGCAATCATTCAAAAGCTAAATGTTTCTAATTTGATATTAGAAGACTTAAAAGATAGTGAGTTTGCTTATGGTATCACCTATAAAAAAGGACAAAAAACTTTAGTAAGGTTTGGTGCAGTAGAGAACGCTGCTTTAAAGAAAGCAGATGTTGATAAAACCGTTTTTGCAGCTATCTTCAATTGGGATTTAGTATTTACCATCATCAGAAATAATAAAATCACTTACCAGGAGATTTCTAAATTCCCTGCGGTTAAAAGAGATCTCTCGATGTTGCTAAATGCTGATATTAGTTTTGAGCAGTTGAAAAAGATAGCCCTTAAAACAGATAAGAAATTACTGAAAGCTGTTGACGTTTTTGATGTTTACCAAGGAGATAAACTTCCTGAAGGAAAAAAATCTTATGCTTTAAGCTTTGTTTTGCAAGATGAGGAACAAACCTTAGCAGATAAACAGATAGATGCGGTGATGCAGAAATTAATTACTAATTTCGAAAAAGAAATAGGTGCAGAAATTAGAAAGTAATTTTTATATATGTTGTGTTTCCTATTTTAACTTTTGAATTTTTATTTTAGAATTTTAAAATATTATGTCTGTAATAGCTCAAAAATTAGATCAGGTTCTGGACCGCACCCAAAAACTGGTAGAGTTAGCGAAGGCTTTACAGGAGCATAATGACCTTTTAAATCTTGAAAACCAATCGCTTCAAGTAGCACTAAATACTAGTGAAACCAAGCGAAAAGAGTTGGAAGAAAAGCTTAGAGTTTTAAAGCTAGCCAAGAGTTTAGAGGGTACAAGTGAAAAAACACTTGACATCAAGAAAAAAATTAACGAATTTGTGCGGGAAATAGATAAATGTATTGTATTGCTGAAAAAGTAATACAGTAGTGAACCTAAGCTCAATGGGAGAGATCTCCATAAAAATAAATATTGCTGACCGTGTTTATCCTTTAAAGATAAACGTTGAAGAAGAGGAAGTTGTGAGGCGAGCTGCTAAATTAATAAATGACCGCATAAAAGAATTTCAAGAAAATTATGCAGTTAAAGATAAACAAGATTTGCTCTCTATGTGTGTGTTGTATTATGCAACGGCAACCATAAAGGCCGAGAAAAATGCCAGTAATGAAGATACAGAGGTGGCAGAGAAAGTTTATCATTTAGATAGTTTATTGAACGATTTTTTCGCTAAACAAAAGTAATAGCGTTCTTTATATAAGAGTTTTAAAATTTAACCGCAGTTAAATTTTAGGTTTCACTATTAAAAACTTAACACTTCGATATTTTGAAGGTAAGTATAGATAATGCCGATTTTTTGCCAAAAGCAACACCTCGGTTATTTGTACCTTTAACCTGTAATTGAAGTTTACAATACATGAAATCTAAGAGTTAGTTGCGGTTTTTTTATTTTATTTAACGACATTTTATGGAGATAATGATTTACCTCGCTATTGCAATTGTTGCTTTTGGTGGAGGAGTTTTAACAGGAAGAGTACTACTTCGTCAGCTGCTTAAACAGCAAGAAGTAGCAGCACAGTCTAAAGTAAAGAAGATTTTAAAGGATGCTGAAAATAATGCTGAAATCTTAAAAAAGAATAAATTATTAGAAGCTAAAGAGAAATTCTTGCAAATGAAAGCAGATCACGAGCAAGAAATCAATCAAAAAAATATTGCCATTTCACAAAGAGAGAACACTTTAAAACAAAAGGAACAGTCTCTCAATCAGAAATTAGAAAATCAAACCAGAAAAGAGCAAGAGCTTGACAATCTTAAAAAGAAGTTAGAGCAACAAACAGAAATTGTTGTTAAAAAACAAGAAGAGGTTGAGGCTATCAAAAATCAACATATCAAAGAATTAGAAACTATTGCTGGTTTATCTGCTGAGGAAGCTAAAACGCAACTAGAAACTAATTTAAAAGAAGAAGCCAGAACCAATGCCATGGCTCAAATTAAAGATATTGTTGATGAAGCCAAAATGACTGCTGCTAAAGAAGCTAAAAAAGTAGTTATACAAACCATTCAACGTACAGCTACAGAATCTGCTATAGAAAATACTGTGTCTATTTTCAATATCGAAAATGATGAAATTAAAGGTAGAATTATAGGTAGAGAAGGCAGAAATATCAGAGCTTTAGAAGCTGCAACAGGTATAGAAATTATTGTTGATGATACGCCAGAGGCTATTATACTTTCTGGTTTTGACCCTGTAAGAAGAGAAATTGCCCGTTTAGCGCTTCACCGTTTGGTAACAGACGGACGTATACACCCAGCCAGAATTGAAGAGGTGGTAGCCAAAACTCAAAAACAAATTGAAGAGGAAATTATTGAGATAGGCGAGCGTACCGTAATTGATTTAGGTATACATGGCTTACACCCAGAGTTGATAAGAATGGTGGGCAGAATGCGTTACCGCTCTTCTTACGGACAGAATTTGTTACAACACTCTAGAGAGGTAGCAAATTTCTGCGCTACCATGGCATCAGAACTTGGGTTAAACGCTAAACTTGCAAAAAGAGCCGGATTATTACATGACATAGGTAAAGTGCCTGATGATAACCCAGAATTGCCACACGCAATTTTAGGTATGCAGCTAGCAGAAAAATATAAAGAACATCCTGAAGTTTGCAATGCTATTGGTGCACACCATGATGAGATAGAAATGACTTCTATGATATCTCCTATTATCCAAGCTTGCGATGCCATTTCTGGTGCAAGACCAGGTGCAAGAAGAGAGGTAGTAGAAAGCTATATCAGAAGACTAAAAGAGTTAGAAAGCTTAGCTTTATCTTACCCTGGCGTAGAGAAAACTTTTGCTATACAAGCAGGTAGAGAGCTAAGGGTAGTGGTGGAAAGTGAAAAAATAAGTGATGCGCAATCTGAAATTTTAGCAGCTGATATCTCTAACAGAATTCAAACTGAAATGACTTATCCTGGTCAAATTAAGGTTACGGTTATCAGAGAAACCAGATCTGTAGCTTACGCGAAATAAGTATAGGGTAGAAAGTAAAAAGTACAGAGTATAAAGTATTCAGATATTTGAAACTTGAACAAGTAATTTCAAGAGGCTGTCTCAAATCACCATTTTGTGTCAGGCTGAGCGGAGTAGAACCTTTTTCTTATCCTTCTACTTCGCTCAGGATGACAACAAAGGTCTGCTCAATGTGATAAATATAATGATGGAGACAACCTCTTTTATATGAAAATGAAATGGCTAAAGTAAATCAAGAAGAAAAAAGAGAGGTAGACGTTTTGTTTGATGAGTATTCAAAATCACATCAACATCCAACAAATAAACTTATTCATTGGATATGTGTACCCCTTATTTTGTTTAGCATTATAGGTTTAGTAACCGCCATACCTTTTCCGTATATTGCCTTTTTAGGGAAATATAATACTTACATCAATTGGTTTTCTTTTTTACTGGCAGGTAGCATCTATTACTATTTAAAACTATCACCTTTGCTTTCTTATTTGATGTTATTTGTAGTGGGTGGCATGTATTATTTTATTGTACAGCTAGAATATGTAGAGCAAGCAGGTGGCCCAGCATTATGGCAAGTAAGCTTGGCAATATTTATCTTATCTTGGATAGGGCAATTTATAGGGCATAAAATGGAAGGCAAAAAGCCTTCTTTTATTACAGATTTGAAGTTTTTATTGGTTGGGCCTATTTGGTTACTCCATTTTATTTTAAAGAGGTTCAACATCAGATATTAAGATTAAGTCTTAACCTTTTCTTAACACATCAATTACTGTTACTTAATTTTAAAGTAACAACCACGTAACATGTAGCTAATACTTTTGCAATAACTAAACAAAGCAAAAGTGAATCAAAAATTATTTAGCTCATTTTCTATCATTAGCATACTGCTAATAACTTTATCAACAAATGTTTTTGCGCAAACTGGCAAAATTGCAGGTAAAGTTACCGATAAAACTACTGGAGAAACATTAATAGGTTTATACGTAGGTATAGATGGTACAACTAAAGGTGCTGTAACAGATGTTGATGGCCGTTATACGCTGCTAAATTTAGCACCAGGCAAGTACAATTTAGTATTCAAATATTTAGGTTATCAAACCAAAAACGTAAGTAATATAGAAGTAAAGGATGGTGTTGTTTCTACATTAAATATCATCATGGAAGAAGCCGCTACACAAAGCTTAGGTGAAATTGTAGTCACTGCAACTTACAGTAGAGAATCTGAAACGGCTCTTATCTTAAACCAAAAGAACTCTATAGAAATTAAACAAGGAATAGGGGCGCAAGAGTTATCAAGAAAGGGTATTGGTGATGTAGAAGAAGGTTTAACCAAAATTACAGGTATAACTAAAGTTGATGGTAGAGGTTTATTTGTTCGTGGTTTAGAGGATAGGTATAATAATTTGCTTATCAACGGTTTGGCTGTTCCATCTAATAATCCTTTCAAGAAAATTATTCCGCTAGATCTTTTTCCTACAGATATTGTAAGTGTTTTAGAAACATCTAAGACTTTTAATTCTAGCTTGTACGGAGATTTTGCCGGTGGTACATTTAATATTGTAACATCTAAAGGCGAAAAGCCGGTTACCAAAATCAGTATCGGGACAAGCTTTTGTCTAACACAACTTTTAGGAAGTTTTTAAGAGCAGAAGACGCAACTTCTTTAGAGAATTATGTAGGTTTTGGTGCCGATACAAGATCGCTACCTAAAGCTTTTGGTAGCAGACCATCTGCTTACATGATGCCTGCCAGTGAAGCGCTTTCGCAATTTGGTTCTGGTTATGATGTAGAAAGCGGGAACGCACCTTTAAATACAAGTTTGAATATTCTACATACACAAAGATTTCAGTTAGAAAAAGATCGTTCTTTCCAATATCTATTTTCGTTAAATACCGATAATAACTTTCAATACAGAGAAGGGGTAGATAGGTTCTTTAATACAGCACAAGGTATTTATGATAACAATCTTTATACTACAACGAACAGGTTTTCTACCAATTCATCAGTATTATCTGCCATAAACTATGGCACCAAAAGATTAAGCCTTAATCTCAACGCCTTTTATTTGAGAGGTACAGAAAACACCATTCAAGACCAATTGGGCTATACCAATAGTCAGGCAACTGTTTCCAATGCATTCATCAGACTAAATCAATTACAAAAAACAGATTTCTTTACTGGTCAGCTTTTCACGAACTATAAGTTGACAAAAAATGATGCCCATAGCATCAAAGCAGGTGTTTCTTATTCAAAAACTCAATACCAATTACCAGACAGAAAATCTTTTAGAGGGTCTCTTATTGATGAACATACGACTTCTGTAAACTATTCTGGAAATAGCTTATACAGACAATACATGAATTTTGATGGGGATTTCTTTGGGTCTGGATTGTTAGAATATAACTGGAAGTTTGGTCATGATGATTTAACAAAGGCTCATAAATTAAGCTTAGGATATAACGGTTCCTTCAATAAAGTAGCATCAAGTTCAAGATTTATAGTGTCTCAGAATTTAGCATCGAATAACACAAGCTTTAACACCAATGCTCCAGATGCTACTTTAGCAAATGAAATAGCAAATGGTAATTTCACTTACAGAGAAGGTAGTAATGCTACTTATGCGGCTACTATGAGAGAAGGTGTAAACGCAGGTTATGCAGATTTAGCTCTTCAATTTAATGATAAGTTAAACATTAACGTAGGCGCTAGAGTTGAACAATCAGAGCGTTTAACCAGATTTAGAAATCCTGGAAGTTTTAGTGATCCTTTTCAAAGAGTTAAATTAAATAATTTAGATGTTTTACCTGCTGCCAATTTAAAATATAGTTTAACAGACAAAGCAAATTTAAGATTTTCGGCTTCAAAAACTTTAACCAAGCCTGTTATCATGGAAGCCTTTCCTCTAGAATTTGTTAACCCTGACGCTACTATCGAAAGCGGTAATCCTAATATTATTAATAGTGATAACTATAACTTTGATGCTAAATACGAGTTCTTTCCAACAAACAAAGAAATGTTTGCCTTTACTGCTTTTGCTAAGTATATAGAAAACCCCATAGAACGTTTGTTTCTACAAACAGCAGGTAGTGGTGGTTTGCAAATAACTTACAATAACTCAAAACAAGCAGTACTTTACGGAGCAGAAATAGAATTCTTATTACAGTTATCCAGACTAAGCGAATCTCTTTCAAACTTTTCAGCAGGGTTCAACACTTCTTTGATGTATACCAGAACAACTATAGATGTTGTTAAAAACAGTGTTGAAACTGCTGCTATTGGCGATAATAATACACGTAGACTTCAAGGTGCATCACCATGGTTAATAAATGCTGACATCAAACACGAAACAGATTTTAGCAAAAAATGGAAAAGTACCATGACTTTAGCTTATAGCATTTACGGAGAGCGTATTTACGCAGTAGGAACCAATGGCTTAGATAATTATTATGAAAAACCATTTGGAAAGCTTGACTTTATTTGGAACAATAAGATATCTACTAAATGGGATGTGAAATTAGGAATAGAAAACATCCTGAACCCAACTTACAGAATAGATTTAGGTGATGAAAGTACCATCCAAATTTTTGAGAATGATTTAACCGTTAAAGACTTTAAAAGAGGAGTAGGGGTGTCTTTAGGTTTAGGATATACTTTCTAAAGGCTTTACAATTAATTAACTCAAGTTTGATGTAATGATAAAACTAAGTTAATCTCTTCAAAACATTTGAGAATTAAGTTTGCACTATAAAAAACAATAACGATGAAAAAATTACTTTATGCAATTGCAATTTCAGCTACCATTTTCACTGGCTGTTCTGATGATGAAGAAGAAACTCCTGCAAAAGTTCCAGTTGAAGGAGAAATTACTGGTGATATCACGACCAATAGAACGTTGACTTTTGGGAATTATACTTTAAAAGGTTTAGTTAAAGTTCAACCAGGCGTTACCTTAACCATTGAGGCAGGAAGTACCTTTACAGCAGATCAAGCAGATGGTGAAGATGGATTAGTAATTTTAAATGGTGGTAAATTAATTGCAAATGGTACTGCTAATGATCCCATTGTTTTCACTGCTAAAACTAAAATAGGCGGACAGTGGGCAGGTATTATCATGTACGGTGATGCACCAATTGTAAACTCTGCAACTGCTCCTGCACCTCAAACAGCAGTTTCTGAAGATGGTCAGTCTATAACTTATGGTGGTAGTAACGCTACGCACAATGGTGGTTCATTAAGATATGTAAGAGTAGAATATGCAGGTTTAGTGTTTAATAACAATACAAGAGAGCATAACGGATTTTCATTTTACTCTGTAGGATCAGGAACTGTATTAGAAAACTTGGTAGCCTATAAAGGAAATGATGATGGTTTTGAGTTTTACGGTGGTACGGTAAGCGCTAAAAACTTAATTTCTTATGGTAATGCTGATGATTCATTCGACTGGCAAGATGGCTGGAGAGGACAAGAAAATACCAATTGGTTTGCTTACCAAACCGGTATTGCTAACTATGGTATGGAGATAGAGGCAAAAGGTGTAAATAATACTTTCTTTCCAAAAGTAACTAACATTACCCTTAAAAGAGCTGCTAATACTGCTACCGAATCTCAGAATGAAAAGCAATTTGATGCAATTCAATTCAAATCTCAAGGAAATGGCGATTTTAGTAATATCTTTATTGATGGATATGCTTCAATAGAAGCTGGTTTCGGCTCAGCTATACAAGTACGTGACTTAGCTACTTATACTAATCAGATCGTAGGCGGTAAAGTTAAACTTCTTAATGTTAGACTAGCTAACACACCCGTTACATTTCTTTCACAAAATTCTGGTGGTGCATTTACTGTAAATGCAGCTAGTTTTGGTGCAAATTTCACCACTTCTACAACCGCAACAGGGGCTGCTTTAATTACAGGAAGATGGGCTAATGTGGATGGTGTAAACTTATTAGCTAACTTATAATCTTTACACATAAAATTTTAAAAAAGGCCACCTAAAGTGGTCTTTTTTGGTTTTAACCCTTAAAACAGTGTAAATTCAACCCTTCGGTTTTCTTGTCTGCCAGCAGCGGTAGCATTACTTGCAATAGGCTGGTTGGGTCCGTAACCGGTAGCTTCTATTCTGGAAGCATTAACACCTTGGCTTACTAAATAAGCTTTTACGGCTTCTGCTCTTTCTTTAGATAAACGTAAGTTCAATTCCATTGACCCAGTATTATCGGTATGGCCAGCAAGTTTAAGACTAAAGTTCTTTTCAACAAGTAAAGCAGCTACTCTATTTAAAGTAGGGTATGATACCGAGCGTAGGGTAGATTTGCCCAAATCAAATTCTAAGTTTTTAATGGCTTCATCAACAATTTTCCTATCCACCTCGGTAACCATAATTTTCTCTCTGATAATTTGTTTTGGCGTACTCAAAGGGCATCCGGCACCATCTACTACCGTATTAGCAGGAGTATTAGCACATTTATCAAATTTATTGGCTACCCCATCAGCATCATCATCACCAAAATCTTTAGCGTATTGTTCGCGGTCTCTTAAAGCGTTTTGCTCTGCACTAGATAGTGCTCTTCTTAATTCTTGACTTTCTGCAGCAGTTTGTTTTCTTAAATCAGCCAAAGCGCTATAATGAGCTAATGGCGGATTTTCTTTTTTACCTAAAGCAAATTCAAGTCCTGCATGTCCGTAAGAGAAATTATCAAATCTAGAGCCAGTAATACCATCAAAGGTGTTCGTTTTCATGAAGTTAACATCATAACCTAAATCTAAATTTACACCTTTTGCGATGCCTATTTTAAATCCGGCACCAACAGGTATAAACCAATTTTCTGAATAGCCACGGTTTGGTCCGGCATTCACCACTTCGGCATTAGATGATAAATATCCAGCCCCTGCTTTTACATAAGGCGAGAAATAGCCTTGCTCATTATTGATGCTCAAATTGGCTAAAGTGAAATTAGCAGTTAAAGCCGCAGACCATTCTATATGAGACTTAAAACTAGAGTTTTCATAAAGAGCGTTGGCAGAAGTATTTGGGACTAAACTTGATGCTCTTAAACCTTCTACATTTCCAGCCAGAAAATCTGCCTGAATTCCAAAAGATGGGATGATTTGCTTTTTTAAATAACCACCATAACCCCAATTTTCTTTGGGTGTGTTAAAATCATTTGATTGGCCCCTAAAGACAGTGTAAGGCGTTAAAACACCACCATGTACACCAATAGACCATGTACGGAAGTTTTTGGTTGAGAAACGCGGTGTTGTCTCTGCTGTTGTTTCCTGTGCATTACTTTGTGTTGCTATTCCTGATAAAACAAGCAGCATACTAATTTTAGAAATTGTTTTCATAGCTTAAATAATTATACCAGTAACCATTATGTTTACGGATGATTTAATAAGCTAGAAAAACCCTGCCATGATTAGGATTTAGAAATTATCATGCTTCATTTCCTTGCAGGGCAATATTGTTTTTATTTAGATGTACTCTTGCTAGTACATTTATAATAGCTAGGGATGGTTAGCTTTAACCGATGCGATTTTATTGAAAAATATATTTACATAAAAAGCTTATAAATTCTTCCCTAATTTCTCAATCATATCTTGTGGTATGTTCTCTAAATCTAAAACCAGAAATCCATCTAAGCTATCAGAAAACTTAGGGTCTATATTAAAACAAATAATCTTTGCATTTAATGCGATATACTGCCTCAATAAAACAGGAATTTTAATATGGTTACTCTCTACCTCGGCTATTAAGCTGTCTAAATTTTTAAGAGAATTGCTATTGGCAGTTAAAATATCAGCATCAATTTTAGAGAAATCTACCTTAAACTGTTTCCTAGGCTTTACCATTTGCGCCATTTCATGGTCAAAGTGGTTTCTGTAAATGAAATTCACAATTAAAGATTTAGAAAACTTGCTAAAAGTATTACTGATAGATACAGGACCAATCAAATATTTATATCTAGGATTATCTATCAAAAATTTTAGAATACCTTTCCAAAGTAAAAATAGTGGTAAAGGTTTTTGTTGATATTCTTTCCTTATCCAAGAACGCCCAAGCTCTAAGCTATTTCTTAAGACCGTACCAAACTGAGATTTTATCTTAAACAACTCAGCAGTGTAAAAGCCTTTTTTGCCATAGCTGTAAAAAATTTCATCCCCCTTACCAATTCTATAAGCGCCAACAATCATTTTTTGCTCGGTATCCCAAATAAATAAATGATTGTAGTAAATATCATAGCTATCTAAATCGATAGACTTATTGGTGCCTTCTCCAACATCTCTAAAGGTAATTTCTCTTAATCTTCCTATTTCTTTGATAATGTTAGGGATGTTTTGCGTAGGCGTGATGTAAACTTCATAATTTTTCTCTGTCCACACCAAACACTCGCCACGCAAGTCTTCAATTTCCTTTTCCATTAAAGATGTTTCAATAGGAGGGATAATGTCTTGAGATTGCTTTAAAATCTTAAATAAATTGGCGCTGCTAAAAATTTTACGCTCATTTTCTAATCCGGCACCTAAAGCATAAGTTTTGGCTCTTAGAAAAGCTAATAAAGCGCTATTATTATCATTATTAGGTATCTCTTCAAATTTTATAGGTTTCCCTATTCTTACGTGGATAGTATGTCCTTTCTTATTGAATAATTCTGATGGTAATTTGGCAGTTCTTAAAGCAGGGTGAATTAAGGATAATAAATTAAATAACAAACCATTATTACCATGAAAATAAATAGGCACCACCGGAACTTTAGATTTAGATATTAATTTACCAACTACCGGATGCCATAGCTTATCGGTTACCTGCTGCTGTTCTAATTTAAAGGTAGATACTTCGCCAGCAGGGAATATCCCGATAGGTGTACCGCTATTTAATAAGCCCAAAGTTGTTTTGATACCACTAATGCTAGATGAATGATCTATATTTTCAAAAGGGTTTACCGCGACAAAAAAATCACTCAGGTTAGGTATTTTCTTCAATAAGAAATTTGCCATCACTTTGGCTTCTGGCCTTATGGTGCAAAGTATCTTAATTAAAACCAAGCCTTCTATACCACCATAAGGATGATTGGCAACGCCTATAAAGGCACCATCAAGTGGGAGGTTTTTAAAATCGCTTTCTTTTATCTCTACTTTAACGCCTAAAAGTCTTAGGATTTCATCTACAAAAGCTACACCTTCAAAATCGGCAGCTTTAGCAAAGGTTTCGTTAATGTCATTTATTTTCATGATTTCCATCAACAAGGAAGCCAATCCAGGCATTCTTAACTTGTTAATTTTGGTAGCTTTCGCAAATTCTTCTGTGGTGATAATTTTCATCAGAATTGGTCGATTTTTTTGTACAAATATCAACTCTTTTAGCAGATATTAACTAATTAAATTTTTATTGATTTTATTAAAAATAATTCCTTTTTTTGGATAATATCTACGTATGAATCAAAAATTTAAAGAATACTTTAGTATTTCTCGTCAGGAATATAGAGGTTTAATAGTGCTTTTTGTACTTCTAGGACTTATTTATACAGCTCCTTATATTTATGAACGCTTCTTTTTCAAGCCTTTAGAAATAAAAATAGAAACCATTAAGCCCGCTTTAGCTCAAATAGATCGTTATGAAAGTACCGCTTATAACAATCAGGAAGAAGATTTTCATAAACCTGTATTATTTAGGTTTAATCCTAACCATTTACCTGTTGAAGATTGGATAAAGCTAGGGCTTTCAGAAAAACAAGCGCATTCTATTAAAAAGTATGAAGCCAAAGGAGGCAAGTTTTACAAGAAGGAAGATGTAAAAAAATGTATGCTATTTCTCCGGCTATGTACCAACGTCTAGAGCCTTATATAGATATTCCAGAAAATAAAAGGAGACTTATACGATTGATAAGAAGAGGGAGTCTTTCCCTAAAAAAGCTTTGATTATGGTTGATGTAAACGATGCAGATTCATTACAGCTATTAAACATCAAAGGAATAGGACCTGCATTTGCATCTAGAATTATCAAATACAGAAATAGGTTAGGCGGTTTTATCAGAAAAGAGCAATTATTGGAAGTTTATGGACTAGATTCTGTTAAATATGCACAAATAGAAAATCAGATTTTGGTAGATAAAGAGAAAATTACACCTATCCATATCAATACAGCTGAATTTGCAGATCTGAAGAGGTTTCCATACCTGTCTTATAAACAAATGAACGCTATTATCGCTTATCGTAAGCAGCATGGGGTTTATAAATCTATTACAGATTTAAGTAAAATCCACATCTTAAATCCCGAAATAATCAGTAAAATTGCTCCTTATATCCAACTCTAATGATAGAACAACAAATTAAGGAAACCGTAAGGGATGTTATGGATTTTCCGAAGCCCGGTATCGTTTTTAAAGACATTACGCCTATTCTAAAAAATCAAGAATTATGCACTCAAATTATTGATGCTTTTGTAGAACGATTATCCGGACTAGCATTTGATGCCATAGCAGGAATAGAAAGTAGGGGCTTTTTATTTGGATTGATGCTGGCTAATAGGTTAAATAAGCCTTTTATTCCCATTAGAAAAGCAGGTAAACTGCCTTATAAAACTGTAAAACAAAGCTATAACTTAGAATATGGCTCTGCTACCATAGAAATGCATGAAGATGCTTTTGAACCAGGAACCAAAATCTTAATTCATGATGACTTATTAGCCACTGGAGGAACCGTTGAAGCTACCTCTTTACTGATACAAAAAATGAAAGGCGAGATAGCTGGTTTTTCATTCATCATTAGCCTAGACTTTTTAAAAGGTAAGGATTTAATTAAGCCTTATGCTGATAAAGTGGTGGCTTTGGCCGAGTATTAAAATCTTGTTTTTAATGAAGCATTTCTAACAGATTTATCCATGCTTATTATAAATTGGTCTTCTAAATTATTTCCTATAGCATAATTTCTTTTTGCTACTCTAATAATAGCTCTCACGACTTGAGGAAGCCAATCTGTGGTATTATTTTCTAATAACTCGTCTGCTAGAACTAATATTTGGTAAGGTTTAATATTAAATATTTGAGAAATCTTTATTAATTTTTCGGTATTAATATCGGTTCTTCCTTTTTCAATATTTGCATAAGAGTTAACGGTTAAACCAAGTTTATAAGCCATGAATTCTTGTTTCAAAGCACTTTCTTTTCTGAAAATACTTGTGATAATTCCAATTTCTTTTTTCATAATAGATAAGATGTGCCAAATATAATAACCTAAATTAAATTTAGGGTGAAAAAAATGTGAAAGATTGAAGTGTTAAGTAGTTTTGTAAAAAAAAATAATTATGAAAAAACATCAACTTAAAATCACCTTCTTAATTATCTTTTTTATTTCTATTATAGGTTGTAAAAGAGATAATATTACTACTCCTGAAAACAAATTAGAATCCACAGGACGACTCAAATTCAGTACCAATGATGAGTTTAGAAGTTTTATGGAAATTTTAAATCAAAAAAGTGAAACTCAATTAGATGAAACTGTAAGTAAATATGCAAATAGAGAAAACTTCAATTCATTTTATAAATTACAAAAAGTTATTAGTCAGAGGAAAACTTCTATCCTAAATCTAGAAGAAGTTAATGATACCTCAGAGCCGTTTGAAGATTTAGTACCAGATCCATATTTTGCTAGTGTGCTAGATAGTAATTTGGAGTTAAGTGTTGAGGGTATAATTTATAAAGTTACCTCTTTCGGCACTTTTATAGTTCAGACAGAAAAATATGATAGACTATTACTTTTACTTTCAAATTATAAATATTCAAAGAATATAAATTTTAAAAGTCATATCTTTTTTAGTCAAGAGATAGATAAGGATTTTTATAAAATCGAAGATGGAATTATCTTATTAGATACATACAGAAGAGTAGAATCAAAAGAGAATGATGTAATTAGTTCGCTGATTTACAATGTTAAAAGGGATAATATAACTACTAGTGATACAGGCACAGATGATTGGATTTATCAAAATTTACCGACGATTCACTTCGGAGCAAAAACATTAGCAGGAAAATTATTTGAAGAATTACGTGGTAGAGAGGAAATTTACACAGAAAACTTCGAATTAAAGAGAAGAGTCAGAGTGAATTTTTATTGTGCTTCATGGGGCGTTTATTCTGCTGTAGGAGCTTCTGTAAAAATGCAGAAGAAAAATTGGATTGGATGGTCTGAAACTGCTGCAAATGAATTAAGGTTAGGTTGGGTTAGAGTATTATTTAGGTCAATTACCTAATAATAATGGGGCTTTACCACATCCCACATATCAAAGATTTACTCCTGTGGATCTTCCAAAATTGACTAAACAATATGTGGAAGTGGATTTATTAGGGTATCCTTTTACTTTTGATAGGAATAAACAACTACAGGTGGGAATAAAAGAACTTTTTGATTTTGCTAGCGTAAAAATTCCTTCTTTATACCCAAAGAAAGAAAATGTAAACTATGCTTTTAAAGTGTGGTCTGATTTTACCAAAAAAGTATATCTTTCGTTCAAGAAAGAGATGAAATTATAGCTTATAATGCAGAAAGTTTATCAAAAGTATTTGATTGGGCCGTTGGAGCGAAAATTACTTCCGATTTCACAAGTATTAATGTAGGTTATGCGCCACTCGACTTTACACTAGAGAATGCTTCTGTGTTTGGAGTTGCAAAATACGGTAACTCTTGGAGAGGGGCTAGAATAGTTGCACAATTAAAATAATTATATGAGACAAATCCTTTTAACTTTTATGGCCATTATTATATCAAGTAGTATTAGCGCCCAAGACCTTTCTAGAAAAGGCTTTTTTAACAAAACAAAATTAGGCGTAGCCATACGAACCAATACAACTCCACCTTATTCTGGTATTTTTGGAGATGAAGGTAATGGTACAGAAATTACAACTATAAATGGTTGGCATTTAAACCAGCATATTTCTTTGGGTTTAGGTATAAGTGCATCTACTTATATCAATCCAACTTTATCATCATATCCTATATTTGTAAATACACATTACTATTTTAAAGAAAGCTTTAAAACGCCTTATACTTTTGCAAATTTAGGCTATGGCATTACATCTAACAGATATAATGGAGGCTTACTATACGAGATAGGTGCAGGCTACAATCTTAAATTAGGGAAGAAAACAGCCCTAACACCAGAAATATCTTATAAATATCAAGATTTTAGATATAAAACATCTGATGGTAAAATAGCTTTAAGCTCCATAGCATTAGGTATAGGTATGCTGTTTTAAACTTCAATGATTTAGTAGAGCGTTTAAGTATTAACAGCTTAAACGCTTTTTGCAACCTATGAAATCTAAAATAATTATTGCCACTTTGTTTGTTTTACTCTTAAACAAAAGTGCTCAAGCGCAGCATTATTTTTATACACATCTAAAAGTTCCATTTTTTGAATATTTAAATAAGTCAAATAAAGGGCGGCCCGACAGAAATACTGATGGAATAGCTTTAAATGCAGGCTATGCTATCCAGTTAATGCCCGATTTTTACCTAGAAACAGGTATTGATTATTTATTAGGAAACTCTTTAACCAATAAAAGCTACACCGATAATACTTTAACAGAATTAAAATCAGAAACAAGTCTGAGCAATCAAGCATTTTCTTTCCAAATAAGACCTACCTATAAAATTTCTATAAATGTGGATGATCAAACCTATTTGGCGCTAGCTTGTGGATTAAATTACCAAAAGCTCTATACAGATGCTTCTTTTAATACGTATGCTAAGAATAGTCATAACCAAACAAGTACCCAAGAAAAGCAAGCGACTGCTAAAAGCAACTTCTATTTAGCGCTAGAGCCTAAATTGGCTTTAGAATTTAAAACAGAAAAGAAAATAGCTTATCGTTTTGGATTTAATTATACCCGTATAAATTGGGATAGAACTATCCAGAAGCTAAATTTTAATGATGTAGCTTATCAACAACCCAAGCACAAAACCTCTACCATTTTCTTTTTTGGAGGTTTTGTGTTTTAAAATTATATTTATCAAATATCATCAAAAATGAAATTTATGAAAAACATCACCAAAAGAGACTTGAAAGCCTTTTTATTAGGCTTTGCAACAATGCTTTTAATTGAGCTAGCTTTAAATTGGGGC
Organism: Pedobacter aquae; assembly: GCF_008195825.1. Lineage (NCBI taxonomy): Bacteria > Pseudomonadati > Bacteroidota > Sphingobacteriia > Sphingobacteriales > Sphingobacteriaceae > Pedobacter > Pedobacter aquae. Next base: position 314,775 of record NZ_CP043329.1, read on the forward strand.
GATTTGGAACGAGGTTTTAAAGATGGTTACAATGGTGGTAAACCCTATCCTAAAGAGATTGATAAATAGCGTTTTAAATAAATCATTTTAAACTTGCAAAATACAAAGTCACTCGCTACCTTTGCAGTCCATTAAAAGTGAATAGAAGGGTGGTATTTAAAAAATGATTATTATCAACGTAAAAGACGGAGAATCAATTGATAGAGCTTTAAAGCGCTTCAAGAAGAAATTCGAAAAAACAGGTGTTTTAAGAGAACTTCGTAGTCGACAAGCTTTCGAGAAAAAATCGGTAGCTAGAAGAATGGAAGTTAAACACGCTATTTACAAGCAAGGCTTAAATTTAGAATCTTAATAAATAATATTTTCTTATAAGATTCTTACATTATATAAAAACTATTTGTATATTCAGTTTTGAATAAAACAAATAGTTTTTTATGTTTTTAGAGCGTTTTTTCAATTATCTACAGTATGAAAAAAGGTATTCCCAGCATACCTTAACCGCTTATAAAAACGATTTACTTCAATTTGAAAATTTCCTAACAGAATTTGAGTCAGATTTTCTAACCGTTAATCACCAGCAAATAAGAACATGGATGATTACCTTGTTAGATGATGGTATAGAAGCCAGATCTGTCAATAGAAAAATATCTACTTTAAGAGCTTTTTACAAATTCTTGGTCAAAGAAGAAATACTTGCCATTAACCCTGTTTTAAAAGTACAAGCACCAAAAGTTGCTAAGAAGCTGCCAGCTTTTGTAGAAGAGGCTAAGCTTATTACTTTACTAGATAGCGCTAGTGTTTTTGAAAGTGGTTTTGTGGGTGTTAGAGATAAATTAATCCTAGAATTATTATTTGGTACTGGCATACGCTTAAGCGAGCTTCTAGGTTTAACCATCAGTGCTATAGATTTAAACAGCCAAACCATTAAAGTTCTAGGTAAAAGAAATAAAGAAAGAATAGTTCCCATCAACCATTCCCTAGTAAATCAAATAAAAGATTATTTAAGAGAAAGATTGGTTGTTATTACAGATACGAATATGACATCCTTTATCGTTACAGAAAAGGGAGAACAAGCTTATGCAAAACTAATTTATAGAATTGTGCATCGTTATTTAAGTTTAGTAACCACTCAAGACAAAAAAAGTCCGCACTTATTAAGGCATAGCTATGCAACCTCCTTATTAAACCATGGTGCAGATATTAATGCTATAAAGGAATTATTAGGGCATGCAAGTTTGGCTGCTACACAAGTATACACGCATAATTCTATAGAGAGAATCAAAACAATTTATAAACAAGCCCATCCAAAGGCTTAAAAACAGGAGGTAAAATGAAAATCGGAGTTCAATCCATTCACTTCAATGCCGACAAAGATTTATTGGCATTCATTCAGAAAAAAGCAAACAAACTAGATTTGTTTTTCGACCAGATTATTGGGGGAGATGTTTATCTAAAACTAGATAATGTCTCGGATGAAGCTAATAAAATAGCGGAAATTAAGCTGATGATACCTGGGAACACTTTATTTGCCAAGGAGCAATGTAAAAGTTTTGAAGAAGCAACAGATTTAGCAATTGAATCTCTGCGTAAGCAAATTCATAAGCATAAAGAGAAAATTAAAGCTCATGAGAGTAATCATAAACAAATTATTTCTCAAGCTATAAATTAGCTATATAATTCATTATCAATAGCCTTGTAAGGCACTTAATCGATGATTCAAAAAATCATCGATTTTTTTTTAAAAAAAATTTTGTTCGAATAGTAATTTTTGTACTTTTGCAGTCCCTCAAGCACAGGTCTTCTGGGATAAAAAAATAAAGTTCTTTAATTTCAACAAAAGCCTCCTTAGCTCAGCTGGTAGAGCAACTGACTTGTAATCAGTAGGTCATTGGTTCGATTCCGATAGGAGGCTCTTTAGTGCGGGGGTATCGCATAGCGGCAATTGCGGCGGACTGTAAATCCGCTCCTTCGGGTTCAGTGGTTCGAGTCCACTTACCCCCACAAGTAACAAGCGGAAGTAGCTCAGTTGGTAGAGCGATAGCCTTCCAAGCTATAGGTCGCGAGTTCGAACCTCGTCTTCCGCTCACTTATTAAAAAAATGATATAGCCGCCTGTTTTATAAATTAGGCAGGGCTTTTTTTGTTTAAAAGCCGATGTAGCTCAGCGGTAGAGCACTTCCTTGGTAAGGAAGAGGTCATGGGTTCAAGTCCCATCATTGGCTCGATAAGATATAGATTAAGAAAATAAAGTATATAAAATTAACCTACTAATAAGTATAAAATCATGGCAAAAGAAAAATTTGACCGTAGTAAACCACACTTAAACATCGGTACAATCGGTCACGTTGACCACGGTAAAACTACATTAACTGCAGCTATAACTAAAGTATTAGCTGATGCAGGTTTATCTGAGGCTCGTTCATTTGATTCAATTGACTCTGCTCCTGAAGAAAAAGAAAGAGGTATCACTATTAATACTGCACACGTAGAGTATTCTACTGCTAACCGTCACTATGCACACGTTGACTGTCCAGGTCACGCGGATTACGTGAAAAACATGGTTACAGGTGCTGCTCAAATGGATGGTGCTATCCTTGTTGTTGCTTCAACAGATGGTCCAATGCCACAAACTCGTGAGCACATTCTTTTAGCTCGTCAGGTTGGTGTACCAGCTCTTGTTGTTTTCATGAACAAAGTAGATATGGTTGACGATCCAGAGTTATTAGAACTTGTTGAAATGGAAATCCGTGAGTTATTATCTTTCTATGATTTCCCTGGTGATGACATTCCTGTAATCCAAGGTTCTGCTTTAGGTGGGTTAAATGGTGATGCTAATTGGGTTGGTAAAATCATGGAATTAATGGATGCAGTAGATAACTTCATTCCAATTCCACCAAGATTAACTGAACTTCCTTTCTTAATGCCTGTTGAAGACGTATTCTCTATCACTGGTCGTGGTACTGTTGCAACTGGTCGTATAGAAAGAGGTGTTATCAACTCTGGTGAGCAAGTGGATATCTTAGGTATGGGTGCTGAGAACTTAAAATCTACAGTTACTGGTGTTGAGATGTTCCGTAAAATATTAGATAGAGGTGAAGCTGGTGATAACGTAGGTTTATTATTACGTGGTATTGAGAAAACTGATATCCGTCGTGGTATGGTTATCTGTAAACCAGGTTCAGTAACTCCTCACACAGATTTCAAAGCTGAGGTTTACGTATTATCAAAAGCAGAAGGTGGACGTCACACGCCATTCTTTAACAAATACCGTCCTCAATTCTATTTCCGTACAACAGACGTAACTGGTGAAATCACCTTACAAGAAGGTGTAGAAATGGTTATGCCTGGTGATAACGTAACAATCAACGTTAAATTGATTAACGCTATCGCAATGGAAAAAGGTCTACGTTTCGCTATCCGTGAAGGTGGTAGAACAGTAGGTGCTGGTCAGGTAACTGAAATTGTAGCTTAATTTTAAGCACTATAAATATTCGAAAGCTAAGGTATTTATTGCCTTAGCTTTCTTTAACAAAAACGGGAATAGTTCAACGGTAGAATAGAGGTCTCCAAAACCTTTGATCAGGGTTCGAATCCTTGTTCCCGTGCTAAAGCAATACAAATGGCTAATTTTGCAGAATATATTAAAGAATCTTACACAGAGCTTACTGAAAAAGTAACTTGGCCAACTTGGGGTGAATTGCAGAACAGTGCTATCATAACCTTAGTGGCTTCTCTTATCATTGCATTGATTATTTTTGCAATGGATGAGTCTGCGGGTAATCTGATTAAATTAATTTATAAGTCATTCGTATAATATAATCAAAGATGAGCGACCAACTAAAGTGGTATGTAGTAAGAGCGGTAAGTGGGAAAGAGAAAAAGTTAAGCAATACATAGATGCTGAAATCAGCCGTTTAGAGCTTACTCATTTGGTTCCTCAGGTTTTAATACCTATGGAGAAATACTATCAGATGCGTGATGGTAAGAAAATCGCTAAAGAAAGAAACTACTACCCAGGGTATGTTTTAATAGAAGCTGCTTTAAATGCAGAATTAGAACTAATCATCAAAAATGTAAATAGTGTTATTGGCTTCTTAGGAGATAAAAGCGGAAACGCAGTCCCTCTAAGACCAGCAGAAGTTAACCGTATCTTGGGTAAGGTTGATGAGATGGCACAACAAGGTGAGATGATTAATATTCCTTATTACGTGGGTGAAAATATCAAAGTAATGGATGGTCCTTTCAATGGCTTCTCTGGAGTTATTGAAGAGGTAAATGAGGAAAAGAAAAAATTAAAAGTTATGGTTAAGATTTTTGGAAGAAGAACTCCTCTAGAACTTAACTATATGCAAGTAGAAAAAGAGTAAAGTTATGTGCAATTAGGTAGAGCGAATTTCGCAATACGCTATACGCAATCTCTATACTTATTAGAAAATGGATATGAGCTCAACAGAAGAATGCTTCCACATTAATTAACGTTGAGAAATAAATAAATAGAAAATGGCAAAAGTAGTCAGTGCGTTAATCAAATTACAAATCAAGGGTGGCGCTGCAAATCCATCACCTCCAGTTGGTCCAGCATTGGGAGCAAAAGGGGTGAACATTATGGAGTTTTGCAAGCAATTTAATGCTCGTACCCAAGATAAACCAGGGAAAGTTCTTCCGGTTGTAATTACTGTTTACGCAGACAAATCTTTCGATTTTATCATCAAAACTCCACCAGTAGCTATCCAGTTAATGGAAGTTACGAGTATTAAAAGTGGATCTGCAGAACCTAACCGTAAAAAAGTTGCTAGCGTAACTTGGGATCAGGTAGAGGTTATTGCAAAAGATAAAATGCCGGATTTGAATGCATTCACAGTAGAATCAGCAATGAGAATGGTAGCTGGTACCGCCCGTAGTATGGGTATAAACGTTACAGGAAACGCTCCCTGGAACAATTAATTAAACAACAAAGTTAAAGACAGTGGCTAGATTAACAAAAAATCAAAAGACGGCACTTTCCAAACTTGAAGCTGGTAAAGCTTACTCTTTAAAGGAGGCAGCTAACCTGGTTAAAGATATCACAACAACTAAATTTGATGCATCAGTTGATATTGATGTACGTTTAGGTGTTGATCCACGTAAAGCCAATCAAATGGTTCGTGGTATTGCTACTTTACCACACGGTACCGGTAAGACAGTACGCGTTTTAGCATTAGTAACTCCTGATAAGGAAGAAGAAGCTAAAGCTGCAGGTGCTGATCACGTAGGTTTGGACGAGTATATTGCTAAGATTGAGAGTGGTTGGACAGATATCGATATTATTATTACTACTCCTAGCTGTATGGCTAAAGTTGGTAAACTAGGTCGTATTTTAGGTCCACGTAACTTAATGCCTAACCCTAAGTCAGGTACTGTAACCCAAGAAGTTGGTAAAGCAGTTGCTGATGTTAAAGGTGGTAAAATCGACTTTAAAGTTGATAAAACAGGTATTATCCATTGCTCAATAGGTAAAGTATCTTTCCCTGCTGATAAAATTTATGATAATGCTTTGGAGGTTCTTCAAATCATTTCAAAATTGAAACCATCAGCTGCTAAAGGAACATATTTCAAGAGTATTCATTTATCTTCAACTATGTCTCCTGGAATTGAAATTGAAACTAAAACAGTAGCGGGAATTTAAGATTATGAGAAAAGAAGAAAAACACGAAGTTGTTTCTGCTTTAGCTGAACAAATGAAAGAGTACGGTAATTTCTATATTACTGATACTTCTGATTTAACAGTGGCAAAAATCAATAATATTCGCCGCAAATGTTTTGAGAACGAAATTGGCATTCAGGTTGTAAAAAACACACTTATCAAAAAAGCTTTAGAGCAATTAGATGGTGATGTTGCACCTTTATTCGATGTTCTTAAAGGTTCATCTTCTGTGATGTTTTCTACAACAGGAAACGCACCTGCAAAGCTTATCAAAGCTTTAAGAAAAGAAGGTGATAAACCAGTTTTAAAAGCAGCATATATTGATTTCACTGCATTTATCGGAGATAATCAATTAGACGCTCTAGTTAATCTTAAATCTAGAGAAGAGCTTATTGGAGATATCATCGGTTTATTACAGTCACCAGCGAAGAATGTTGTTTCAGCACTTCAATCTGGAGGAAACAAATTGGCAGGAATTGTCAAAACTTTACAAGAAAGAGGTTAACCAGATACCTAAAATTTGGAATTAGTATAACAAAAAGTAAAATTTTAAAAATTAAATATAATGGCAGATTTAAAAGCGTTTGCTGAGCAGTTAGTAAACTTATCAGTTAAAGAAGTAAACGAATTAGCTCAAATTTTAAAAGATGAGTATGGTATTGAGCCTGCTGCTGCTGTTGCAGTTGCTGGTCCTGCTGCTGCTGGTGATGCACCTGCTGCTGCTGAAGAGAAAACATCTTTTGATGTAATCTTGAAAGATGCTGGTGGTCAGAAATTAGCAGTTGTTAAATTAGTTAAAGACTTAACTGGTTTAGGCTTAAAAGAAGCAAAAGACTTAGTTGACGGTGCACCTAAAGAATTAAAAGCTGGTGTTGCTAAAGACGAAGCTGAAGCTCTTAAAAAACAATTAGAAGAAGCAGGAGCTGTTGTTGAGATTAAATAATTAGAATCTCTCTACAAAATATAGCCTTAGACTCCCTCCGTTTAAAAACGGATTGGAGTCTATGGCTTTTGGTGTATATCACCAATCTTAATGAAAATACTGAATGGTTGTTCAGTATTAATCGAATTTTCGGTTTAGTTTAACTAAAATTTTAGACCCTTGGCAAACAAAAGCAATCAAAGGATAAACTTTGCTCAAAGTAAGCATGTAATTGATTATCCTGATTTTCTGGATGTTCAAATCCAATCGTTCAAGGAATTCTTTCAGTTAGAAACCACTTCAGATAACCGTCATACAGAAGGTTTATTTAAAGTTTTTGCTGAAAACTTTCCGATCTCAGACTCGAGAAACATATTTGTTTTAGAATTTCTGGATTACTTTATTGATCCACCTCGTTATGATATACAAGAGTGTATTGAGCGTGGATTAACTTATAGTGTACCTCTTAAGGCAAAATTAAGATTGTCTTGTAATGATGAGGAACACGAAGATTTTGAAACAATTGTTCAGGATGTTTATTTAGGAACTATTCCTTACATGACACCTAAAGGAACTTTTGTTATCAATGGTGCAGAGCGTGTAATTGTTTCTCAACTACACCGTTCACCAGGTGTGTTTTTCGGTGTAAGTCGTCATACAAACGGTAGTAAATTATACTCAGCTCGTGTTATCCCTTTCAAAGGTTCATGGATAGAGTTTGCTACAGACGTTAACAATGTGATGTATGCTTACATAGACCGTAAAAAGAAATTCCCTGTAACTACGCTTTTAAGAGCAATTGGTTATGATTCTGATAAAGATATCTTAGAATTATTCGACTTAGCTGATGAAGTTAAGGTTAGCAAATCAGGACTTAAAAAATATGTAGGTCGTAAACTTGCTGCAAGAGTTCTTAAGAAATGGGTAGAAGATTTTGTGGATGAAGATACAGGTGAAGTTGTTTCTATTGATAGAAATGAAATTATTCTTGAAAGAGAAACCATTTTAGAAGATGATCATATCGATATGATTGTTGATGCTGGCGTTAAAACTTTAATTCTTTCTAAAGAAGATAGCAACAGCGGAGACTATACTATCATTTATAATACTTTACAAAAAGATACCTCTAACTCTGCTAAAGAAGCGGTAGAACATATCTACAGACAATTACGTAACGCAGAACCACCTGATGAGGAAACCGCTCGTGGTATCATAGATCGTTTATTCTTCTCAGATAAACGTTATGATTTAGGCGACGTTGGTCGTTACCGTATCAATCGTAAGTTAAAATTAGATACTCCTGTGGAGACTAAAGTTTTAACTAAGATGGATATCATTGCGATTGTTAAATACTTGATCAAATTAATTAACTCTAAAGAGGATGTTGATGATATCGATCACTTATCTAACCGTCGTGTTCGTACTGTTGGTGAGCAACTTTATGCTCAGTTTGGTGTAGGTTTATCAAGAATGGCAAGAACCATTCGTGAGCGTATGAATATCCGTGACAACGAGGTATTTACGCCAACTGATTTGATTAATGCTCGTACCCTATCTTCAGTAATCAATTCTTTCTTTGGAACTAACCAGTTATCTCAATTCATGGATCAAACCAATCCATTGGCTGAGATTACTCACAAACGTCGTTTATCGGCTTTAGGTCCTGGTGGTTTATCAAGAGAGAGAGCTGGTTTTGAGGTTCGTGACGTTCACTATACCCACTATGGTCGTTTGTGTACCATTGAAACTCCAGAGGGACCAAACATTGGTTTGATTTCTTCTCTTTGTGTGCATGCTAAAATTAATAACCTTGGATTTATTGAAACGCCTTACCGTAAAGTTGTTAACGGTAAAGTAGATGTAGGCCAGCCTGTTATTTATTTAAGTGCAGAAGATGAAGACGGTATGACCATCGCTCAGGCAAACGCTCAATACGATGAAAAAGGAAATTATGCTGATGATAAAGTAAAAGCAAGATATGAGGGTGACTTCCCGGTAATTGAGCCAGAAAAGCTAGATTATATGGACGTATCTCCTAATCAGATTACTTCAATCGCAGCGTCATTAATTCCTTTCTTAGAACATGATGATGCGAATAGAGCTTTGATGGGATCAAACATGCAACGTCAAGCTGTTCCTTTATTACGTCCAGAAGCTCCTGTAGTAGGTACAGGTTTAGAAGGTCGTGTTGCTCGTGATTCAAGAACATTGATCAATGCAGAAGGTAATGGTGTTGTTGAGTATGTTGATGCTAATAAGATTACCATAAAATATGATAGAACAGAAGATGATACTTTAGTTTCATTTGATGGAGAATCTAAATCATACAACTTAATTAAGTTTAAGAAAACCAACCAAAGTACTTGTATCAACTTAAAGCCAATTGTTAAAAAAGGCCAAAGAGTTGAAAAAGGTCAAGTTCTTTGCGAAGGTTATGCTACACAAGATGGTGAATTAGCCCTTGGAAGAAACTTAAAAGTTGCTTTCATGCCTTGGCAAGGTTACAACTTTGAGGATGCTATTGTAATCTCTGAAAGAGTTGTTTCTCAGGATATCTTTACTTCTCTTCATATTGAAGAATTTGAATTAGAAGTTCGTGATACTAAACGTGGTGAAGAGGAGTTAACTCCAGATATCCCTAACGTTTCTGAAGAAGCTACTAAAGATTTAGATGAAAATGGTATCATTAGAGTAGGTGCTGAAGTTAAAGAAGGTGATATCCTTATAGGTAAAATCACCCCTAAAGGAGAGTCTGATCCTTCACCAGAAGAGAAACTTTTAAGAGCAATCTTTGGAGATAAAGCTGGTGATGTTAAAGATGCATCTTTAAAAACTCCACCATCAATTAACGGTGTTGTTATTGATACTAAATTATTCTCAAGAGCTAAGAAAACTTCTAAAGCAGAAGAGAAAGCTCAGTTAGATAAATTAGAAGCAAGACACGAAAAAGCTGTAAGAGAACTACGTGAGGCCTTAGTAGAGAAATTATTTACTATCGTAAATGGTAAAACTTCTCAAGGTGTTTACAATGTTTACAAAGAGCTTTTAATAGCTAAAGGCGTTAAGTTTACTCAGAAATTGTTAATGGAATTGGATTATAATCATATTAATCCAACTAAATGGACAACTGATGAGGACAAAAACGAATTGATAAAAGCGCTTTTACATAACTTCAATATTAAAGTTAACGAAGAATTAGGTGCTTACCGCAGAGATAAATTTGCTATCAGTGTGGGTGATGAGCTTCCTTCAGGTATCGTTCAAATGGCGAAAGTTTATGTTGCTAAAAAACGTAAATTAAAAGTTGGTGATAAAATGGCTGGTCGTCACGGTAATAAGGGTATTGTTGCTCGTATCGTTCGTGATGAAGACATGCCTTTCCTTTCTGATGGAACTCCGGTGGATATCGTGTTAAACCCATTAGGTGTACCTTCTCGTATGAACCTTGGACAGATTTACGAAACTGTATTAGGTTGGGCAGGTAAAGAATTAGGATTGAAATTTGCAACTCCAATTTTTGATGGTGCATCTCATGATGAGGTTGAACATTACGTAAAAGAAGCTGGTGTACCAGAATCAGGAAGAACATACTTATACAATGGCTTAACCGGGGAGCGTTTTGACCAACCAACAACCGTAGGTATCATCTATATGTTGAAACTAGGTCACATGGTTGATGATAAAATGCATGCTCGTTCAATAGGACCATACTCATTAATTACACAACAACCATTAGGTGGTAAAGCACAATTTGGTGGTCAGCGTTTTGGTGAGATGGAGGTTTGGGCACTTGAAGCGTTTGGTGCTGCTAACATTCTACAAGAGATATTAACAGTTAAATCTGATGATGTTGTAGGAAGAGCAAAAACTTACGAAGCAATTGTTAAAGGTGAAAATCTTCCAACTCCAGGCGTTCCAGAATCATTCAACGTATTGGTTCATGAACTAAGAGGATTAGGTTTAGATATTACATTAGACTAATAAGTTCAAGGTTTAAAGTTGAAGGTTTAAAGTTTAAATACTTTACTTTCAACTTTGGACTTATGACTTTCAACTTAAAGAAAGAATATGTCTTACAAAAAGGATAATAAAATAAAAAGTAATTTTACCTCCATTACCATAAGCTTATCTTCTCCTGAAGCAATTTTGGAAAGATCAAGTGGTGAGGTATTAAAGCCTGAGACAATCAACTACAGAACCTATAAACCAGAACGTGATGGTTTATTTTGCGAGCGTATTTTTGGTCCGGTGAAAGATTACGAATGCCATTGCGGTAAATATAAGCGTATTCGTTACAAAGGAATCGTTTGTGACCGTTGCGGTGTTGAGGTTACAGAGAAAAAAGTACGTCGTGAGCGTATGGGACACATTAACCTTGTTGTTCCTGTTGCCCATATCTGGTATTTTAGATCTTTACCTAACAAAATTGGTTACTTATTAGGTTTGCCAACTAAAAAATTAGATTTAATCATTTACTACGAACGTTATGTAGTTATTCAATCTGGTTTAATGGCAGATCAAGGTATCAATTACATGGACTTCTTAACAGAAGAAGAATACCTTGATATCTTAGATAAATTACCTAAAGAAAATCAGTATTTGGATGATAAAGATCCAAATAAATTCATCGCTAAGATGGGTGCTGAGGCTTTAGAAGATTTATTAAGACGTCTTGATTTAGATACTTTATCTTACGATTTACGTCATCAAGCTGCTAACGAAACTTCTCAGCAACGTAAAAACGAAGCTTTAAAGCGTTTACAAGTAGTTGAAGCTTTCCGTGGATCTAAAGGTCGTATAGAGAATAATCCAGAGTGGATGATTGTTAAGATTGTTCCGGTTATTCCACCAGAATTACGTCCATTAGTGCCTTTAGAAGGTGGTCGTTTTGCAACTTCAGATTTAAATGATCTATACAGAAGGGTTATTATCCGTAATAACCGTTTAAAGAGATTAATGGAAATTAAAGCTCCAGAAGTAATCTTACGTAACGAAAAACGTATGTTACAAGAAGCTGTTGATTCATTATTTGACAACTCACGTAAAGTGAATGCTGTTAAAACTGAAGGTAACAGAGCTTTAAAATCATTATCAGATATATTAAAAGGTAAGCAAGGACGTTTCCGTCAAAACTTACTAGGTAAACGTGTGGATTATTCTGGTCGTTCTGTAATTGTGGTAGGTCCTACCTTAAAATTACATGAGTGTGGTTTACCTAAAGATATGGCAGCAGAGCTATTTAAACCATTTATCATCCGTAAGATGATAGAGAGGGGAGTAGTTAAAACTGTTAAATCTGCAAAGAAAATTGTAGATAGAAAAGACCCTCTAGTTTGGGATATTTTAGAGAATGTATTAAAAGGACATCCGGTTCTTTTAAACAGGGCTCCTACACTTCACCGTTTAGGTATCCAGGCATTCCAACCTAAATTAGTGGAAGGTAAAGCTATCCAATTACACCCATTAGTTTGTACTGCATTTAACGCGGATTTTGACGGTGACCAGATGGCTGTTCACGTACCACTAGGTAACGCTGCTGTTTTGGAAGCCCAAATCTTGATGTTAGCATCGCACAACATTCTTAACCCAGCTAACGGAACTCCGGTAACGGTACCTTCGCAAGATATGGTTCTTGGTTTATACTACATGACTAAAGGTCGTAAGTCTGAGCCAGGACATCAAGTAAGAGGTGAAGGTTCTATTTTCTATTCTTCAGAAGAGGTAACTATTGCCTACAATGAGAAGCAAATAGATTTACACGCTTTTATTAAAGTAAAAGCTAAGGTTAAAGGTAAAGATGGTGTAATAGAAGCTAAAACTATCGAAACCACAGTTGGTAGGGTATTATTTAATGAAGTAGTACCAGAAGAGGTAGGTTTCATTAATGAATTGCTAACTAAGAAATCTCTTAGAGATATCATTGGAGAAGTGGTAAAAGTTACTGGTATGGCTAGAGCTGCAAACTTCTTAGATGAAATTAAGACTATGGGATTCCAGTATGCTTTCAGAGGAGGTTTATCTTTCAACTTGAAAGACTTAAATATCCCTACAGAGAAACATACTTTATTAGAGCAAGCTCGTAAAGAAGTTGAAGAGGTAATGAATAACTATAACATGGGTTTCATTACGAACAACGAACGTTACAACCAAATCATCGATATCTGGACTCGTATCAATAACAAACTGACATCGCATGTAATGCACCAGTTAACTAACGATAACCAAGGATTTAACTCTGTTTACATGATGTTAGATTCTGGAGCTCGTGGTTCTAAGGAGCAAATTCGTCAGCTTTGTGGTATGAGGGGATTGATGGCAAAACCGCAAAAATCAGGTTCAGGTGGTGAGATTATTGAGAACCCAATTCTTTCTAACTTTAAAGAAGGTTTATCAGTTCTTGAGTACTTTATCTCAACCCACGGTGCTCGTAAAGGTCTTGCGGATACAGCGTTAAAAACTGCTGATGCTGGTTACTTAACTCGTCGTTTACATGACGTTGCACAGGATATGGTTATTAAAGCACACGATTGTGGTACTTTAAGAGGTATGTTCACTACAGCGTTAAAAGATAACGAGGATATTGTTGAACCACTATACGATAGAATTTTAGGTCGTACTTCATTACACGATGTTTACCATCCATTAACCAATGAATTGTTAGTTGGTGCTAATGAAGATATTACTGAAGAAATCGCTAAAACAATAGAAGAATCTCCATTAGAGGGAGTTGAAATTCGTTCTGTATTAACTTGTGAGTCTCCAAGAGGGGTTTGTGCATTATGTTACGGAAGAAACTTAGCTTCAGGTAAACGTGTTCAGATGGGTGAGGCAGTTGGAGTAATTGCAGCACAGTCTATTGGTGAGCCAGGTACACAGTTAACGCTTCGTACTTTCCACGTGGGTGGTACTGCATCTAACATTGCAGCAGAATCTCAAATCAATGCTAAGTTTGATGGTGTTATCGAGTTTGAAAACATCAGAACAGTTGATTACGATACAGAAGAAGGCAAAGTTGAGGTTGTATTAGGTCGTTCTGGAGAGTTTAAAATTGTTGATCCAAATAGCGGAAGAGTTATTGTTACAAATAATATCCCTTACGGTTCTTATTTATATGTTAAAGAAGGAGCTAAATTAACTAAAGGAGATAAGATTTGTTCATGGGATCCATACAATGCAGTTATTATATCTGAGTTCTCTGGTAAGGTTGAATTTGAATCGGTTATAGAAGGTGTTACCTTCCGTGAAGAATCAGATGAGCAAACTGGACACAGAGAGAAAGTGATCATTGATACTAGAGATAAAACTAAAAACCCTGTTGTTAAAATTGTTGACAAAAAAGGTGGTTCTATTAGAGAATATAACATTCCGGTAGGAGCGCATATTGTTGTAGACGAAGGAGACGAAGTTAAAATGGGTGAAATCTTAGTTAAGATTCCTCGTACAACTGGTAAAACAAGAGATATTACAGGTGGTTTACCTCGTGTAACCGAATTATTTGAAGCTAGAAACCCATCTAACCCAGCTGTTATTACAGAGATTGATGGTGTAGTAACTTTAGGAGGTGTTAAACGTGGTAACCGTGAGGTAACTATAGAATCTAGAGACGGACAAGTTAAAAAATACTTGGTGCCATTATCTAAACATATTTTAGTACAGGATAACGACTTTGTTAAAGCTGGTATGGCATTATCTGATGGAGCAACTTCTCCGGGTGACATCTTATCAATTAAAGGTCCTGCGGCTGTACAAGAGTATCTTGTTAATGGAATTCAAGAGGTTTACCGTTTACAAGGTGTGAAAATTAACGATAAGCACTTTGAGACTATTGTTCACCAAATGATGCAGAAAGTAATGATTGAGGATGCTGGTGATACGAAATTCTTAGAAAAAGAAGCGGTAGATAGATTTGATTTCTCTATAGAGAATGATAGTATCTATGATAAGATGGTAGTTGAAGATCCAGGAGATTCTAATGCTTTAAAACCAGGTCAGATTATTTCTGTACGTAAATTACGTGATGAGAACTCACAATTGAAACGTAAAGATTTGAAACTGGTTACTGCAAGAGAGGCTCGTCCGGCAACGGCAAGTCCAATGCTACAAGGTATTACTAGAGCATCTTTAGGTACTAAATCATTTATTTCAGCTGCATCGTTCCAGGAAACTACTAAAGTTCTTAACGAAGCTGCAATTGCTGGTAAACGTGATAATCTATTAGGATTGAAAGAAAACGTAATTGTTGGTCACTTAATCCCGTCTGGTACAGGTTTAAGAGATTACGAAAGAATTATTGTTGGATCTCAAGAAGAATACGATAAATTAATGGCCTCTAAAGAAGAGGAAGAAGAGGTTGAAGCATAGTAAATCTTTAAAATAATAAAGAGCCTGCTAGAAATAGCAGGCTTTTTTTGTTTTGTTGACAGCTTTGTTTATACTTGATATTTTAAGAGCAAAATATAATGGAAGAAGCACAAGATAACCAATTGAACATCGAATTATCAGAAGAAATAGCAGAAGGTGTATATTCTAACCTAGCTATTATTACCCATTCTAATAGTGAATTTGTACTAGATTTTATTAGGGTGATGCCTGGTATACCAAAGGCTAAAGTGAAAAGTAGAATTGTATTAACCCCAGACCATGCAAAGAGGCTTTTATTAGCTTTAGAAGATAATATCGCTAAGTTTGAAATGATAAATGGCCCGATAAAAGGCGGTGGAGAACCTAATAATGGAATGCCTTTTAATTTTGGCGGACCAACCGCACAAGCTTAAACATGAGAAGGAGAGGTGATTTCTTTTTCAATAAAGGAAATCACCTCTTTTTCTTCTTCTGGCTTAAACCAATGTATATTTTCTGTTTTCCTAAACCAAGTAAGCTGTCTTTTAGCAAATCTTCTGGTGTTTTGCTTAATAGCATCAATAGCTTTTGGCAGAGTTATTCTACCGTCTAAATAGTCGAATATTTCAGAATAGCCAACGGTATTAAGGCTATTTAAGTGCTTATCATCTTGTAAGGCTTTTACCTCCTCAACTAAGCCTTGGGCTATCATTAAATCTACCCTTTTATTGATTCTTGCATAAAGTTCTTCTCTTGGTGTATCTAAGCCAATGATGATACTCTTAAAAGGGCGTTCTTTTTTAAGACCGGTACGAAAAGAAGAAAATGGTTTACCTGTTGCGTGATAAACTTCTAGAGCTCTTATGATACGCTGTGGGTTATGAATGTCAACTTCGGCATAATAAGTTGGGTCTATTTCTTGCAACTCGCTCTGTAAAGCGCTTATACCTTTGTTAATGAGTTGATCATTAAGATGTGCTCTAACTTCTTCGTTTACCGGAGGAAGCTCATCAAAACCATTTAGTACTGCATTGATATATAGGCCAGAACCACCAACCATGACCAAAATATCATGATTTTTGAAAAGTTGATTTAGGAGCTCTAAAGCCTCTTTTTCGTAAGAACCTACACTTACTTGTTCTTTTATGCTATGCGAATTGATGAAATGATGTTTGGCAGCCTGAAGCTCTTCATGTGTAGGTTTTGCAGTTCCTATACTCATTTCTTTAAAAAACTGTCTACTATCTGCAGATACAATTTCAGTATTGAAATGCTGTGCAATTTTAATAGCGAGGGCAGTTTTTCCTATGGCTGTTGGGCCTGCAATTACAATAAGAACTTTGTCTTTATTCATGCTGTTTTAAACAAAAAATCCGGCTTAAACCGGATTTTAATATAGTGTTTTATACTTATTCTCTGTCATAATCATCCTGATCGAAGTTTTCATTATCAGAAAACTCATCAGAAAATTCATCACTTTCTTCTTCCTCGTCTTCCCCTTCTTCTGTATCAGAATTTAGGGCTTCTAATTCATCCTCATCGGCAATTAAAATAGTTTCATCTTCTAAGAAATCTGGATCTTCATCGCCCGTAATTTCATCAGGTGAACCAATGATATTGCTCAGGATTTTTGGTGCTTCACCTACAGCTTTAAATACCAAAGGATAAGTTTGGGTTGGGTTATTCTCTAAAATTTTAATGAGCTCTACATGAAAATCAAAAGGTTTATCAAAATTATAGATGTAATAAAATTTTTGATGTGGGTCATCTATATGGCTGCTTAATTTTGCATTCTCCATTAAACTTACGCCACGGCTTATTTTTCTTTCATTTGGAAGGTAAGCAATTTCTTCATTTTTTATCCAATGGTCATTACTTACATAAAAAGAAGAAGACTTCTCCGGATCATAACCTATAGATTTATGAATTGCATAATGCAAATCTTTAAAAGTTTGATTTGATTTAATATCAATCTCTCTGATTACATCATCGTAATCCTCAAAACTTATCCTGAATCTGTAAACTGCCATGCTGCAAAAATAATTTTTATGAGGGATTTTTCTTAATTTATTTCACCTTAGTTGATAAATAAAAAGAAAACCTAATCTAGTTCTTTTTCAATTTTAAGCCCAAGTTCTATGCCTGTTTTTTTCATGAAGTAGAGGGCTTCAGAACGGTTATTTGATATGTCTCCTTCTAAGATAGCTTCTCTAATCTTGTTTTTAATGATACCAACCTCTTTACCTGCTTCTAAGTTAAAGGTTTTCATAATATCTTCACCGGTAACAGGGGGCTGCCAATTTCTTATTTTATCTCTTTCTTCAACATCTTTAAGCTTTTGTTTCACCAGCTCAAAATTGTTTCTATATTTTTTAACCTTGTACTCGTTTTTGGTAGTCACATCTGCCTGGCATAAGAGCATTAAAGCCTCTGTATGTTCGCCTGCTTCAAATAGCAATCTTCTTACGGCAGAATCTGTTACTACCTCTTGCGCCAATACAATAGGACGAAGATGAAGCTGAACCAGTAGCTGCACAAACTTCATTTTATCGTTAAGTGGGAGCTTTAAATCGGCAAATATTTTAGGAACCATTCTAGCTCCTTTATCTTCATGGCCGTGGAAAGTCCACCCGTGATTTTTCTCAAAACGTTTGGTTGCTGGTTTGGCAATATCATGTAAAATAGCCGCCCATCTTAACCATAAATCATCAGATGTTTTGGCAACATTATCTAATACTTGTAAAGTATGGTAGAAATTATCTTTATGTCCCTTACCTTCAATCACATCCACACCATAAAGTGCTACCATTTGCGGAAAAATAAGCTTCAATAAGCCAGTATCAAACAAATAATTAAAACCTATGGATGGCTTAGGTGATAGTATAATTTTATTAAGTTCATCTGTAATACGCTCTTTTGATACTATTTTAATACGTTCTAAGTTGAGTTTAATAGCATCAATAGCGTCTTGATTAATTTTAAAATTAAGTTGAGTAGCAAAGCGTATAGCCCGCATCATCCTTAAAGGATCATCAGAGAAGGTCTCATTAGGATTTAAAGGCGTAATGATTTTTTTTTCTTCCAGATGTTTGATACCATCAAAAGGGTCTACCAATTCTCCATATTGATGTGGATGAAGATGAATAGCCATAGCGTTGATGGTGAAATCTCTTCTTTTTTGATCGTCTTCTAAAGTACCATCTTCAACGATGGGTTTTCTAGAATCTGCCCGGTAAGATTCTTTTCTGGCACCAACAAATTCTACTTCTAAATCT
Organism: Pedobacter aquae; assembly: GCF_008195825.1. Lineage (NCBI taxonomy): Bacteria > Pseudomonadati > Bacteroidota > Sphingobacteriia > Sphingobacteriales > Sphingobacteriaceae > Pedobacter > Pedobacter aquae. The sequence continues at coordinate 332,994 of NZ_CP043329.1, forward strand.
TTGTAGCGCAACATGGCGGTACCAAAATTCTTAAAAACTGATACTTTAGTTTTTAAGATTTTACCTACTTCTAAGGCGAAATTTGGTCCATTACCTATAACTAAAATATCAACATCTTTAGAAGGGCGGTTTAGAAAAATGTCTCTTACAAAACCACCTATAACATAAGTTTCTGCATTTAAGTCGCCAGAAATTTTAGAGATAATTTTAAATATAGGGTGTTTAAGGTGTTGCTTCATAATTGATTTGGACAATGCTATCAAAAACTGAATGCATACTCCTGAAATTTTAAAACGCTACCAAAGATAATTCTTTAAACTGAAGGCTGAAAGCGCTTTATTTCCTAATAAAGGCAAAAGCGCCATTTGCTTCTAATTTCATGATGGTGGATGGCTTTTTAACTTGATGATTATCTTGTTCTAATTGCACAATATAATCTACTCCATCTTTAATAATTTGAGGTATTTGAGAGAAATTATGAGAGGTAGGCTGGCCACTTAAGTTTGCTGATGTAGAAATTATGGGCTTTCTAAACCTTTGTATAAGTTCTTTACAAAAAGGATGTTTGGTTATTCTAATGCCAATGGTACCATCGCTATTGATGGCGTTTTCTGCTAAATTTTTAGCATCAGAATAAATGATGGTTAAAGGGTTTTCTGCAAATTCTATTAAATCATAAGCAACATCGGGTATTTCTTTTACATAGCTTGGTAGCTTAGCATCTGTATCTAATAAATAATTAAGCTTTTAAACTCTTCTCTTTTTTAAGCTCAAAAACTTTAGCTACGGCGTCTTTATGGGTAGCATCACAACCAATTCCCCAAACTGTATCTGTGGGATAAAGAATTAAACCGCCATTTTTTAAAACTTCTAAAGCCTTATTAATTTCTTCTCTTAGCATGCTCAATAGTTTTTTGATAAACGCTGTTTAAGTTTTTTGCAATACGCTCATCGTTGAAATTTTCTGCGTAAGCTAAGCCTTTTGTAATCATGCTAGCTTGTAAATCTTTATCTTCTAACACTCTTTCTATAGCCTTAGCAAGCGCAATAGCATCATCAGGATGAATGTATATGCTATTTGGTCCACCAGCTTCTTCTAAACAAGAACCTGTTGCGGCAATTACAGGAACCTTACTGTTTAAGGCCTCTACAATAGGTATCCCAAAACCTTCAAATCTGGAAGGGTAAATGAAAATTTTAGCTCCTTGGTAAATAAGTGGTAAATCTTGAAAAGGAACATTTTCTAAAAAAATAACCTGCTGCTTAAGATGATTTGCTTGAATAAAATCTGTAATTTCTTGTTTATAAGCAGTTGGTTTACCCACAATAACCAACTTATGGTCTTGAGATGAATGTTTTAAAGCCTTGCAAATAAGCAGTTGGTTCTTACGTGTTTCTATGGTACCAACGGATAAAAGATACTGTTGGGGTAGCTTATATTTCTGTTTAATATCTTGTATAGCACTCTCTTCGTGTATTGAAGAGAAAGTAGCATCACAACCTTGGTAAACTATGTCTATTTTATTGGGGTTGGTATTAAAATATTGAATAATATCTCGTTTTGTTTGCTCGCTAATGGCAATGATACGGTCTGCGTTTTTACAAGCTGCTTTAAATTTGTAGTGATAAATTTGTCTATCTACCCATTTGAAATAATGCGGAAAACGTAGGAAAATCAAATCGTGGATGGTAACAATACTGGCAATATTAGATTTTTAATATTAGCTGGGAGTTCATTACTTAAACCGTGAAAAAGCTCAATACCATCTGTAATTAAAGATTTTGTGAGTTGAAAACTACGCCAATAAGATTTTAAAATTTTTACAGGAGCGGTTTTAACCGAGATATTAGAAAAAGGCTCTGCCAGGGTTTTCCTAATTTTATTATTGTCTTGTGGTGTGTAAAGTAAATATTGGTTTTGAGGGTAATACTTAGCCATAATACTAATTACAGCTCTGCTGTAATTACCTAAGCCGGTAAAGTTTTTAAATGCTCTTTTGGCTTCAAAACCTATTTTCATATTTGTTAAGCTTAAAGTAAAAAGTTTAAAGTAAAAAGGTTTTGATTGGTGTTCATCTAAATTCTACTCTTAACTTTAAACTTTCTACTTTGAACTTTCTATTCTAAAACTAAATTGCTACGCTATGTTCTCTTAATGCATCGTTTAATGATGTTTTTTTATCGGTAGATTCTTTTCTTTTACCAATAATTAAAGCACATGGCACTTGGTACTCGCCAGCAGGGAATTTCTTGGTATAGCTACCTGGTATAACAACAGAACGCTCTGGAACATACATTTTATGTTCTACAGGCTCATCGCCAGAAACATCAATAATTTTAGTTGAAGCTGTTAATACAACATTAGCACCCAAAACGGCTTCTTTACCTACTCTTACGCCTTCTACAACAATAGCTCTAGAACCTATAAAGCAGTTGTCCTCAATAATTACAGGAGAAGCTTGAACTGGTTCTAACACACCGCCCAAACCAACACCACCACTTAAGTGTACATTTTTACCTACTTGTGCGCAAGAACCTACTGTTGCCCAAGTATCAACCATTGTACCTTCATCAACAAAAGCACCAATATTAACATAAGAAGGCATCATGATAACGCCTTTTGCTAAATGCGCACCATAACGAGCAATACCATGAGGTACTACACGCACACCTCTTTCTTTATAGTCGGTTTTTAATTTCATTTTATCATGAAAAACAAAAGGACCAACTTCAATTTCTTCCATTTCTCTGATAGGGAAATAAAGAATTACTGCTTTCTTTATCCAGTCGTTAACAGCCCAACCATCTAAAATAGGTTCTGCAACTCTTAGTTCTCCTAAATCTAAATGATGAATAACTTTTTCTATTGCATTACGGTACTCTTTGAAATTTAATAAATTTCTATCTTCCCATGCATCTTCAACGGCTTTTTTTAGTTCGGCAATCATATTAAAATTTTTGTTTGCAAATTAAAGGTTTTTTTAGCTAATAATCTGAATTTTGACTTATTTTGAGAAGATTTATGGTAGAAAAAGTAAGGATAGATAAATACCTGTGGGCAATAAGGTTGTTTAAAACAAGAACCTTGGCTACAGAAGCTTGTAAGGCTGGAAGGGTGAAGAAATAGTTAAATTCAATAGTTAGTTGTTATTGAGATTTCCTAAATCAGCTTGTATTTTTTATTTAAAATCTTCCAATTTCTGATTCTTAATTTAATCAAACATCTAACGCAAATAGACTGCGTTAACCACATTTACCTTTACTTCATATTTAAGAATATGTCAGAACTTTTATCTAAATCAGACTATAAAATAGGGGCTTCTTGTGCCAAGAAACTCATCTACAAGAAATCAAAATACCCAAGTACGTTAGCTAATAATGAATATATGCTAATGTTAGCAGAAGGAGGGTACTTGATTGGTAAGTATGCAATATTGCATTTTCCTGAAGGTATAGAAGTAGAGGATGATATTGAATTAGGAGAAATACAAACTACAAACTATTTAAGGGAACAGGAAAATGTCACGCTTTTTGAAGCTACAGTAGTTAACAATCAAAAAATTATCCGGATTGATATTTTACAAAAGGAAGGTGGAGTACTGAATTTAATAGAAGTAAAATCAAAGTCTTTTGATAGTGAATCTGGAAATATAAAAAAAGAGTTGAGTTCCGAACTAGAAGATATTGCTTACCAAAAATTAGTTTTACAAGATGCTTATCCTAATTTTAAAATTAATTGCTTCCTATTCATCCCGGATAAAAGTAAGTCATTAAAAATAGATAACTTAATTTCTTGGTTTAGTGTTGATGAAACTAAAATATCAGAAAATCAAAATTTCAAAAAGCCTGATATAGCTTTTCTTTACAGTCTACATTCTCCTGAGCATCAGTTTTTAATTGAAAAATCTTTTTTAAGCCTTATTAATGTAAACGACGAGATTGACGATATTTTACCAACAGTAAAACATAAGTCTAACAAATTATTAAATGTTTTAAATTATGGAATTAATCCAGATGACTTTGAGTTAACGATTAAGTGTTTTTCTTGCGAATATCAAGCTGAAAATAAAAGTGGCTTTAAAGAATGTTGGGGTAAGTTAGCTGATATTAAACCGTCTATTTCTTCTTTATATCATTTAGGAACTTTAGGAGGGAAGAAAAACCCAATTGCTGATATAATGATAAAAAATGGGGAGATAAGCTTTTTTGACTTGAAACCCGAGTATTTCTATAAAGCCAATAAGGTTGATATAGGTAGCAGAGGAGTAAGACAACTAATACAATATGAAAACACTTTAAAAAATACAGAGTGGTTTTCTAATAGGATGAAGGACGAATTAAAAAGTTGGATATATCCTTTACATTTTATTGATTTTGAAACTTATACTGGTGCAATGCCTCATCATAAGGGGATGAGACCTTACGAAACCGTAGCATTTCAATGGAGCTGTCACACAATACTAAAGCCTAATACAAAACCAATTCATTCTGAATGGATTAATACAGAAAAGACTTTCCCAAACTTCAGATTTGCCGAAAGTTTAATGAAACAGATAGGTCATGATGGGACTCCGTTAATGTGGGCCACCCATGAAAATACGGTATTAAGGGCTATTTTATTTCAAATGGAAGGTTTTAATTATGAAAATGAAGAATTAAGAAATTGGCTTCTTGGAATTACTAAAGATAAACAAGGTGGTAAAGAAGGTAGGTTAGTAGATATGAATGCCTTTACTTTTAATCATTATTTTCATCCACAGATGGAGGGAAAAACATCTATTAAAAAAGTATTGCCTGCCATTTGGAATAATAATGAGTATCTCCATCAGATAGAATGGTTAAAAGAATATGTTGGTTTTGATTTGGCAGGTGTAATAAAATCTCCTTATGATAAACTAAGTGGTTTGATGGCTGATTTAGAAGAAATAGAAGCTGTAAAAGATGGAACAGCAGCGATGAAAGCGTATTACGATATGCAGTATGGTTCTACTAGTAAGGATAATATCAAAAAAGAAACACTTAAAAAACTACTTCTACAATACTGTAAACTAGATACTATGGCTATGGTAATTATTTGGAAATATTGGATGGACAAAGTAAATGACAAAGGCTAAGCGATTAAAAAAGATGAAAGTCATCCAAAAAGAAGTGAAAAAATTTGAAGATAGGCTTTTTCATCATTCGGTGGATTTAATGCTTGATGAAACGCCAACATTAAAAAAGTTTTTGGATAGAAATAAGGATTTGTCTTTTTCTCTTATTGAAGATGATTTTAATACTTGTCATCAGGTGTTTACAAAAGCGATTTACCAACTTTTTATGTTCACAGAAGAAATAAATCAACTTCTTATAGAACTAATAGAAAAAGAAGATGATGATTTACCTTTTTAAGAATGAGATAATAATTTTAAATTATAATTATGGAAGCAAAAAAACTTGTAGATATTGTTTTTGATGGAATTAAAAGTGCTAATACAAAAAACGAGTTAGAAAAACTATTTAGTATCGATAAACTTGAGTCTAATAGGATGAAAAAGGAAAAGTATCCACCTATTAAATTTGAGATTAACTATTCTGAAATAAAGAAATTCTTAGATAATGAAAATAACTTATTAAAAGACTCATCTTTAATTACCGATCCTCTTGCAAAAATACTTTATGCCTTAGTCTGGAAAAATGGTGATTTACAAAAGATAAAACATATTGTAGAAGGTATTAGAGATATTGATTCATACGATGAAGATATGAAGAATGATGGATTGGTGTTTTATCAATTTGGGAAATATCTAACCAAGAAAAATAATGAGCCTATTATTGATCAGCATGTCATTAGAGCATTTGCAGTTAGAAATGCCGAAACATACAAAGTAGATATTGATACACTTAGAAGAATGTCACTTCTTAATTCAGAAACTCATAGAGGTTATATCAATGATTATAAAACTTGGTTGATTTCTGATGAACTCCAATCGTCTTTAAAAAAAGAAACAGATTATATTTATTATATCGACCAAATACTATTTGCGCTAGGTAAAACTATCAAGCTAAAAAAATAAATAAGAACCACACCTTATTTAATCAAACAAATTACTAATTAAAAAACTGTTAATGAAGTATGCAAGGAAAATTATTTAGTGTGCGCTTAAATAATTATGACCTCTTTTTTGTAATAGCAAATAGCCATTCAGATGCTATTAAAAAGGTAGAAAGGAGAGTAAATGTTGATCAAATTTTCAAAAATATCATTCATAAAGATGGCTCTTTAGAATTACCTGATGATAAAGACTTAGAGATTTTGGAAGTAACTAAGCTTAGCGATGAGTTAATCTTTTAAATCATGCAATTCAAATATTATAAAGACCAAATCATAGAAGTAGCTTCTTTACTAGAATGTTTTAATGAAGAGTTGATGGAAAAGCTAATTAATATTGCTTTAGATGGCGAAATGAAAGAGCTAGACGATGTTTACAAGTCGGGTAAATTCAATTTTCAAGTTGAAGAGTTTTATCAGTTTGATGATCCTGTACTTAATCAACTTTGCGAATTAAGTGAGCACATAGAAAAGGTTAAAACTTTTTGGAAGATAGCTATCCAAATCAAGAAAATTTTTATGATATATCAGATGATGTTTAATATTTAAATATAATCAATAATGGAAATAACAACTCAACACACCTATTGGACAGGTTATTGTCCAGAATGCGGTTTAAACGGAGAACAAGTTAAAATGCGTTTAAATCATTATGATTTCTATGAATGTGAGAAATCTAAATTGCAAATAGCAGTTTTTTCTGGTGCACAAGCTATTATCATGAAAACCAGAGGATTGGGGAAGTTCAGAAATACAATTAGTTATGGGCATGAAATAGCTAATGAAGAGGTGTTGAGCCCCCAAACAGTAGATAGACCACCTTTTAATCATGAAGGAGAAGTTTTTAACGAGCTTGAAGATTTAATTAATTATCTAAATATTTTAAAGTAATGAGCGCTTATAAATTTCAAGTACTCGAGACCATTGAGGCTTTAGACGAAATAGAAGGTATTCTTTATACTAGAATGCTAAATTTAGCAACAGAAGGAGAGCTAAAAGAAATAAGTGATAGTTTTGAGATTGGCGATGTTGTGCCATTTAAGTATGAAGATTTAAAGAATATTCAAGACCCAAATGTTAACCTCCTGATGAATATTTTTAATGATGTGGTAAATGCAAAAGAAAAGTTTAAGAATTTGTTTCCTGATATAAAGGCTATTTAAAATATTTTAGAAAATGAAATTGATAACAAATGTTCAAGAATTAGAAAAAATTCTTAAAGAATTAAAAGCCAATCCAATATTTTATGCTTTTGGTGAGAATAAGGAAAATTTTCATAGTAGTTTTTGGAAATGGATGTTTAATGAAAATGCTAAAGAAACGATTCTAATTCTTACAGGGATAAATGAGAATGAGGATTTGAATTTGAATAATTCTTTTTTAGAAAGAGAACAAAATGCTTCAAATAGCGATAAGGAACATAAATATAAGGCTAGGTATGATGTTTTAATAACTATAAATGGTATACGAAAATATATTATCGAAACAAAAGTTAAATCATTTCCTACTTTGGAGCAACTAAGAAGAATAGAATATGCAACAAAAGATAAACATAAAATTAAGTTCTTTTGTATCCATTTATATCCATCTAATACTTTAGAAAATTTAAAAAGTACTCTTAATAATTGGTTTTTTTACGACTTTGAAAGTCTATCCAAAAGAATTAACATTGAAAAGTTCAGTCAAATTAAAAGAGTATATATAGAGGATTACAAAAAAATGCTTATTGGTTTAAGTGATTTATTTAGATTATTTTCTTTTAATCAGACACGTCCTAATTACGATTTTGTCTGGAAAAACGCTAAAAATCAAGAAGATAATTTTGATTTGCAAGCAAAGCTAGAGGAATATAAATTATGGGAATTATTTCTTCACTATAGATCAAAACATTTTTTTATAGCCTTCAAAAAGCAATAAACGAAAGTGAAGAGATTAGTGATAAAATGAAGAAGTTGTTGGTTTATGAGTCAAGTATCAATAATAAAAAAAGTACTATTTCTATAGGTTATATTTTGCAGGGTGATAGTGATTTAGTTAATTACAGTCTCAATGAAATAGATCGTAGAATAAATAAATCAAATCAATCAGATACAAAGATTGTTGGAATTCAAATTGAAGATGAACAATTTAGGCAATTTGTTTTGTCAAAGAAAGATAGTGAAAAGCTTTTTCAGAATATGGAAAAACAAGGTTTCTTTGAGAATTGCCATGACTTACAAAAAGATAAACTTTTTTGTAAATATGGAGATACTTTTAAATATAGGTATACTAAGCTTCAGATTAGTGATTTTGACGGTATCCTATACCAAGTAGTACAGTATTTTAATAAAGTAGAAAGACTTGAGTCAAATCTTTTACAGATATAATAATCTTAGAAATTCTCCAAAGCGTCGATCAACCTTTTTTTAATAGCTTTTTTAAGGCTTTCAGGGTGTTGAATCACAAGAAAATTGGCATAACCACATATAAGGGTTTCTAATTCTACATTATGTACTACTTGTAATTTGATGTGTAAACCTCTTTCATCCTCCTTAATAATTACTTGAGAATGGTGTAAAGGTTGTGTTTTGATATAATTAGAGAAAATGGGTTTTACAATAATTTTTACTTCTTGTATGGTATCTGTAGGATTAGAAACACCAATAACATTGCTGAAAAAGCTTTGCGCATTTATATTATTGGCTTGATATATTTCAGTTTTTAAAATTTCTATTTCCTTTATACGATCTAGGGCATAAGTTTTTAAAAAATCAAAATTTGGATTAAAACCTAAAACATACCAACGATTCTTAAACTCTTTCAATAAATAAGGGTGTAAAGTATTCTTTTTAATAACTTCACTATCAAATTTTTGATAAGTTATTTTTAGTACTTGTTGGTTCTGAATAGCATCTAGAATATTGTTTATATAATTGGTTCCTGTAGGTAGGTAAGTGTCCTCAAAATGTATAAACTTATTTAAGTTTTTATATAATTGTATAGTAACTCTATGTTCTAAACTCTCAAAGGCATTTTTTAAATTATCAAAAAAATGAAAGCCTTTATATTGCTTTAAAGTTTCAATGGCTAGGGCTATATTTCTGATATCATTTTGAGTCAGTGATGCATTTTTGATAGAATAATTTCTGTCAGAGTAGCTATATAGACCCTTTTTACATACTATTGGGGCATTGTATCCTAAAATATTACTACGTAAAACTTTTATATCATTCTCTATGGTTCTTTTGCTAACTGTATTTTTATCTGATCTATATCTTACTTCATCTAAAGCATCAAAGCATGCTTTTGCTAAGTCTTCCCATGTCCACTCTCGATAAAAATTTTGCAAACATTTATCTATCGTATGATATCTAATTAAAGCATCCAGATTAACAGGCATAGATTTTCAATATTGTTAGAGTATTTTATAGGCAATATAAGTGATTATAGCTAAATTATCTATTTATGAATGAAACTATAACTTTATCGATATCATAAGAATATTAAATTAAAGGTTTTTTTAGCTAATAATCTGATTTTTGAGTTATTTTGAAAACATTTATGGTAGAAAAAGTAAGGATAGATAAATACCTGTGGGCAATAAGGTTGTTTAAAACAAGAACCTTAGCTACAGAAGCTTGTAAGGCTGGAAGGGTGAAGAAAGATGGTACCAATATTAAGGCAAGCTATGAAGTTAAGGTGGGTGATGTTTTACAGGTTTCAAAGAATATTGAGAAGAAGCTAATAAAAGTTACAGCTTTATTGGCTAACCGTGTAGATGCTAAAAAGGCAGTCTTACATTATATGGATATTACCCCTGTAGAAGACACAATTAAATTTAAATCTATGTTTAGGATGCCAGTTCTGGAGCGAGATAGAGGAACAGGCAGACCAACCAAAAAAGATAGAAGAGAAATAGACGATTTACAGGATAACTTCTTCATGGATGAAGATGATGATTAAAAAAAATTTCAAGATTTTCTAACAAAACGTTCTATAATTTCTAATCCTAATAAGGCTTCTTCTAGCGAACATGGATTTTCTTCCTCACCTCTAAAATAAGCAATGGTTTTAGTAATCATTGGTCGTTGTATATTAATGGGGTGTTCAAATTCTTCATGAATAGTTTCTCCATTTTTGGTGATGCTTAGTTTATTACCGAAAATATGGAAAGTTATTTTCCCTCTTGTACCGATAATTTCGCAAAACTCCTTTTCTTGTTCTGGCAATACATCAAAACACCACAATCCATTAAAAATAACGTTGTTCTCAAATTTAATTTGGCCACATACGATATCATCAGCATCACTTTTTAAAGATTGATTAGTAGATACACCATTAAAATAAGTAGGTTTTCCAAAGAAATAAAGCATTAAATCTATAGCATGTGGTGCTAAATCATGAAATAAACCACCACCAGAGATACTTGGGTTTAAGCGCCAGTTTTCTTCGCTTGCCGCAATCATATCAGAACCACTTCTTTGTAAAGTTTGCAGGTTAACAAATTTTACATCGCCAATAGCCTGCTCATCTAGAAGTTTTTTTATAGCCTTAAAATAAGGTACTTCTCTTCTGTAGTGCGCTACAACTACTTTTTGTTTGTACTGCTTTTGCGCCTCAATAATAGCTGTACAAGCTTCCGTATTGATGGTTACAGGTTTCTCAATATAAACTGGTTTGCCGGCTTTTAAGGCTTCAATGGCATAATCATGATGTTGAAGAGGCGGCGTAGCAACATAAATGGCATTTATATCATCATCCAAAATTAAGGCAGAAGCATCTTGATACCACTTTTGTATTTGATGTCTTTTGGCATAATCAGCAGCTTTTTCTGCATTTCTTCTCATGACCGCTACAACTGTAGAGTGTTCTTGTTTAAAAGCAGGACCACTTTTAACCTCTGTAACATTACCACAACCAATAATTCCCCAATTGATACTTTCCATCTTAATAATCTGTTTTATTGGCTGATAGTTGCCACATTTCAAAAGCTTTTAAGGCTTCGTCTCTTAATAATTGTTGAGAAGGTAATTTCCTGTCCTCAGGTTTTAAATCTATTTCCTGATAAATAAAATCATCATCAAAATTAATGGCCGCAGCGTCTCTTTTGGTATTAGCATAGTACAATTTGTCTATCCTAGCCCAATAAATTGCTCCTAAACACATAGGGCAGGGTTCGCAACTGGCATAAATGGTGCATCCTTCTAAAGAAAAGGTATTTAAAGCATGGCAAGCTAACCTTATAGCGGCAACTTCTGCATGCGCAGTTGGGTCGTTTGTAGTGGTTACTGTATTTGCGCTTTTGGCTATAATTTGCCCGTCTTTAACGATAACTGCACCAAACGGACCACCCAAATTATTTTTAACATTATCTTCAGAGAGGGCAATGGCCATTCTCATAAAATCTTCATGCTCCATAGCTGTAAATTAAAAAAGCTCAACATCAAATGCCGAGCTTTTGTTTATATCTTAATAATGAGAAATATTACTTCTTATCTTTATTGTATGCTTCGTTTAAGCCTTTGATTACTTCTTTAGTAACGTCTAAGCTTTCATCAGCAAATAAAATAGCGCTATTACCTTTAGAGTAAGTTAAAACCATTTTATAGCCTTTTTCTTTAGCATAGATTTTTAAATAATCAGCAACTTTATCATAAAGTTTCTCGTTTTCTGCCATTTCTTCGCTTTGTAAAGCAGAACCTGCATTTTGCTGATAAGATTGTAATTCTTGTTGTTTACGGGCTAAACGTTGCTCGGTATTAGCTCTTTCATCTGCGCTCATACCTTGTGCGCCTTGTTGGTAAGCAGCAACTTCACGTTGGAAAGCAGCGCCTTTAGTTTTTAAATCAGCTTCAGCTTTTTTTGATTTATCCTCAAATTTAGATTTAATTTCTTTGAAATACTCATAGTTATTTAACAATGAATCTGAGTTTACATATACAACTGTAGCGCCTTTTTCTTTAGCGGCAGATGCCGATGATGTGTTTGTAGCTTTTGTTTCTGTACTATTATTACAGCTTACCACAGCAACAGCTAATAATAAGCCTAAACCTGCTTTAGTAATGTTAGAAAAATATGGTGTCATTTTAATTTATTTTTACACAAAGATATACTTTCAATAAAAGTATCCTAATAAAATAAAAAAAGACCTTTCATAATCATCGAAAGATCTTTTTTTAATATATTATGGATATATTAAGCCATTTGCTTGCTTAATTTTTCTGCTAAAACAGATTTTGGCACTGCACCAATTTGTTTGTCTACAATTTCTCCGTTCTTGAAAAATAATAAAGCAGGAATATTTCTGATACCAAATTTCATTGAAATTTCTGGATTGTGGTCTACATTAACTTTACCAACAATAGCTTTGCCATCATATTCTTTTGCTAACTCTTCTACAACTGGTCCAACCATACGGCATGGTCCGCACCACTCTGCCCAAAAGTCTACCAAAACTGGTTTATCTGATTTTAATACTAATTCTTCAAAGTTAGCATCTGTGATTTCTAAGGCCATAATATCAATTATTTAATAATAAATTTCTTTTTTAAGACTTCAAATATACATACCCAAACATTCTGCCACAAATAGATTCTAGTAATCTTACCATAGGATGAAGCTATACTTAAATTAAAGATGGTGTTTTTTTCTGATAATCTTTTATAAATGCTGTAATGGCGCACAATTTGTTTATAATAGATTGAGCATAAAATTTTAATTTTTTTTGAACAAATACCTATCACTTTTTTTAAAAACAATTCTCTGGATTTTTGCCGGTATTATTACTTTATTTCTGCTTATAGTGGTTCTTATTCAAGTTCCTGCTATACAAAACGTAGTGAAAAATGAAGTAGTAAGCTATCTGGAAGGGAAAATAAAAACGCCTGTTCGTATTGCGAAGCTAGAAATTGGCTTACCTAAGAAGATTGTGCTGCGTGGTGTTTACTTTCAAAGTCAAGAGAAAGATACTTTACTAGCTGGGGATAAACTGGCTGTAGACATTAGTTTGTTTAAATTACTAGACAATAAGCTAGAAATTAATAGTATTGCTTTAGAAGGCATAACGGCTCATGTAAAAAGAAATCAAGATTCGGTTTTTAATTTTGATTATATCATTAAGGCATTTGCAGCGCAGCAGGCCAAAGAGCCAATACCGCAAGATACCAGCGCTACCATGAAATTTTCAATAGCAAAAATTAACCTCGATAAAATAAACGTAAGGTTTGATGATGCTATCACTAAAAATAAGCTTAAGGTTTACCTGCATCATTTTGATACAAAAATCAAGAAATTTGATTTAGATAGCTTAGATTTTGATATCCCAAAAATTACCCTAAACGGTTTAAATTTAAACCTAAAACAAGGCATTGTAGAAGAACTGGTAAAGAATACCCAAGAAACTGTTGAAGCGGCAGCAAACACTCCATCGTTAAAATTAAAGTTAGAAGAAATAGATTTTTCTGCCATAAAAATCAATTATAACAATGAAGGCAGCAGCTTAAAAACCTTTTTAGATTTGGGTAAACTAAACGTAGTTTTTAACAAACTTGATTTTCAAAAGCAGCTCATTAACATAGAGAAATTAGTTCTAAAGCAAACCAAAGGAAGTTTAGCCTTAGGTAAAATAAGTACTAAACCAGCTACAGATACTACAAAAAAAAGCCCTCAGCCAGGTTGGAAAGTTGGCTTGCAAGAAGTGGCTATAGCACAAGTTGATTTTAAGTTTGATGATTTTAATAGCAAGCCTTTAGAAAGAGGTATAGATTATATGCATCTTGATTTAAAAGGCCTCTTGCTAAATGCAGATGATATTTATTATAGCACCGATACCATTTCTGGTAAAATAGCAAGTTTAAAAGTTGCAGATAAAAGCGGTTTAAACATTCAGGATTTTAGAACATCGTTTTTTTACGGGCCAAGGTTTGCTTATTTAGAGGATTTATACATCAAAACACCAAAATCACTTATTAAAGATGAGATTAAAATCGCTTATCCATCTATTGCAAGTTTATCAAAGAATTTAAATGAATTGTATATAGAAGCATCGCTAAATAAAAGTAGTATCGCTTTCGCTGATGTTTTACTGTTTGCACCAGATTTAGCTCAAAATCCTCCATTTAAAGGAAACCCTAATGCTATATTAAGGGTAAATAGCACTGTAAAAGGGAGGTTAGATAATCTAAATATCCCTAAACTAGAACTTATTGGAATTGGAAGTACCAATATAGTTGCCAATGGAAGAATAAAAGGACTTCCAAACGTTGAAAAGGCATTTTTTGATCTTAATATCAGCCAATTTAGCACCAGCGCAAAAGACATCAATAGCTTTATTCCTAAAGGTACTTTACCGGCTAATATTCAAATCCCTCAACGTTTATCATTAAATGGATTTTTTAAAGGAGCCATAAATAATTTTAATACGCAGTTGTTTCTAAAAAGTAGCTTAGGAGATGCTCATGTAAAAGCTCATTATGACCAACGCTTTAAAAATAAAGAACGTTACCAAGCTACGGTAGAGGTAAAAGATTTCCATGTAGGGCAATTGATTAAAAATGATTCTATCGGCAGGATAAGTTTAAAGGCCCAAGTAAGTGGTTTGGGTTTAGATCCTAAAACGATGGTTGCCGGTGTAAAAGCACAGGTTTTAAAAGCTCAATACAATGGTTACAATTATCGGGATTTAGATGTTAAAGGAAATATTAAGGCAGGAGTATATCAGGCTACAGCCAATATGGATGATAAAAACCTTGATTTTGATTTGATAGCCAAAGGAAGTTTTAATCAGCAGTATCCAAGTTTATCTTTAAAAACCAATATAGATAGCGCCAATTTTGGAGCTTTAAATCTGTATAAAGGAAGCTTAAAATTTAGAGGTAAAATAGATGCCGATATAGCAACGCTAGACCCTGATTATTTGAATGGGAAAATATCTGTCAATAATATGCTTGTTGCAACAGAAACAGAGCGTTTTCCTTTAGATTCTATCAATATCATCTCGAAAGCCTCAGCATCTCAAAATTCTTTAGATATCAAATCTCCTTTTTTAAATGGAAGTATTAAAGGTAAATATCAGTTTACGCAACTAGCTACAGCCTTAACTAATACCATAGCTAAGTATTATGATACCAGCCAAGGTGTAGAAAAAGAGCCTGTTAAGCCTCAATATTTTGCTTATCAATTATCGGTTCAAAATCATCCGGTATTAATAGCATTTGTTGCGGGTTTAACCCGGATAGAGCCTATCCAAATAAACGGTCGCTACAATAGCGAAGGCGATACTATTTTAATGAAAGCCAATATCCCTAAGGTAATTTATGGTTCAAATATCATCACCAACGCAGTTTTAAATGTTGCGCCAAGAAATGATAGTTTGGCTTATAGCTTTATTATTGATGAAGTGAAAAGCAGTCAGTTCTTGCTTCCTTATACCGCATTAAGCGGAAATATTGCTAAAAATATCATCAATTACCGTTTGCAGGTTAAAGATATACAAGATAAAGAACGCTATTTAATTGCCGGAACCATGCAGGCCATTAAAAGCGATACCGAGTTTAAACTGGCTTTAGAAGGGTTAAAGCTTAATTACGAAAGGTGGCAGATTAATGAAAATAACCTTTTAAGTTTTGGCGAAAGTGGTATTTATGCTAATAATTTCGAGCTTCGTAACCAATCTCAATCTATTAAAATACAATCAGAAACAAGGGGTTTAAATGCACCCATGACGGTTACTTTTGATAATTTTAAAATAGAAACCTTAACCAGTATCATCGAGAAAGATTCTTTGTTAATTGGCGGAACCCTAGATGGCGAAGTTTTATTGAAAGATTTAGATCGGGATTTCTCCTTTACCTCAGATTTAGCTATTCAAAACTTCAATTTCAGGACAGATACTTTAGGAAACATCAGCCTAAAAGTTAATAACCAACAAGCCAATACTTTTGCCGCACAGGTGGCCATAACAGGGCAAGGGAATGATGTTAAATTAGATGGTCTCTACCGTACCAATAACAGTAGTTTTGATATGGATTTAGCTATAGCAAAGCTAAATCTTAAAAGTATAGAAGGTTTTACTTTTGGTAATTTAAAAGAGAGTAGCGGTTATTTAACAGGCGATTTTAAAATATCTGGTACAGCCACAGCACCAAAAGTTATTGGCGATTTACAGTTTAACAACGGAGCTTTTAGGGTAGCGCCTTTAAATTCTTATTTCCAATTGCTAAATGATAAAATATCTTTTACCCCAGAAGGTATCAATTTCAACAGATTTAGTTTATCAGACTCGGCCAATAATAAACTCACTGTAAACGGAGCAATTTATACAAGCAATTATCAGGATTATAGATTTAATGTGGATGTAAATGCCAATAATTTCAAAGCGGTTAGCTCCACAGCTAAAGATAATGAGCTTTATTATGGCGATTTATTTTTAAATACCCGATTAAGAATTCGTGGTGATTTAAATCAACCAGAGGTAGAAGGAACACTAAAAATCAATAAAGATACCAGGTTTACCATTGTTTTACCGCAATCAGACCCGGGTATAGCCGATAGGGAAGGTATTGTAGAATTTATAGACCAGGATAATCCGCAATTGGCAGAAACTTTTGCTTTGCCAGATTCGCTAAACCAAAGTGATGTTACTGGTATGGATGTTTCTATGAATATAGAGGTAGACCCAGAAGCAGAACTTACCATGATAATTGATAAAGGAAATGGCGATTTTGTAAAACTTAAAGGCGAAGCAGAGCTTACTGGAGGCATGGATCCATCGGGTAAAATAAGCCTTACCGGGAAATACGAGTTAAAAGAAGGTAGTTATGAAATGTCTTTCAATTTTATTAGAAGAGTGTTTACCATTAAAGAAGGCAGTTCTTTAGTTTGGACAGGCGAGCCGACCACCGCTAATGTAGATATCACCGCTATTTATGAAACAGAAACAGCTCCTCTAGATTTATTGGATAATCAATTAGGAGGGCAATCTGCCGCAGTACGTAATACCTACAAGCAAGAAATTCCTTTCCAAGTATTGCTCAATATGGATGGCGAGTTACTAAAGCCAGAAATTAGCTTTGATATTGTGCTTCCAGAAGGAAATTATAATGTTTCTCAAGATATCATCAGCAATTCAAGAACTCGTTTAGAGCAGTTAAGGCAGCAGCCATCAGAACTTAATAAACAGGTTTTTGCATTGTTATTGTTAAACAGATTTGTGGGCGAAAATCCTTTTGCAAGCGAAGCTGGTTCTGGCGGAGTGGAATCAATAGCCAGACAAAGCGTAAGTAAAATTTTATCAGAACAGTTGAACAACCTTGCCGGTGATTTGCTTGGTGGTGTTGAGTTAAATTTTGATTTGGAAGCAACAGATGATTATACCACCGGACAGCGAGAAAACCGTACCGATTTAAATGTAGGCCTGTCTAAAAGGTTATTAAACGATAGGCTTAAAGTTACCATTGGCAGCAATTTTGGTTTAGAAGGTCCTCAACAGGCAAACCGCCAAACCAATAATATTGCTGGTGATATTGCTGCTGATTATCAGCTTTCTAAAGACGGACGTTATCTGTTAAGAGCATATCGTAAAAATCAATACCAAATGGCTATACAGGGGCAGGTTATAGAAACTGGTTTAGGTTTTATTTTAACGATGGATTATAACCAGTTTAAAGAGATTTTTGAGAAATCTAAATCGCCACGAAGAAGAAATAATTCAAGATGATGAAGAGATATTTGATAGTTTTTATGCTTTCTTTCTTGATGTCTGCTTGCAGTAATATCAAGTATTTGCCTAAGGGCGAGCAGCTTTACGTTGGAGCAGAAGTTAACATTACAGATAAAGAAACTACCAAAAGCGAGCGTAAAAGCTTAACATCTGAGTTAGAAGGCGTTTTAAGGCCAAGGCCAAACTCGAAAATTTTAGGTTTAAGACCTAAACTATTTTTTTACAACATAGCCGGAACTCCCAAAAAACAAAAAGGTTTAAGAAACTGGCTTAAAAATAAAGTTGGCGAGCCTCCGGTATTGATGAGTCAGGTAGATTTAGATTATAACGCTTCCATTATCCAAAACCGTTTAGAAAATAAAGGATATTTTTTAGCAGAAACAACTGCTGATTCTACCGAAAGAAACCGAAAAGTAAAAGCCCAATACTCGGTGCAAACCAAAAAGCAGTATAAAATAAGGAAGGTTGTCTTTCCGCAAGATTCATCGGTAATAACCAAAGCCATTAAAGAAACAGAAGCCAATACATTTTTAAAAGCCACTGAGGCTTACGATTTGGATAAAATTAAAGCAGAGCGTGAGCGTATAGATGTTCGTTTAAAAGAAAAAGGTTTTTATTATTTCGGGCCAGATTATCTGATTGTTAAAGTAGATAGTACCGTTGGAAACCAGCAGGTAGATTTGTTTTTAGAGGTCAAGAAAGAAACTCCGGCAAACGCTAAACAGGTTTACACTATTAATGATATTTTCATCTATCCAGATTATTCTTTAAGAAAAGAGAGAAGATTAAATAGAGATTCGGCAGTTGTTTATAAAGATTTTAAGATTATTGATGATGGCGAACCACTTTTTAAACCTCAGGTTTTTGACCGTACTTTATTTTTCCATAAGGGTGATGTTTATAACCGTACAGACCATAATTTGTCGCTCAACAGGTTGGTTAATTTAGGGGTTTTTAGGTTTGTTAAAAATCAATTTAAAGAAACAGATTCTATCCAAAACGTTTTAGATGCCTATTACTATTTAACGCCTAGAGAGAAAAAATCTATCCGTTTTGAATTGTTGGGGAAAACAAATTCTGCCAACTATACTGGAACAGAGGTTAATATCAATTGGAGCAATAGAAATACTTTTAAAGGAGCAGAGCAGTTAACCATTACCGGTTTTGGAGGAGTAGAAACGCAAGTATCAGGACAAAACAAAGGCTTTAATGTTTACCGCTTTGGTGCTGATGCGAGCTTAATTTGGCCACGTTTTATTACACCTTTTAACATTAAAGGTACTAGTGCTTTTGTGCCCAAAACGAGAGCAACTTTGGG
Organism: Pedobacter aquae; assembly: GCF_008195825.1. Classification (NCBI taxonomy): domain Bacteria; kingdom Pseudomonadati; phylum Bacteroidota; class Sphingobacteriia; order Sphingobacteriales; family Sphingobacteriaceae; genus Pedobacter; species Pedobacter aquae. The sequence goes on from NZ_CP043329.1 coordinate 352,101, forward strand.
CTACGAGTTTCAAAACAGAGTAAAATTATATTCTTTAAACACTTTTAAAGGCTCTTTTGGCTATTTATGGAAAGAAGAAATTCGTAAAGAACACCAACTTAATCTTATTGATGTTACTTATGTGAATTCTTTTAATGTTTCTGATTTATATAGGCGTCAAATTGATAGTATACCTTCATTAGCAAGGGTTATAGAAAAGCAATTAATTTTTGGTCCAACTTATAGTTTTACCTTTACCAATACCACAGAAACCAATAAGACACATACTTTTTATTACAAGGGCTCTATAGATTTATCGGCAACGATTACAGGCTTAATTAAAAATGGAAATGTAAAAAGAGGTGATACAGCTACTATTTTAAATGTTCCTTACAGCGAGTTTGCTAAAACCGAGCATGATTTTAGGTATTACCTAAGGCTAAATGATAGAAATAGAATAGCTAGTAGAATCATTATCGGGGCGGGTTTGCCTTACGGAAATTCAAGCTCTTTACCTTTCATCAAGCAGTTTTTTTCTGGTGGTACAAATAGCATCAGGGCATTTAGAGCTCGCTCTTTAGGTCCGGGTACTTTCCGTTACAATGTTGATGAGGATAGCTTCTTACCAGACCAATCTGGAGATTTTAAGTTAGAGTTGAATGCAGAATATAGAGCCAAATTATTTTCTATTGTAGAAGGAGCTGCTTTTATAGATGCAGGAAATATTTGGATGGCTAATGAAGACCCCAACCGACCAGGAGCAGTTTTATCAAAAGATTTCATGAAAGAGCTAGCTGTTGGAACAGGCGTAGGTTTACGTTTTGATTTATCGTTTTTGATTTTGAGAGGAGATTTAGCGTTTCCTATCCGAAAACCTTATTTACCCGATGGCGAACGTTGGGTTTTAAACCAGATAGATTTTGGTAATAGAGAGTGGCGCAGAGAGAATTTGGTTTTTAATTTAGCTATTGGATATCCTTTTTAAGGATACTTACATATTTTTTAGACAGATTTAAAGTATAACTTTAAATCTGTCTATTATTTTATAAATGACTAGTTTATAGTTTTTTATATATTATTTTATACGTTATAAATTTTAAGTTATTTGTAATTGGATTAAAATATTTCTATATTTGGACATATTTAAAGTAACACTTTAAAAATGGCCGATTCATCAAAAGAATTTATATTAAGAGCATTAGATAGCGAGTTAAATCGATTATCAAAATTATATAGTATCATAGTGGTTACAGGTCCTCGTCAGTCTGGAAAGACTTCCTTGTGTAAGCATCAGTTTCCAAAATATCATTACATCAATCTGGAAAATCCTACCACCAGAGAGCAAGTGATGGTAGCACCAAAAGCTTTTTTAGAGGAGCATCTTGGCGGATTAATTATAGATGAAGCTCAACATATCCCAGAGTTATTTTCTTATTTGCAGGTTATTGTGGATGAAAATGAAAAGGCTAAATATGTGTTAACTGGTAGTAGTAATTTTGCTTTATTACAAGGCGTTACTCAATCATTAGCAGGTAGAGCGGCCATACTTACATTGTTGCCATTATCGCTAAATGAAATTGGCCAACATAGAAATACCAATACCAACACTTTACTCTTTAATGGAGGGTATCCAGCTGTTTGGGCTAAAGGAATTCCGGCAAACGATGTAACACAAAACTATTACAATACTTATATAGAAAGAGATGTAAGACAATTATTGAATATTAAAGATATTAATCGTTTTCAAGTTTTTATGAAGTTATGTGCAGGCAGGATAGGCTCGGAGTTTAATGCTTCTTCATTATCTAATGAGATAGGTGTGTCTGTACCTACAATACAAGAGTGGCTAAATACTTTAGAGGCCTCTTACGTGTTATTTAGGTTGCCGCCTTTCTTTAGAAACATTGGTAAAAGATTAGTTAAATCTCCTAAAGTATATTTTATGATACAGCATTAGCTTGCTTTTTGTTAGGTATAGAAAACGAGCAACATTTGGATGTTCATCCTTTACGTGGTGCTATTTTTGAAAATTTAGTGGTATTAGAGTTTATAAAAAATAGATTTAATAAAGGTAAATTACCTAACCTATATTTTTATAGAGATAAATCCCAACATGAAATTGACTTAATAGAAGAAAAAGGTTTGCAACTTCATGCTTATGAGATTAAATCGGCTAAAGCTTTTACAAGAGATTTTTTAAATAATCTTAATTATCTAAGAAAAATTGTTGGACAAGATATGGCGTCTACACGAGTGATTTATGATGGTCCTGATGATTATGAAACATCAGAGAACGGGATTATAAATTTTAGAAATATAAAGTTTGACAGTTAGTTATTAAAAATGAAGGGTCCTAAATGATCAAACCCTTCCATCTCTCTCTTAATTCAAAACATAATCTACTTCCAACTCATCAAGCTGGCTTAAAAGCTCTTTACAAATGTTTATTTGTTTGGTCTTGCTCTGCATATCAACTTTCAAACGGTCTTTTTTATCCAAAATAACAAAGCTCAATTTTTTAGAACCACTATGGTTTGATATCACTTGATTTAAATTGTGAATAAAATCATCACTTATCTCACTAATATCTACACTGATATCTATTTTGGTTGATTGCTTTTCCAGAACATCTCTTAAATCGGTAAAATCTGTATAAGATATTTTTGCTCTTTTAGATCCATCTGGGTTAGAAAAATAGCCAACATTACCTTTAATATAGAGGTAGTTGTTTACGATTAAATGGTGTTTAAATTTTAGATATTCATCTCTGTAAATGGTAAATTCATAAGCATCATCATATCCTTCCAATTTAAAAATTCCCCAGCCTCTGCCGTCTTTGGTGGTCATGTGTCTGATAGAGGTTACGATACCACCAACTTTAAATTGGAAATCGGCACCTTTTTCAATTTCGTTAAAAACGGTAAGGTTGCCGCTAGAACAATATTTGTTTAAAACCAATTTATATTCATCTAAAGGATGTCCAGAGATGTAAATACCTACCACTTCCTTTTCTTTGGCCAGTTTTTCCATGGCGCCCCATTCTTCGCAAGGAGATAAGCTAGGTTCTGCTATTTCTACATTGCTAGAGCCTCCAAATAAACTTCCTTGAGAAGAATTTTCATTCTCTTTATGCTTAGCACCATATTTAATAGCCTTTTCAAGTGGCGATGATCCATCACCATCATCATAAAAATATTGAGCTCTATGAGTATTTTCAAAACAATCAAATCCGCCTGCTAAAACCAAATTTTCAAGCGCTTTCTTGTTAGCAGCTCTTAAATCAATACGTTTGGCAAAATCAAAAATTGATTTGTATTTGCCTGTTTTACGGTTTTCTACAATGGTTTCTACTGCACCAGCTCCAACACCTTTAATGGCACCCATACCAAAACGGATGGCGTATTGGTCGTTTACGGTAAATTTGTAATAAGATTCATTAACATCAGGACCTAAAACTACCAAGCCCATACGTTTACATTCTTCCATAAAGAAAGTAACTTGCTTAATATCATTCATGTTGTTTGATAGTACAGCAGCCATATACTCGGCAGGGTAGTGGGCTTTTAAATATGCAGTTTGGTAAGCAATCCAAGCGTAGCAAGTAGAATGAGATTTGTTAAAAGCATAACTTGCAAAAGCTTCCCAATCTTTCCATATTTTTTCTAATGTTTTAGGATCATGACCTTTTTCTGCTGCTTGCTGCACAAATTTAGGTTTCATTTTATCCAAAACATCTTTTTGCTTTTTACCCATGGCCTTACGTAAAACGTCGGCTTCACCTTTGGTAAAATCTGCAAGTTTTTGCGAAAGAAGCATTACCTGCTCTTGGTATACGGTAATACCATAGGTTTCTTTTAGATACTCTTCGCAAGCATCTAAATCGTATTTTATTTCTTCCTCACCATTTTTTCTTCTGATAAAACTTGGAATATACTCTAGTGGTCCCGGTCTGTAAAGCGCATTCATGGCTATTAAATCACCAAAAACTGTAGGCTTTAGCTCTTTCATGTACTTTTGCATTCCGCTTGACTCGTACTGGAATATACCTACCGTTTCACCACGTTGGAAAAGTTCATAAGTTTTTAAATCATCAATAGGGAAAGTATCAGGGTCTAAATCTATATCCAACCTATGTTTAACCAGCTTAACGGTATCTTTGATCAGCGTAAGCGTTTTAAGACCCAAGAAGTCCATTTTTAACAGACCAGCGCTTTCTACTACCGAGTTGTCAAATTGGGTAACATATAAATCAGAGTCTTTGGCTGTAGCAACAGGAACAAAGTTGGTGATATCGCTAGGTGTAATAATAACCCCGCAAGCATGTATACCGGTATTTCTTAAAGAACCTTCTAAAACTTGTGCCTGTTTTATGGTTTCTGCACCTAAATCATCTCCGTTTGCTAGGGCAATCAATTGCTGAACGTTTTCCATCTCCTCAGAGCGTAGCGCACTCCTAAGCGCTTGCTCATCCATATTGAAAATCTTATTCAGCTTTAGATTAGGGATAAGTTTAGCAATTTTATCAGCCTCAAAAAGCGGTAAATCTAGCACACGGGCAGTATCTCTGATAGACGATTTTGCCGCCATAGTACCATAAGTGATGATTTGAGCTACTTGGCTGGCACCATATTTTTTAATAACATAATCCATTACTCTACCACGACCTTCATCATCAAAGTCGATATCAATATCGGGCATGGAAACCCTATCTGGATTTAAGAAACGCTCAAAAAGTAAATCGTAAGCAATAGGGTCTATGTTGGTGATACCTAAACAATAGGCTACTGCCGAGCCCGCCGCAGAACCCCTTCCTGGGCCTACAGAAACATCCATTTCTCTAGCTTTGGCGATAAAATCCTGAACAATTAAGAAATATCCCGGGTAACCGGTATTTTCAATGGTCTTAAGCTCAAAATCTAAACGCTCTTTAATTTCTGGAGTAATTTCCTCGTAACGTTTAGCTGCCCCTACATAAGTTAAATGAGCAAGGTATTTATTCTCACCTCTTTTACCACCATCAGCTTCGTCTTCTGGTACTAAAAACTCTTCCGGAATATCAAATTTAGGAAGCAAAACATCGCGGTAAAGCGAGTAAGTTTCTACTTTATCAATCACTTCAGAGATATTGATGATAGCTTCCGGAACATCCGAAAATAGCTTTTTCATCTCATCGGCAGCTTTGAAATAATACTCGTCATTTGGTAGGGCATAACGGAAACCTCGTCCGCGTCCTTTTGGTGTAGAAAATTTCTCGCCATCCTTAACGCACAATAAAATATCATGCGGATGGGCATCTTCTTTATTGATGTAATAGGTGTTATTGGTGGCGATAAGTTTAACCTGATGTTTTCTAGCCAAGCTTAATAAAGTTTGGTTTACCCGATTTTCATCTTCCTGATTGTGGCGCATCAGCTCGATATAAAAATCATCTCCAAAGGTTTTTTTCCACCATATTAAAGCTTCTTCGGCTTGGTTTTCGCCCATGTTTAAAACCTTACTTGGTATCTCGCCATACAGGTTTCCAGAAAGTACAATTATATCTTCTTTATACTGTTCTATAATTTGTCTATCTATCCTAGGTACATAGTAAAAACCGCTGGTATAAGCGATAGAAGACATTTTTGCTAGGTTGTGATAGCCTTTTTTATTCTTAGCCAAAAATACCACTTGGTAGCCATTGTCTTTTCTGCTTTTGTCTTTATGGTTATCGCAAACAAAAAACTCGCAACCTACAATAGGTTTTATGATGGTTTCTGTAGGTGCTTCACCATTTTCTAAGGCAGCTTTATTTTTTGCTTCAGCGGCTTTATTGTGGTTTAAAACATTACTCACAAAATGGAAAGCCCCCATCATATTGGCGTGGTCTGTTATGGCAACAGCGGGCATTTTATATTTAGCAGCTGCTTTAACCAAATCTGGTACAGATGCCGTAGATTGTAATATAGAAAATTGCGTATGGTTATGCAGATGTACGAAATCAACATCAGTTAAGCTAACAAAACTATCACTGCTAGTTTGTATCGCGTCATTTTGCTGCTGAGTACTTTTTCTAATAGCCTCTGAAGCTTCTTTTAGGTTTATATGTTTTAAACCAACAGGGCGAATAGCTTCTGGATTAGCAGTTTTAAACTGAGTTAGATAAGCCTCATCAGCCTGAAGCTCTTGTATTGTGAAAACATCTTTTCTAAGAAGTTCAAAAAAGCATCGGGTGGTAGCTTCAACATCGGCTGTAGCATTATGTGCTTCGCCAAAAGGTACTTGAAATAAATATTGATGAAGTTCTGTTAAGGTAGGGAGTTTAAACTTTCCACCTCGGCCACCGGGCAATTGTAAAAGGCTAGCGGTAACTTCTGTACAGGTATCTAAAATGGGTTTACTGTTAAGTTCTGTAGCTATTTGAAAGCGGTGGAACTCACAACCCATAATGTTTAAATCAAACTTGATGTTTTGCCCTACAATAAATTTAGCTTGTGCAATGGCCGCATTAAATTTTACTAAAACATCTGCCAAAGGTAAACCTTGTTCTGTAGCTAGTTCGGTAGAAATACCATGAACTTTCTCAGCATCGTAAGGGATATTAAAACCTTCGGGTTTAATTAAGTAATCCTCATTAGAGAGGAGGTTCCCCATATCATCATGCAATTGCCATGCAATTTGAATACACCTCGGCCAGTTATCTGTATCGGTAATAGGGGCGTCCCATCTTTTAGGTAATCCAGTGGTTTCGGTATCAAAAATTAAATACATGGTAATTATATGCTTGTGTTAATGAGGGGTTTAGTGGAAGAAGATTTTCTGTTCCACTAAGCTCAAATTTACCAAAAAAAATGTGTGATTTTGAGGTGTTGATAACTTGTTATTGTTAGCAAACATAAACGTAGTTGTGAAGTTTACTGAGTAGTCAATTTCTTAATTGGTCTAATTTTTTAATCTTAACTTCTGTTTTAAAATCAATAAGCTTGTAGCGTATGGATTTTAATTTCGTATTGTTCTTCAAAATCAATGTTATGAAAAAACTCATGCTCTTATTTATTATCATCACTGGTTTAAGTGCTTGTAGCGATAAATTAGTAGTAGAAAATGATAGCCTTATTGGTGATTGGAATTTAACTTCTATTTATGCAGATCCTGGAGATGGTAGTGGTAAATGGAACGATGTAATGATAACCGTTATACAACGTATATCTTTTAAAGCTGATGGTAAGTTTGAAAAAGAAACCATATACGGTTTTGATTATGTGAGCTATCAATTAAAAGATAAAGAAAAAATAACTTTTAAAAGCGTAAATGGAGAGGAAGTCACCATGCGTTTTACCATAGAAGGAGATGTATTAACCATAACTCCGCAATGTATTGAGGGCTGTGGTTTTAGGTTTAGGAAGATGAGAAGGTAGCTTTTTAGGCAAAAAGAACTCAAGCTTTGATTTTAGATATTATAAATAATTTTTAAATTAGTTCTACTAACCTAATTTAAATGAAATATATCTACTTATTCTTCTTTTTGAGCTTTATAGCCCATCCTGTTCTAAGTCAACAGAAAAGTATAAAAAAAGCTAAGCTAGCTGTTGTAAATGTTAACCGTGTTCCGTTCAATATTGATAGGATGAAAGATGGGGCTAATGATTTGTCGGCTGGAACTAGTGTTTATAAAGACTATATCTGTAAAGGTAAAATGAATTTTGTGTCTTTTAATTGGTATAGTTTAAAAGCTTCTTCTAATCCTTTAGCTAATTTAGCCGAGGGTAAAACTTTTTATTTCTTAAAAAAGGATACTTCAGGTAGCTATTACCAACAGATTTTTTTATGTAAAAAGTCGAAGAAAGATTTATTGCAAATCTCTAAAGCTAATCTGAAAGCTATATTAGGCGCTAAATACAACAGCCATGTTGATGCGCTTAAGAAAATATCAGTATCAGGGGTTAAAAAGATTGTGCAGCAATATAATATTGATAAAGGAAGTATTTAAAAGACGAAGATTTTGCCTTACTTCCTAGCATGTTTAACACATACATCACACAGAGCAATCCGAAGGAAGAAATTTCTAATTAGAAAATTTAGAGGTTAAACTATCATTCCAAAATAGGATTATCTCTAAATTATACACTAACATGACGATAATATGCTCATCTATTTCATAAAAGAATTGCTTTTTATTAACTTCGGGCGACATTTAAATAATTAAACATTTCAATATAAAATCATGAAAATTACGGTAGTAGGAGCAGGCGCAGTAGGTGCAACCTGTGCAGACAATATCGCTAGAAGAGAATTAGCAGAAGAGTTAATTTTATTAGACATTAAAGAAGGTTTTGCAGAAGGTAAAGCTATTGATATGATGCAAACTGCTTCATACTTGGGTTTTGACACCAAAATTAAAGGCGTTACCAATGATTATGCTGCTACTGCTGATTCTGAAGTTGTTGTTATTACTTCTGGTTTGCCACGTAAACCCGGAATGACCCGTGAAGAGTTAATTGGTACAAATGCAGGAATTGTAAAATCTGTAACAGAAAATATCCTTAAATATTCTCCTAATACCATCATCATTGTGGTTTCTAACCCAATGGATACCATGAATTATTTAACCTTAAAAACTTCTGGTTTACCAAAAGAGCGTATTTTAGGTATGGGTGGTGCTTTAGATTCTGCTCGTTTTAAATATTATTTAAGCCAAGAGTTAGGTTGCTCTCCGGCAGATTTAAACGCTGTGGTTATTGGTGGTCATGGCGATACAACCATGATTCCTTTAATTAAACATGCAACTTGGAATAGTATTCCGGTTACAAAATTCTTAAGTCAAGAACAACAAGATAAAATTGTTGCTGCTACAATGGTTGGTGGTGCTACTTTAACCAAATTAATTGGAACTTCTGCTTGGTATGCACCAGGCGCAGGAACTGCTGCAATGGTAGAATCTATCGTTCGTGATGAGAAAAAATTAATCTCCTGCGGTGTTGCTTTAAATGGCGAATACGGACAAAGTGATATTTCATTAGTTGTACCAGTAGTTTTAGGTAAAAACGGATGGGAGAAAATCTTAAATTTTGATTTATCTGAAGCAGAACAAGCAGAGTTTAATAAGAGCGCTGATGCGGTTCGTAATATGAACAATGTTTTAGAATTGTAATAAGGTTTAGCTGTAAAAAGCTAAAACAATAAATCATAAGATTTGAATAATAATCAAGCAAACAACTCTCTTTCAATTAGAGAATTTGTTATACCGCTTCAACTTATTAATCTACAAGGCGACGGCTTCCACCTTTTGGTGGAAGTTGTTGTTTACGGGCAAAATTTTAAAGCTGTTTTAGATACCGGAGCTTCTAAAAGTGCTTTTGATAAAGAAATTGTTGAATCTTTAGCTGTAGATGATATTATTCATATGCCAGACCAACACGCTATTGGTTTAGGTACTACTACCATGGAAAGGTACGTAGCTCATTTTGCGGAATTAAAAATAGGCGGCCTCATCATTAAAGATTATGAAGCGCCAGTTTTTGACTTATCAGCAGTTAAATATGCTTATGAGCAATTAAATCTGCCGCCTGTAATAGGTGTTATAGGTGGAGATATTTTAATGGATTATCACGCTAAAATTGATTACGAATCTTTAACTTTAGTATTAAAAAGAGCAAACTGATACAAATCATTTTTTCTGGTTGATATTTTGTTGATGTTTGTTTAAAATAGAAATGCTATGAAAAAAGATATTACAGCTATAGAGGACATTCAATTATTAGTAGATACCTTTTATGATAAGGCTGTTAAAGACCCACAACTAGGACATATCTTTAATGATGTTGCTAAAGTTAATTGGGAGCATCATTTACCTATCATGTATAAATTTTGGGCTTCTGTTTTATTAGGAGAAACGGGTTATACAGGCAATCCTATGGATGCGCATTTCAGACTTAATGAAAAAATACCTTTAACCCATGAAGCTTTTAATAGCTGGAAAAACATATTTATGGAAACCGTAGATGAGTTTTTTGAAGGCCCCACTGCTAATGAAGCAAAAAAGAAAGCTGTAAGTATAGCAGATTTAATGTTCTATAAAATCCATAATTATGACCAGTCTGCTGGGGTTAATATTGGTAAAGTGAGAAGAGATTAATAATAAAGTATAAAGTATAAAGTATAAAGTATAAAGTATAAAGTATAAAGTATAGCTTGTGTATTGGCTTTAAATAAAAAACCAGATGAATTTCATCTGGTTTTTTATTGCTATTTTAAAATGAATTTCCAAATAGCATTACCAAAAGTACCTCTCTTTTGGATAGCGATTTAGGGTGAGGCTTTTATAAATCTATCTTAGCGTATTTAGCATTTTTCTCAATAAACTCTCTACGAGGCGCAACTTCATCACCCATTAACATAGAGAAAATATGATCTGCTTCTGCCGCATTATCAATACTTACGCGTTTTAAAGTACGTGTTTTTGGGTCTAGTGTAGTTTCCCAAAGTTGTTCAGCATTCATCTCACCTAAACCTTTATAACGTTGTACATGTACGCTATCTTCTTTACCAGCTCCTTTTAGTCTTTGTATAGCGGTGTCACGTTGTGCGTCATTCCAGCAATATTCAAACTCTTTGCCTTTTTTAACTTGATAAAGAGGAGGTGCCGCAATGTAAATATTACCAAATTCTATTAAGCTCTTCATGTATCTAAAGAAGAAAGTTAGAATTAGGGTAGTAATGTGAGAACCATCGATATCAGCATCCGTCATGATGATGACTTTATGGTATCTTAATTTTTCAATATTTAAAGCTTTATCATCATCCTGAGTACCAATACTTACACCCAAGGCAGTAAAGATGTTTTTTATCTCGTCGTTCTCGTAGATTTTATGCTCCATAGCTTTTTCTACGTTTAGGATTTTACCTTTTAACGGAAGAATAGCTTGGAAATCTCTATCTCTACCTTGTTTTGCAGTACCACCTGCAGAGTCGCCCTCAACTAAATAAAGTTCGCAAAGCATGGGGTCTTTGTTGGCACAATCTGCCAATTTACCAGGTAAACCAGAACCACCCATAACATTTTTACGTTGCACCATTTCACGGGCTTTACGGGCGGCAGCTCTAGCAGTAGCAGCAATAATTACTTTATTTACAATAAGTTTAGCTTCTTTAGGATTCTCTTCTAAAAAGTTTCCTAATGCTTCACCTACAGCAATATCTACAGCGCCAGTAACCTCGTTATTTCCTAGTTTAGTCTTGGTTTGTCCTTCAAATTGAGGCTCTTGTACTTTAACAGAAATTACAGCAGTTAAGCCTTCTCTAAAATCGTCTCCGGTAATTTCAATTTTTAAGTTTTTTAATAAACCAGATTTTTCTGCGTATGATTTTAATGTACGAGTTAAACCTCTTCTAAAACCAGCTACGTGTGTACCGCCTTCAATAGTATTAATGTTATTTACATAAGAGTGTACGTTCTCACTGTAAGAGTTATTATAAGTAAAAGCAAGCTCTACAGGGATGCCATTTTTTTCTCCTTCAATATAAATAGCATCAGGAATAAGCGGGGTACGGGTTTCATCTAAATATTTAACAAACTCTCTTAATCCACCCTCGCTATAGAAGTGTTCTGATAAGAAAGAACCGTCTTCATTAGTCTCTCTTTCGTCTGTTAAGTTAAGTTTAATGCCCTTATTTAAGAAAGCTAACTCTCTTAACCTACCAGCTAAAGTATCAAATTTATACTCTGTTGTTTGGGTAAAGATGCTGTCATCTGGGGTAAAGGTAACTATCGTTCCGGTAATGTTGGTTACACCAATTTCTTTAACATCATATTGTGGTTTACCGCAAGAATATTCTTGTACAAATATTTTTCCATCACGATGAACTTCTGCTTTTAAATGGGTAGAAAGTGCGTTAACGCAACTTACCCCAACTCCGTGTAAACCACCAGAAACTTTATAGGTGTCTTTGTCAAATTTACCACCTGCGTGTAATACCGTCATTACAACCTCAAGAGCCGATCTTTTCTCTTTGGTGTGCATAGCGGTAGGAATGCCTCTACCATTATCTTTAACGGTGATAGAATTATCTTTATGGATAGTAACATAAATATCTGAACAATATCCTGCTAAAGCTTCATCAATAGAGTTGTCAACTACTTCATAAACAAGGTGATGCAATCCTTTAAAGCCTGTATCACCAATATACATCGCCGGACGCTTACGTACGGCTTCTAAACCTTCTAATACCTGTATATTATCTGCCGAATAATTTGACTTGTCTTCTTTTTCTTCGCTCATGATTTAAATTAGTAATTAATCAAAATTAAGCTTTTTACCCGAATTTGGCTTATAATGTGGATAAATAAAAAGCAACCTCGTATTGGTTTTTATATAACTGATAATCAATTATTTATGCGCTTTTTTATAGATAAAAATTATCCACTTTTTTGATGTAATATATTTGATATTATCTTGTTGAAATATATCCTAAAAATTAACGCTTAATTTATTAAAAAGCACTAGTTTTAAAAATGGCAATTCAAGACATAAAGCAAGAAGATTTATTAACTTTTGGAAACCTTGAAATTTTAGCTAACCAAGTTGTAGAAGGCTTTATAACAGGTTTACACAAGAGTCCTTTTCATGGTTTTTCTGTAGAATTTGCAGAGCATAGGCTGTATAATCCCGGGGATTCTGTTAAGCATATTGATTGGAAATTATTTGCTAGAACAGATAAGTATTTTACTAAAAAATATGAAGAAGAAACCAATTTGCGTTGCCAAATTTTAATTGATGCTTCATCTTCTATGTTTTATCCCCCGGAAGGGATAAATAAATTCCAATTTTCAGTGATGTCTGCCGCTTGTATCATTAATTTATTAAAAAGACAAAGAGATGCATTTGGTTTAACTGTTTTCGCTGAGGACATAGAATTACATACGCCGGCAAAATCTACTCCGGTACATCAGAAATATGTTTATCACGAGCTAGAGAAATATTTACAACAAAAATCACATCAAAAAAAGACGCAATTGGTTAAAAATTTACATGCCATAGCAGATCATATCCCTAAGCGTTCTATGGTGGTTTTGTTTTCTGATTTATTTGAGAATGTTCTTCATCATGAAGATTTGGAACACATATTTGCGGCTTTACAACATCTTAAATACAACAAACATGAAGTTATTATTTTTAATGTTGCTGATGATAAACATGAACTAAACTTCGATTTTGATAACAGACCTCACCACTTTATTGATGTAGAAACAGGCGAAGAATTTAAGCTGAATCCTAAAGATTATGCGGAAACCTACCAACTAAGGATGGCGCATTACCGAAAAGAAATAGCTTTAAAATGTGGGCAATACAAAATTGATTATTTAAATACCAGTTTAGCACAAGGCTATTATCCTACACTTCAAGCTTGGCTGTTGAAAAGAAATAAAATGCTTTAATCTTTTAAAGTTTTGTGCATATGGTATAAATGAAGGTCTCTTTGCGGGAAAGGAATAGAAATTCCTGCTTTATCAAATGCTTTCTTAATTTCTTCTAATTTATCTTGATAAACATCCCAATATAAATTATTTTCTACCAGAGCCCTCACTTTTATATTAACAGCATTATCTGCTAAAGCGCCAACATATATATAGGGTTTATCTTTATTCAACACTCTTTCATCAGTAAAAATAACCTCTTTAATAATATTTTTAACCTTATCTATATCGTCCTGATAGCCGATACCAAATAGCCATTCTACAGTACGGTTTGCTTCAGTGGTGTAATTGATAATCACATCGTTATAAAGTGGTCCGTTTGGGATGATGATGGTCTTATTGTCAAATGTTTTTAAAACGGTATGAAAAATCTGAATTTCTGTTACAGAACCAATAACGCCTTGTGCTTCAATTACATCTGTAACTTTAAAAGGCTTAATTAATAAGATTAAAATACCGCCAGCAAAATTAGATAAGCTACCTTGTAAGGCCAAACCTACAGCTAAACCAGCGGCACCCAAAATGGCTATAAAGGAAGTCATTTCTACCCCTAAAGTAGAAAGCACTGTTAAAATGAGTAAGATGATAAGAGCATCTTTAAATAAACTGCTCAAGAATACTTGTAAAGAGGGTTCAACACCTTTTTTAATGATGATATTCTTAAACATTCTTGATAAAAACTTAACAACTTGCCAGCCAATAGCTAGAAGTAATAAAGCTTTAATAATAGTGAGAACAATATCGGCCCCTCGGGCAATAAAAAACTCTTTTGCGTCTAAAAGGTATTCCATATCTAGATAAATACCTGCAAAAATGCTTCCAGAAATGAAAATTGAGGCTTTATTCTTCTACTTCATCTATAACTTGAAGAATTATTTCACAAGCTTTTTTAATTTCGTTAGGAGTGATAATTAATGGCGGGGCAATCCTCATAGCGGTATCACAATGTAAAAACCAATCTATGATAAGGCCTTTTTCTATGCATTTTGCGCTTACTTGCTCTACTTGTTTAAAACTATTCAGTTGGATAGCCAACATGAAGCCTAGCCCTCTAATTTCTTTTATTTTGGGGTGTTTTAAGAGTTGTCTGAATAAGTTTTCTTTTTCTTGTACTTGATGAATATAGCCTTCTTCTAAAATAGTTTCTAAGCTTGCTAAGCCGGCAGCGCAACTTACCGGATGCCCACCAAAAGTAGTAATATGACCAAGAATAGGGTTTGCTTTAATGCAATCCATAACATCTTTTGAAGCTATAAAAGCTCCAATAGGCATACCTCCGCCCATGCCTTTAGCCAATAATAAAATATCAGGTTCTATATTGAAATGCTCAAAGGCAAAAAGTTTTCCTGTTCTACCAAAGCCAGTTTGTATTTCATCCAAAATAAGCAAAGTACCAGTTTCATCGCATTTAGCCCTTAAAGCTTTTATGTATGCAGTTTCAGGAACTCTTATCCCAGCTTCACCTTGAATGGTTTCTAGTATAACAGCTGCTGTTTTAGTGGTAATTTGGTTGATTTGCTGGTACTGATTGAGCTCGATAAAATGAATATCAGGTAATAACGGACGGTAAGCTTGCTTATAATATTCGTTCCCCATAACACTTAAAGCACCATGTGTACTTCCGTGGTAAGCGTTATTAAATGCAATGATTTCTGTTCGGTTAGTAAATCTTTTAGCTAGTTTTAATGCGCCTTCTGTGGCTTCTGCACCAGAATTAGTGAAATAAACAGATGATAGTTGCTGAGGTAAAACAGTAGCTAGTTGAGCAGCAAATTTAACTTGAGGCGTTTGTACAAACTCGCCGTAAACAGTTAAGTGCATATATTTATCTAACTGGTTTTTGATGGCATCAATTACTTTTGGGTGGCGATGACCTAAATTGCTTACTGCAAAGCCAGAAACAAGGTCTATATGTGCTTTTCCTTGCGTATCATAGAGGTAAATACCTTCTGCTTTTTCTATTTCTAATAGGCGTGGGAAATCAGAAGTTTGGGCTGTATTAAGTAAGAATAATTGCTTTTGACTCAACATGTTCAAATATAAACATATTATTAAGCAGCGTAAAGCTATTTACTTTTTAGATGCTTAATCAATTCTTCCCTGAACTCTCTTTCAGCAATGTAAAGCGTCTTAATTTGTTCGGGAGATAAAACCTGTTGAAATCTTCTTCTGTATTGCTTTTTTAGCTGAAACATTTTCTCATCATAATAAAAATCATCATCAACAAGTTTCTGAGGGTTATTTTTATTGATTTCTCTAGCTTCTTTCTTTTGGCGTAGTAAAAGGTTAACTTCTTGTAAATAAGATTTATACATGAAGGCAAAGCTTTTTGCGTCTTCTTCATTAAGCTCGAGCTTTTTTAAAACAAATTCAATTTTTAAGGCTTCAATTCGTTCTCCTTTTTTCTGAGGAGCTTGTGCCTGAGCGAAACTAAAAGATGTTGCAAAAAGTAATATGAGGATAATGAATAGTAGATTTTTCATGTGTTATTAATTACTTATTTCCTGACTTATATCGCTCTCAAAGGTAGAAACATCATCAAGATTTTCTATAATTAAGTTTACATCATTAGCATCAGAATGAAATTTTAAATAATTAACAATTTCTTCATCAGGGATGGTAGATAATTTATGGTCTACCGTTTGGGTATTTTGATAATTTAAATAAATGCCGAAGCTTAAAGCTAGAAGTAATACCGCTGCCGAAGCATATCTAACAATACTAAGTGTGAAAATTCTTGCTTTTTTACTTGTAGTTTTTGAGATGATTTTTTCATCAAGAGCTTCAAAATAATAAGAAGGAACTGTAAATAAATCTGAGCTTTCTTGCTTTAAAGCAGCTAATTTAACTTCACTTAATAATTTTTGCGTAAGATTTTCTTGGTAATTATCTGGCATAGTAAAGCCAGTTTCACTTGTTTGGGGTAGTTTTATTTGGGCAAGAATACCTTCTTGTAGTTGATTGAAGTAATTTTCATCTACAGCAAAAGGGTTTCTTTTTAAATCATCATTCAAAAAGGCGCTATCCATATCTCTTTCCTTATTTTCCTTTCTGTCCATATTCATAATGATTGTTTTTTTTAACAAAGGTTTAATCTGATGCTAACAAAAATTGTTCTATTTTTTTAACTGCTAAATGATAAGAAGCTTTTAATGCACCAACGCTGGTTCCCAAGATGTCTGATATTTCCTGAAATTTTAAATCATCATAATACTTCATATTAAAAACTAATCTTTGTTTTTCTGGAAGTATTAATAATGCTTTTTGTAATTTCTTTTGTATTTGGTCTCCGGTAAAATAATTATCATCATTTAAGCTTTCGCTTAATTTCTCTGATAGTTCTTCAAAAGAGGAGTTGAATTTGGTTTTCTTCTTATTTAAGAAAGTAATACTTTCATTAGTTGCAATTCTATAAAGCCATGTATAGAGCTGAGAATCTTGTCTGAAAGAAGCTAAATTTTTCCAAACTTTAATGAAAACGTCTTGCACAACATCATCAGCATCTTCATGTTCTATAACAATTCTGCGTATGTGCCAATAAATTTTTTGTTGGTATTTATTTAATAGCAATTTAAAACCCAGTTCCTGAGTTTGCGGATTATTAAATTTCTCTAGTATTTCTGAATCCTCTATTTGCATTTTAACCAAATATAAAAAAGCCGAAGCATAACTTCGGCTTTTCAATAATATGTTTGGAAGATTATTTTCTCTTCATTACTTTTTTGACAGCTTCAATAATATTAGAGCTATCTAGTCCGTATTTTTTCATTAAGTCTGCTGGCGTTCCGCTTTCGCCGAAGGTATCGTTAACGGCAACAAATTCTTGAGGAGTTGGTAGTTGTGTTGCTAAAAGCTGAGCAACGCTTTCTCCCAAACCACCATATCTGTTATGCTCTTCGCAAGTTACAATACAGCCAGTTTTTTTAACTGAATTTAAAACAGCTTCTTCATCTAAAGGTTTAATGGTATGTATATTAATGATTTCAGCATTAATACCTTCTTCAGCCAGTTTTTCACCAGCTAAAATAGCTTCCCATACTAAATGACCTGTTGCAATAATGGTTACATCAGTTCCTTCGTTAATCATCCAAGCTTTACCAATTTCAAATTTTTGGTCGGCAGGGGTAAATACAGGAATTACTGGGCGGCCAAAGCGTAAATAAACAGGACCTTCATGTTCTGCTATAGCTAAAGTAGCAGCTTTAGTTTGGTTATAGTCGCAAGGATTAATAACGGTCATTCCTGGCAACATTTTCATCATGCCAATATCTTCTAGAATTTGGTGTGTAGCACCATCTTCACCTAAAGTTAAACCAGCATGAGAAGCACAAATTTTAACGTTTTTATCAGAGTAAGCAACAGATTGTCTTATTTGATCGTAAACTCTTCCTGTTGAAAAGTTAGCAAAAGTTCCGGTGAAGGGAATTTTTCCGCCTATAGTCATACCTGCAGCTATACCAATCATGTTGGCTTCTGCAATACCAACTTGTACAAATCTATCTGGGAATTCTTTTTGGAAATCTCCCATTTTCAATGAGCCAATTAAATCAGCACAAAGCGCAACAATATTTTCATTTTTTCTACCAGCTTCTAGTAATCCGGCACCAAAGCCAGAGCGGGTATCTTTTTTTTCTGTATAAGTATATTTTTTCATTTTAATTTTCAGTTAAGGGTAGTGGAGATTAGTAATCGCCAAAAGTTTCTTCTAATTGAGTAAATGCTTCAGCAAGTTGTTCTGCATTTGGTGCAATTCCATGCCATTTATGAGAACCTTCCATAAAATCAACGCCTTTACCCATTTCGGTTTTCATCAAAATCATGATAGGTTTACCATTTCCTGTTTTTGATTTTGCTTCTTCTAAAGTAGCTACCAATTCAGTCATCTTGTTTCCATCTGTATGCATAACATCCCAACCAAAAGCTAAGAATTTAGCTTCTAAACTAGTTAAATCTAAGACTTTAGATGTTGGTCCGTCAATTTGTTGGCCGTTAACATCTACTGTACAAATTAAGTTGTCTACTTTATTAAATGGTGCAAACATAGCAGCCTCCCAATTTTGGCCTTCTTGCAACTCACCGTCTCCATGTAAAGAGAAAACAATACCTTTATCTTTATTTATCTTCTTAGTTAAGGCAGCACCAATAGCAACAGACATACCTTGCCCTAATGATCCAGATGCAATTCTTATTCCTGGTAAATGCTCATGTGTAGTTGGATGACCTTGAAGTCTTGAATTTAGTTTTCTAAAGGTTTTAAGTTCTGCAACGTCAAAATAACCTGCTCTTGCTAAAACACTATAAAAAACTGGCGAAATATGTCCGTTAGATAAGAAGAATAAGTCTTCTCCGGTACCGTCCATATTAAATTCTGGGTTGTGCTTCATTACTTTAAAATAAAGTGCAACTAGGTAGTCTGCACATCCTAATGAGCCTCCTGGATGCCCTGATTGGCATTCGTAAACCATCTTAATAATATCTCTTCTCACCTGAGAAGCCATTTTTTCTAAGTCGCTGATTTCTTTAGTCATTCTTTGTTATTGTAAAAATTACACTAAAGTAAACATTTTGATGAAATTGAAGAGATTAGAAATGTTAAGAAATTAACATTTTTATGTTGAAAACTTTATTGTAGATTTGGATAAAATTAAAATAATCTTTGCTACAATAAAAAAATAAAGATTTTTTATTGTTAAAAATGTTTATAACTTTATGTTGATAACTTAATAAGCTATATGAATAAATTACTACTTCAGTATACTCTCTCTCTTCGTTTACTAATTTTTACAGGCTTAACTGTTGTGCAATGTCTCCTTTTGGGAGCAAGTTCTGTTCAGGCACAAGCAGTGGGAGATGTAGGAATAGGAACTAATACGCCTTATCAAGGTGCGGCTTTAGATATTTCTTCTAATACAAAAGGTTTGCTTATTCCTCGTTTAACTACTGCGCAAAGAACAACTTTGCAAAATAGTTTTGGAACTAATCAGGCGGCTGCTAACGGGATGATGATTTACAATACGAGTTCATCTACATTTAACTATTGGAATGGGACACAGTGGAGAGATGTAGGGGTAGCCTCAACGCCATTAAACGGGACACAGTGGTTTGTTGGTGCTAGTATTCCTCCTGGAGGTTTAGCTCCTAGTTTAAGTGCTTTAGGTAATAGTGGCGATTTATATTTAGATGGGCTAACGGGTTTTGTTTACGTAAAACAAGGTAGTAGTTGGGTGCCACTAAGAGTTGGTACTGCTAATACTCATGTTAATTTAAAAGGAATCAAAGCTACATTGCCCATTGAGGCAGGTACTGTCCAAGTTGTGCCTTCATTAAAACAATCTTATACAGTTGTTGGTGCTTTACCTGGTGGTGCTGTTTCTGTTTCGCCGGATGTTGAACTTCCAGATGGTTTAGTGATTGCCTATGCTAGAGTTTCGGCGGTTGATACCATAGAAATAAAATTTGTTAATGTTACTGGTGCTGCAATTTTATTGCCTACTGGGAATTTATCTATTGTAGTTACAAACTAAGATGAAAAAAAGATTTATACTTTTTTCTCTCATTTTTACTGGAACCGTTTTTCTCAAGACACAAGCCCAATTTGTAAGTAACGGGCTTTTGTCTGTAAGAAGCAATGGTTTATTGTCTGTTAAGAGTGATTTCATTCTTACTGGTAATAATAGCATAATCCTTAATGATGGATTGATTAATATTGATGGTAACTGGATAAATAATTCTGCCGGGGCAGGTTTCAATCCGGTTTCAGCTGGAAGCGTTGTGCTTTCAGGTGGTAATCAATCTATAAGCGGATTATCTGTAACTCGTTTTCCAGGCTTAACCCTCGCTGGTACAGGAATCAAAACTCTTACTATCAATACAGATATTAATGTTGGATTAGACTTAACAGATAGAGAATTTAAACTGGATGATAAAATACTTACTGTTTTAACAGGTAGGGCAGATGCTGTGAAAACAACAACTGGTTTTGTAAGTACCAATGCTGGAGGTAAATTTCAAAGATCAACCAATCTTACTGATAGTTATTTATTTCCTTTAGGTTCTGATGAAGGAGGAACATTAAGACTTAGTCATCTTGTTGTGAGTCCTAAAGATAATACAGATAATATTTATGGTGTTACTTTTATTAATAGAAATCCTTCTGATGATGGTTATGTAACTACCCAAAAGAGGTTTGATGTTAATACCGTAAACGATAAATACTATTATATTTTAGATCATCCTACAGGGAATACTCCGGCAGATTTTACTTTGCTTTATAATGCTGTTAATGATGGTAGTTTTAATCAAATTGTAGGTTGGCTTAAGCCGCTAATAGGTTGGGAAAAAGCTGGTATATCCAACTACCAAGGCATTAGGGGTAATACAAATGGCTTAGACGCTTCTCTAACTTTCTCTTCATTAAAGTCTTTTACAGATATACCGGTAACCTTTGCCGGTACTTTAGCTAATAATGACCCCTTAACTTTCTTCAACACGTTTACACCTAATGGAGATGGAAAAAATGATAGATGGGAGATTAAAAACATCGATTTATTTCCGGATAACGAACTAATTATTCTGAATAGATGGGGAGCAGAAGTGTTTAATATCAAAAATTTTAATAATAGTAAGGCTTGGGATGGTTCTGGCTTAAGCTCAGGAACTTATTATTATTTATTGAAAGTTAATGTAAACGGCGAGCCAAAAGTTTACAAAGGATTTATTGCTTTACTTAAAAATGAATAAGAAATGAGAAAAATCCTTTTAAACTTCATTTTACTAGTAGCTAGTTTAAATGTATGGGCTCAACAAGATGCTCAATACAGTCAGTATATGTTTAATAGTTTAGTTATAAACCCTGCTTACGCTGGATATAAAGAGACTGTTAACCTAAGCTTACTTTACAGAAACCAATGGGTTGATGTGCCTGGGGCGCCTAAAACTCAATCTTTAGTTTTAGATGCTGCTGTTGCAGATGATAAAATTGGTTTAGGTCTTAGTGTTGTTAATGATAAATCAGGTATACAAGATCAATTTTCTGCTTTTGCTAATATCGCTTATCGAATTCCTTTAGCCGGAGAATCAAGATTATCTTTTGGTTTAGGTGTAGGTTTTACTCAATTAGGAGTTAATGGTAGTGCAGCAATTATAGATGATATTTCTGATACTGAATTCTTATCAGGTAATTCAACCGGTTTAGCTCCTGATATCAGATTTGGTATTCATTACAGTACTGAAAAATTATATATCGGTTTATCAGCCATCAACTTAATGGAAAAAGCTGTAGATTTTAGTACATCATCCCAAACTTTGCAAGTTAAACAAAGCCAAAACTACTTTTTAACAGCAGGTTACTTGGTAGAGGTTTCTGATTTTTTAAAGTTTAAGCCTTCCATTATGGTTAGGGAAGATGTTAAAGGACCTACAAATTTAGATATCAATAACTTTTTCTTATTGGGAGAACGTATTTGGCTTGGCGCTTCTTACCGTACTTCATTAAAATTATGGGATAAACCAGCAGTTATTGGTATGCCACGTTCTAATAATGCAGTTGTTGGTTTGGTAGAGTTTTTTGCAGGTAAATCTTGGAGAATAGGTTATGCTTACGATTATTCATTATCTAATATAAGAGGATATGATAATGGTACGCATGAGATTTCTTTAGGTTTAATTATTAACGGTGGGAAAAGAGATTTAACAATTTTATCACCTAGATATTTTTAGATATGAGATTCAAGAATCTATTCATAATAGGAGGAAGTATTTGCATGATAACTTTAGGGGTATTAATTGCACCTAAAATGCTTAAATCTGATGATTTAGGTAAGGCAAATAAATATTACGAAAAATACGATTACAAGTTTGCTATAGATATTTATGAAAAGCTTTTAGAAAAAAGCCCAAGTTTAGAAGTGGCGCAAAAATTAGCAAACTGTTATAGGTTTGTTAACAATACCATAGCTGCTGAGAGAGCCTATGCTACTGTTTTAACTTTTCCTGGTTTTGATCCTATAAACTATATCTATTATGCAGGTATTTTAAAGCAAAATGGCAAATTCGATCAAGCAAAGCGTAATTATTTAATGTATGCAGAGCGTGTACCAGAGAAAAGTGATTATGCCGTGAAATTAGCTAATAGCTGCGATGCTGCTAGGTTATGGCTTCAAAATCCTGATGTAAATGTTGATATCGAGAACGAAAACTCCTTCAATTCAGAACATTCGGATTTTTCTCCAATAGCTTATGCTAATGGTTTTTTAATAATTTCAGATAGATGGTTTTTAAAATCTCCTGAAAACGATAAAAATGCAAAAGTTTATGGTTGGACAGGTAATTCTTTCCTTAAAATTTATCAAGCAGAGCAAGCTAAAGATTCTGCTGCTGGCGTGATGCAATTAACGCTTTTACCAGAACAAATTAATGATAAATACCATAACGGGCCTGCTACTTTAAATGCAGATGGAAGTGCTATTTATTTTACCAGAGCAGGTGTTGCTGATGATGTTGATTTAAAAAAGGCTAAAGATGTGGTTTTTAGAAAAACTATATACTTAGCTTCTAAAATTAATGGCATATGGTCAGAAGCTACACCTTTTCCTTATAATAGTCCTTATGAGTATTCTGTACAACACCCAGCCTTAAGTCCTGATGGCAATATTCTTTATTTTGCTTCAGATATGCCGGGAGGTTTTGGTGGAATGGATTTATATTATTCGGAAAAATCTTCAAATGGATGGTCTAAGCCTATAAATTGTGGTAACATCATTAATTCTGATGAAGATGAAGTGTTTCCCTTCGTTAGAAAGGATGGAACTTTATATTTCTCTTCAAGAGGGCATATCACCATTGGTGGTTTAGATATTTTTTCATCAAAAGGAGATAAAAACTCATGGAAAGAGCCAGAGAATCTTAAATCTCCGTACAATTCTACTAGAGATGATTTTGGTATTTTCTTTTTTCAAGATAACTTAAGTGGTTATTTATCTTCTAACCGACCTGGTGGTAAAGGTGCTGATGATATTTATAGATTTTATCAAAAGCCAAAAGAACAATTTTACGCTGTTGAAGGAAAAGTTAACGAGAAAGGAACTGGTAATCCATTATCAGGGTTGAAAATTTTCTTAATCAATAAAAAAACTGGTGAAGAGAAAACCACGATTTCTGCGGAAGATGGTTCTTTCAAGTTTGCTTTAGAAAAAGAAACAGATTATACGGTTAGAGGGGATATGGATAAATTTTTCTCGAGACAAGAAGGCGATATTACTACTAAAGGAGCAACGGAATCTACTGTTTTTAATGTGAAATTTGAGGTTGAGAAGGTAGAAGAGGCTTATTTGGTAAGACTTAAGAATATTTATTACGATTTTAATAAATACAATATTAGAAAAGATGCAGAGCCAGAGTTAAATAAGGTTGTTGCTTTCTTAAACAATACACCTAGCGTAAATATCGAGCTAAGATCTCATACTGATGCTAGAGGAAAAGCAGCTTATAATCTTAAACTATCAGAGTTAAGAGCTGCTTCTGCAAAAGATTATTTGAAAAATAAAGGAATTGGAAAAGAACGTTTGAGTTCTAAAGGTTTCGGCGAGAGTCAGCTTTTAAATGCTTGTGCAGATGGTGTTAAGTGTTCTGATGAGGAACATCAGTTAAACCGCAGAACAGAATTTAAAGTGGTAAAAGTAAGTCCGGTTTTATCTTACTTACCTGCACCTTTTAAGAATTTCAGATAAGATTAACCTTAAATAAAAACAAAAAGCCTTTTTCTAATCAGAAAAAGGCTTTTGTTTTTTAATTTTCAAGGATTTTATGCAATGGCTTCTAATAATTGTGCAGAAGCATTCTTAGTGTCTACTTTTGAAATGATAGCTTGTATAGTGCCATTTTCATCTATTACAAAGGTTTTTCTGTCTGTACCCATATATTTTTTACCATACATACTTTTCTCAACCCAAACCCCATACTTTTCTACAATGTCTTTTTCAGTATCAGCTAGCAAGGTAAAAGGAAGTTCAAATTTCTCTACAAATTTTTTGTGCGATTTTTCATCATCTGTACTTACACCTAAAATTTCAAAACCTTTAGCTTTTAAACTCTGATAGTTGTCTCTAAAATCGCAAGCTTCTGCTGTGCAACCTGGGGTATTATCTTTTGGATAAAAGTATAAAACAACTTTTTTTCCAATAAAATCACTCAAAGAAACAGTGTTTCCGTGTTGGTCTTTTGATGTAAATTCTGGGGCTTTATCTCCTTGTTTTAATTCCATTTGATTTAATTTTTAACTTATCTAAAAAAGTTGAGTTGAAGTGTTTTTGTGTTTTTCTTCATATCGCTAACAACTAAGGTAAAAGTATGTTTGCCAAAGCCGGTTCTTTCATCAAAGTTGTGCCAAAGCAAACCTTTTTTATAATCGTATTCCATTAAAACCCACTTGCCATTGATATAACCTTTAAATTCTTTTATCCCAGATAAATTGTCGCTAATTTTTAAAGAAATAGCTTTTTGTAAAGAGAGATTTGCATTATTCGTTATATTCATTGGAATTATATTTGGAGCAATACTATCAATCTTTAGATAAAACTTCCCAAACGACTTTGGGTAGGCTCTTATATATTCATTTATAACTTCGCCACCTTGGTAAGCACCATTTTCATTTACCACAACCAATTTGTCTTTTACTTTATTTAATGAAGTATCTGCTTTTATCATAATCTCAAAAGCTTGGTGTAAAGGAGTTAGTTTATTATGGATGCTGTGGATAGGAGATAAACTACTAGCTGTTTTTGGTGATTTTGAATATGTAAAATCAACATCATCATAAAAAATCCCTTTTGGAAATTTAATGTTAATATCTTCTTTGGTGATGATGTTCTCTTGTTCGTGGTTTAAGAGTGCTCCTTTAGCTTTATATGCCGTTGGTATGCTGGTATCAGTACTTTTGATTTTAAAGTTCAAGACAGATTCGTTTCCATTAACATCTTTAATCAGATATTTGATATCGTGGATTTGGTTGTCTTGTAAATAGATAATACCATTATTTACCAATGTTTTATGGAAACTTGTTTTACCTCCTTTACTGATAAAGCCTTTTTCTATAACTCGGCCAGAAGATATTTTACTGGGATAATCTATATAAGTATTAACAGTTCTGGTTTGGTCAAAGTAAAATTGGTCTGCTTGGGTTTCATAAATTTTCTCTTGGTCTAGCCAAATGGTGGTGCTATAAACGCCATTTCTATTTCCAGAACCATTCATGAGGTCATTAGTCATGATACCTAAACCTATTTTTCCTGAAACATTAACTACGTTTACCTTATTTAGGTTATATTTTTCGTTAGCACCAACAGTTTGAAAATATTGTTTCGGTGTAAATTCGTTAAATGGTGCATTGTTTACTTTATAGATGTAAAATCCATTTATTTGAGGTTTAACATCATCTTGTATTTTGATACCTAAAACTAAAGGGTTTATAGTTTGCTCGGTCTTTGTATTTCTAATTTCAAAATGTAGATGTGGTCCTGCGGAGCCACCTGTATTACCAGACCAAGCAATAATATCTCCTTTTTTAACAGGTATTTCTATCGGCGTTAGCGGAAAATCTGCTTCAAAAGTTTCTTTAAGATATTGATAGTTTTTGATGGATATGCTTATCTTATCATTAAACCTTTGCAAATGTGCATAAACACTAGTTAATCCGTTTGGATGATTGATATAAACAGCATTTCCAAAACCTCCAATTTGTACCCTTAATCTTGAGATATATCCATCGGCTACAGCATAAACCGGGTAGCCTTCTCTTTGATTGGTTTTAATATCTATACCTGAATGGAAATGATTTGATCTTACTTCACCAAAAGTACCAGATAAGAAAAGTTTGATATCTAATGGATTTAAGAAATAATTAACAGGTATTTCTGGAAGTTTATCTTGCTGAGAAAAAGAACAAAAAGGGGATAAGCAAAAAAAAAGTAAAGCGGCTTTAACCAATCTCATAGGAAGTATATTATTTAATCTCAAAATTTAGAAGTTCTTGTTCTTCAATATAGCCTTGTAATCTGTCTCCAATATTAATTTTGCCAACGCCAGCAGGGGTACCTGTAAAAATTAAATCACCTTTTTTAGTGTGAAATATTGGGAGACAAAGCAAATGATATCATCAAAACTAAACATCATATGGCTGGTATTACCTTGCTGTTTTATTTCGTTATTGATTTTTAAAGAGAAATTTAAGTTGTTTAAATCTTTAAAAGAGCTAATAGACAAAAAATCACTTACCGGAGCAGAGTTATCAAAACCTTTGGCTAATACCCAAGGTAATCCTTTAGATTTTAATTCAGATTGTAAATCTCGAGCTGTAAAATCTATCCCTAAACCTATTTCTTCATAGTATTTATGTGCAAATTTTTTGGCAATATGCTTTCCTTCTTTGGAAATTTTTAAGACCAATTCAACTTCATAATGAACATCTTTAGAAAAATCAGGATGATAGAATGGTTTGTTACCTTTTAATAAGGCTGTGTCTGGCATCATGAAAATAACAGGCTGTTCTGGTACAGCGTTATTTAATTCTTTGGCATGTTCTGCGTAATTACGCCCAATAGCTATAATTTTCATATATCATGTATGTGTTAAACAAAAAAGCCCCAATTGCATAACAATTGGGGCTTAAAGTTAAGTCTTTATTTATAATACAGAGATTCTTTTGATAACAGACTCTGAACCGGCAACCACTCTAACAAAGTATAATCCGCTGCTAAGTTTAGTGTTTAGGTTAAAAGAGTTTACCTGTTCACCAGCGGCAACTTTTTGAGATAAAAGGGTCACTACTTCATTTCCTAAAATATCTAGGATCTTAACCGTTACCTGATTTTCTTTGCTTAGCGTATAAGCAATGTTTATTTGTGTAGAAATAGGGTTTGGGTAAATTTTAACATTATCTAGAGGCTTTTGAGCTTCTGCATTAGTGCTTATACTCTTATTGTTTTTTAATGTTAAGCTCTTGTTTGAAGTATTGATAGATTTTATAGCAGAAACCTTAATCATAAAAGATTGGAAATCTGCTGCAACCGGAGGCAAGAACGTTGGTCTATTGGGTCTACTATCTTTTAACTTGAGGGTAGTTTTGGTAGAATCTATAATACTTTTTATATCGTTTACAACAGCAAAAGACACACTTGTGTAAAGCACAATTGTGATAGCTGTTAAAAACGTAATAAAGGAGTATTTATTTTTCATACCTAATTATATACTTCAAAAATATAAATAAAATTATAACAATAATTAAACTTCACTAAAAAAGGCCATTTTTTTAACAGAATTTAACATCTGTAATTATTTATTTTTTAACTCTTACGTAAATATGCTGCTAAGGTTGTGTTTGTTAAGAAGTTGAATTACTTTTGTCCCCGACTAATACAAATAGATGTGTCTGCACACAAAAAATTAAATAAATTAACCGCGGCTGGTGTTCTCATCAGTTTAGGTATTATCTACGGCGATATTGGTACTTCTCCTTTATATGTTTTTAAAGCAATTATTGGTAGCCATATTATTACTAAAGAGCTTATTTACGGGGGATTAAGTTGCGTTTTCTGGACATTAGCTTTACAAACAACGCTTAAATATGTTATCATTACTTTAAGGGCAGATAATAAGGGAGAAGGTGGAGTTTTTTCTCTTTACTCATTAGTTAAAAGAAAGGCCAAATGGCTTATTGTGCCTGCAATTATTGGTGGTTGTGCACTTCTGGCAGATGGTATTATCACTCCTCCAATTACAATTTCTGCGGCTATAGAAGGTTTAGAGATTTATTATCCAGACTTACAAACTATCCCCATTGTTATAGGTTTAATTACGCTTCTTTTTGTGATTCAGCAGTTTGGAACTTCTTTAGTAGGAAAAGCTTTTGGTCCTATTATGTTTTTATGGTTCACCATGATGGGGATTTTAGGTTTTAGTTATGTTATAAAAGATCCATCTGTTTTAAATGCTATTAACCCATACTATGCTTATCAGTTAATTGTTAATCCACCGCTCATACTAAATGAAACTCATACGGCATCTATTTTGGGTATTCTTGCAGCTGTTTTTCTTTGTACCACAGGGGCAGAGGCTTTATATTCTGATTTAGGGCATTGTGGAAGACCTAATATCCGGGTAAGTTGGATTTATGTAAAAAGCTGTTTATTGTTAAACTACTTTGGACAAGGTGTTTTCTTATTAAGCTTACAAAACGAACTCCTAGATGGTAGAAATCCATTCTATAGAATGATGCCAGAGTGGTTCTTGGTATTTGGAATTTCATTGGCAACAATTGCAGCTATTATAGCCAGCCAAGCTGTAATCTCTGGTTCTTTTACCATGATTTCTGAAGCAGTAAGATTAAACATTTGGCCTAAAGTAAAAATCAATTATCCAACAGAGCAAAAGGGACAATTATATGTTCCTAGCACAAATTGGTTATTATGGGTGGGCTGCATAATTGTAGTTTTATACTTTAAGAAATCAGAAAATATGGAAGCCGCTTATGGTTTATCAATTACCATGGCGATGCTTATGACCACCATTTTGCTATCCATTTATCTTCATAAAAAGAAATATCCTATTTATCTTATTGTTGTATTTTTTGCCACTTATATATTCTTAGAGAGTGTTTTCTTTATCAGTAATTTAACTAAGGTATTTCATGGCGGTTGGGTAACCATTTTTATTGCAAGTATTATGTTCTCTGTTATGTGGGCATGGTATTCGGCCAGAAAAATCAAAAACAGGTTCTTGAAATTTGTTGAGATAGAACAGTATTTTGATATCATTAAAGAGTTAAGTGAGGATGAATCTGTTCCTAAATATGCTTCGCAACTGGTTTACTTAACTAGTGCAAATTTTCCATCAGAAATAGAATCAAAAATTATATACTCTATTCTTCAAAAGAAACCTAAAAGAGCCGATGTTTATTGGCTAGTTCACGTAGATGTTGTTGATGAGCCTTACAGATGCGAGTATAAAGTGGAGCATTTGGTAGAAGGTAAGCTCATTAGGATAGATTTTAAACTTGGTTTTAGAATAGAGCAAAAAATTAGCGCTTTGTTTAGAAAGGTAGTAGAAGACCTGGTTAAAAACGATGAGGTTGATATTACTAGCCATTATAAATCATTAAACAAGCATAAAATAGTAGGCGATTTTAGATTCGTAGTTTTAGAAAAAACGCTTTCAAGAGCTAATAATTTATCTTTTTGGGATAAGCTCATCATGGGCTACTACTTTAACCTTAAAAAGGTTAGCTTATCTGAAGAGAAAGGTTTTGGATTAGATTTGAGTTTTGTAACCTTAGAAAAAGTTCCTTTAATGGTTACACAAACAGAAAAAATAGAAATTACCAGAATAAACTAGAGCTAAGCCTAGTTTATTCTTAACATCAATAATCTCGTATTTGGATTTTCTATAGAAACCCTTTTCGTGGATTCTTTTTCCTTGTTTCTTTTAGATTTCAAGATTAACTCTGCCTCATCTTTAGATTTTGCATAGCCTTCAGGGTTAACTTTTTTCCAATGGTATTCATTCATAAAATAGTAAGCACCCGTACAAGTAAGAAAAATTGATAATATTAAAGTCTTCATCTCGAATTAGTTTAGGATAAACCTTATCCAATTTTGAGTCCGAAAAACGAGAGGGTTAATTCATGTGAAAAATAGAAAGAATTATATTTATTTAAATGTCTGATAATAAGATGTTTGATATAATTTTTATTTAAATTATAAGTAAAATTGAGTTATTATCTCTACAAAGTGTAGAAGATTCTCAATTGGGTTATTTTTCAGTTGATAAACAGGTTTTCTGGGAACCGTGTAAAAGTGTTGATTTTTGGGTAATTCCTGTATCTTTTTTATTCTTAGCTCTGTTTCTGATTGAGTTTACTTTTTCTTATACCATAACAAAAGTAAATAACAAGACCTATTCCTAACCATATAAGAAATCTTAGCCAATTGGTATATCCCAATTCTGTCATTAAATAGCTACAGCTTAAAAGCCCTAAAACAGGTATTAAGGAAAGATTTTTTAAATAGGACAATACAGCCATAAAAAGGGCTAAAATTATAAAGAGGTAAAAAGGAATTTGTTCTTTTATGGTTTCCCAGCCTTGGCTAAAATCAAAAAAATTTAATATTTGGCTATAAAATGCAATTGTTAATCCTGTTAATAGTAAGGGTATAATGTATTTGCTATTGATGTAAGGCATTTTAAACCTTTTTCTGCTGCTCTCGTTTTCTTCTTCTTTTGGTAGAAGTAAAACGCCACCACACACCAATACGAAGGCAAATAAAGTACCAATACTTGTTAAGTCTGTTACCTCTGTAAGGTTCATAAATAAGGCGGGAATGGCTACAACAAGACCAGTAACAATGGTTGAAAAAGACGGTGTTTTAAATTTAGGATGTATTCTAGAAAAAGCTTTAGGCAACAATCCGTCGCGGCTCATACTCATCCAAATTCTGGGCTGCCCCATTTGAAATATCAATAAAACACTTGCGGTAGCAATAACAGCACTCACAGAAATGATATAACCAATTTGGTTTAGTCCTACTCTCTCAAAACAAAGGCTAAAGGGTCTGAAACTTGTAGCTCTTTATAGTTTACCATACCTGTAAGCACTAATGCTATCAATATGTAAAGTACAGTACAAATCACCAAAGAATAAATCATACCTTTTGGTAGGTCTTTTTGTGGGTTCTCACATTCTTCAGCAGTGGTTGATATAGCATCAAAACCTATATAAGCGAAGAAAACACCAGATACACCTTTCATCATCCCACTAAAACCATTGGGTAAAAAAGGATGCCAGTTTGCAGGTGTTACATAGAAGAAACCTACTACAATAACAGCCAACACCACAACTATCTTTAAAATAACCATGGCATTTGTGGCTCTTTTAGTTTCTTTTATACCTATGTAAACTAAGAAGGTTATTAAAAATACAATTACCAAAGCGGGTACATCAGCTATAATTTTTAATCCACCAATACTAGGAGCGCCTGCCCATGCTTGGGCTGCGTTTAAGGTGTTTTCACTTAAAGTACTTAAAGAAGAACCACTTTTGCTTAAGGCAGCAACTTCTTCGCTTGCTTTATAGGCACTTAAGTAATCCATTGTAAGATAGCCTGGGATATTGATGTTAAATCCTTGTAAAAGATTTACAAAATAACCGCTCCATGAAATAGCTACTGCAATATTACCAATAGCGTATTCCATTAATAAATCCCAGCCAATTATCCATGCTATTAGTTCGCCAAAAGATGCGTAAGCATAAGTATATGCACTGCCAGAAACTGGTATTCTTGATGCAAATTCGGCATAACAAAGTGCAGAAAAACCACAAGTTATGGCTGTTAAAATAAAAAGTATGGATACCCCTGGACCTCCGTTATAAGAAGCTTCACCAATAGTAGAAAATATACCTGCACCTATAACTGCAGCTATACCCATAAAAGTAAGATCTTTTACTTTTAAAATTTTATTTAAGCCGTGGTTTTCGCCGTCGCTAAAGCCTTCTTGGCTATCTTGAAGTATTTTGGCAATACTTTTCTTTCTTAGTAAATCTCTCTTCATATTGAAATCTTAACAAAATAAAGATTATTGCACCATTTAGAGAAGGAAAATGAAAAAATGAGTTATAATTTTTACAGATTTAGTTTCTGAACTCGTTTAGCAGAGTTAAGTAGCAGATAAAGAAAAGATAATATTTACGAGATAAGCGATGAATGATGAATCGCTTATCTCGTAAAGAAAACTTAAATAGAATCGTAAATGATTACTTTTTCAAATAAAACTCTAAACTCGTCTAAGAAAGCTAGATGAACAGGATGTGTTTGATAAACATCATGGCCTGCTAGGTCTTCAAATAGAGTGATTAAAGAGAAGGTGTATGTAGTATCTACCACCGCTCTTTCTATAGGTGCTGGTGTACCAATAAAAATAGATTTAACAGTTTCTACTTTTTCTAAAGATTCTAATCCTTTGCGGAATGCCTTTTTTTGATCTTCGGTTGTATCGGCTTTAAGCCAAAATAATACGTGATGAGTTAGCATAAATAATAAATTTTTGCCAAATATAGCTTTTGAGAAAAATAAATTAGTATCGTTTGATAGTAAAAATATAAATACCGATATTTGGGGAGTGTGGGAAGTAGATTTATCATATAGAGAAGACTATAATTTAGTTTTTGAGCGGCTAAACGTTAAGCTAGAAAAGCTTAAGGCTAGCAGGCCTTTGTCCACAAGCGCCCTTAATAAAATAAAAGAGAGTTTAGTTTTAGAATGGACTTATAATTCTAACTCAATAGAAGGTAATACGCTTAATTTAAGAGAAACACAGCTGATAATTCAAGAAGGGATAACCATCAAAGGGAAATCTTTAAGAGAGCATTTTGAAGCTTATAACCATGATAAAGCTATTGATTATTTATATGGTTTGGTAGATGAAAAGTATCAGTTAAGGGCTATTGATATTCTTTCTTTACATGGTTTGGTCTTAAAAAGTATTGAGGATGATTTTGCTGGGAGGTTAAGAAATGGTGGTGTAAGAATTTCTGGTGCTAACTTTATTCCGCCTAATGCAAATAAGGTTTCAGATTTGGTTGATGAACTTATTGGCTTTGTGAATGATAATCCTTTAGGTTTAAATGATATAGAATTAGCTACGGTTTTTCATCACAAATTTGTTTGGATTCATCCTTTTTTGATGGTAATGGAAGAACAGTACGTTTAGCCATGAATTTATTATTAATGCGAAAAGGCTTTCCGCCTGCTATCATTTTAAAAAACGATAGAAAAAAGTATTACGAAGCATTAAATCAGGCTAATAATGGTAACTATAGCAAATTAATTTTATTGATAACTCAAGCTGTAGAGCGTACGCTTAATATTTATTTAAATGCAATGCCAGGTGCTGATGATGGCTTCATGGAAATTGCTTCTTTAGTACAAGAACCAAACTTTGGTTATGGGCAAGAATATATAAGTTTACTTGCTAGAAGAGGTAAAATTGATGCTTATAAAGAAGGTAAAAACTGGCTTACTTCTAAAGAAGCTGTATTGGAATATATGGCAAATAGAAAACGTAAAAGGTAGTTTTGACTTATAAAACAAGAAAGCCGATCTTAAATCGGCTTTCTTGTTAATCTAGTTTTTTAAGCTCATCTTTTATGAAGGATGCTAAATCTTTTACGTAGCTGGCACTAAAATTAAATTCTATACCGGCTGTTTTATATACTTCTTTGATAGATTTAGTATAACCTAACTTTAAAGCATCTAAATAATTGCTTAAGCCTTTTTCTGGATTTTCTTTATAATTTTTCCAAACAGCGATGGCTCCTAATTGGGCAATGGCATATTCTATATAATAAAAAGGAACTTCAAATATATGGAGTTGCTTTTGCCAAAGATTTTCTAATGCGTCGCTATGTTCTGTCCAATCCACAAAGTTGGCTCCAAATCTGGTAAATATTTCTTTCCAAGCTTGAGTACGTTCTTGCGTGGTATGCTCTGGGTGGGTGTAAATCCAGTGTTGGAAGGCATCAACCACAGCCACCCATGGAAGCGTTTTTAGAACATCTTTAAGCTGATATTTTTTTGCTCTTTTTAATTCTTCCGGGTCGGTGAAAAACTCATCCCAATGGTCCATAGAGATTAATTCCATAGACATAGAGGCTAGTTCCGCTACTTCAGAAGGGCAGTGTTTAAAATCATTTAATTCTAAATCTGCGGTAACGAAAGTATGAATGGCATGTCCGCCTTCATGTACCATAGTTGTTAAATCTCTAAAAGAACCTGCCGAGTTCATGAAAATGAAAGGAGCGCCAGTTTCTGCTAAAGGATAATTATAACCACCCGGAGCTTTACCTTTTCTACTTTCAACATCAAAAAAGCCATTAGCTTTCATGATAGCTAGTTTTTCGCCTAAGACAGGGTTTAATTTGTTAAAGCATTGTATAGATTTATCAATCAATTCTTTACCATTTTCAAAAGGTTTTAGAGCGGGTTTACCCGATGTATCAACCTCTGTATCCCAAGGTTTTAAGCCAGATAATTGAAGCGCTTTTTTTCTTTCTTCTGCTTGTTCTGCTAAAATAGGAACAATCTCTTTTTCTATAGCATCATGAAAATCAAAACAATCTTGTGCGTTATAATCAAACCTACCTAAAGATTCAAACATGTAATCTCTAAAGTTGTCAAAGCCAGCATTTAAAGCTACTTGATGACGTAAAGCTTTTAGTTTGTTAAAAAGCTCCTCTAATTTGTCTTTATCTTCTAAACGACGATTTGTGATACTTTCCCAAGCCTCTTTTCTAGTTTCTCTGTTTAAATCTTTTAAAAAATTTGAAGCTTGTTCTAACGTATATTCTTGTCCGTTTAGGGTAACAGACATGCTGCCAGTAATTGCTTGATATTTTTGCTGCTCTACCTGAAGTTCTGTTTGTAAAGGGATATTTTCTTCTCTAAAAAGGGCTAGAGCTTTTTTTACTCCTCTTAAATAAATAAAATATTTTTCTTGGTTTAATTGATTTAGAAATGGAGAAGCTACTAGCTTTTCATTTAATTGATTGCTTAATGGAGCTATTTGTGGCTCAATTTCGGTAGCAAAATATTGGAAACTTTTAACTAAATCTTCATTTGCAGTATCGCAAGTCATTTTTATGTAGCGCCAAGCGAAATCTTCTTCTAGAGCGGCTTCAAGTTCGCTTCTGTTTTTTAGCCATGCTTCTAATTCTTCTGAAGAATTAATTTCTCTATGCAATAATTCCTGAAAAATAGGTTCTAAATTATCCCATTTAATTTCTAGATTTTCAGGAAGATAGGTTCTTTTTTCTTTTCTATAATCATAACGAACGGTAGTAAATATCAAATAAAAAGCAAATTGCAAAAGCAACAGATGCAATGCCATTGGTAGTCATAAAAGCAAAATTTACTCGGCTTAAATCATTGGGTTTAACCAGTTGGTGTTGGTAGGCAAGCATACTAATGAAGATGGTTAAGCCCACATAGTATGGCCAAGAAAAGTTATCAGCAGCAATGAAAATTGGTGCTATTACAAATATGGCAGATAAGATGTGTAAAATATTGCTTATCCATAAAGCTTTATTTTTGCCAAAATAAGAGGGTATAGAGTGCAGTTTTTCACCTCGGTCAAACTCTTCATCTTGTAAAGCATAAATAATATCAAAACCACTTACCCAGCATAAAACAGCTAAAGAAAACAATATCGGTAAAAGGGCAAATTCTCCGGTTACAACCAAATAAGCACCAATTGGCGCTAATGATAAACCTAAACCTAGTACCAAATGGCATAAGGCCGTAAATCTTTTGGTAGCGCTATATCCTAAAATAACCAGTAAGGCTATCGGCGAAAGCCAAAAACACAGCATATTAATAAACCATGTTGTAGCAATAAAAAGTAAGCAGTTGGTAAGGGTAAAAACTAGCGCATTGTTAGCTGATATTCTTCCGGCAGGTATGTCACGTACTTTTGTTCTTGGGTTTTTAGCGTCTATATCTCTATCTAGGTATCTGTTAAATGCCATAGCAGCATTTCTTGCGAATACCATACATAGTACCATTAAAACCAATTTAAACCACGAAAAAGAATAATTTGTAGTGTTTACAGCCAGAAAAAAGCCAATAAAAGCAAATGGCATCGCAAAAATGGTATGCGAAAAAGTTACTAATGATAAATATTTTTTCATGCTTTATTCCTGTTCTTCTTCTTCTTCAAAATCAAATTGTGGTGCAATAAAATTTTGATTAACTTCTTGGATGAAGTTTAATACATCTTCTTTTCCTAATTGTTTTTCTGATGAGGTTAAAATCATTTGTGGTATTTCCTCAAAAAAGGCAAGCAGCGCTTTTTTAAATGCTGCCATATTTTGTTGTGATTTAACGTTCGACTGTTTATCAGCTTTTGTAAAAAGCAATATAAAAGGAATGCTTCTTTCTCCTAGCCAGCAGCAAAATTCTATATCAATTTTCTGAGGTTCAAGTCTGCTATCTATCAAAACAAATACACATTGTAAACTTTCCCTTTTTTCTAAGTAGTTTCTGATAAATTTTGCCCACTCTTGTCGGTTACTTTTAGAGCTTTTAGCATAGCCATAGCCAGGTAAATCTACTACGTACCAAGTTTTGTTAACTAAAAAATGATTTATTAATTGTGTTTTACCGGGTTTTTGCGATGTTTTAGCTAAGCCTTTGGCATTCAAAAGCATATTGATAAGAGATGATTTACCCACGTTAGAACGGCCTATAAAAGCATATTCTGGCAATATTGGTGGTGGTAACTTGCTTATTTTGGTATTACTAACGGTAAATTCTGCCGACTTTATAATCATCCTGCAAAGGTAAGGTTTAGTTTTTTAGTTCAATATATACTGTCTATTTATTAGTGCTTTGCTTCATGAATTTAAGAAGTTATGATTTTAACGAACAAAACAGATAAGTTTGAGGTTTAACTTATCGAGTATTTAGGGTGAGAATTAAATCATCACTTAAAAAAATCGTAGCTCGTAAAATATATTTTATCTTTGCGCACAATAATGGCAGAAAACGTTACCCCTTATAAAAATCAGCAGGCTACAAAAAAAGAGCAAGTAGCTACCATGTTTAATAATATCTCTAAGACTTATGATTTTCTAAATCATTTTTTGTCTTTAGGTATAGATATTATTTGGAGAAAAAAAGCAATAAAAGAGCTTTTGAAAGATAAACCACAATATATTTTAGATGTTGCTACGGGCACTGGCGATTTTGCTTTTGAGGCTTTGGATATTTTAAAACCCAAGAAAATTATTGGTGTAGATATTTCTCAAGGCATGTTAAATATTGCTGATGAAAAAATCATCAAAAGAAGTAAAAGCGAAGTTTTTGAGGTAAGACTTGGAGATTCTGAAAAGCTATTATTTGATGATGATACTTTTGATGCAGTAACTGTTGCATACGGTGTAAGAAATTTTGAAAACTTGGAAAAAGGTGTAGCTGATATGTTAAGGGTTTTAAAACCTGGAGGCAAAGCGGTTATTCTAGAGTTTTCTAAGCCCAAAGCATTTCCTATAAAGCAATTATATAGTTTCTATTTCCATTATATTACCCCAACAATTGGTAAGATTTTCTCTAAAGATGCTAGTGCTTATAGTTATTTACCAGAGTCTGTAGAAGCTTTTCCGGATGGAAGTAGGTTTACAGATTTGATGGAAAAAGTTGGGTACAAAAATACCAAATGTCGTCCTTTGGCGTTTGGCATTTGTTCTATATATACAGGAGTTAAATGATAAAAAGTTTATCGGTTCTATTATCGCTTATTTTTCTTGCAATTGGTGTACAAGCGCAAGGTAATTGGGGCGGTGGTGTAGACGATGAACCCTTACACTTTGGTTTTACTTTTCAATATATAGGTTCGGAATATAAAATTCAAAAAGGCTTAAACTGGCGAGACGATATTATTGAAATAGATGCAGCAGCAGGCAGACCACCAATTAGAGAGCAAGTAAAAAGCATCAGTTCAACACTAAATCCTGGTTTCGGAATTGGCTTATTGGCCAATTTATATGTAACCAAACATCTGGATTTAAGATTTACACCTACCCTAATTTTTGCAGATAGAGTTATAGATTACGAGTTTGAGAGTGGTAATTCTTACGAACAAGAAACGGTAAAATCTCCGGAAGGGTTTACAAGAAGGGCCGTATCGTCTACCATGATAGATTTTCCTTTATTACTTAAATTAAAATCAGAAAGGAAGGGTAATTTTAGGGCTTATCTTATAGGAGGCTTAAAATATGGTTTTGATATTGGCGCAAAGAAAAATGCTGACGATGCAGATAATACCTATTTTAATAAATTATTAAAGAACCAACAAGGTATATTTTCTTATGAAGCTGGTTTAGGCTTTGATTTGTATTTCGAATTTTTTAAGCTTTCTCCAGAAATAAAAATTGCTAATTCTGTAAATAGTGTTTTAAGAAGAGGGGAAGACCCATATTCTACTCCATTAGATAAACTTTTTCTAAGAAACTTTATTTTTAGTTTATATTTCGAGTAAGAGCCATATTTTAAAATCACATTTCACAAAAAATAAGCTATGTCTAAAATTGTATTGATAACAGGTGCTACATCAGGTATTGGTGAGGCATGTGCAAAAGCTTTTGCACTGCTTAATTATAAAATCATCATCACAGGAAGGAGAAAAGATAAACTTGAAAATCTCAAACAAAATCTAGAGCGAGATTTTAGTATAGAAGTTATCGCCTTGAATTTTGATGTTAGAGATTGCAAAGCCGTTACCCAAAATTTACATGATTTACCTAACGATTGGCGCCATATTGATGTTTTGATTAATAATGCAGGCTTGAGCCAGGGTTTAGACCCTATACATGAAGGGAGTTTAACAGATTGGGAAACCATGATAGACACCAATATAAAAGGACTGTTATATGTTTCTAAAATAGTTTCTTCATGGATGATTAGTAGAAAATCTGGCCATATCATAAACATAGGCTCTATTGCCGGAAAAGAAGTTTATGCCAATGGAAATGTTTACTGTGCTACTAAACACGCTGTAGATGCACTTAATAAAGCTATGCGAATTGATTTATTGCCACATGGAATAAAAGTGAGTGCCATACATCCTGGTGCTGTTGAAACAGAGTTTTCTGTAGTAAGATTTCATGGCGACCAAGAAAAAGCAGCTAAAGTTTATGAAGGTTATGAACCTTTATTAGCATCAGACATTGCAGAAACTATAGTTTTTATAGCCACAAGACCAGCGCATGTTAATATAAATGATTTGGTGATTATGCCAACTTCGCAAGCAAGTACTAGTCATCATCTAAAAAATATTTAATTTAGCTTATTAATTTCAGGAAAAGAGGTTTTAATCCTAATTATCATTATGTCTTTAGAAACTACTATCAATCAAGATATTAAAGCTGCTATGTTGGCTAAAAATGAAGCTCAATTAAGAGCTTTAAGAGCAGTGAAATCGGCTCTATTACTAGCGAAAACAGAAAAAGGTGCTTCAACAGAAATAACTGAAGAAGCAGAAATAAAGGTTCTTCAAAAGTTGGTAAAGCAAAGAAAAGAATCGGCAGATATTTATAAAAGTCAAAATAGAGCAGATTTATATCAGATAGAAGCAGAAGAAATTGAAGTTATTGAGCATTACTTGCCAAAGCAACTCTCCGCAGAAGAATTAAACGCTTATTTAAAGCAATTAATGGATAAATTAAATGTAACTTCTGTTAAAGAAATGGGTAAAATAATGGGTATTGCAAGTAAAGAACTTTCTGGTAAAGCAGATGGAAAGGCAATATCAGAAAGTATAAAAAGCTTGTTATCTTAAAATTTATTGAAATAGTTCTTTAACAAACCGCTTAAAAGACTAATTTTATAAACATTTAATAAGGTTTTGTACCCAAATTAAAAACAGACTATTATTTTAGCAGTTGATACACATTATCGAGATATAATTTTTATGGAGTTTACAATTAAAGAGGAAAACGGTTTCAAATATATAGAAGAAGGTGAAGGTGAGGTTTTGTTGTTGCTCCATGGTTTAATGGGTGCTTTAAGTAACTGGGAAGAAGTTATACTCGAATTTAAAGATCGTTATCGGGTAGTTATTCCAATGCTACCTATTTATGATTTACCTCTGTTAACAACTGGTGTAAAAAGTCTGGCTAAATTTGTTCATAAATTTGTGAAGTTTAAGAAGTTCCAAAATGTAATTGTTTTAGGAAATTCTTTGGGCGGGCATGTTGGTTTAGTTTTTGTTACTTCACACCCAGAATTTGTGAGATCATTGGTTTTAACCGGAAGTTCTGGCTTGTATGAAAACTCTTTTGGTGGGTCTTTCCCTAAAAGAGAGAATTACGATTTTATAAAAGAAAAGGTAGAGTTTACTTTTTATGATCCTGCTACAGCAACCAAAGAATTGGTTGATGAAGTTTTTGAAACGGTAAATGATAGGTATAAAGTAATCAGAATTTTAGCCATGGCTAAATCGGCAATTAGACACAATATGTCTAAAGATTTGCATAAGATAAAACTTCCTGTTTCTTTAATTTGGGGCAGAAACGATAGAATTACACCACCAGAAGTGGCAGAAGAGTTTAATAATTTATTGCCAAATTCTGATTTATATTGGATAGATAAATGCGGGCATGCACCCATGATGGAACAGCCAGCAGAGTTTAATCAAATTTTAAATAAAGTTTTAGAAAAGATAGAGAATCAATGATTGCAGCTCAACTCATATCAGATGCGATACCATCCATCAAAACCTCTGATACCATTCAGAAAGTTGAGGATCGCATGGCTGAGTTTAGGCTAAATCATTTGCCCATTGTAAATGAAACTCAATTTTTGGGTTTAATTTCTGATGAAGATATCATTGAAATTCCTGATTACGATACCACAGTAGCAAACGTGAATTTATCTTTAATAAATCCATTTGTTTATGAAGACCAACATATTTACGAAGTTATCAAACTGTTTTACGAGCAAAAATTAACAGCAGTACCGGTTCTGGATAGCAGCATGAATTATCTGGGTTTAATATCTATTAATACTTTAACAGAATATTTTGCTAAAATAACTTCTGTAACAGACCCCGGAGGTATAATAGTGCTAGAAATTAGTAACAGGAATAATTCTTTGTCTCATATAGCACAAATTGTTGAGTCTAATAATGCGCAAATTCTAAGTTCTTATGTAGATACAGTTGATAATTCTACAAAACTAGAAATTACTATTAAAGTAAATAAAACAGATATCAGCCAAATCGTTGCCTCTTTTTTAAGATACGATTACACTATAAAAGCTACCTTTAACCATTTACAACGCGATAATGATTCTAAAAATCGTTTTGATTCTTTGATGAATTATCTGAGCTTTGATTAAGATTAGCTCATTAAAAATTAATCCTCATTCATTGATATAAAATAAAAGTAATGATCATTGGAATTTACGGCAGACAATTTAATAACTCGGTTTTACCCTATGTACAACAGGTTTTTGATTGTTTGGTAGAGCATGAGGTAGAAGTTTTAGTTTATCAAGATTTTTTGAATTTGTAAAGGATAAATTATTTCTGCCAAAGCAGTTTGGCACTTTTAAAACTCATTTAGACATCAAAGATAAGGTAGATGTAATGATAAGCCTTGGCGGCGATGGAACCATGCTTGATACCGTAACTTTTGTTAGAGACTCTGGCATCCCAATGGTGGGTATCAATTTTGGAAGATTGGGCTTTCTGGCAAGTGTAAGTAAAGAAGGCATTAAATCAGCTATAGAAGGCCTTATTAATCATAAATTTACTTTAGACGTAAGGCGTTTGCTAAAGGTAGAATCAAACCAAAACCTTTTCAAAGACCTTAATTTTGCACTTAACGATTTAACCATACATAAAAGAGATAATTCTGCCATGATGCTTATTCATTGCTATCAAGATGGTGAATTTTTAAACTCTTATTGGGCAGATGGTTTAATTGTTGCAACCCCAACAGGCTCAACAGCTTACTCTTTAAGTTGTGGTGGTCCTATTGTGTTTCCACGTTCAGGTAATATGGTGATAACGCCAATTTCTCCTCATAATCTTAACGTAAGACCGGTTGTTTTATCTGATGCTCATACTTTAACTTTTGAAATAGAAGGTAGAAGCTCTAAGTATCTGGTTACTTGCGATTCTAGAACAGAAATTGTAGACTCATCTATAAGGTTAAGTGTTAAAAGAGCAGATTTTGATATCAACCTAGTTAGACTAAACAATGAAACCTATTTATCTACGTTAAGAAACAAATTACTTT
Source organism: Pedobacter aquae (assembly GCF_008195825.1). Lineage (NCBI taxonomy): Bacteria > Pseudomonadati > Bacteroidota > Sphingobacteriia > Sphingobacteriales > Sphingobacteriaceae > Pedobacter > Pedobacter aquae. The sequence goes on from NZ_CP043329.1 coordinate 394,370, forward strand.
GGGGTATAGATACCAGAAATTATTAAATGTTTAAATCTTTTAAGCTCCTTTTATTCCTTTGTTTTTTAGGGTCTTACCAAGCTTTTCTCAAACTTGGGAGTTAGGTATTAGCGCCGGAGGTATGGGATATCAAGGAGATTTAAATCAACATAAGTTTTATAAGTTTAACAATATAGCTTTTGGGGGTTCTGTAAAAAGAAATTTCGATGGTTTTTGGTCGTTAAAATTATCCGTTTTAAACGGAAAAGTAAATGCTAACGATGCCGATTCTGATTTTGCACAAGAAAGAGAAAGAAATCTTAATTTTTATTCTGGTGTAACCGAGGGGAGTTTATTAGTAGAATTTAACTTTTTTGATTACGGTTTAAACTTTGGTCAGTCTAGAATTACTCCTTTATATTTACAGGTTTATCTGTTTTTGGTTTCAACCCTAAAACAGAATATAGGGGAGAAACTTACGAATTAAGATTGTTTAATACAGAGGGGCAACCCAATGGCGAAGCCTATAAAACAATTTCAACATCTATACCTTTAGGGGCTGGTGTAAAGTATAGAATTAATGAAAAACTCAACATAGCGGCAGAATTTGGGTTTAGAAAAGCCAATACAGATTATTTAGATGACGTAAGCCAAAGATATCCTAATATAGCCTATGGAAGCACAAGAGCAGCACTTGCAGACCGTTCTATAGGGCAAAATAAATTAGGTAATGTGGCTACGCCAGATGTAAAAGGCGTACAAAGAGGCGATTTTAGAAAAAAGGACACCTATCTATTTGCGGGTATTACCTTATCTTATACCTTTGTGCGTCAAAATTGTCCGTTATTTTAGTTAAAAATATCTTACATAAATAGATGAGTTTCAGGGAGCAAATTAACGTTTCAAAATTACCAGAACATGTAGCCATTATTATGGATGGCAATGGAAGATGGGCAAAAGAGCAAGGGAAATTACGAGTATTTGGCCATAAGAATGGTGTTTTAGCCGTTAGAGATACTGTAGAAGGAGCAGCAGAATTAGGTGTAAAAAACCTTACCTTATATGCTTTTTCTACCGAGAACTGGAACAGACCAAAATTGGAAGTTACGGCTTTAATGGAGCTTTTAGTAAGTACCATCAGTAAAGAAACAAGAACCTTAATGGACAATAATGTAAGATTAAATGCTATTGGGAATTTAGACGCTTTACCATCAAGATGTTATAAAGAGTTAAAAGAAGCCATGGCAAAAACAGCAGGCAATACACGCTTAACCTTAACTTTAGCGTTATCTTATAGTTCTAGATGGGAAATTACAGAAGCATCAAAGAAAATTGCTGCTGATGTAGTAGCTGGCAAGCTAAAAGAAGAGGATATTACAGAAGCTTTGTTTTCGTCTTATCTTACTATGCATAATCTGCCAGATCCAGAATTAATGATTAGAACTAGCGGTGAACATAGAATTAGTAATTATTTGCTTTGGCAATTGGCTTACGCCGAATTATATTTTACCCATAAACTTTGGCCAGATTTTAGGCGAGAAGACCTATTTGAAGCCATTTTTGATTATCAACAAAGAGAAAGAAGGTTCGGTTTAACAAGCGAACAAATTAGCTAAATTTTACTTTTAACAAATTTTAACAAAGAATAAAGTTAATTTAGCCACGATACGTAAATAAATGAAGAAATTATTTTTAGCCATTATATTCATCAATCTTTGTTTTTCTGGATTTGCACAACTACGTCCGTCCTCAAGAAATAACACTCCAAAAGCCTCAGATGATGAAATAGGATACCTTAATCCAAAAGAATACACTATTGCAGGTATTAAAATCAACGGAGTAAATTATTTGGATACCGCCGTTTTATTAACCATTTCTAAATTGGCTGTTGGTGATAGGATTATGGTGCCAGGTGAAGCTACTTCTGCTGCAGTTAAAAACTTATGGGATCAACGTTTGTTTGAAGATATTGAACTTTCTATAGCTAAAATTCAAGGCGACTCTGTTTATTTTGATCTTAATTTGGTTGAAGTACCTCGTGTATCATCCATAAAATTATCTGGTTTAACAAAATCAGAAACTACAGAAATCCAAGAAAAACTTAATAATCAGAAAAGTAAAGTTGTTAATGAGAATTTAAATAAAACCATTAATGCTATTATTAAAAAGCACTTTTTTGAGAAAGGTTACCTCAATACAGAAATAGATATTACTTACAAAGCCGATACTTCTGATGCTAACAGTAAAATTGTTAATGTTAAAGTTGATAAAAACAATAAGGTAAAAGTAAACGCCATCAATATTGAAGGTAATAAAGAGTTTAATGATGCTAAGCTTAAGAAATTCATGAAGAAAACTCATGAACAAGCATGGTATAAAGTTTTTGGCTCAGGTAAATTTATCCAAGAAAAATACGAAGAAGATAAAGATAAACTGGTAGCTAAAATGCGTGAAAAAGGCTACCGAGAAGCAGAAATTGTTTCAGATTCTATTTATCCTCATGATAAAAATGCTATCAATATAGATATGAAGATTCATGAAGGGCCTAAATACTATTTTGGAAATGTAACTTTTGTGGGAAATGCTAAATATCCAACATCTATATTAAAGCAAGTATTAAAGATAGAAAAGGGAGAAGTTTTTAGTGAAGAGAAATTAGAAAAAACGCTACGTTCTAGTCCTAACAGTGATGATGTTTCTTCTCTTTACTTAAATGATGGTTATTTAACTTTCAATGTAGACCCTGTACAAACAAAAATCTATAATGATACGATTGACCTTGAAATCAGAATATTTGAAGGTCCGCAGTATACCATCAATAAAATTATTTTAAAAGGTAATGAGCTTACAAATGATCAAGTAGTTTTAAGGGAGATTAGAACTAAACCTGGTCAGAAATTTTCTAAAGACGCATTAATTCGTTCGCAAAGACAAATTACCCAATTAGGTAATTTTGATGAGCAAAAAGTTGATATCAAACCAATACCTAACCCAGCAGATGGTACGGTAGACATACAATATACAGTGGTAGAAAAACCATCAGACCAGATTGAACTTTCTGGAGGTTTTGGAGGTGGTAGGGTAGTTGGTACTTTAGGTTTAACCTTCAATAACTTTTCTGCAAAGAATTTATTTAACCTAAAAGCTTATAAACCGCTACCAAAAGGAGATGGACAAAAGTTAAGTATTAGAGGACAAACCAACGGGAAATTTTTCCAGTCTTATAGTTTCTCATTCTCAGAGCCTTGGTTTGGAGGTAAAAAACCTATTTATTTTGGTATAAGTGCGTTTACATCTTTACAAAGTAATGGTTTAGCAAACTCTAACCCTGTGCAGCAAAAAATCCGTTTAAATGGTGTTACTTTTAGTTTAGGTAAGCAATTAAAATGGCCTGATGACTTTTTTAGAGTAGATTATTCTGCCAACTTACAGCAATTTAGGTTAAAAAATTATGCAGGTTATTTGTTTGAAAACGGAGATTCTTACGATTTAAGTTTGTCTCAAGTTTTTAGCAGAAACTCTATTGATGCACCTATATTTCCTACCTCTGGCTCAAACATTAAATTTACTGTACAGGCTACCTTGCCTTATTCAGCTTTTAACGGTAAAAATTATGGTAATTTACCTACAGCGGAGAGATATAAATTTACAGAATACCATAAATGGAAGTTCGAATCTCAGTTTTTCCAAAGAGTTTATGGTAAAATGATATTAAAAGCTCAAGCTCAATTTGGTTTCCTTGGCTTTTATAGTAAAGAAGTTGGTCAAGCCCCATTCGGGAGGTTTAGATTGGGAGGAGATGGCTTGCAAGCATTTGACTTTTTACAAGGCTCTGAGGTTATTGGTTTAAGAGGTTATGCAAATAACGCTGTTGTACCAGAAGGTGCGCCTACTACAGCTGGTAGCCCAATTTTTAATAAATATGTTTTAGAATTAAGACATCCTATTACTTTAAGTGAATCAGCTCAAGTTTTTGCCTTAACATTTATGGAAGGTGGTAACACTTGGAATAGATTCGCAGATTTTAATCCTTTTAACGTAAAAAGATCTGTGGGTGTTGGTGCAAGAATATTCCTGCCAATTTTTGGTTTATTAGGTATAGATTATGGTTACGCATTTGATAGGATACCCGGACAACAGGATGGCGGTAGACAGCCATTTACCTTTAGTATAGCACAACAATTAGGAGGGTTTAACTAATTAAAATCATGAGATATATAATATCTGTTCTATTAATCGTTATAAGTAGCATTGGAGCTTTTGCGCAACGTTTAGCTTATGTTGATTCAGATTATATATTAAAACATGTTCCAGAGTATTCATCTGCACAAAAACAGCTCGATGGTTTATCAGAACAGTGGCAAAAAGAAATTGATAAAAAGTTTATAGAAGTAGAAACTTTAAATAAAGCTTATTTAGCAGATCAGGTTTTATTAACTGATGAAATGCGTAAAAAGCGAGAAGAAGAAATACAAATAAAAGAGAAAGAAGCTACAGATTTACAACAAAAGCGTTTTGGCTTTGAAGGAGAGCTTTATCAACAAAGAGTGAAATTAATCAAGCCTATTCAAGAAAAAATAGGAAAGGCCATAGAAGAATATGCCGCCAGAGATGGGTTAGACATCATATTAGACAAAGCTTCTGTAACCATGCTTTTTGCCAGACCAAGTTATGATAAAAGCAATGATATTATAACAAGATTAGGATATAAGCCAGGTTCATTTGCTAAATAGAAAAATTTATTATAAACTCGTAAAACAAAAAGTACAATAGAAATGAAAAGATTATTTAAGATTGCGTTAGTAGCAGGATGTTTGTTTTTTGCTGGGAATGTGGCTAATGCACAGCAGAAAATTGCTTATATCAATTCTGCAGAGTTAATTAAAGCTATGCCAGAGGTAGCAACAGCAGACAAACAATTAGAAACTTATAAAACTACTTTAGATACAGACGGTAAAACTATGTATTCAGAGTATCAAGCTAAAGTTCAAGATTATCAATCTAAAGAAAAAACTTTAAGCGATGCGATGAAAGAGATGAAAATCAAAGAAATTCAAGACTTAGAGAAAAGAATTCAAGAATTTCAACAAAAAGCTGGCGAAAACTTCGAGAAAAAAAGAGGCGAGTTATATGACCCAATTCTTAAAAAAGCAGAAGATGCAGTAAAAGTTGTAGCTAAAGAAAAAGGTTATGCTTACGTTTTTGATACAACCCAACCAGGTATTGTTTACTTTGATGGTGGTATCAATATCCTTACTGATGTTAAAACTAAATTAGGTTTAAAATAATATTGCTATAGCGATATAGAATATTTAAATGCGAAGCCATTCTCAAAGGCTTCGCATTTTTTTATTTTATTTGTAGCTTGTAACCTATTACATGAAAAAAACACAGCCCATAGGTATTTTTGATTCTGGTATTGGAGGTTTAACTGTAGCCAGCGCTATTAGAAAAGTGCTTCCTAACGAGAAGATTATTTATTTTGGCGATACAGCCCATATGCCTTATGGCGATAAATCTCCGGAAGCTATAAAATACTACAGTCTTAAAATTGGCAAGTTTTTACAGGAAAAGGGATGTAAAGTAATTGTCATAGCTTGCAACACGGCATCATCCTTGGGTTATCAAGATTTAAAAGATTTTTTAGGAGAAGAACTACCCATTTTTAATGTGATAGACCCTGTGGTAGATTTTATTGTGAATCATCAACAATACCAAAAAGTTGGTGTAATAGCCACCAAAGCCACCATACGTTCTAATGTTTACGCTTTAAAAATCCAACAAGCAAAACCTGCTGTTGAAGTTAAATCTTTAGCTACGCCATTATTAGCACCCATGATAGAGGAAGGCTTTTTTGAAAATAATATCAGCCAAACCATTATCAACTCTTATTTATCATCGCCAAAGCTTAAAAAAATTGATTCGCTTATTTTAGCTTGTACTCATTATCCTTTAATAAAAAAAGAAATTGAAGCATATTATCATGAAAAAGTTGAAGTGTTAAGTACTGCAGATATTGTAGCTGATGATGTTAAAAGGCAATTAGAAGCATTAAATCTCATCAATCCTACAGAAGAGCTTCCCAAAGATGAATTTTATGTTTCTGATAAGACACCATCTTTTGAACGTAGCACTAAAATATTTTTTGGGGATAAGATTAACCTCGTTCAAAAAAATATTTGGGATAAATAAGCTATTTTATCATTCTTAGGGGCATTTTAGAATCTAAATCATTAAGTTTGCAATCTTAATAAACTAAGCTGTTTAAGATTGGACTTTTACATCCTCTATATACTTACCGCAAGCCTTATTTTTGCATTCATTGCAGTGTTTTCTCTATTTGGCGTTTACGCAGAAAGAAAGATATCTGCTTTTATTCAAGATAGGCTTGGCCCTATGGAAGTGGGTAAGTTTGGGTGGATGCAAACTCTCGCTGACATTCTTAAGCTTATCCAGAAAGAATTTATAGTCCCTACCGTTGCAGATAAAGTGCTATTCACTTTAGCACCTGTTATCATATTTGTAGCTGTTTATTTAGGCTTTGCTGCTTTACCTTGGGCACCTGGTTTAACACCCGTAAGTATGAATTTAGGCGTTTTTTACGTCTTTGCTATTATTTCTATTGAAGCTTTAGGGATTTTAATGGCAGGCTGGGGTTCAAATAATAAATACAGTTTAATTGGTGCGGTACGTTCGGTAGCGCAAATAGTTTCTTACGAAATTCCTATTGGCTTTGCTATCATAGCAGCGGTTATGATAGCTCAAACGTTAGATTTACAGCTTATTGGCTTAAATCAAGGTGTTTTAGCTCAACAAGAAATAAGATTTTTTGGCTTTTGGAATGTTAAAGATATTGGTGGCATTTTCGCATGGAATGTTTTTCAAGCTCCACATTTAATCATCGCTTATATCATCTACTTTATAGCTTCATTGGCCGAGTGTAATAGAGCGCCTTTTGATATTCCGGAGGCAGAATCTGAATTAATAGGTGGTTTCCATACCGAATATACAGGATTGAGATTCGCCTTTATCTTCTTAGCAGAGTATGCTATGATGTTTTTGGTTGCCATGTTTGGTGTTACTTTATTTTTAGGGGCATGGAATACGCCTTTACCAAATATTGGGAACTTAAAACTAGCAGATTATACCACTGGTATGTTTTGGGGTATATTTTGGGTGTTGATAAAAAGCTTGCTTGTAGTTGCTGCTCAGATGTGGATCAGGTGGACTTTACCACGTTTACGTGTAGACCAATTGATGAGCTTATGTTGGAAAATACTTACGCCTTTGGCGTTTGCATGTTTAGTTATTTCAGGTTTATGGAGGCTGTTGTTGTTTTAATATGATAAAAGGAGCTTTAAACGGATTTACTACAGCCTGGAAAGGTTTATCTTTGACCCTAAAACATTTTTTTAATGCTAAAGCGGATAAGACAATTAAGTCTGTTGAGCATAGTGGATATTTTGATCAAGCAGAAGGCATTGTAACTGTTCAATATCCAAAAGAAACTATACCTGTGCCAGAAGTGGGTAGGTATCAATTACATGTAGAAATTAACGATTGTATTGTATGTGATTTATGCGCAAAAATATGCCCTGTTAATTGCATTGATATAGAAGCTATTAAAGCCACAGAAGCTATAGGCAAAACATCTGACGGTTCTGTTAAAAGATTGTATACGCCAAAGTTTGATATAGATATGGCTAAATGTATGTATTGCGGTTTATGCACTACAGTTTGCCCAACAGAATGTATCACCATGACAAGCGAATATGATAGAAGCGTAGCTCATATTTCTGATTTGAATTATAAATTTGCGAATATGACCGAGGCAGAAGCCGAAGAAAAAAGACAAGCTCTTGAACAACAATTGGCAGAGCGCCAAGCAGCTAAATTAGCAGCACTTAAACAAGACAATAAAGAATAATTAAGCTTTCTTTTGTTTGACGATAAAGTCATTCATCAGAAAAATAGAATATGGTAGAACAGATAGTATTTTACATTTTTGCAGCAATAGCCATTTTAAGTGGTGTTTATGTAGTAGCTAGTCAAAACTTGGTGCGTTCTGTTTTTATGTTTTTTGTTACCCTGTTAAGTGTTGCAGGATTATATGTTTTTGCCTTAGCAGATTTTGTAGCCTTAACCCAAATTGTTATTTACGTTGGCGGTGTGCTGGTCATGCTTTTGTTTGTTTTTATGCTTTCTTCAAAAGATTCTTTAGACAATATTGTGAACTTAAAGAAAGAAGCACTTTCTGCAAACAGAATTCCAGCAACTATAATCACTATAGCCTTATTAGTTATTATCATTTACGCCATTTTATTAGTTGATTTTGAACAATTAGATTGGATAAAATCTAATAAATTATTGATAGATAAAGCACAAACCAGTAATGTTCATAATATTGGCGTTAACATTATGGGGAGGTTTTTATTACCCTTCGAGTTGATTTCAATTTTATTGATGATGACCTTGGTGGGTGCTGCTCATTTAGCTAGAAAGGAGCCTAAAAATGATTAGTTTGCAGCATTTTCTATTTATTGCAGCTATCTTATTTTGTTTAGGTATTTACGCAGTTATCACTAGAAAAAATGCTATACAAGTTCTAATTGGTATAGAACTGATGATAAACGCCTCCATTCTAAATCTGGTAGCTTTTGCTAAATACGATGTTATCAATAACAATGGGCAGCTTTTTGCATTATTTGTTATTGTATTGGCTGCTGCTTCAGTAGCCGTTGGTTTGGTTATCATATTAAACTTCTTTAAAAGGGTAAAAACTATTGACCCTAATAAAGCTAATTCTTTAAGAGGTTAATGGATAGCATCATCAACATATCAAACCAAGCGGTGCTAATTTTAGCTTTCTTACTTATTTGTGCGCCATTATTATCATTTTTCTTTAGCTTAATTTTTAAACGTTTTGCTTCTTTTATAGCCATAACAGCAATATCAACAAGTTTTATAGCAGCTATTGCCCTGTTTATAAAAGTCTGGTTTGCTAAAACGCTTCATTTTTCAATTCCTTGGATAGTTTTTAAAAATTTTGATATCCGTTTAGGTTTTTTATTTAATGACCTAACGGTGCTCATGCTATTATTAATCACCTTAATAGCTTTATTAGTGCATGTTTACTCCGTAGAGTATATGGGTAAAGACAAACTTAAGCCACGCTATTTTGCTTATTTAAGCTTGTTTTGTTTCTCTATGTTGAGCTTGGTTTTGGCCGATAATCTTTTCTTAATATACATATTCTGGGAGTTAGTAGGTTTTTCATCTTACCTCTTAATTGGTTTTTGGTTTGCAAAAGAGCAAGCAGTTTTAGCCAATAAAAAAGCTTTTATCATGAATAGGCTTGGCGATTTAGGCTTTCTAGCTGGTATCATGATTATGCTAAGCCATTTCCACACTTTAGATATAGATGCTTTATTTGGAAGCGGTAATTTAATGGCTTCCTCCTTTATAACCAACGGCATGTGGGTAAGTCCGTTTAACATGATGCCCGATTATTGGTTAACTATTGCCGGGCTTTGTTTCTTTGCTGGGGCGGTTGCAAAATCGGCACAATTTCCATTGCATACCTGGTTGCCAGACGCTATGGAGGGGCCAACAGCTGTTTCATCCTTAATACATGCTGCAACCATGGTAGCTGCGGGTGTTTTCTTATTGGTAAGGATAGCGCCTTTATTTAATGAAACCGTTTTAGTTGTAATAGCATCAATAGGTGTGTTTACAGCTTTTATGGCTGCCACTATTGCACTTACTCAAAATGATATCAAAAGGGTTTTAGCTTTTTCTACCATTTCTCAATTAGGCTTTATGATGTTGGCTATTGGCGTAGGCGATGAAGCTTCTGCAATTTTTCATCTCGTTACTCATGCTTTCTTTAAGTGTTTACTGTTTTTAGGTGCAGGTATCATTATTCATGAATTACATCACTTAAAAGAAAAGCATCAACTTCAGTTTGATGAACAAGATATGACCTTCATGGGCGGGCTCTTCAAAAGTATGCCTATAACAGCTATTGTTTTCATTATAGCCGCTATGGCTTTATCGGGTTTACCTTTTACCTCAGGTTATTTATCAAAAGATGCTATTTTAATAAGTGTTTTTGAGTGGGCCGATGTTAAAGGAGGTATTTTCTGGATTTTTCCAATCATCGTTTCCTTAACCTCTTGGCTAACTACTTTTTATATTTTCAGAGTAGTTTTTAAGGTGTTCTTTGGAGATTTTAGACTTCCTCAATTATTAGAATTAGATCATCACCAATTTCATATCCACGAAGCTAATGCATGGTTAAAATATCCAGTAATGGTACTTGCGGTTTTTTGTTTGGCATTTGTTTTCTCTTATCATCCATTCAGTTTAGAGGCATCTTGGTTGCTCCATCAGTTAGCACCACAGCAGCATATAGGAGGTATTTACCATATTTTGGTACCTGTTTATATCAATATCTTAAGCCTAGGTTTGCTATGGATTACTTATTTGGCTTATGCTAGAAACAAATTCAGTTTTGGTTTAGAACAGACTTGGATTTTTAAGTTTTCTTATCAACAATGGTACTTTAATGAGATTTATAATACAACCATCGTAAAACCTACTTTACTAAAAGCTAAAGCTTATTACTGGTTTGATAGAAATGTGATAGACGGTTTGGTAAATTCATCAGCTTCAGCTATTCTCTATATTTCAAGTTTAGCCAATTGGTTTGATGTGCATATTATTGATGGCTTAGTTAACGGTGTGGCAAGTGTGGTAGAACGTTTGAATATTTGGTTTAGAAATGTTCAGAACGGAAAAGTACAGCATTACATCATATGGATGCTTTTAATCATGATTACTTTCTTTATATATCTAATGATATTTTAAAATGGGTTTATTATCAATTTTAATATTTGTGCCTTTACTTTTTGCTTTAATCATCTTATTAATGCCTAAAAAGTATAGTCAAACTTTTAAATATTTTACCGTTGCCGTGGCTGTAATACAGCTAGCTATAACGGCTTATTTGTATTGCCAATTCCAAACCGGAGCAGCTTTTGCAGGTGTAAATCAGTTAGATAGCTATCAGTTTAAAGAATATTTACCTTGGATACGTTTAGATGTAGGAAAATTTGGCGCTTTACAAATAGATTATTTATTGGGTGTTGATGGCTTTTCTATTCCACTTTTATTTTTGTCTGCTTTGGTTATGTTAATTGCGGCATTATCATCATGGGAAATAAAAGAAAATCATAAAGGGTATTTTTCTTTAATGATGTTGTTGAACACAGCCATCATGGGTGTTTTTTGTGCTCTAGACATCTTTTTATTTTACGTTTTTTACGAGTTGATGCTACTTCCTTTATATTTCCTTATAGGGATTTGGGGAGGAGTAAGGAGAGAATATGCAGCTATTAAGTTCTTTTTGTATACTTTATTAGGTTCGGTATTTATGTTATTGGTTATTGCAGGCTTATATTTTTCTGTTATAGACCCTTTAACAGGTAACCATACTTTCAATATCGTACACATGATGAACCCAAAAAACTATGTGCCAAACGGTATATTTTCTTTCTTAGTGCATCAAGATATTTTAGGTGTCCCGGCAAGGTTGTTAGGATTTATAGTCGTGTTTATAGCTTTTGCTATTAAAGTACCTATTGTACCTTTTCATACTTGGTTGCCCGATGCCCACGTGGAAGCACCAACACCAATTTCTATCATACTAGCAGGTATATTATTAAAAGTAGGAGGTTACGGTATTATCAGAATTGCTTACAGCATATTTCCAGATATAGCCTTAAATCTTTCTTTCTACGTAGGCTTATTAGGTGTAGTTTCTATACTTTACGGGGCTATGGTTGCTTTAGCGCAAACAGATTTAAAACGCTTAATTGCTTATTCATCTGTCTCGCATATGGGTTTTGTATTGTTAGGTTTAGCATCTCTTACCTCAGAAGGTATTAGTGGTGCCATGATGCAGATGATTTCTCATGGTTTCTTATCGGTGATGTTGTTTTTTATTGTTGGTGTGGTTTATAACCGCGTTCATGATAGGTATATCTACAACTTTAGAGGTTTAGCAACCCACATGCCTATTTACACAGGCTTTGTGATGATTGCTTTTTTTGCTTCCTTAGGTTTGCCAGGCTTCTCTGCTTTTATTGCCGAGGCGTTTTCTTTAATAGGTGCTTTTAACTCAGAAAGTATAAATGGCCTTATTCCACGCTGGATGGCCATTTTAGGTTCTTTTGGAATATTGTTAGGGGCTGCCTATTTACTTTGGACATTGCAAAGAATGTTTTTTGGGCAGTTAAGAGTAAAAGAAGAAAGCTGGCTTATAAAATTGAAAGATTTAAATACAAGAGAAATTTTAACCCTTGTACCGCTAGCATTTTTCGCCATATTGTTGGGCATCATGCCTTCTTTGGTTTTTAATACCATCAACTCATCTGTAAACCAGTTTATTTTATTGTTTACCTAATGCAAACAGGTTTAGATATAGCGCAATCCACAGAGAATATCATAGCCTCTCTGTCTTACTTTATCCCAGAGTTTATCATAACTGTAGGCTTTCTGCTGATCATTATAATAGACTTATTTATGAAAAAGGCAGAGCGTTTGGTGTTTTTTGCAACAATGTTTACACTGTTTTTAGCTGCTGTTGCCTATCTTATTCAGTTAAATATTATACAAACCAATAGTTTGTTATTGTTTAATGGCATGTTTTTGCATAATAGCTATGTCATTGGGTTTAAGTTATTGGCTTTATTTGCTTCATTATTATCCTTAGTGTTTTTTAATCAGGATAAAGATTTAAAAAATCACCCTAAAGGGATAAATGATTTTTATACCATTTTCTTAGGCGGTGTATTAGGTTTGCTTACGCTGATATCATCTGCAAACTTATTAATGCTTTTTTTAGCCATAGAGATGTTATCCATAGCATCTTATCTGATGGTTTCTTATACCAATAAAGAAAAGTTACAAGCAGAAGCAGGGATGAAATATGTCCTTTTTGGAGCCACAGCTTCTGCTATCATGTTATATGGGCTAACATTTTTATATGGTTTCTCTGGAACTTTAAACCTCTATAACGATCATATTTTTACAGCTTTTGAGCAGGTAAATAGCTTCTCGGCAAGTTTAGTATTGTTAATGGTATTAGCAGGTATAGGGTTTAAACTATCCTTTGTGCCTTTTCATTTCTGGACACCAGATGCCTATCAGCAAGCGCCTACTTCTGTAAGTTCCTTTTTATCTACAGTACCAAAAATTGCAGTTTTCGCATTTTTATTCAGATTGGCAGCACCATTTCAGCTTGTTTCTATACATTTTTCAACCATTATTTTGTTTGCAGCGGGTTTAACCATGCTTGTGGGAAATGTGATGGCAGTTTTTCAGAAAGATTTAAAAAGATTGTTAGCTTATTCTTCTATAGGGCATACAGGTTTTTTATTGATGTTGTTGGTTTTGCCAGATGATAGCACTATGTCTAGCAACTTATGGTTTTATCTTTTTGCTTATAGTATCACCAATATTGGTGCTTTCATGAGTATCGCCTACTTAGAAGAAAGTTTTAATATTAAAACACTGCAACAATTGAAAGGCTTGGGTAAATTAAATACCATTATAGCACCTTGTTTGGTTGTATTTATGGTTTCTTTAACTGGTTTACCTCCAACGGTTGGTTTCATGGCTAAATTTGTTGTGTTTTCTTCTTTAATTTCAGAAACTACAGCTATTGGCTTTCTAGTTCCTATATTAATTGTGGCAGTATTAACTACTGTGTTGTCTTTATTTTATTATTTTAATATTCCACTTCATATTTATCTAAAGAAACCAGAACAATTAATAGTTAAGGAAAAAAAATCTCCAATTTTTGATTTCTTCATCATAATTCTGGCTGTTATAGTTCTAATTGCTGGTGTTTTTCCTAGTTTTTTCAAAATATTTTAAGTCTTGTAATAGAAATAAGATTTTAAGTCATGTTTTTGGATGCTTTTTTTGTTAAATCTTGCATAAAATATGATTTGAAAAATATGTTTTTTTAAAAAAATGTTAAAATAAATACCTGATTTTTTTAATGAATTTCATTTATGTTCTTAAAAAAGGTGTTTTTTTTGAAAAAAAACTAAAAAAATATAATATTTAGTATAAATCATATAATTATTCCTAATTTTCAGCCATAATAAATCCAAATTTTAAACAATGGCTAAGAAATTATCAAAAGTTCCGTTTATTTTTCTTGCAATTATTGCATTATTAACGATTTTTTATCCCTCAGTACCAGGGGAGATGTTTGCTGGTGAGTATAATTCATCAGATATAGCATGGATGCTATGCGCAACAGCATTAGTATTGATTATGACACCAGGTTTAGCGTTTTTTTATGGTGGTATGGTGAAAAAGAAAAATGTGATTTCTACCATGCTACAAAGCTTTATTTGTATGGCAATTATCACCGTTATTTGGGTGGTTTTTGGTTTTAGTTTAGCTTTTGGCGATTCTATTGGTGGTATTATCGGTGATCCTAGAACATTTTTCATGATGAGTAATGTTATTGACGGTAAACCTTGGGTATTAGCGCCAACTATTCCTTTAGTATTGTTTGCTTTATACCAGTTAAAATTTGCCATTATAACTCCTGCTTTAATTACCGGAGCTTTTGCAGAGCGTATCAGATTCATTTCCTACTGCTTATTTATTTGCTTGTTTTTTATTGTAATCTACGCTCCTTTAGCGCATTCTACATGGCATCCTGATGGTTTGTTATTTCAATTAGGTGTACTTGATTTTGCTGGTGGTACGGTAGTTCACATGTCGGCAGGTTGGGCAGCTTTAGCTTCCGCGTTATATTTGAAAAAGAGAAACGAGCCTAGCCATTCGCCCGCCAGAATTACCTATGTTTTATTAGGTACTGGTCTTTTATGGTTCGGTTGGATAGGTTTTAATGGAGGTTCTGCTTATGGTGCTGGTACGCTTGCCACTGTAGCTTTAGCAAATACCATGGCTGCATCAGCAGCAGCAGCTCTTGCTTGGATATTTTTTGACTCTTATAAAGGTAGAAAACCATCAGCAATGGGTACTTGTATTGGTGCGGTAGTAGGTTTAGTAGCTATTACACCAGCAGCTGGTTTTGTTACCATACCTCATTCTCTAATTATAGGTGTTGTAGCGGCTGTTGTAAGTAACCTCATTGTAGATTGGAGAACACGTACTTCTATAGATGATACCTTAGACGTATTCCCTTGCCATGGTGTTGGCGGTATGGTTGGTATGTTGTTAACTGGTGTTTTCGCACATCAATCTATTAACGCAGCTAATGAAACGGGTAATGGTTTAATATTTGGAGAAACCCATTTATTCTTAGTGCATTTAGGCGCTTTGATAGGGGTGTCAATATTTGCATTCTTTGGCTCTTGGTTATTATTGAAAGTAACGGACATGATTAGCCCATTAAGAGTTTCAGAAGAAGATGAAGATGCTGGTTTAGATATTTCTCAACATGGCGAAAAATTATAATAGCTTTATAAGCATTCATATTTAACAAAACATAAATCCCTCTAAATTTTTTAGGAGGGATTTTTGGTTTAAAAACACTATCAAAAGATTTAAATAAAGGTTATTACTAATAATGTTACTGGTATGACTTTTTTAATTTTTTTTAATTTCCGCATTTAGCAAGAATTCATAATTTTGCACACTTATCAAATAGCTTAGATGAGCGACTCTATTAAACACGAATGCGGAATTGCATTCATCCGCCTACTTAAACCATTATCATTTTATCAGGAGAAGTATGGAACATCACTTTATGGCTTAAACAAGCTGTATTTGCTGATGGAGAAACAGCACAACCGCGGACAAGATGGCGCTGGTATTGCCACCATTAAACTGGATATTAAGCCAGGTAATAGGTATATCAGTAGGTATCGCTCTATGGAGAAAAATGCTGTTCAAGATATTTTCTCTTACGTGATGAAGAAATTTGCTGCTGTAGAGAAAGAAAATCCAGCTTTATTGAAAGATGCTAATTGGTTAAAAGAACATATCAGTTTTACCGGAGAAGTATTATTAGGGCATTTGCGCTATGGTACACATGGTAATAACAGTGTGGAAGCTTGCCATCCTTTTTTGCGTCAAAACAACTGGATGACACGTAATTTGGTTATTGCAGGTAACTTCAACATGACAAATGTTGATGAACTATTGCAGCAATTGTACGATTTAGGGCAACATCCAAAAGAGCAAGCAGATACAGTTACCGTTCTTGAAAAAATAGGTCACTTCTTAGATGATGAAAATCAGGAGCTTTTTGACCATTTCAAAAAAGATGGACTTGATAATGCTGAAATTTCTCGTTTAATAGCTCAGCATCTTGATGTAGGTAAAATCTTAAGAAAATCTGCTAAAACTTGGGATGGTGGTTATACCATCAGCGGAATTTTTGGTCATGGTGATGCTTTTATTTTAAGAGACCCAGCAGGTATACGACCAGCGTTTTATTATCAGGATGATGAGATTGTTGTTGCAGCATCAGAAAGACCGGCATTGCAAACAGCTTTCAATATAAAAATTGGTCAGGTTAAAGAAATACAACCAGGCCATGCTTTAATCATCAAAAAAGACGGTACTGTAACAGAAGAAATGTTTACAGAGCCTGTAGAAAAAAAATCATGCTCTTTTGAGCGTATTTATTTCTCTAGAGGTAGCGATGCTGATATTTATAAAGAGCGTAAAAAACTAGGTCAGCTATTATGTGATAAAATTTTAGAGCATGTTAACCACGATTTAGAGCATACCGTATTCTCTTACATCCCAAATACAGCAGAAGTAGCTTTTTATGGTATGGTAGAAGGTTTGCATACCTACAACCGTAAAATACAAAGAGATGCTTTGGTGCATAGTCGTCATAACCTTACTGATGAAGAATTAGATAGGATTTTAAAGACTACACCAAGAGTAGAAAAACTAGCTATCAAGGATGTAAAGATGCGTACTTTTATTACGCAAGATGCAGATAGAAGCGATATGGTTTCTCATGTTTACGATACCACTTACGGTTTAATAAAACGTGATGTTGATACCCTTGTAGCTTTAGATGATTCTATTGTAAGAGGCACAACTTTAAAACAAAGTATCTTAAGAATTTTTGATAGACTAGGGCCTGTTAAAATTGTTATTGTATCATCGGCACCACAAATTAGATACCCAGATTGTTACGGTATAGATATGAGTAGGATGGGAGAGTTTGTGGCCTTTGAAGCAGCTATAAAGCTCTTAAAAGAAAGAGGGATGGAACAATTGATACATGATGTTTACGCTAAATGCAAAGCGCAGGCCAATGTTCCTAAAGAAGAGGTTATTAACCATGTGAAAGAGATATATGCGCCTTTTACACCAGAGGAAATCTCAGCTAAAATTGCTCAAATTATTACACCACCAGAAATTGGTGCTAAAGTAGAAGTCATTTATCAAACGCTAGAAAACTTACATGAAGCTTGTCCTAATCATTTAGGAGATTGGTATTTCTCAGGAGATTATCCAACGCCAGGTGGAAATAAAGTAGTGAACAGAGCTTTCATGAACTGGATGGAAGGTAAAAATGCCAGAGCATACGTATAGTTTTCTATCAAATAATATTGAGAAAGTCGGTTGGAATAAAACACTAACCGACTTTTTTTATTGGCATAATTGATGAGTTTCAGAGATATGATGCTATTAAAGAAATTTTCAACTGTATTATTTTTTGTTTTGTTGATTGCTGCTTGTACAGAAAATAAAATTAAGCAAGATGATAAAGCAAAATACGAATTGCTATTAAGAGAAAATGATAGTTTAAAAAAGCTTTTAAATACTCAAGATAGCTTGAAGAAAGCTCTAAAACCTATAACAGTAAACAAACAAGCTTTAAGGACTGGAAAGCATCCCATTACTTTACAATGGATCAGTTGGGACAAACCCGGTTATGTTAAGGTAATTCCTATAGCTAATAGTTGGTATTTGATATCAGGTACCCAAAACAATGAAAATGGAGACTATCTCAAAATAGCAGGTAAAATAAGACGCTTAAGTGTAAAAGAGCTTGAGTTTGAAGGTAGGATAGAAACGTTAGTGAGTAGTATTAACAAGGGCAAACCTTGTATCAAAGAAGGGAAACAAACCTTTTATGGAAAAGGAAATCGGAAATACTTTAGGTTGCAAAATATGACAAGTTGCGAAGGCGGTATGGTGGTAGATTATATCGATATCTATCCGGGAACGAGCAGCTTGTAATTAAATTAAAGTTTCAGTAAATATCAGGTTATAAACCAATTTCAAAGCAAAGGTTATGATTAAAATGCCAGCTATCCTGTTTACTTTTTGGATAGTTTGCTCTCTTATTTTATGTCTTAAACGATGAGCAAAATAGGCTTTTAGCGTGTCCATCCCAAAAAGGGTAATTAAAATAGTTCCAAAAAAGGGTAGAATTTGTTCACTTTTAAGCTCTCCGTTTAAAGAGTAAATTCCACTGGTTACACTTATCCAATACAATAAAATAAAAGGATTGAAAATGCACATAAAAATCCTTTAAGGAAATAACCAGCGTTTTTTCTGGAAGAAGGAATGGGCTCGTAGGTGATTTTTACTTTCTTAAGCAAATAATACAGACCTATCCCAAAAAGAATAGCACTTCCTAATATCCCGATAGGTAAACGATATTGGTTTTCAAAATTGAGTAAAGAGGAACCAAATAAAGTTACAGCCACATAAACGGCATCAGAAACTACAACTCCTAAAGCCAAAGAAACTCCTGCATGAAATCCCTTCTCAATACTCGTCTTAATCAGCGCAAAAAACACAGGTCCTGTTACAAAAGAGAGTACTATCCCTAACCCAATACCCGAAATAATCAATTCTAACATGTAATAAAGGTTCTTTATGTGATGCTATTATGCGAATATGCAATTTTATTGGTTAAAATTAGCTGTAAAATTGCATTAGTTACAATTCAAATAAATTTAAGCAGATGAAGAATAAACTACAGATTTAGGAATGTCTTTGACCATCAAAGCAATAGAATCTAAAAATTAACGGTAAAGATTAAGGCTTATTACTATTTTAGCACATCAAATAAATAAGCAGGAAACATAAAGCATATATGAAACTAAGTTTCGATTTTATATTCATGAATTTAGCTTCTGATTTAGCAAAGCGTTCGCATTGTGTAAAAAATCAGGTAGGGGCTGTACTTACAAAAGACACACGTATTATTTCTATAGGTTATAATGGGCCGCCGGCAGGTACGCATAATTGCGATGAAGAATGGCCACAAGAGGGTTGCCCTAGAGATTCTAGAAACAGTTGCTCTTTAGCTTTACATGCCGAGGAAAATGCAATTTTATATGCTGTTAAAAACGGCACACAAATACAAGATTCTACTTTATACACCACTTTATCACCTTGTATTGCCTGTGCTAGATTAATCTTATCATCAGGTATAAAGCATGTATATTTTAGAGATTCTTATGCAGCATATAAAGGCTTACCATCAGACGAGGGTGTAGATTTTTTAAATAAGTTTGGAGTAGTTTGTGAGAAGTTAAGCGAGTAAAAATAAAAACAGGTAAGTTGTGATGAACAACTTAACCTGTTTTTGCTAAGTTTAAATTATTTTCCTCATATTGCTATCGGTATACTTGCTTGTTGTAATGTAAAAGTAACAGCTGCACTCGTAGTGATTTTAGCTTTGTCATCATAAGCCTTAGCAGTAATGGTATTAGCACCATTAACAAGAGGAGCGCCTTCCACATATGTAGAATATCTTCTAGAATAATCAATCGGAGTTTCAGTAGCTGAAATAGTTATGCGGTTTTTAGCGTTCAATGTTTTTCTGCTATCAGGAATGGTTTCTGTAGCTATTAAAGTAGTGCCTCTATAAAATTCAACTTTAGTAATAGTACCATCGTTATCATAAGCTTCTGCATCAATAATGAAATAAGGTTGCGAGCCAAAGTATGTGTAAGTTGTAGTAGTTGAAATAACACTTACAATTGGTGCTTGGTTGTTATCATTGTCTTTTTTACAAGAAAATAAGCTTAGTACTAAAGCTACAGATAGTGCGGTTTTAAATAAGTTTTTAATCATGATGTATTGTTTAAAATGAGAACCAAAAGTATCATGAAGTTTTAGATGATGCACTACCCGAAATGGGTAGGTTTATTGGTAATTCTTAATAAAGTTATAATAGAAAATTATCCCGCTTTTAAATTCCGTCACTTTTATTCTTTCATTCACACCATGAAAACCTTCAGGATCTGTAAAAGGGGTAAACCTAAATACCTGTGTGGTTAAATCGCCAAAGAACCTACTGTCTGTAGCGCCCAGTACCAAATAAGGCGTTACAACAATATCTTCCTGAAAAGCACTGATGGTTTTTTGTAAATAATCAAAAGTTTTATCGTTAACCTTGGCAATTTGGGCTGTTGCAGAACTGCCTTGCCTTAAGCTAATTTCAATCTCGGGGTTATTAATCACTTTTTTAATATGATTGATGACTGCCAAAGTATCAACCCCAGGTAATGTTCTAAAATTTATAGTAGCACTTGCCTCACCTGGGATAAGATTCTCTTTTAAGCCAGCATTAAAAATGGTAGTAGCTGTAGTTGTTCTTAAAGTAGCGCTTCCGGCAGCAGTTTTTTCGTAATTACTTTTAATGATAGCTGAAAACAGCCAGCGGTTAGCCATAGCCATCTTACTTACAAAAGGCATTTCTGGGCCAACATAATCCATAAAAAGATTAGTTACAGGGCCTAGTTCTAAAGGGAATTGGTTTTCTTTAAGTTTTACAATGGCTTTGGCAAGCTCATCAATAGCGGTTTGTTTTTCGGGCATAGAAGAGTGGCCACCTGCAATTTTCGCTTTTAAATCAATACTTACATAGCCTTTTTCTGCAATACCTACAACGGCAGCTGGTTTGCTTAAACCCGGCACTTTATAATTGGTAATGATACCGCCTTCATCTAAAACTAAAGCTGGTTTTATACCTCTTTGCTTAAATAATTTAGCAATAACCTTTGCGCCTCTTTTGCCCGTTACTTCTTCATCGTGGCCAAACACAAAATAAATATCGTTTTCTGGGATGAAATTATCTTTTAAAAGAAGCTCAACACTTTCCAAAATAGCTATTAGGCTTCCTTTATCATCAATAGTTCCTCTTCCGTAAATAAAATTATCTTTTAAAGCTCCAGAAAATGGATCGGCATGCCAATTCTTTCTGGTTGCTTTCTCAACAGGTACAACATCTTGGTGAGCCATTAAAATGATAGGTTGTAATGCCTTGTTTTTACCTTGCCAGTGTAAAATCAGACTTAAGTCGTTAACTTTTTCTAGTTTTAATTTAGAGAAAGTTAAAGGGTAAGCTTGTGCTAAAAAAGTATGAAAATCTAAAAAGGCAGCGCTATCTATTAAATTGGCTTGGTCATAAGAAATGGTTTTAAACTGAATGGCTTTCTGTAAATTGCCTATGCAACTTTGCGGTACATTAACAAATTCTGCCGGTTCAACAGTAATTTGCTTGCTTTTAAAAGTGAACGTATTGATTAAAACTATTACTGCTAATAGCAAAAAAGCTATTAAAAGTATAGATGAAAATTTCTTCATGCTGTTTAGATTTTATACAAAATAGGAAATTTAAGATTAGCATCAAACTAGATAAGATTCTGTAAGCCACCAAAGCTTAGCTAAACTTATTTACCTTATTTACTAGTTACAAAGCTTTAAATTTTTACCTTTGCGCATGCAAGAGAAAATCCTCATTCTAGATTTCGGCTCGCAATATACCCAATTGATAGCCCGTAGGGTAAGAGAGCTAAATGTTTACTGCGAAATTCACCCCTTTAACAAGGTTCCAGCAATTGACGAATATACAAAAGGTGTCATCCTATCAGGTAGCCCATCTTCTGTTAGACAAGCCGATGCCCCACAAGTAGATTTCAAACAATTTCATGATAAACTGCCTATATTGGGCGTTTGTTATGGTGCCCAGTATATGGCGCAACATTCTGGCGGACAAGTAGTAGCCTCAGAAATTAGAGAATACGGAAGAGCAAATCTGGAGTATATTCATGCTAATAATCCTTTACTGCATGGTATCCCTTCCAAATCTCAGGTTTGGATGTCTCATGGAGATACCATAAAAGAAATTCCTTCAAATTTTGAAGTTATTGCTAGTACAGATACCGTTAAAGTTGCTGCTTACCAAGTAAAAGGAACGCAAACTTACGGTATACAATTTCACCCAGAAGTAACCCATTCTACAGATGGTAAGCAATTATTGCAAAACTTCTTGGTAGATATTTGTGGCTGCTCACAAGATTGGACCCCACATGCTTTCGCGGATATTACCATAGATGATTTAAAAAGCCAATTAGGTGATGATAAAGTAGTTTTAGGTTTATCAGGAGGGGTAGACTCATCTGTTGCGGCATTGCTTTTGCATAAAGCTATTGGCAAAAATTTACATTGTATTTTTGTTGATAATGGCTTACTACGTAAGAATGAGTTTGAATCTGTTTTAGAATCTTATAAAGATTTGGGCTTAAACGTAAAAGGCGTTAATGCTAAACAATTATTTTACGATGCCTTAACTGGTTTAACAGATCCAGAGCAGAAAAGAAAAGCAATAGGTAGAGTTTTTATAGAGGTTTTTGATGATGAAGCACATCAGATTTCTGATGTAAAATGGCTAGCACAAGGTACTATTTATCCAGATGTGATAGAATCAGTATCGGTAAATGGTGGTCCGTCTGCAACTATAAAATCTCACCATAACGTGGGTGGTTTGCCAGATTTTATGAAGCTCAAAATAGTTGAGCCTTTAAAATCATTATTTAAAGATGAAGTTAGAAGAGTTGGTAAAGCATTAGGTTTGCCAGAGAATATCTTACACAGGCACCCTTTCCCGGGCCCAGGTTTAGGTATCAGAATATTAGGAGAAGTTACTCCAGAAAAAGTAGCTATCTTACAAGAAGCAGATTACATCTACATAGAAAACCTAAAAAAAGCAGGTTGGTATGATAAAGTTTGGCAAGCAGGAACCATTTACTTGCCTATACAATCTGTTGGGGTTATGGGAGACGAAAGAACTTACGAAAACGTTGTAAGTTTAAGAGCTGTAGAATCTGTAGATGGTATGACTGCCGATTGGAGTCATTTACCTTACGAGCTATTAGCTAAAATATCTAATGAAATTATCAATAATGTTAAAGGTATAAACCGGGTAGTGTATGATATCAGTTCTAAACCGCCTGCTACCATTGAGTGGGAGTAGGGTTTATAGATTACTATTTTTAGCTTTCTTGGCGGCTTGTTCGCCAAAAACCACCCCTAAAGTTGTAGAACGCATAGAGCCTGCACCTGATAGAGAGGTTAAAACAAAGCCTAAATTAGAAACATTACCCGAAGAAAAACCAGTGGAAAAGCCAGAAATGGTGCTTTCACTGGTTCTTCCTTTTGAACTTACCAGCATTAATTATAAAACCGCGGGTTTAAAAGACATAGCCAAAGCAGAAATTGCTATTGATTTTTACCAAGGCTTTAAAATGGGACTAGATTCTGTAGCTCATAATTTAGGAGCTAACTTTAAATTACAAGTTTACGATTCTAAAGACGACCCAGCTAATATTGCCATACTAGCAGCTAAAGCGGGTATCAAAAATTCTGATTTAATTGTTGGGCCTATTTTTCCTAACGGGATAAAAGCTTTTGCTACTTATAGCAAGAATATGCAAAAGTTGGTGGTTTCTCCCTTGGCTGCAAGTGGGCCAGAGCAGTTTAACAATCCCTATTTAATTACCGTTAACAATTCTTTAGAGCAACATACCTTAAGCGCAGTAAACTTCATCAAATCTGATTTAAAGCCTAAGAAATCGTCATGATTAGAAGTGGCCAAGCAGATGAGTTTAAATTTGCCGTTCCGTTTAAGAAATATCGCGATAGCTTACTTAAGCAAACCACATTTTCTGAAATTGGTATAAAAGCCATTGGTTATGAGCATGTATATAAACATTTGAATCCGGTTGGTTTAAATGTAGTTGTTTTGCCTGCTACAGATAGAAATTTCTTGCTTTCTATCACCAAAGAATTATTGAAGTTAAGCTCGAATTTTCAAATTGCTGTTATTGGTCACCCAGGTTGGGAAAAGCTACAGTTCTTAGATGCTGCAACCATGCAAAAGCTTAACACGCATATTACCTCATCTTATAAAGTAGATTATAAAACCCCCAGAGTAGAGCATTTTTTAGCAAAATACCGAGCTAAATATAGTTTAGAGCCTAGCGAGTATGCTATTAAAGGTTTTGATATTGCTTATTATTTTGCTTCTTTAATGAATAAAAAGGTAAGGCTTTCGCCGATGACTTGACTAAAACTTCATTAGAAGGTTTGCACAACCAACTCGATTTTGTGAAGGATGCTAAATGGGGTTATTATAACCATAGCTTAATGATTTTAAAGTATCAGGATTTTCAGCTTAAGAAGGTTAAATAAATGAAAGCTATTCACCAATTGGCCACGGTAGAGCAAATTTTAGCTCGTTACCAACAAGACCAGCCTTTGCATCGTTTTCTAGCGGTTTACTATCGTCAAAATAAGCAAATGGGGTCTAAAGACCGTAAAATAGCTAGCAGATTGATTTACAATTATTTTAGGCTAGGCCATGCACTTCAGCAGGAAACTTTAATAAATCGTTTAATTGTTGCCGATTTTCTTTGTAATACCCTTAGCAATTCATTTATTGCTTTTTATAAACCAGAATGGGAAGTTTCTATCAACTTAACCCTTGAAGAAAAGCTTGCTTTGGTGAAACAAGAATTTTCTGATTTTGATGTTTTGGCTATTTTTCCTTTTCATCATCATTTATCAGAAGGGGTAGACACCACTTTATTTTGTAGTAAAATTCTAGTACAGCCAGATTTATATATCAGAGTTAGAAAAGGTGCCGAAAAACGTTTTACAGGGACTTTAATAGACGCTGGTCTAAATTTTCAGCATTTGGGAGAACAAACTTATGCCTTGGCAAACGGTACAAAGCTAGATCATTTATTTACCGATAAAGGTTTATATGAGGTGCAAGATTTATCCTCGCAGCAAGTAGGGAATTATTTTAAACCACAGAAATGGGATAAATGGTGGGATTGCTGTGCAGCATCTGGCGGTAAATCGTTGCTTTTACATCAGCAACAGCCTGATATTAAACTTTTAGTTTCTGATATAAGAGCTTCTATTTTAGATAATTTGGATGAACGCTTTTTACATGCAGGTATCAGAAACTATCAGAAAAAAGTACTTGATTTAACCTTAGACCAATCTTTATTCTTACATGATTACGAGTTTGATGGTATCATCTTAGATGCACCTTGTAGTGGTTCTGGTACTTGGGGAAGAACGCCTGAAATGATTAATCAGTTTGAAGAACATACCATACAGTTTTTTCAAGATTTGCAGCGGAAAATCATCCGTAATGTTATGGCCTATCTAAAGCCAGGTAAGCCTCTTATTTACATCACCTGTTCTGTTTTTAAAGAAGAAAATGAAGCTCAGGTTGCTTGGATAAAAGAAGCGTTTAAATTGCAAGTAGAAAGTCAGGAACTTATCAAAGGCTATCAACATAAAGCCGATACCATGTTTGTAGCTAGGTTAGTTAAGGCATAAATTAAAATCACTTAAGCGGATATTTTACAAACCTGTATTTGTTCTAAACAGTTTTATCGCAATAGCTAAGAGAATAATACCAAAAGCTTTTCTTAAAATATGTAAACCTGTGGTGCCAAATAGTTTTTCTAAACGCAAGGTATTCTTGAGGATGATGTAAACAAATAGCATATTTAGCACAATACCTACCACAATATTTTGCGTAGCATATTCTGATTTTAGAGAGAGTAGGGTAGTCATGGTGCCAGCCCCAGCAATTAAAGGGAAAGCTAAAGGTACAATAGATACCGTTTCCGGGATTTCTTCCTTAAAAAAATTGATGCCTAGAATCATCTCCATAGCGATAAAGAAGATTACCAAAGAACCAGCAATTGCGAAAGATGAGATGTCTAAACCAATAACTTTTAGTAAGGCTTCACCAACAAATAAGAAGATAATCATCAACACCAAAGCCACTAAACTTGCTTTTTCAGATTGTATGTGACCTGCTTTTTGTCTTAACTGCACAATAACAGGAATAGAACCTAATATATCAATGATGGCAAATAAAATCATCGTTACAGATAAAATCTCATTAAAGTTGAAAAAGCTATTCATAACAAAAGTTTTTTTGATAAACAAAAAGGTTGTCTCAAAAATAGTATCTGTCACATTGAGCGGAGTCGAAATGTTCTCTGATAAGCTTAGAAAAGGCTTCGACTCCGCTCAGCCTGACACAAAATGGTAATTTGAGACAACCTGTTAAATTTTTTAGATGACTATGTGTGCTTATTGCTTTAAAGAATCGGCGTAGTTTTTTCTAACTACCGAATTTTTCTTGCTGTAGGTAAAGTAAATGATTACCCCTAAAGCCATCCAAATGGCAAGTCTTATCCAGCTTTCGCCTGGTAAAGAATACATTAAGTAAACACAAACTAATATACCAGCAATAGGCACAAAAGGTACCCAAGGTGTTCTAAATGGTCTTGGCAAATCTGGTGATGATTTTCTCATCACTAATACACCAACACATACCAAAACAAATGCAAATAAAGTACCTATAGAAACCATGTGGCCTAAATCAGAAACTGGTACAAAGCCTGCAAAAATGCTTACAAAGCCCATGAAAAATAAATTTGTTTTCCAAGGGGTGTTAAATTTTGTATGAATAGAGCTGAAGAATTTAGGGAGTAATCCGTCTTTAGACATGGTGTAAAATACCCTCGATTGCCCCATCAACATCACCAAGATAACTGATGTATAACCCGCTAAAATAGCTATGATTAAACCATCTTGTAAGAAAGAATATCCGGTTACGGCGAAGGCTGTAGCTGCTGGTTTTGCATCGCCTGCAAAATCTTTATAATTTACTAAGCCTGTCATCACGTGTGCAAATAATACATACAAAATTGTACATACAATAAGCGAACCTAATATACCAATTGGCATTCCTTTTTGTGGGTTTTTAGCTTCTTGTGCTGCGGTAGATACTGCATCAAAACCTATGAAAGCGAAAAATACAACAGCAGCACCAGTAGCAATACCCGTAAAGCCAAATTGCTCGTAAATACCTGTGTTTTCTGGTATGTATGGGGTGTAGTTATCAGGATTAATATGAGACCAGCCTAAAGTAATGAACATTAAAACCACTGCAACTTTAACAATTACCAAAACGTTATTCATGGTTGCAGACTCTTTAGTGCCTCGCATAAGTACCAAAGAAAGCATACAAACAATAAAAATTGCTGGTAAATTGATGTAACCGCCTTCAATTACAGTTCCATCGCCCAATTTTAAGGTTTCAAAAGGAGATACAATTAATTTATGCGGTAAATCTAGATTGTATTTATGGAGAAACTCTAGTAAATATCGAGACCAAGAGACAGAAACTGTGGCTGCGCCTAAAGCATATTCTAAAACCAAATCCCAGCCAATGATCCAAGCCATAAACTCACCCATGGTTGCGTAAGAGTAGGTATAAGCAGAACCTGCAACCGGAATCATGCTGGCAAACTCTGCATAACATAAACCTGCAAAACCACAAGCAACTGCTGCCAATACAAATGATAAAGTTACCGCCGGGCCAGCATTTTCAGCGGCTGCAATCCCTGTTAATGAAAATAATCCAGCACCAATGATAGCTCCAATACCCAGAGCAACAAGATTAAAGCTTGATAAGGTTCTTTTTAAACTTCCTTCACCAGTATCTGCTGCTTCAGCAAGTAGCACATCCAACGGCTTTTTAAAATTCATAAATGTTTGTTTAGTTAGTTAATTCTGTTTGTGTGTAATTTCAAAAGCTAATATATTAAAAAATGTTGTAGAGATATGGCTTTTTGAAATTCGCTTTGGATATTAATATAAAAACCATGATTAAAAAACATGTTTTAGCTTTTATAACACGTAAAAATTATGATAAAGGCTGTTTTTTACTTTTATTTCGAATATTCTATTTTTAATATAGCTAACATTCTTATAAATTCTGGTTGTAGAGCAGCTTTTAAATGTAGTTTTTCATTACTCAAAGGATGAAAAAATTCTAATTCTGAAGCGTGTAGCAACATACTTTCCATTTGGAAATGCTCTTTAAAAAACTTGTTTTGTTTATTACAGCCATGTGGCCTATCGCCAATAATGGGATGAAAAATATGGGCAAAATGCCTTCTCAACTGGTGCATACGTCCGGTTTGCGGCTGTGCTTCTACCAAAGAATATCTGGATGTTGGGTGTTTGCCCACCGCAAGTGGAATTTCTGTTCGGGCTAAAGTTTTAAAATGGGTAATTGCATCTTGTAAAGTGCCATTTTCCTTTTTCAAAGGGTAATTAATCAAAAGTTCATCGGGGCTGTGGCCACGTAATACGGCCAGGTACTTTTTTTGCACTTTATTCTCCATAAATTGTTGCTGCATCAATCTATCGGTTTCTTTGTTCAGGGCAAAAAGAAGCAGGCCACTGGTTTTTCTATCTAAACGATGGGCTGGCCATACGTGTTGCTGTATTTGATCTCTTAAAAGTTGTAGTGCAAATTCTTCGGCATTTCTGGCAATGGGCGATTGATGAACCAACAAGCCATGAGGTTTATTAATGGCAATAATATTTTCGTCCTGATAAATGATCTCTAACATGACTCGCAAATTAGGAATTTATAAGTAATTGCGTTCTGTTAAGTATTATTTTGCTTTTTCCTCACCTTAAACCAATTGATGATTAGCCAAATTAAACTTATCAATACTAAAAATAGGGGTAAGGCTCCTGGTTCATCTTCAACACTAATGGTGAAAACCATGAGTAATATGCCTATTGCTAAAGTGATGAATGGCATCATATGAAGTTTTGATGTTTTAATAGATTTCATTTTTTTATTTTAAAAGTACTTTGAAATACAAAGTAAGTTAAAATATTTGATAACCATTGCAAATCATTAGTTTTTAATTTGGGTTGGATGAAATTGTTCTTCTAATTTTTGGGACGTTTAGGAAGCATCCTTGATAAGATGATTTGGGATGAAAAGTATTATTTCAAACGGTTTTTATACTCGTCATGCAAGCCTATACCATTAAAAATTTGGGCTTTATATTTTTCAATTCGGCTCATGCGTGTTTGACTTTGTTTTGGTTGAGAGAAATGGATGATATAAGCTCTTTGTCTGCCCGGTGTTAAAGCATTAAAGGCTTTCTCAAAAGCTTTATCATCTTTAAAAGATTCTATCAATTCTTCCGGAAGAGGCTCTGGATTTTTGTTAAGCTCTACTTTTTGTCCGCTTTCTTCTAAAGCGATGGCTTCTTTTATATAGGTAGTTAAAATGGTTTGTACTTTTTCAATTTCGTTTACCTGCTTAAATCTGATGATTCTGGCTGCCTGAACATTGCCCTGTTGTTGTAAAATTTGATGCTTATCACTCAGTAAAGCACCTTTAAAAAAGCCAATATTGGCCGACTCTTTTAAGGCATTTACCAGAATCACATTTTTCCCTTGATGCGTATAAACTGGAGCTCCCCATTTTATTTCTTCTTTAAGGCCAGTTTCTAAAACAATTTGTCTTAGCAATTCAAGCTCCTCTCTCCACTGATTGACTTTACATTTCGGGGTAGCGCCATATTTACATCGCATACAGCCATCTATTAAATATTTATCAACTTGTGGGTTTAGTGTAATGTTCATGATGAAATTTTGGAGTAGATGATCTTGTGTTGTAGCTCTTTGTTTGAAAGGACTTCGAAGAGTAAAATAAATTAAAAGAGTTTATTAGCTTATATTATGAGTCTTCAGGCTTTATTTTGACAATTTTATCGTTACGTAAAACTACCAAAACACTGTTTTTAGTTTTCTTAAATTCTAAAAGTTTTTCGTATGTTTTTTCCAGTCCTTTAAGAATTTTGTTTTTTTCCTCTATTTGAATTTCAATTGTTGTCATAGTAATTTTTTAAAAGGTTAAATTTTTTTTGATTGATGATATTTAGAACTCCATCTATTTGTTTATCTGCCAAGAGTTCATGTTTTCCTTCTGAATTATCAAAAATTAGAGCTCCGTCAACGATTGGAAGATAAATGTCAAACAAATTCTTAATTCCTCTGAAGTATCTTCTTTCAATTATTGCAGGCTCAATATTGTGGCCACCTTCTGAAACTCTTATTTTTACACGTTCTTTAGCTAAGTCAACGTTTTGAAGCCAAAAAAACAATAATGAAACGCTATACCTCTTTTCTTTTGCTTCGATGATTTTACCTTTATAGCTCTTAGTCGATAAAGTCGTTTCGAATGCAAAGTTTTCATTTTCAGATAGCAATTCATTAATTCTATTAAGCATGATTCGACCTGCTTCAAACGAAACTTTTTCAGGTTGAAAAGGAGATAATCCTTTTGCAATTTCATCAGCATTGACAAATTCTTTACAATTTAAAATTTCAGGCAAAATAGTGAATGATGCAGTTGTTTTACCTGCCCATTACAGCCCGCTATTATGTAAAGCTTTTTATTAATCATGATATTAGCAAATTTACAATTTATTTTCTTTGATTTTTTGCTTATAATTTTTGATAAATCCCAAACCTTTTTTGGTAATAAATAGCGAAGTAAGTACCGTACTTAAGTAGCACACTTTCAGAAATCTGAATGTTTAAATGCTCCGTAGGATATTGGACTATACTTTCTCCTTCTTTTACAAAGATGAAACAAGCTTCATTTTCAAAAACAGCGGGTATTTAAAAGGTATTTTATCACCAATCTTTTTATAACGCTCTTGTTGTTTAAAGAGAAATGGTTTCTTTCTGAAATCATAGGAAGAGGTTTTTGAGAAATTTAACGTTTTGCAGATTTAACTATAGGAACATTATCTTCCTATATCATCTTAAAAAAAGAATAAAGTCAGACGCGTTAAAAGATTTCTTTTAGTCAACAAATGTTTCTCTAATGACACGTTTACATTCGAGTATTTCCTTTTCTGTAAGCGAACCAAACTTTTTTACAATACGAATTTTATCTATTGTTCTTATTTGATCAAATACAATCCAACCTTCTTGACCATT
Source organism: Pedobacter aquae (assembly GCF_008195825.1). NCBI lineage: Bacteria > Pseudomonadati > Bacteroidota > Sphingobacteriia > Sphingobacteriales > Sphingobacteriaceae > Pedobacter > Pedobacter aquae. The sequence goes on from NZ_CP043329.1 coordinate 425,531, forward strand.
GTGTTTAACTTTTACTCTGGTTGGGTAGTTTCTGCTTGTAGAAGTCATTGGTGCAATAACAACAGTTCTTAGATTGTCATTAATTTCATTTGGTGAGATAATTACACAAGGTCGTGTTTTTTGTATTTCACTACCCAAAGTTGGGTCGAGATTAACCAAAACTATTTGGTACTGTTTTACTTCCATTCGTCGAAGTTTTCATCTTCAAAAACATCATTCATTAGGAGCTGGTCATCACCATTTTCATGCATTTTTTGGAATGCTTTATTCCAGCCTTTACGAGGTTCAGAAATTGGGCGCAAAATGATTTGTCCTTTTTCAAGGATTAATTCTATTTTATCAGTGATGTTATACCTCTCTAAAATGGTTTTGGTTAATCTAAGTCCCTTTGAATTTCCTATTTTAATGATTGAAACTTCCATAACTATTATTTATGTAATTACAAAGTTATTACAAATAGTTCTATTCACAAAGTTTTTGAGACTAACATTTTGCTAATTACCTTTTACAGCTAATGCTTACATCTGTGTCTGAGATGGTGCAACTAGTCTATGTTTTGTGTAAGGGGTACAGACGGACTGGAAGAAACCGGAACGTAAAAGGAAAAACCTGATACGATTAGGAGTAGATGCCGACCATGCTTATGCATGGAGCAGGACAAGAAAAGGAGGATGGCGAATAGCCCAAAGCCCAATCCTTAATACGACCATAACTATTAAACGGTTAAAGCAAAAAGGCTACATACCCATGCTAGAGATTTATTCAAAACTCAACCCATCAGTTTACGAACCGCCGTATACGAGAACCGTACAGCCTGTCCCGATTTTTCATCGGGATACGGTGGTGTGAGAGGCGCACTCTGTCAGGTTTCTGGCAGAGCCGTCTACTCGATTATGTGCATACCCTTTATTTCGCTTTATCTTTCCTGTGAAATCTATATCCTAAACCAATTGACCAAACCCATTCGTCTGTGCTGTCGAAATGGAAAAATGGTGCAATTAAAGCGAAGTTTTTATAGTCAATTCGAGGGGCAACTCCAAGTTTAGCACCTGTCTTTCCGTTCTTTATGTAGAAAGATGGTAAAGCACCAACACCAAGTTTCCAATTGTTATTCAGTCTTAACATTAGGCTTGGACCACCTACATTAAATGCGTAAAAGTCTTTACCTACTGCAAATCCTAACATACCTTCTAAACCAATATCCCATTTTGGATTTTCTTCTATTTTTTTCTCTTGTTCTTGGGCATAAGTTAATGTTGAAATTAGAAATGCTATGCCTAATATTATCGTTCTTTTAAAATTCATTCTTTCTTGTTTATTTCGTAAGTTTTAGGGCATTTTCTAATCTGTAAGCTGAATTGTCCCAATTGATAATGTTAAAAAGATTGTCCACAAAGTCAGCTCTTTTGTTTTTGTATTTGAGGTAGTAAGAATGTTCCCAAACGTCAATTACGAGCAACGGAATAACTCCCCACTGCGTCAATTTTTCGTGGTTTTCACATTGTAAAATTGTCAACTTGTCGGTGTAAGGTTGATAGCCTAAAATTCCCCAACCATTTCCGTCAACGTCTTTGGAAGTCTTGGCGAGATACATTTTCAGTTTGTCGTAACTGCCAAAATCTTTTTCAATACGTTTGAGCAAGTCGCCTTTTGGGTCGCTCTTTTTGTTTGTGAGGTTAGTCCAAAATATGGAATGAAGTATATGCGATGAAAGATGAAAAGCCAATTTCTTTGTCCAAAAGTCAACGGTTTCAAGGTTATTGTCGTCCAATGCCTTTCTAATCATCTGCTGGTCTTTGTTTGCCCCTTTTACTGCTCCACCGTGATGAAAGGTATAATGCAAATGCAAAGTTTCTTCGTCCATATATGGCTCCAAATGATTATTTGTATAAGCCAAAGGTTGATGAATAAAGTTGCCGTCCTTGTCAACCAACTTGTCAATAGTGTTCTCGGTCAGGTTTTGGGCAAATGCCGAAGCGGTCGGAACAAGTGTCGCTCCGCCAAGTATAAGTCCTGTTTTTAGAAAATCTTTTCTGTCCATTTTTTATATGTTTAATGTTTGCACTGTCGTCTTTTAGGGTTGCACATAACTTATATATATGTATAGTTTTACTTCCGTAATACACCCAATATTGGGTGTATTACGGAAGTTTTTATTTCTTTTATTTGATAGCTTCATTCTTTTAATAAATCGTAAAAATGACTTTTTATATTTTATTTTAATAAACAAATAGCTGTTATAGCATAAGGCATATTCCCTCTAAATTCAGGATTTTATGAAAGTTAAATGTTGATTTTCTCTTCGGCACTATAATCAAAAGGTAGATTTAACTTTAGCGATAAAGATATAGAATTAATACAAAAATTCACGAAACTATAGCAAAATTATATACCCTAAACCACCAACTTTTATTAATAAACTGGCTTGGTAGCGGTATTAATTTTCATTTGCTTTGGTGAAAAAAAACTTTTCAGACAGATAATGGCTGTATACCTTTTTATTTCATAAGAGTTTTGTGTGCTTCTAAGATTTGCCCACATCTATCAGTTTCCTTTATCCACTCCCTCAAATCAGCATCTAACCAAGTTAGTATTTCCAATATATCTTGTCTATAAAAATGATTCAGAAATAGCAATATTAGCTTTAAAATGTAGGAGAGCTTTGTCTAAATCGTTATAATGTGCTAACAAATAAGGTTTTACTTTATCTTCTGAAAGTATTTTTATTAGTAACCTAGCTCGGTTCATAAAAATTATTTACATTTGTATTGTAGTCCCGGTCAATCCTCTCCCAGATATCTTATGCTGGTGATGTAGCCGGGTTCTTTTTTTACATAGAATTTTCTATCGTTCGCTAAATTTTTTGCATCAACATTCTTATGTAGTGTTTTATAGGTAATAAACGCCTTCACATTTTAAAATCTTGATATTTTAGGTAGATTTAACTTTAGCGATAAAGATATAGAATTAAATCAAAAATTCACAAAACTGTAAGAACAAGAAATTACCCCAAACCCACCAAACCTGTGTAAACTAAACCGGGGCGGCAGCGGTATCTTTTTGCCTTCGGTAATTTTTTGTGATATGATTACTTTATGGCAAAAAATTTAGCAAAGCACCGGATTGGCGGTTCAAAACTGTGATGCTATTGCTTTCAAAAATTCAAAAGTGAAAATTCAAAAGTGAAAATTCAAAAGTAAAAATTACAAAGGTGTAGAAATCTTATTCCAAACAAAAAGAGGATGCCTTATTAAGAACATCCTCTTTTCTGAAATTATTTATAACAATTACTTCTGCTTAAACCTATCAGCCATGCCAGGTTTTGCACAGCATGCTTTTACTTCGCCACTTTTCATAGCGGTTTGGCAATGCTCTGTTTTGGCTTTAACCTGTACTGTTGGTTGGGTAGCGTTAACGGCTATGTATGGTGCTATCACCAAAGATACAATAGACATTAATTTGATTAAGATGTTCATAGATGGGCCAGAGGTATCTTTAAAAGGATCGCCCACGGTATCTCCAGTTACTGAAGCTTTATGTGGTTCTGATTTTTTGTAATACATCTCGCCATTAATTAAAACACCTTTCTCGAAAGATTTTTTAGCGTTATCCCATGCACCACCTGCGTTAGATTGGAAAATACCCATTAACACACCAGATACAGTTACACCGGCTAACAAACCTCCTAATACTTCTGGTCCGAAGACGAAACCTACCAAAACTGGGGTAACCAATGCGATAGCACCTGGTAACATCATTTCGCGGATAGAGGCTTTGGTAGATATGGCAACGCATTTTTCATACTCGGGCTTGGCTTTATATTCCATAATGCCTGGTATTTCGCGGAATTGTCTGCGTACTTCTTGCACCATATCCATAGCGGCTCTTCCTACAGCTTGTATACATAGGGCAGAGAAGATGAAAGGAATCATCCCACCAACAAATAAACCAGCTAAAACTGGTGCTTTGTAAATATCTATAGCATCTATACCCGCTATGCCCACAAAAGCTGCAAAAAGCGCTAATGAGGTAAGTGCGGCAGAAGCAATAGCAAAGCCTTTTCCGGTTGCTGCGGTGGTATTACCTACGGCATCTAAATTATCAGTACGCTCACGTACTTCTGGAGGTAATTGGCTCATTTCTGCTATACCACCAGCGTTATCAGCAATTGGTCCGAAGGCATCAATAGCTAATTGCATGGCTGTAGTAGCCATCATACCGGCAGCTGCAATTGCTACACCATATAAACCAGCGAAGTAATAAGATGTCATGATACCAGCTGCTAATACCAAAATTGGGATTACGGTAGATTTCATACCTACTGATAAACCAGCGATGATATTGGTTGCATGTCCGGTTGACGATTGTTGTACAATAGAGTCTACCGGAGCTTTACCCATAGCAGTGTAATATTCGGTAACGATACTCATGATAGTACCTACCACTAAACCTACAATGATGGCGTAAAATACATTGATGCTAGAAAAATCGTAACCTCTTAAGCTTAGGGTTTCTGGTAACATCCACATCACAATAAAATAAGAAGCTATTCCGGTTATCACAATAGATGACCAATTACCTAAGTTTAAGGCGTTTTGTACGTTTGAATTTTCATCTTTAATGGTTACAAACCAAGTTCCAATGATAGAGAAGATAATACCTAAACCACAAATGACCATAGGTAATAATATGGGAGACATGCCACCGAAATTATCTTTAACAATGATTTCTTGTCCTAATACCATGGTTGCTAAGATAGTTGCTACGTAAGAGCCAAATAAATCTGCACCCATACCAGCAACATCACCCACGTTATCGCCTACGTTATCTGCAATGGTTGCGGGGTTACGTACATCGTCTTCGGGGATTCCGGCTTCTACTTTACCAACTAAATCTGCACCAACATCGGCAGCTTTGGTATAAATACCACCACCAACACGGGCAAAAAGCGCAATAGATTCTGCACCTAAAGAGAAACCTGTTAGCACTTCAATAGCGGTTTTTACGGTATGCTCACCTAAATCAGCAAAAATAGAAAGGAAAATGATGAATAAGCCTCCTAAACCTAAAACTGCTAAGCCAGCAACGCCTAAACCCATTACGGTACCACCTGTAAAAGAAACTTTTAAAGCTTGTTTTAAGCTAGTACGGGCAGCATGTGTTGTTCTTACGTTTGCTTTTGTAGCTACACGCATACCTATATAACCTGCTGTTGCAGAAAAAACTGCACCAATAACAAAGGCTATAGAAATGATCCAGCTAGAGTGTATTTCTTTTCCGTTAACTTCATGTATAGAGCCCGAGTATGCTAAAAGAATACCTGCAAATAATACGAAGATGCTTAATACTCTCCACTCGGCTTTTAAGAATGCCATAGCACCGTCTGCTATGTAGCCTGCAAGTTCGGTCATTTTTTCATCTCCTGATGGTTGTTTAGATACCCAAATGGATTTGGTAATCATCACGAGGATACCAATAAGTCCTAATATTGGTACAACATAAATTAAATTAGTTTGTAAGAAGTCCATACATGTAATCGCTTTTTTTTAAATGGTTTATAATTGTGTTATTTCAAATTTAGCAGGGTATTTCATAAAAGCAAATTTTTAAGAATAATATTATGTTTCAGGAGCTTAGTTTTTGGTTTTTTTAATGAGGTTTAGTTTTTTGATGAGCTGATGGATTGTGGCAGTTAAGTTTAATGTTCAAAGGAACTTCCTAAATATCTGCCATTAGGGGGCTTTCCATTTAATACTCTTAACTGCTGACATCGGTCATCAGACTTTATACTTTCAACTTTCCACTATCATTAAATAAAATCAATTATATTTAAAATATAATTAATTAAACATGCAAGAAACCACCATGAAAAGAGAGCTAGGGCTGCTAGACTCTACAATGATAGTAGCCGGCTCTATGATAGGCTCAGGGATATTTTTAGTAAGTTCTGATATTGCCAGACAAGTTGGTTCTCCGGGTATTATCCTTTTAATTTGGCTTATTACAGGTATTATTACCTTGATAGCAGCTTTAAGTTACGGGGAATTGGCTGGTATGATGCCGCAAGCAGGTGGTCAATATGTTTATTTAAAAGAAGCTTATAATCCCATGATAGGTTTTCTCTTCGGGTGGACGGTTTTTACGGTTATTCAAACCGGAATTATAGCAGCCGTAGCCATTGCGTTTGCCAAATATACGGCAGAGATTATTCCCTTTTTCGATCAGAAAAATATCTTATTCAGTTTAGGAGGCTTTAGTTTAAATCATACACAATTGCTAGCCATTGTCATGATATGCTTTTTAACTTTTATAAACCTACAAGGAGTAAAAAGTGCAAAGTTGGTACAAACAATTTTTACCATTGCTAAGCTTTTAGCTTTGTTAGGGCTCATTATAGCAGGTATTTATGTTGGTTTAAATAGTGAAGCTTTCTTTTCTAATTTGGATAATTTTTGGGCTCCTTACCAAACAAAAGTGAACGAGGATGGAACAATTTCTACCGAATTGCTTGGTGGTGTTTTACTTTTTGGTGCTATGGGCGCTGCTATGGTAGGTTCTTTATTTTCATCAGATACTTGGAATAACATCACCTATATAGCTGGTGAAGTAAAAATCCTGAAAAGAATATTCCGCTGAGTTTACTGTTTGGAACTTTAATCGTAACCATATTATATATCTTGGCTAATGTGGCTTATTTGATGCTATTGCCTGTAAGTGGTTCGCCAGATGGGGCTACGGTTTTAGAGCGTGGAATCATGTTTGCCTCACAAGATAGGGTAGGTACAGCTGCGGCTTCGGTCATTTTTGGAAGTGCAGCAGCAGCTATCATGGCCTTATTAATTATGGTATCTACTTTTGGTTGCAATAATGGTTTAATACTTTCTGGTGCTAGATTATATTATGCTATGGCTCAAGATGGGGTATTTTTCAAAAGAGCAGCAACTTTAAATAAAAAGGATGTACCGGGTTTTGCCCTTATTCTACAAGCTTTTTGGGCAGCTTTATTATGTTTATCAGGTACTTATGGTCAACTGTTAGATTATAGCGTTTTCTCTGCTTTACTATTTTATATTGTTACCATTGCTGGGATATTTATTTTAAGGATAAAAAGACCAGATTGGAAAAGACCTTACAAAGCTTTTGGTTATCCTTTTTTACCTGCGCTATATATACTTTTAGCTTCTGCTATTTGTATTGATTTATTGATTTACAAACCAGATACCTGCGGCTGGGGTTTAGGAATAGTTGTTTTAGGAATTCCAGTTTATTATGTTTGGAAATATTTTGATAAAAAATAAACAAAACCTAACCTATGAAAAAAAAATTATTAATTGTAGCGATAGCTTTTGCTAACGCTAAAGGATTTGCGCAAACCGAAACACCAAAAACTAATGCGCCTGCTGTTACCAGAGAAATTATTGTAGTAGATTCTACAGGCATGCCTTATTCTACAGAATATTGGAATAAAGCAGTAAAATCAGGTAAATATAAATTAGAGCGCATGTATGAGATGGGGCAGCAACCCAAATTTTTACTGAAGCAGCGAACAGAGGAAGAACTAGATGAGAGGTTAGAGAAATCTCTAAGACCCCGCTTAAGTACTTGTTTTAAAGATGGAGACACCTTTAAATATTCTAATTTAACAGATATCACAGGTAAGAAAATAGCTGCTAAAGATTTAGTAGGGAAGATATTGGTTATCAATTTTTGGTTTATCGCTTGTCCGCCTTGCAGGCAAGAAATACCAGAGTTGAATGATTTGGTTAAGAAATTTGCCAATGAAAAGGATGTAGTTTTTATAGCCATTGCTTTAGATAAAGCTGAGCAAATAGAAAACTTCCTAAAACTAATTCCTTTTAATTATAGCCAAGTTCCGGATGCGAGGTATTATGCTGAGAAATTTGGCGTTACTCAATATCCCACCCACGTTATTATAGATAGAAGCGCTAAAGTAAGTTATCATGCTGTAGGCGGTGGTGCGGTTAATACTTATTGGTTAAAGAAAACCATCAAAGGCTTATTATAATTCTCATCTTGATATCATCTATGATATAATCTCATCATAATCCATACATAATTGTTAATTTTGCCGCCTGTTAATAATCTGTGGAATGAATAAAAATGTAAAAGTGGGTATGGTACAGATGTCTTGCACTTCAAATAAGCAAGAAAATCTAGATAAAGCCATCCAAAAAGTTAGAGAAGCTGCAGCAAAAGGCGCTCAAATTATTTGTTTACAAGAACTTTTTACGTCCCTATATTTTTGTGATGTAGAAGATTATGATAATTTCAAACTGGCAGAAAGCATTCCAGGGCCTTCTACAGATGCCTTGCAAAAAGTAGCTGCCGAGCTTGGTGTGGTTATCATAGCTTCTTTATTTGAGAAAAGAGCAGAAGGTTTATACCATAATACAACAGCAGTTTTAGATGCAGATGGTGCTTATTTAGGTAAATACCGTAAAATGCATATTCCGGATGACCCTGGCTTTTACGAGAAATTTTATTTTACTCCTGGAGATTTAGGTTACAAAGTTTTCAAAACCAAATTTGCTACTATTGGAGTTTTAATCTGTTGGGATCAATGGTATCCAGAAGCGGCTAGGATTACCGCTTTAATGGGAGCAGAAATTTTATTTTACCCTACCGCAATTGGTTGGGCTAATACCCAAGACGAAGCAACTAATACCGAGCAATATAACGCTTGGCAAACCATACAACGTTCTCATGCTGTAGCTAATGGTGTACATGTGGTAAGTGTAAACAGGGTAGGTGAAGAAGCTGGTTTAAGATTTTGGGGAGGTTCTTTTATCTCTAACCCTTTCGGGAGCTTAATTTATAAAGCTTCACATGATGATGAAGAAATTATTGTAGAAGAATTAGATTTGGCAAAATCAGATAATTACAGAACACATTGGCCTTTCTTACGCGACAGAAGAATTGATTCTTACCAACCCATTGTGAAAAGGTATATTGATGAAGATTGATAAGTCTGAAGTCTGATGACCGTTGACCGCAGTCTAAAATATTTTTATGGCATTTAAATTCGAAAGTCTTAAAGTTTGGCAAAAAGCCATCGACTTGTCGGTAGCTATTGATTTACTTACAAAATCTTTTCCTAAAGAAGAATTGTATATCCTAACCTCACAAATGAAAAGAGCTTGTGATTCAATTTCTTTGAATATAGCCGAGGGAAGTACAAACCAATCTAATGCAGAGTTTGCAAGATTTTTATCATATGCTATTCGTTCAAATATAGAGGTTGTCAGTTGTCTTCACTTAGCAATAAAAAGAGAGATTATGAATCAAGGTGATTTTGATTCTATTTATAAACAGTGTGAAGAGATTCATGCTATGCTTATTGCATTAAAGAAATCATTAAAATGAAATATTCAGCAAGCCAGCAGACCGATAATAGCAAACTGTCGACTCAAGGTGACAATACAAGTGTCCCAACCAATCAGCGGACAGCGGACGGCAGACTTTCAACTCACTTGAAAGGCTACTCTTTCCCACCAGAGTGGGCGCCACATGAAGCAACATGGCTTTCTTGGCCGCATAAGGAAGCAAGTTGGCCGGGTAAAATAGATATGATTTATCCTAGATATGCGGAGTTTATCAAATATTTAGCGCTTTCTGAAAAAGTTAGAATAAATGTAAAAGACGAAGCAATGAAAGCTTTTGCGTTAAAGCATATTGAGGCCGCTGGGGCTGATTTATCGCAAATAGAGTTTTATTTTAATCCTAGTAACGATGCTTGGTGCCGAGATCATGGTCCGGCTTTCTTGATAAACCCAAATGCGGCTCAAAAGAAAGTTATTGTTGATTGGGGATTTAATGCTTGGGGTGGTAAATATCCTCCTTTTGATTTGGATGATGTTATCCCAACTAAAATAGCCGAGCATTTTAATATTCCTGTTTATCATCCTGGTATCATTATGGAAGGTGGCTCAGTAGAATTTAATGGTGCTGGCACTATCTTAACTTCTAGAAGTTGCTTGTTAAATGAGAATAGAAATCCACATCTTAACCAAGAACAAATAGAACAATACCTAAAAGATTATTATGGTGCCCAGCAAATTTTATGGGTTAGCGATGGTATAGTTGGGGATGATACCGACGGACATATTGATGATACAGTAAGATTCGTGAATGAAAATACCGTTTTAACTGTTGTTGAGGATAATCCGGAAGATGAAAACTACGAACTCTTGCAAACCAATTTAAGAGAATTGAAAGAGATGCGTTTACTAAATGGAGATGCACTTAATATCATAGAATTGCCTATGCCAGATGCTGTTATTTTTGAAGATACGCGTTTACCTGCCTCATATGCTAATTTTTATATCAGCAATGGCCATGTGATAGTACCAACTTACCGTTGCGATAAAGATAAAATTGCTTTAGAAATTATAGCTAAATGCTTTCCTGATAGAGAAACTATTGGGATAGATTCAACAGATATCATTTGGGGGCTGGGAAGTTTCCATTGTTTAAGTCAGCAAGAGCCCTTGGTTTAAGATTAACTCACAAAAAAAAAGAGGCTGTCTCAAATTACCATTTTGTGTCAGGCTGAGCGGAGTCGAAGCCTTTTCTAAGCGTATCAGAGAACATTTCGACTCCGCTCAATGTGACAAATACTATTTTTGAGACAACCTCTTTTTTTATAGTTAGGATATTCTTTACTTTCTGTAATAAGCTGCTGCTTCTGGCAGATATTTTTTAATATCATTAATACGGGTAGCATCACTTGGGTGGGTGCTTAAAAATTCAGGTGGTTTTTGACCATTACTTTTAGCAGCCATTCTTTGCCAAAAATCTATAGCGCTAGCAGGGTCATATCCGGCCATAGCCATAAAAGTTAAGCCCAATCTATCAGCTTCAGATTCTTGTCTTCTAGAGTTTGGTAATAAAACTCCGGCTTGTGCGCCAATACCAAAAACTTGTTGAAAAACACCGTATCCGGCTTCTGATTTTGTTACGGCAGCACCTGCTAAGGTACCTAAGCCTTGCGCAATCATGGTTTGCGAGTAACGTTCGCTAGAATGTTTCGCAATAGCATGAGCAATTTCATGCCCCATAACGGTAGCTAAACCAGCATCTGTTAAAGTAACAGGTAAAATGCCTGTGTAAACAGCTACTTTACCACCTGGCATACACCAAGCATTAATATCAGGACTTTGAACTAGGTTAAATTCCCATTGAAAGCCAGCAATTTGGTTTCCATAACCATTATCATTCATGTATTTGGTTACGGCGGCTGCTATTTTATTCCCAATGTCTTTAACTTTTCTGCTTTCTGCGGTGTTGTTAATAACTCTGTTTTTTGGGTCAGATAGGAATTCGCGGTAGCCTTGTGCCGCCATTTGATTCATTTCAGTATCGCTTACCAAATTTGCTTGTCTTCTTCCTGTTAAAGGAACTGTAGAACAAGCGGTAAAAAGCGCTGTTAATGCAGCTACAGATAAAATTTTGATGGTTTTGTTCATAAATAATGAATAAAAATTACTTTTTCTTGAACAGATTAACTTTGGATTCTCTGCCTCGTAATAGGCGTTCTATGTTTTTCTGATGTGTAACCAGTATCAACACACAAATACACATCCCGTAAATAACAATGGCTTTAACAGATACCTGATATACGAAAATAACACTCAAAGGGAAGGTAAAACCTGCCGAAATAGAACTTAATGATACGTATTTACTCACTAAAAGTACAACTGTAAAAACCAGAACACAAAGCAATGCTGCTGGCAGGTGAACGGCTAAAATCATACCAAAGAGGGTTGCAATACCTTTACCGCCTCTAAAACCTGCGAAAACAGGAAAAAGATGTCCCATTACAGCAACTATACCTAAAGCTAATTGGTAATTAACATATTGTACAGAATGCTCTGGTCCGGTTACAGATAGTCCAATAAAAAAGGCAAGATTTGTGGCTGTCCAGCCTTTAAGTATATCGATAATCATGACAGGAATACCTGCTTTTTTACCTAATACCCTAAAAGTATTGGTAGCGCCAGCATTACCACTGCCATATTCTCTAACGTCTATCCCATAAAAAGCCTGCCCTATCCAAACTGCAGAGGGGATAGAACCAAAAAGATAAGCTAATAATATTGCTCCTATAGAGTATATTGATATCATGTATATGCAATTATATTAAATAGCTTTTTCTTTCTTGTATAAAAATGAAAATCATTTTATGAAATTAAAGCTTTAAGACTCATATCCAAGCTTTTAACAGAATGTGTTAATGCTCCCATAGAGATGTAATCTACACCACATTTTGCATAATCTATGGCATTTTCTGGTGTAATACCTCCAGAGGCTTCTGTTAAAACACTTTTATTCACCAGCTTAACAGCAGCTTTTAAATCATCAAAGCCAAAATTATCTAATAAAATTCTGTCTATGCCGCCGCAAGCCAAAACTTCTTCTAGTTCTTTGATATTTCTTACCTCAACTTCAATTTGTAATTTTTTTTGATGTTGTTTGATATAAGATTGCGCTGCTTGTATAGCATTTTTAATTCCACCGGCATAATCCACATGATTATCTTTAATTAAAATCATATCGTAAAGACCAAAACGGTGGTTAACGCCTCCCCCAATTTTAACAGCAAGTTTTTCTAGGTAACGTAAATTAGGTGTAGTTTTTCTGGTATCTAAAACTTTGGTTAAGCTACCTTTTAATTTTTCTACAATTTGGTTTGTGGTGGTAGCTATACCGCTCATTCTTTGCATGGTGTTTAAAACCAATCTTTCGGCCACCAAAATAGAGCGTACATTTCCGCTTACAACTAAAACAATATCTCCATGTTTAACCTTTTCGCCATCTTTTATGAAAACTTCTACGGTTAAATCTGCATCAACTTCTTTAAAAATTTCTAAGGCAACTTCAACACCAGCTACAACTCCTTCATCTTTAATTAAAAGCTTAGCTTTCCCTTGTGCATCTACCGGGATAGTTGATAAAGAAGTATGGTCTCCGTCTCCAATATCCTCAAGTAAAGCTGCTTTTATAAATGTTCCGATAATTTCTTTATCCAATTCCATAAATTTTGAAAGCGCAAAAGTATAAAAATTTAAAACTGTTGCTAAGCTTTATTTTCTTCTATCCTTATTTGGTTAATTAAGAATTTACCACCCATATTTTTAAGTTCATAACTTACCCTAAAATTACCTTTAGAAGTTGTTAATACCAAGACCCCGAACTTATAATTTGCATTAGAAATTACTTTATGGATAATTTTGGTAGCAATAGGAGGGTGTTTTAAAAAGAAATCTTTTAAAATAATTTCAGCTTGTGAGCCAGAGTAAATTTCTTCTTCATTTAAAATACTTAATTCAATAGTAGAAGAGAAATATTTCGATAATTCTTTGCTATTGCCGGTTTTAAAAGCATTAGAAACTTCATCGATAACATCAAAAGAGAGCGCAGTTTTAAATAAAAAGAGGAATAAAATAGTGAATGCTGGTTTCATAAATGTTTGATTAATGAGCTAAAACTACATAAAAGATGCCATAAAATATTCTTGAATATAGCAATTTAAGGCTTAACCACTTCCCTTAAAATTATATATTTGTACTGTGAAAAATAAAAAAGTTGCACTTATTATTCTTGACGGCTGGGGATACGGTCGTAAAGATACCTCAAATGCCATTAATGTGGCTAACACTCCTTTTTTCGATTCTTGTCTTCAAAAATATCCAAACAGTACGTTAGAAGCTTCTGGTTTAGCCGTTGGTTTGCCAGAAGGCCAAATGGGTAACTCAGAAGTTGGCCACATGAATCTTGGTGCTGGGCGTGTAGTTTATCAGGAATTAGGGCGTATTAATAAAGCAGTAACCGATAAAGAATTTACTTCTAACCAGGCTATCAAAAATGCTTTTGAGTATGCTAAAAAAGAAAATAAGGATGTTCATTTTATTGGATTAGTTTCTGATGGAGGCGTACATTCACACATTAACCACCTTAAAGGTTTATGTGATACAGCACAAGATTTTGGTTTAGAAAATGTGTTTATTCATGCCTTTTTAGATGGTAGAGATACAGACCCAAATTCTGGATTAGGTTTTATAACCGAGCTGAATGATCATTTACAACATACATCAGCAAAATTAGCCTCTGCCATTGGTAGGTATTACGCCATGGATAGGGATAACCGTTGGGAGCGTGTGAAATTAGCTTATGATTTATTGGTTAAAGCAGAAGGTAAGAAAGTAGACGCCATTACTAATGGTATACAAGAATCTTACGAAGAAGGTGTAACCGATGAATTTATAAAACCTTTGGTAGTTTGCAATCAAGATGGTAATCCTACAGCAACTATTAAAGACGGCGATGTGGTCATCTGTTTCAACTTTAGAACAGACCGCGGACGGGAGATAACTTTAGCCTTATCGCAAAAAGCATTTCCAGAGTATGATATGAAGCCTTTGGATTTGTATTATGTTACCATGACTAGTTATGATGAAACTTTTCAAAAAGTTAATGTAGCTTTTGGTAAGGATGATTTAGTGATGACCTTAGGCGAGGTTATAGAGCAAGCAGGTAAAAATCAAATCAGAATTGCTGAAACAGAGAAATATCCGCATGTTACTTTCTTCTTCTCTGGCGGTAGAGAGAAAGAGTTTAAAAACGAAAAAAGGTTGTTAATTCCTTCTCCTAAAGTAGCTACTTATGATTTGCAACCGGAAATGAGCGCTCATGGAATTACCGAAGCTATTATTCCTGAATTGCTTGCAGAATGGCCAGATTTTATTTGCCTAAATTTTGCTAACCCAGATATGGTTGGGCATACAGGCGTATTTGATGCTGTTGTTAAGGCTGTAGAAACGGTAGACCATTGTGCAGAGCAAGTTGTTAAAGCTGGTTTAGAACACGGTTATTCTTTCATCATCATCGCAGACCACGGTAATGCAGATTTTATGGTGAATGAAGATGGTTCTGCCAATACTGCCCATAGCACAAATTTGGTTCCTTGTATCTTAATTGATGAAGACTATAAACAAGTTAAAAATGGTAAACTTGGAGATATAGCACCAACCATACTTAAAATAATGAATATTAGTATCCCAGCAGAAATGACTGGTGATATATTGGTATAAATGATTAGGATAATCTTTATCATATCCGCACTATGCTTAACAGCCTGTTCTTTCTCTAGCGAAAAAAAGGAACAGGCTGTTAATTATTACAATCTTCAAAAATACTTTTCTGAAGAAGCTGCAAGGTTAAATAAAATTAAACCAGGCATCAATAAAACAGTAAAGCATAATCATGATTCTGAAACGCAAAACATAAAAGTTGAAGATTGGATAAAAGAACTTGCTCTTTTTGTAGAATCAGATATTAATAAAGTTGCTTGGAAAAACAGCTATCAAAAAGATAGTACCAGCACCAGCATTACCTATACGGCTAAAGAAGAAAACCTAAGAACAAGAAAAATTATTATCCTACTTAAAGGAAATAAGCCATCAAAAATTAGCATCACTAACCAAACAAAAAACAACCTATATTATACCAAAGAAGAGCTTATTTATATTCCAGATTCTCTGTATCAGATAGAGAAATTTCAGGATGTAAAAGTTCTAGGTATTAATAATTATCAGGTAAAAGGTGTTTTTAATTAATTTTTGATGTTGATAAGTAGTTGTTTCGATTTTTCTATCTGAGATACAATGTCTTTTCTAGCAGCATTTTCGGCTAACACTTTCTTTAAATCGGTTATAGATGAGTTAGCGGCAGAAATAGCAGCGTTTTTGTTATAAATTTCATTCACTTTCTGACTTTTAAAAACGCTATACTCTTGATAAGCTAAACCTCTGTTCTGATAAAATTTCATATCGCTAGGCGTAAGCTCAATCCCACTAGAGAAATCTTTAATCGCACCAAGTAAAAGTTCTTCTTTCTCAGGATTTTTATAATCTTTTATTTGCCCGCTTAAAAGCATTTTGGCTTTGCCTCTGTAGTAATAAGCAATAGCTTCTGAGGGTTTATAAGCAACTAATTTATCAAAAGACTCTATAGATTTTTTATAATTTGAAGAATGATAATAAGCATAACCTAAAAGATAAAGTGCATTCATATTGCCATGATCTTGTTTAACGGCTTGTTCAAAAAAAGTGGCAGCAGAATTAAAATCGCCATTCATCATGGCTTTTTGTCCAAGGCGCTCAAACGGAGTTTGTGCAACTAGGGTAATGGGTAAAATAAGGGCTAAAACTGTTAAAATTTTAAATTTCATGGATATAACTATTACCTTTAAAGATTGTAATTTGTGAAAATATAAACGATTTTAAAACTAAAATATTTCTTTTTCTGAACTTTAATTACCTGACTATTTTTCAGTTTATAAAAATGAGGATATAAGGAAATAGCCATATAAAGTAATTATTAACTTAAAATTACCATTGGCATAACTGTTGAACTTCTATGTAATTCAAAAATAAGAGGCAAATAGGTGATTTTAATCTGCCAATTTGGCTTTATTCAAAAATAAGATGATATGAGCAAATTCGATCCGTTCGATTTTAACCAAGCAATGCCACTAATAAATGAAGATACCGAGTTTTTTCCTCTCATGTCTCAAGAAGACGAGGAAGAAATGAATAATGAACAAACACCAGAAATTCTTGCTGTTTTGCCTTTAAGAAACACAGTTTTATTTCCCGGAGTTGTTATTCCTATTACTGTTGGTAGAGATAAATCTATCAAACTGATAAAAGACGCTTATAAAGGCGATAGGGTTATTGGTGTAGTAGCGCAGCTAGATGTGAGTGTAGAAGACCCAAAATTTGACGAGCTTAATAAAGTAGGTACAGTAGCTGTTATTGTTAAAATGCTACAAATGCCAGATGGCAACACAACCGTAATTATACAAGGTAAAAACCGTTTCGAGCTGGTAGAGCAAGTACAATCAGAACCTTATATAAAAGCTACAGTAAAGAAATTTGAAGAGGTAAGACCTAAGGTTGATAAAGAATTTAAAGCAATGGTTTCATCTGTTAAAGAGATGGCTATGCAAATTATTCAGTTTTCGCCTAATATACCTTCTGAAGCTGCTATAGCCATTAAAAATATAGAAAGCGTACCTTTTTTAATCAACTTTATTTCTTCTAATATGAATGCTTCTGTTGCAGACAAACAGGGCATGTTAGAAGTTGCAAATTTGAGAGACAGGGCTCAAATGGTTTTAAGCCATTTAAGTACCGAGCTGCAATTATTAGAACTTAAAAATCAAATCCAAAACAAAGTAAAGGTTGATTTAGACAAGCAACAAAGAGATTACTTCTTAAATCAGCAACTTAAAACTATTCAGGAAGAATTAGGTGGTAATTCTCCAGACATGGAAATTGAAGATTTAAGAAAAAAAGGCAGTAAGAAGCAATGGTCTAAAGAAACAGCTAATCATTTCCACAAAGAGCTGGATAAATTAGCCAGAATGAATCCGGCTGCAGCCGATTACTCTGTGCAAATTAACTATTTAGAAGTGTTGTTAGATTTGCCTTGGCAACAATTTACCAAAGATAATTTCGATTTAAAAAGAGCTCAAAAAATATTAGATAAAGACCATTACGGTTTAGATAAGGTTAAAAAGCGTATTGTAGAATATTTAGCTGTTTTAAAGCTAAAACATAATATGAAAGCACCTATTTTATGCTTGGTCGGCCCTCCGGGAGTTGGTAAAACTTCATTAGGGAAATCTGTAGCTAAGGCTTTAGGTAGAAAATATGTAAGAATGGCTTTAGGTGGTGTAAGAGATGAAGCCGAGATAAGAGGACATCGTAAAACTTACATCGGCGCTATGCCTGGGCGTATTATCCAATCTATTAAAAAGGCAGGAAGTTCAAATCCGGTTTTTGTTTTAGATGAGATTGATAAAGTAGGAAATGATTTTAGAGGCGACCCTTCATCGGCTTTATTAGAGGTTTTAGATCCAGAACAAAATAACGCTTTTAATGATCATTTTGTAGAGTTAGATTATGATTTATCTAACGTGATGTTTATTGCAACAGCCAATTCTTTAAGTAGCATACAACCTGCTTTGTTAGACAGGATGGAAATTATCGAAGTAAATGGCTATACGATTGAGGAAAAAATAGAAATCGCTAAAAAGCATCTTTTACCAAAACAGAAAGAGCAACACGGTTTAAAAACTAAAGATGTGAATTTAAAATCATCAGTAATAGAGAAAATTATTGAGGATTATACACGCGAATCTGGTGTTAGAGGTTTAGAGAAAAAAATAGGTTCTGTAGTACGTGGTGCCGCTACCAAGTTAGCCATGGAAGAAGCCTATAATGTTAATTTTACGGCTCATGATATAGAAGAAATTTTAGGAGCACCTATTTTTGATAAAGACTTTTATGAAGGTAATGAAGTTGCTGGCGTGGTAACAGGCTTAGCCTGGACACAAGTTGGCGGCGATATTTTGTTTATAGAAGCCAGTTTAAGCCCTGGGAAAGGCAGAATGACCTTAACCGGAAATTTAGGAGATGTAATGAAAGAATCTGCTACCATTGCCATGGCTTATATGAGAGCACATGCTGCAAGTTTTGGTATAGAATATCGGGTTTTTGACCAATGGGATATTCATATTCACGTACCAGCCGGTGCAACACCAAAAGATGGCCCTTCTGCTGGTATAACCATGTTAACAGCTTTAACATCTGCATTTACACAAAGAAAAGTTAAAGAACATTTAGCCATGACGGGCGAGATTACCCTACGTGGGAAAGTTTTGCCAGTAGGTGGTATTAAAGAAAAGATTTTAGCAGCTAAAAGAGCAAATATTAAGGATATCATTTTATCTAAAGCAAACAGAAAAGATATTTTGGAGATTAAAGAGTCTTACATTAAAGATTTGAGCTTCCATTACGTAACCGATATGACAGAAGTTATAAAACTAGCTTTGTTAGATAAGAAGGTGAAAAATGCCTTAGATATTGTTTATAAAGAGCCTATTAAGCAAAAACAAGACTAATTTCAAAACCCGGTTTAAGCCGGGTTTTTTGTTTTAGGTAAAATAAATGACTTCACTCATATTTTATTATATAATTAAAAGCTATTTTTACCTTATATAAGCCATTTATCAATTACACCATGATTAAGATTCTTGTTACTACCGATTTTTCTGCCAATTCTAAAGCAGCTATAAGATTTGCAATTAAATTTGCTACCCAATATCCAGAGGTTTCTTTAACATTTTTTCATTCTTACCATATTTTAAAACCTACTTCATACAGTGATGCTAAATTTGAAGCTTATGAAAAAGCACAGAAAGAAAACATCAGTAAGAGGTTAGAAAAGTTTGTTAAAGATGTTTACCATGCAGCAGGTATAAAGCCATCGGAAATAAATTGTGTTTGTAGAGAATCTGTAGTGGCGCATAGTAATATCATGAATTATGCTGAACATGAAGGTTTTAATTTTATTGCCATAGGAACCAGAGGAGCAGGGAAAATAGAAAAGTTATTTGGTACACATACCTCTTATGTCATTAGCCAATCGTCTATTCCGGTAATTGCTGTGCCTAAAACCTATCGTTCAAGAGATATAGAAAGTGTTTTATATGCTTCAGATTTAATTAATTTAGATAAGGAGTTAGATCAGGTGATTGATTTTGCTAAGCCTATTGATGCTAAAATAGAGGTTGTACATTTTGGTTTTCCTTCTGATATAGCCAAGAAAGTAAAATTAGCAGAAGAAAAAGTTAAAAATCATTCTGATTATCCGGTAGAATTTCATGTTCAGCCAAGCGATTTTATAAAATCTTTAGTTGATAATATAGAAACAGCAGTTAAAAGAAGTAAACCTTCTATGTTGGTAATGTTTACAGATCAAAAAGTTTCTTTTTTCAAAAAGATGTTATTCTCTGGTAATACAGAAGAATTTGCTTTAAATACAAGAGTTCCTTTATTAGTTTATCCAAAATAAATTGAAGAGAATTTTTGTTTGTTTATTGTGTTTGATAGGTGTCAAAGCATCAATAGCTCAATCTCAAAAGTCTAATTATAAACATGAATTTGGTTTTAGAAGTGAAAATGATGCTTATTTAGCTACAGACCAGGATAAGTATTATACCAATGGATTGTTTTTAACTTTTAGGTCGGCTGTAAATCCTTCACAAAAACAAGATACCAGTAAGCTAGTAAAGAAAATATGGGCTTTAAGTATAGCTCATAAAATGTATAATGCAAGTTCTGGAAGTGTTGTAAATATATCTAGAGTTGATAGACCGTTTGCAGCTTATGCTTATGCCTCAACTTCTTTAAATTATTACTTTAAGAAGGAAACTGTTTTAGGTGCAGAACTACAAGGCGGTATTCTTGGCCCTTCAGCTAAGGGAGAGGAAGGACAGAAATTTTATCATGAGGTTTTTGGTTTTTATGATATTAATGGCTGGCAATTTCAGGTTAAAGATGAAATAGGGGTAAACCTTCTCCTCAATTACCAAAGTCTTTTATATCGTAACCAAAAACGTACTTTAGATTTTAGTTTGCCCGTAGAAGCTAAAATTGGCAATACCTTTACAGGTTTAAAAGCCGGCTTGTTGTTTAGAACTGGAGCATTAAATCCGCTGTACCATAGCGTGGCAACAAATAGTTTTGTGTCTACTTATAAAGAAGCTCATGCTAAAGAAAAAGAGCTTTACTTTTTTTTAAAGCCATCTTTAGATGTTGTTATTTATGATGCTACCATTTCTGGAGGTTTATTTAGGGATGATAAAGGACTGGTAGTTTATGATACTAAGCCTTTAGTTTTTTCGCAAGAAATGGGTGTGGCTTTTGCGCAAAAAAGGTGGACTTTCAATTTCTCTTTAATCTTTAAATCAAAGGAATTAAAAAGTGTGGCAAATGCACATCAATATGGGATCATAGATTTGTATTACAGGTTTAACTAATCCCAATTCGTATTCCTATTGATTTTTTTAAGTGCCTGCTTCTTTTTACTTTCTAATCTTTTATGAATGGCTGCTTTACTAGGTTTAGTAGGCTTCCTTGGTTTTTCTTCTATTAAACTTTCTTTAATCAACTTTAAAAGTCTTTTAATAGAAAGCTCTTTATTTTTGTACTGGCTACGGTCGTCATCTGCAACCAAATGTAATAAGCCTTCTTTATCAATTCTGTTCCCCAGCTTTTTTATGATGCGTTGTTTTTGATCTTCATCGCATGCAGCTGTTTGGTTAATATCCCAAATCAATTCAACTTTAGAAGAAACTTTATTTACATGCTGCCCGCCTTTGCCACCGCTTCTAGAAGTCTTAAAGGCAAGTTCTTGAATAAGAATCTGAAAATCTGGTTTCTTTAGCATAACTAAATGTTTAAATCTCTTTCAAAGGTTTCGCAATTAATTTAATTTAGCAATTATAAATGCAGAATTTTAAAATATTACTGTTCTTTCTTTTTACCAGCGTACAGCTTTTTGCTCAAAACGGGGGTAATGGTGTGTTTCAGTTTCTTAATTTACCAAACTCTTCAAGAACAGCAGCTTTGGGTATGGGCTATCAGGTTGCGCCTGTGCAAGACATCAGCGTAAGCTTTGTAAACCCTTCTTTATTATCAACCAAACAAAAAAATACAGCTTTACTAAATTACAGCAATTATGTTTCTGATATTAATTTAGGCGCCTTGCAATATAATTTTGCAGTTCAAGATCTTCCTTTAGCGGCTACGCTTTTGTATGTTAACTACGGTAGTTTTAATGAAACTACTATTGCTGGCGAGCAAACAGGTAATACTTTTTCGGGTGGAGACTACCTTTTTAATATAGGAATTGGGCATAATTGGAATAAGCAAATTTACTATGGCTTAAACTTTAAGACTATTTACGGTGCCTATGATATCTACAGATCTTTGGCCTTAGCGGCTGATGCTTCTATAACGTATCAGGATACTTTAAATAATTTTTCGGGAGGTATTATTCTGAAAAATATGGGCTATCAGCTGAAGCCTTTCAATAACCAAAGAGAAAATTTACCTTTTGAGATAGCTTTAGCCATATCGCAAAAGCTAAAATATGCACCTATCAGGTATCATATCACATACAATAATCTACAACAATTTGACTTAACTTATCAGGATTTAGAAAATCCTGATAACCCAGCCGATTTAGTAACCGGAGAACCTCTGCCTATCCAATATTCTAAAACACAAATGTTAATGAGACATTTTGTTTTTGGCTTAGAATTCATGCTTTCAGACGCTTTTCAGATACAATCATCCTATAATGTGCGAAGAAATAAAGAATTAAGCATCATTAATACTGGTGGAGCACCTGGGCTATCTTTCGGTTTCGCTTTGCAACTGAAAAAGTTAAGTTTCTCTTATGCACACTCCAGATTAAACGTTGCTGGTGGAAATAATTTCTTTACCCTTCAACTAAAACCTTCAATTTTTAACGCTAAAAAATAATGCTAATTCAAGGGCAATTATATAGCTTTGCCCTTCGGGATGAATAAGAATATAATTGTAGCTATAGATGGCTATTCTTCTTGCGGAAAAAGTACTTTAGCTAAAGCTTTAGCAAAAAAACTCCATTTTATATATGTAGATAGCGGCGCTATGTATAGGGCAGTTACTTTATATTTTCTACGTAACCAGACCGATTTAAGCAATCACGATTTAATTATTGATGCCTTAGAGCATATAGATTTAAATTTTCATTCCAGAGATTATCAATCTCATATTCTTTTAAATGGTGAGGAGGTATCTGAAGAAATCAGACAGATGCCTGTTTCTGAAAATGTAAGTAAAATAGCAGCCATAAAAGAGGTAAGGCAAGCTATGGTAAAGCAACAACAGAAAATGGCTAAATCAAAAAATATGGTGATGGACGGACGCGATATTGGTACCACTGTATTTCCTGACGCTCAGGTTAAACTATTTATGACAGCCGATCCAAAAATAAGAGCCGAACGTAGATATAAAGAGTTGCTCTCAAAAGGTGAAAAAGTAGCGCTAGAAGAAATATTCGAAAATCTTGCACATAGAGATTATCTAGACACCACACGTGAAGAGAGCCCACTAGTAAGAGCCGATGACGCTATTATCTTAGACAATACAGATTTATCAGAAGAAGAACAATTAAACTTTGCTTTAGATAAAATTAAGCCTTTTCTTAATTGATACTGCTTATTTAGCAGACTTCTTTTCATATTGTTGCTCGTCAGAAGGTATATCTTGTATAGATTTAACGCCTTCACTATCTGAAGTGAAATCTTTCATAGAAGCCACTTTTTTAGAAGGCTGTTTTTCTTTTAAATCAATCTCTGCGGTGATTTCATCCTGATTCTCTTGTTTAATTTGAGTTTCTTTTTTGTTTTTCATAACCTCATATTTAGATGTATGAGACTAAGCAAGTACTATACCCAAAATGCAAATGCTTAAAAATCAATAAAAAAAGCTTTTTATTTCTTTTTCTGTAAGAATATATTCCTACCTTTGCAGTCCCCAAAGCGGGAAAAAAGGAGATAAATTATTTAATGGCAAAAAAACAAGTAGCAGAAAAGGAGTTAAAAGCAAAAGAAGCAGAACTTCAAGACACTGTAAAAAGAGAAAAAGAGGTATTTGAATCAGAAGCTGATTCATTATCTATTGAAGACATTAAATCTTCATCACTCGTAGCAGACCCTAACGATTTTGATTGGGATGCGGACGATAAAGTGTTTGGTAACTACAACCAAGCAGACAGAGAAAAAATGGAACAGATGTATGCTGGTACCTTCAACTCTGTAGAAAAAGGAGAAATTATTTCTGGTACTGTTGTAACTATCAACAGCAAAGATGTAGTTTTAAACATCGGTTTCAAATCTGATGGTTTAGTTCCTGTAAACGAATTCCGTGATACACCAGACCTTAAAGTTGGTGATTCTGTTGACGTATTTGTTGAACAAAGAGAAGATGCTAACGGACAGTTAGTTTTATCTCGTAAAAGAGCAAAAACTCAACGTTCATGGGAAATGATTAATGAAGCGTTGGAAAACGATACTATCATCAATGGTTATGTGAAGAGCAGAACTAAAGGTGGTTTAATCGTAGATATAATGGGCGTAGAAGCCTTCTTACCAGGTTCACAAATTGATATTAAACCAATTCGTGATTACGACATTTATGTTGGTAAGACCATGGAATTCAAAGTTGTTAAAATCAACCACGAATTCAAAAACGTTGTTGTTTCTCACAAAGTTCTTATCGAAGACGATTTGGAAAGCCAAAAAGTTGAGATTGTTTCTAAATTGGAGAAAGGACAAGTTCTTGAAGGAACTGTTAAAAACATTACAGATTTCGGTGTATTCATTGATTTGGGTGGTGTTGACGGTTTACTACACATTACTGATATCTCTTGGGGCCGTATCGAGCATCCAAAAGAGGTATTATCTTTAGATGAAAAAGTTAACGTTGTTGTTCTTGACTTTGATGACGAGAAAAAACGTATCGCTTTAGGTTTAAAACAATTAACTTCTCACCCTTGGGAGTCTTTAAATACTGATTTAGCTATCGGTTCTAAAGTAAAAGGAAAAATCGTAACTGTTGCAGATTACGGTGCATTCTTAGAAATCATCCCTGGAGTAGAAGGTTTAATTCACGTTTCAGAAATGTCTTGGTCTCAAAACTTACGTAACCCACAAGAGTTTATGAAAGTAGGAGATGAGATTGAAGCAGTAGTTTTAACCTTAGATAGAGATGAGCGTAAAATGTCTTTAGGCATTAAACAATTAACTCCAGATCCTTGGGAAAAAGCGGCAGAAAGATATCCAATTGGAAGCAAGCACAAAGCAGCTGTTAAAAACATGACTAACTTTGGTGTGTTTGTTGAAATCGAAGAAGGTATCGATGGTTTAATCCATATTTCTGACTTATCATGGTCTAAAAAAGTTAATCACCCTAACGAATTCACTAAAACTGGTGAAGAATTAGATGTGGTAGTTTTAGAGCTTGATGTAGATAACCGTAAATTAAGCTTAGGACACAAACAATTAGAAGAAAACCCTTGGGATACTTTTGAAACTATCTTCACTTTAGATTCAATCCACGAAGGAACTGTAACTAAAGTAACTGATAAAGGCGCTTTAGTAGCATTACCTTACGGTGTTGAAGGTTTTGTACCAACAAAACACTTAAATAAAGAAGACGGTACAGTATTGAAAAATGATGAGACTTCAGAGTTCAAAATCATTGAGTTCAATAAAGATTCTAAGAGAATTGTTGTATCTCACGCCCGTATTTGGGAAGAGGTAAAAGCTGAAGCTGTTGCAGAAGAAAGAGCTAGCAAGAAAAAAGAAGCAAGCGCAGCAAGCAATGCAGTTAAAAAAGTTAAAGAATCTGTAGAGAAATCTACTTTAGGAGACCTTGACGTATTGGCACAATTGAAAGATAAGATGGAAGGCGATGCCAAAAAAGCTGCTAAAAAGAAAGAAGAAGCTAAGTAATTAGCAATTCTATCATAAACGAAGCCCCTTTGTGAAAACAGAGGGGCTTTTTTGTTGCGAATATGCATCGGTATAGAAAACGAAATTTAAAATTTTCATCTCTTTTATCTTATTTTTTCTATTTTTGACCAAACCAAAAGACTGATGCAAAATTTAACCCTTCTTGACGGTCAAAAATTTCAAATTACTTTAAAACGCCTTTGTCATCAGTTAATAGAAAATCATAATGATTTTTCTGATTCTGTTATCATTGGTATACAACCACGTGGTCCTTTCTTATCTAGTAGAATAGCTAGCGAGTTAAAGCAAATCATTCCTGATGCAACCATAAATCATGGTAATTTGGATATTACATTTTATAGGGATGATTTTAGGAGAGGAGATTCGCCTTTACTACCCAATAGCACACACATAGATTTTATTATTGAAGGAAAGAAAGTGATTTTGGTAGATGATGTTTTATGGACAGGTAGAACCATAAGAGCTGCCATGGATGCGATGCTAGCTTTTGGCAGACCAGCAAAGGTAGAACTACTGGTTTTAGTTGATAGAAGATATTCAAGACAATTACCCGTTGAGCCAGATTATATCGGTATACAAGTAGATTCCATATCATCACAAAAGGTGGTTGTAAGTTGGAAAGAAGCAGACGCAGAAGATAAAGTTATTTTGATTTCAGACAATAAAAAGTAAAATGCCAGAACAAGCACATAGATTAAGCAGTAAGCATCTTTTAGGAATTAAAGACCTTAATACAAAAGATATCGAACTGATTCTTGAAACTGCTGATACTTTTAAAGATGTCATTAACAGACCCATAAAAAAAGTACCATCTTTAAGAGATATCACCATAGCAAATATCTTCTTCGAAAACTCTACCAGAACAAAGCTTTCTTTTGAGCTGGCGCAAAAAAGGCTATCGGCAGATGTTATTAATTTTGCAGCTTCAAGCTCGTCTGTTAGTAAAGGAGAAACTTTAATAGATACGGTGAACAATATCCTTTCCATGAAAGTGGATATGGTTGTGATGAGACATCCTTACGCTGGTGCCGGTGTTTTTTTAAGTAAACATATCAATGCTCAAATTGTGAATGCCGGAGACGGGGCGCATGAACATCCCACTCAAGCTTTATTAGATGCCTTTTCTATCAGAGAAAAATATGGAGATGTAGCTGGCAAGAAAGTGGTTATTGTGGGTGATATTTTACACTCAAGAGTAGCTTTATCTAACATATTGTGTCTACAAAAATTAGGAGCAGAGGTTAAGGTTTGCGGGCCAACAACTTTAATCCCTAAATACATCCATACACTAGGTGTAAAAGTAGAACACAATTTAAGAAAAGCCTTAAACTGGTGCGATGTTGCCAATATGTTGAGAATACAATTAGAAAGGCAAGACATTAAGTATTTTCCATCTTTAAGAGAATATTCCATGATGTATGGCTTAAACAAGCAAATTTTGGATTCTTTAGATAAAGAAATCACCATTATGCACCCCGGGCCTATCAACAGAGGGGTAGAGATTACCAGCGATGTTGCAGATAGTAAGCAATCTATCATCTTAGACCAAGTAGAAAACGGAGTTGCGGTAAGAATGGCTGTTTTATATTTGTTAGCTAGTCAAAAGCAATAAAATTATGGATGCAGAAGAATTAGCTTTTTTACAAAATTGGGAAGTAAAAAGAAAGAAGTGGAGTTGGGGTAAAGTTTTCTTTAATACTGTTATTTATGTTGTTCTTCCGATAGTTATTACGGTAGATTTTATAAACTTTTTCATCATAGCTGATACTAATTTTGGTTTTTTCAGTTGGGAACACTTATGGGAGTTTATGAAGACATTTTTTGTTTTTTCTTTAATCATTGGCTCGTCTTTTGGAGTGTTCTATTGGTATTCTAACGAGCTTAAATTCCAAAGACTTACCCAAAAGCAAGAAAAAGAGAAGAAAAACACACATTAAAAATTAATGTTATTTTTTTATATTAAATGTCTGTTAAATTCGTTCAAACATTTAATAATTATTTTCTGGTGCGTTTGCTTTTATAGACAAATAACCTTTAGAATGTTAAATTACTATGCTAAAAAAAATTACTGTATTAACATCATTCATATTTTTTGGTTTACAAACACAGGCACAAATTCCACTTCAATATGATTTAAATAATAAGTATAAAAAAGGTTTAGAGCTGTTAGAGCAGAAGAAGTATGTAGCCGCTTCCTCTATTTTTCAAGAAGTAGAAAAATTAAGACACACTACATCAACACAAGTTGATGCCAGATTAAATATCTCAGAAATAAAAATAAATGCGCAGTACTATAGGGCTTTGTGTGCATTAGAACTTAAAAACGAAGATGCCGAGGAACTATTTCTAAAATTTATCAGGCAACATCCAGAAAATGCTAAAACAAAACAGGCATATTTTCAAGTTGGTAAATCATACTTTCAACAAGGTAAATATCAAGATGCTTTAAATTGGTTTACAAAAGTAAGCTCTATAGATTTGGTTGGTGAAGATGAAACCGAATATAAATTTAAAACTGCATATGCATATTTTGAGACCAAAGATTACGCAAATGCCAAACCTTTATTTGGTTTAGTTAAAGATCGTCCGTCTGTTTATCAAGAGCAAGCCATTTATTATTACGCTTACATTTCTTATCTAGATAAAGACTATAAAGTTGCTTTAACTCATTTTGAGAAGCTTAAAAATTCTAAAAATTACGAGTCTAGCTATCCTTATTATATCTCTGCTATTTATTTCTTAGACAAGCGTTATGATGATGTATTAGCCTATACCATCCCTATTTTAAATACAACAAAGCAACAATATGAAACAGAAATGTTCAGAATTGTAGCTGCTTCTTATTTTGCTAAAGAAAATTATAACGAAGCGCTTAAATATTATGAGCGTTTTATAGCTAATGATAAAGGTAAGACACAAAATAACCAAGATTCTTACCAAATAGGTTATACCTATTACAAGCTTAAAAACTACAATAAATCTATAAATCAATTAATTAGGCTTAACAAAGACTTAAATAATTACAGTCAGTTTGGTTTATATACTTTAGGAGATTCTTACCTCAAAACAGAGAATAAACAAGGTGCAAGAAATGCTTTTTTAGAGAGCTCTAAACTTAATTTCGACAAACAACTTAAGGAAGATGCGCTGCTGAATTTTTCTAAGCTTTCTTACGAACTTCAGTTTCACAACATCGCACTAGATGCTACTCAAGAGTATATTAAAACGTACCCACGTTCTGCTAAAATTAACGAGGCTAAAACGCTATTGGCAAATGTATTATTGAGTACCAAAAACTACCGTGATGCTATTGATATTTTAGAAACCATCAACAACAAAAATGAAGATGCGCAAGAAGCTTATCAAAAGGTAACTTATTATAGAGGTTTAGAGCAGTATAATGAAAGAGCTTTTGAGAATGCCATTGGGATGTTTTTAAGGTCTAATAATTTTCCGTTAGATAAAGATATACATGCTTTGGCTACTTATTGGTGTGCAGAAGCGATGTATGAAGTGCGCAAATTTGGAGAATCTGTAGAGTATTTTGAGAACTTCTTGAAAATGCCAGCAGCAAGAAAAACAGATTTATTTAACTACGCAAATTACGCTTTAGGTTATGCTGCTTTAGAAGGTGAGAATTATCCTAAAGCAGTAACGCACTATAATAGATTTTTAAATGGAAGTGAGAAGGATAGTAAAACTATTAATGATGCTACATTAAGATTAGCTGATGCTTATTTTGGAGCTAAAAATTACGGCAGTGCATTAAATTATTACAACAGAATTATAGCGCTTAATACCAGCAGTAAAGATTATGCTTTATTTCAAAAAGGGATTATTGAAGGCTTACAAAATCAGCCTCAAGCAAAAATTGCAACTTTACAATCTCTGTTAAGTCAGTTTCCAAATTCTAACTATGCTGATGATGCAGGTTTTGAAATTCCTTATACCTACTTTTTAATAGGTGAGGGAGAAAAAGCTAAAGCAGATTTAACCGTCTTTATAGCTAAATATCCTAGAAGCGCTTATGTTTCTAGAGCGCTTATTACCATTGGTTTGGTGCAATATGACCAGAAGAATGATAATGAAGCTTTAGCGACTTTCAAAAAGGTAGTGAGCGATTATAAATCAACCGACGAAGCTCAGCAAGCTATCAAATTAATAGAGAGAATTTATGTTGATATGGGTAATGCATCAGCATTTATAGATTATGCCAATTCAACTTCTATAGGAAATTATACCTTAGCAGAACAAGATAATATCATGTTTCAGGCTGCTAATAATATGTATTTAAGAGGAGATTGGGCAGGCGCTGTAGAATCTGTAAATGCTTATTTTGATAAATTTCCTAAAGCCATCAAAGATAAACATGCAAAATTTATTAGGGCAGAGAGCTATAAAAACTTAGGTAAATTTGCTCCAGCTATTATTGATTATGAATACATCCTTAACGATTGGACAAGCGAGTTTACAGAAAAAGCCTTAATCAGTATCTCAAATATCTATCTAAAAAATAAGCAGTATAACGAGGCTATTGTACACCTTAAAAAGTTAGAAATTGCTTCTGAATACAAATCAACCTACCAATTTGCTATCAATAATTTAATGGTAGCTTATGAAGGCTTGGCCGTTCCAGATCAAACTTTAAAGTATGCTCAGATTATAAAAGAGTATGAAAAATCATCAGAACAAGATAAAAACCTAGCTACTTTATATGCTGGTAAAGCTTATTTGCTTACCGCTGATACCACAACGGCTGTGAAAGAGCTTACCTTCTTGTCTAAAAATGCCAAAACTATTCAAGCAGCAGAAGCAAAATATCTTTTAGGAAATATTCAATATCTTAAAAAGGATTATAAAGAATCTCAAAAAACATTATTTGATTTAATTAATAACCTGCCAAATTATGATTATTGGGTAGCTAAAAGCTTTATTCTTTTAGCAGACAATTATCTTGCTTTAAAAGATGTTTTTCAAGCGAAAAGCACTTTACAGAGTATCATAGAGAATTATGAGGGAGATGACGATATCCTGCCAATAGCTAAAGAAAAACTTCAAGCCATTACCAGTAAATAAAGAATTTATTTTATCAGCATTTCTATAATAAGAAGTACAATTAGATGATAAACATGATATTAAAATATAAGATAAAAGCATTTTTAAGTTTAGGATTGATAGTTTCTTTGCCTGTTTTTTTACAAGCACAGGTTAAACCAGAAGAGCAGAAACCTAAAGCCACTCAGCAACCTACAGAGGAAGAAAGCAAAACATCTGTAACAGAGGAAATAGAGGTTGTTAGAGAATATAAGCCTATATTGGCCGATGCTGTTAAAATAAGACGTAACCCGGATTTAAACAGTAATAAAGCTTTTAACCCCAGAGTGCGTTATAATTTATTAGATAAAAGATTAGAACTCAACTCAGAAATCAGGACTTTAGAGGCACAGCAATTAAAGCCCCTTAAAGACGAAGATTTAAAAAATAACTACGCAAAAGCAGGTTTAGGTAATTTGGGAACTACTTTGGGTAGTTTACATTTAGGCACTGGCAGAGACCAAGCGCTACAAGCTGGCTTTAACTTTGACCATTGGAGTATGAGTGGGAAGTTAAATCAGCAAAAAATGTCTGAACAAGATTTAGGTGTTTACGGCAGAAGTATAGGCGAGCAAATTGTATTAGATGGAAAGATTAATTACAACCGTAGAACCAATTATTTTTATGGTTTAGACCCAGCTGCTTCTTTTACCAACCCCGATCCGGTTAAGCAAAGATTTAATTTTATTGAAGGTAAAGGCGAACTTTATAATCGTGTTGATGCTTATGACGAAAATAAATTGGCTTATGCTGCTCAGTTATACGGTTATTTATTTAATAATATTTTTGAAGGGAAAGAAAATACCATTATTGTTTCTGGTGGTTTAAGTAAAAACATTAGTAAGTTTCAAATTGGTGCAAATGCCAATTTAGATTTTACCACAACTAGAGACAGAGCTTATGGTTCCTTAAATAATCATATTTTAAAATTAAATCCTTTTGTAAAGATAGATGGTGAGCAATTTGAAGTTGTTGCGGGTATCAATTACGTGAATGAATTTGGTGGTGATAACCAACGTATGAACTTATTTCCTGCTGCCAGTATAGATTTTACACTTATTAAAAATTACCTGTCTGTATTTGGTGTTTTAGGTGGCGATGTTCATAAAACCCGTTTAAAAGATTTAAGCTATACCAATCCGTTTTTAAACGAGAATATCAACATCAGAAACCAAATAGAAAAATTTAGTATTGAGGGTGGTGTAAAAGGTACTTTATCTGCTAATATTGGTTATAAAGCATCTGTACATTATAAAACCATCGGAGATTTTAGTTACTTCGTAAACGATTCTACCAGATTACAAGCTTTCCAAGTTGAATATATCACAGAAAACAGCAATATTTTGGGTTTAACTGGCGAACTTAACGTTCAATTTTCTAAAGCCTTTAGGTTAGATGGTAAACTAGAGTTAAATCAATACAACTTAAAGAACGAATTAAATGCATGGTATTATCCTGGTATTAGATTAAGTTCTACAGCATCATTCAACATCACAGAGAAGCTTAAAATAGATGCTGATGTTTATTTACAAGGAGAAACTAAAGCGAAGTTATATACCACATCATCTGTAGATCCTAATGATTTCCAGGTAAGAACCATTAAAGCTTTCGCTGATTTAGGTGCTGGTGCGTCTTATCAAATAAATAAGAAGTTTGGTGCATTTTTAAGAGTTAATAACTTATTAGGTACTGCTTATGAGCGCTATTTGTTTTATCCAAACTATGGATTTAACATACTTGGCGGTGTAAGCTATGGTTTTTAAGGGCAATATTTTTTGATAGGATAAAAAAGACTATTTTTACAACATCAATGGATATTTCCTTCAATATAAAAGACATTTTAGAAAAGAATAATCTGGCAATATTTCCAGGTTTAGGTGTGTTTTACAAAAAAAGACAAGAGGGTTTTTTTGACGAAAATCTACTCGTTTTTCATCCACCAAAAGAAATCATCCAATTTTCTACGGTAATTCCAGAAGAAGTAGAAAACCCTGTTCTAGATTATATTTGTCATACCCGTAAAGTTTCTACAGCCTCGGCAGACTATTTATTAAATCAGTTTGTAACGCAGTTAAAAGATATTTTAGCTCAGCAAAAAGAATTACCCTTAAATGGCTTAGGTAAATTGGTAGCGCATGATGGTGATTTGGTTTTTGAAGAAGAAAAGGCATTAGAAACTAACTTATCTTACTTTGGTTTACCACTGGTAAATATAAAACCAGATGCCATAGTAGAATCTAAAGTTATTTTAGAGGACTTAGAAGAAGAAAAAGAAGAGGAACAAGCATCTTTTTCTTTAGCTGAACAAGCCCTTAACGCTTCTTTATCTGGCTCAACAGAAGTTAAAGAGAAGAAGAAACCGAAGAAATGGTTATTTATTTTAATTCCTGTCATGTTAGTTTTAATTTCTGCGCTTGCTCTTTATTTCTTTAATCCTGATTTATATAACCAATATTTTAATCCAAATCTTAACAATCAAGATGTTAAGGTCGTAGTGCCAGTTAGGGTAACACAAGAGCAACAAGATTCATCTCTGGCAGATTCTGTATATAACGAGATTGAGAAAAATGCCAAAGCTCAAGGTTTGGAGATAGAAAAAGTAAAAGATTCTACCAATGTAACTGTTAGCAATAAAGCTGTACCAAACAAGGCAGGAATACGTTATGAGATTATTATTGCCGCATGGCAAACCAAAGCTAAAGCAGAACAGCATGTTAAAAAGCTAAAAGAAAACGGAATAAATGCTTTTATTGTTGAAGATGCTGATGGCCCCATGATTAAAATAAGCGCTGCTACTTTTTATAATAAAGCAGAAGCAGAAGCCGAGTTAAAAAGAGTTAGAGAAGAATTAAATCCAGAAGCTTTTATAAAGCCTATAAAACCTTTAAAATAAATTATACATATGTTTTTACAAGATATCGGAGTAGATACTTTATCAAATACCATTCAGGCGATGCAGGCCCCACAGCAAGTAGAAGAATTAAGCTTGTTTAATTTATTAACCAAAGGTGGTTGGGTAATGATACCACTTGCATTATTGGCATTTTTAGGTTTAATTATATTTTTTGAACGCTATTTTACCATCAGAAAAGCTGCAAAAGACGAGTCTCAGCTAACTATGCAGGTTCGTTCTAGCATTAAAAGTGGTAATTTAGATTCTGCTATAGCCATTTGTAAAAGCAGCAATACGCCAATTGGTAGAATGCTGCAAAAAGGTTTGTTAAGAATAGGCAGACCTATCAAAGATATTGAAGGGGCTATAGAAAACGTAGGTAAGCTAGAAGTTTCTAAGCTTGAAAAAAATATAGGCATTTTAGGTATCATCGCTGGTATTGCACCCATGTTAGGTTTCGTAGGAACAATTATTGGTGTAATTACGATTTTCCATGATGTATCTGTTAAAGGAATTATAGAAATTGGTACCATATCTGGAGGTTTATATGTAAAGATGATTTCATCTGCAACAGGTCTTATCATTGGTATTATTGCCTATATTTTCTATAATATCTTAAATATCATGGTAGATAAGGTGATCCTGAAAATGGAGACAGATTCAATAGAATTTATTGACTTGTTAGAAGAACCAGGAAGATGAATTTAAGAAAGCGAAAAAGACCACATGTAGAAGTACATACGGCAGCGTTAAACGATATTATGTTTTTCCTGTTGTTGTTCTTTTTATTAGCTTCTGCGGTTGTAAATCCAAATGTGGTGAAGTTATTTTTACCAAGATCTAGTTCTGGGCAGGCTGTTCCGCAAAAAACAATTAATGTTTCTATTACGAAAGAATTGGAATATTTTGTTGAAAAAGAGCAAGTACCTTTTGAACTTCTAGAGCAGAAGATTTTACCCTATCAGCAAGCCAATCCAGATTTAACAATTATTTTATTTGCAGATAGAACCATTGCCATAGAAAATATTGTGAATTTAACTGATATAGCCAACAAACTTAAAATAAAGCTTGTTTTAGCAACAGAAACTAAGAAATGATTGATCTCTTAAAATCAAATCCTGATAATAATTACCCAAAGGCAATTGCTTGCTCTTTAGGGCTTCTTATTGGTTTTGTATTGTTAAGCATTTTTTATATCATCAATACGGCAGAGCCACCTGAAGAAGTTGGTGTAGGCGGAATTATTGTTAACTATGGTACTTCTGACGAAGGTATGGGTAGCGATTATATGAGTATTGAAGAGCCATCTGTAGATCCTAATGCTAATTTAACAGCTCCTGATAAGATTATACCTGATGCTAATACAGCCGAGACGCCTACTACGCAAAATAATGCTAACGACATTATAACCCAAGATATGGAGGATGCGGTGGCTGTGAAAACCAAAACAAACGCTAGCAGTACAGCGCCTAGTCAGAATACAGATGTAAAAGAAACCAAACCAACCGTTAACCAAAACGCTTTATACAAGGGGAATAAAAATAAAGGTTCTGGTGCTGGTGATGGTATTACAGGAACACCAGGAAACCAAGGTAAACCAACCGGAGACCCTTTAGCCAACAATTATGATGGTACCGGTTCTGGTAATGGTGGTGTGGCATTGTCTCTAGCGAGTAGAAGATTTGTGAGTAGTCCTGCTATTAAAGATAATGGTCAAAAAGCAGGTAAAATAGTTGTAGAGATTAGGGTAGATAAAAATGGAGTTGTAACTAGCGCTAAAGCAGGAGCAAGAGGTACAACCTTAACAGATGCCGATTTATGGGATAAATGCGAAGCCGCTGCAGTAGGCTCAAGATTTAACATCTTAGATTCTGCCCCAGAAACTCAAATAGGATATATCACTTTTAACTTCAAAGTGAAATAAAATGAATTTTTAAAACAGCATATTAGCATCTCACATCTCAATACTCATATCTAGTATAAACATTATACAAGTGTCTCAAATCTCATGTCTCCATACTCACATCTAAAAAATTATCAGCAAACGCTAGACTATTTATACGCTAAGCTGCCGATGTTTACTCGTATTGGGGCTGAGGCCATTAAAAAAGATTTAACCAATACATTAGCTTTTTGCGAGGTTTTAGGGAATCCTCATCAAAAAATAAAAACCATACATGTTGCAGGTACTAATGGAAAAGGTTCTGTATCGCATATGCTAGCGGCTATTTTACAAGAATCTGGTTATAAAACCGGTCTATATACCTCGCCACATTTAAGAGATTTTAGAGAACGAATTAAGATAAACGGAGTAATGATGCCTGAGGATGATGTTATTCAGTTCGTAAGGCTTCATCAACAAGTTATTGAGGATATCTCTCCTTCTTTCTTTGAGGTTACGGTTGCTATGGCTTTTGATTATTTTGCTCAACAAGAAGTAGATATAGCTATCATAGAAGTAGGTTTGGGTGGTCGATTAGATTCTACCAATATCATCACTCCAGAGCTTTCTGTTATCACCAATATTGGTTATGACCATATGAATATTTTGGGCGATACTTTAGCGCAGATAGCATCAGAAAAGGCAGGTATCATCAAGCAAAATATACCAGTTGTAGTGGGCGAGTATTTAGAGGAAACTTTACCCATTTTTACTACAAAAGCAAAGCAGGAAAATGCAGCTATTCGTTTTGCTGCTGATGAGCTTGAAGTAAAAGTCATTAGCCAAACAGCTCAAAAGATGGAGCTTGAGGTGAAAAGCAAATTTATAAATGCTCAATTTAGCTTAGATTTAGCAGCAACCTATCAAATTAAAAACTTTAAGGCTGTTTTATTAGCTGTTGATGAACTTCAAAAAAAAGGTTATCAAATTAAAATCGATGAGTTAACAACTGCACTTTCTGCAGTAAAGCAAATAAGCGGTTTAATGGGGCGTTGGCAAGTTTTACAGCAAAAGCCTTTAGTTATTTGTGATACCGGCCATAATGAAGATGGTATAAAAGAAGTTCTAAAAAATATAGCGCTTACATCTCATCAAAACCTCCATATGGTTATCGGTATGGTGAAAGATAAAGATATTACTAAAGTCTTAAGCTTATTACCGCTTGATGCTATTTATTATTTTTGTGCACCTCAATTAGAAAGAGCCAAACCAGCACAAGAACTTGCAAATGAGGCCATTTCTTTAGGCTTTAAAGGCGAAGTATTCCCTTCTGTTTTGGATGCCTTGGAAGCTGCTAAAAATGAAGCTAAAGAAGATGATTTGGTTTTTGTAGGAGGCAGTACTTTTGTAGTGGCAGAGGTGGTGTAAAAGTTTAGTGGTTATGTGTTATAGTTTTTCATATATTTAGTTGTTTTTATACTCCTCAATAAATTCGTTTAAATACAAATAGGAGTTACTTTTTTAGTGACTTGATAAATTCCTTAATTTCTGATATGAGCTAATCTCGAACTTCGAGTTCTTTCTTTACTATTTAAATATTTTATTGAATTTTCAGACATTTTTTGATATTTATACTTTTTCCGTTTCTAAAATCATGTTCAAAAATGATGTCGGTTGAAGAAAGTAGTTTGGGTTTTCTTCCAGTTTTTCCTTTATTAGAATTAGTCCTCCGTTAGTGTAAGATTCCATTGTTTTAATCAACAATTTTACCACATCATCTTCATCCAAATCTCCTTTTTCAAGTGCTACTAAGTCAATGTCTGTTTTTGCTATAAGAGCAATAAATATATGTTTTCTTGTAAGTTGGTGAAGTCTTTACGTGTTGAAACTGTTGTCTTACTACCCCAGTGTTGAATATGGCGGCTAAAATCTGTTGATTAAATAGGTTTTTTTCCAAAAACTAATTCTGGCAAGATTATTTTCGTTTCTTGTTCGCTTTCTTCTTTTTTCCAATAAACAATGAAATTCACTTTCGCACTTTTTAATACATAGTTTTTCTCTTTCATATTTTCAATTTGTACAACGAACTGCCTAGAAAATTTTAAAACAGATTTTTCTTTTTCGTCCAAACATTCATCGTCTTTCACGGTCAACTGGTCTCCGCTTTTAGTTGAGAAACCAAGTGTTGTCGGGTTATGAAATAGTCTAGCCAAACGTCTTTTAATAACAAGTGCATTGCTAATTCGTTCGGTTGCAAATGTATTTCTTTGTTTTCAATTCGTTCTAAATTGTCTGCTGTGATGGTGTCAAATATGTTTGAATTGAGATGAATTGTCAAGTTTGTTTTTGTTCTTGTCACGGCAACATACAAAAGTCGTTTTGCTTCGTCTGTTGATTGATTGAAGTTTTCAAGTATTAGAAAAACATTATCAAATTCTTTTCCCTTTGCTTTATGAATAGTTGAAACAAAAATTGTCTCGCCATTTTCACTATAAAAATCTTCAAGTTTTGATTCACGAATGAAAACTTCTAAGTCTGACTTATATTTCTTTTTTGGATTTGATGCTTCAAATTCTTTGATAATATTTCCTAAAATTTCCAATTTAGTGCTGTGTCGATATTTATTAACCACTTCACGTTTTGCGTTTAACCAAATTTCATCAGTTATTGTATATATATCATCAGCTAGATTTAACTGATTTAAGAAATAGCGGACTTCATTAAGGTTGTATAAACTGAAACCGTCATTTGACTGAATGAGTTTTGCCTGTACATTATTTTTTAAGAGTAACCCTGTGATTTGTAACGCTTCTTCATTTGTCTTTGTCAAAATACAAGTTGTTCCCTTAAGTCCTGTGGCAAGAATGTCTTGCACAAGTGGATTGATGAGGTTTTCACTTTGGTATTTCACAATCTTTATTTTTCCGTTGTTGTTTTGATGTGCAATAATTGGCGTTTGTTTTAGTCGGTGTGAAATTCGCTTTACAAATTGATTTGAAAAGTCAACAAGATTGCTTTTACTACGGTAATTCTCGACTAATTCGTGTTTAACTGCATTGTTTTCTTGAATAAATTGTTCAAGATGTTTTGCGCTTGCTCCTCTAAATTCATAAATGTTTTGATCATCATCACCAACAGTAATCACTCGCATTTCTTCGTTTTGCTCCATTAAAGTAGTTATGAGACTAAATTCATCCTTATCCATATCTTGTGCCTCGTCAATTACCAAAACGGTTTTTGTTATTCGACTTGCCTCAACTTCATTATTTTTGATTTTCTGAACTGTCTTTTTGATGATATCGTCTGATTTTTCTAGACTACCAACTTTGCCCAACAAATCAAAACAGTAGGAATGGAATGTTTTTATTTCAATAAAGTTTGCTGCATTTCCAATGAGTTTAAGTAAACGCTTTTTAAATTCGGTTGCTGCTGCTCTAGAAAATGTAATCATAAGCAACTGCTCGTGTTTTACATCCTCCATTAAAAGCAGTGAAGCCAATTTATGAACCAAAACTCTTGTTTTTCCACTTCCGGGACCGGCTGCTACAACAATGTGTTTTGTTTCGTTGTCGTTGATGATTTTTAATTGGGTAGGCGAAAGTTCTCCAAAAAGTTGTCTGAATTTTGCAGGCGTAATATTTCGTTTGATTTCATTTTGGCGACTTCCTGGAAAATATCTGTTTAGAAATGATGAATAGTTTAAGTGAAAGTAATCTTCTACGAACTGTAAAGCACTCTTGTAGTCCTCAATCATTTTTTTGGCATATTCGCCAACAATGTGAATTTGTTGAACTTTACTTTCGTAAAACTGATTTAGTTTTTGATAATCGTCTTTTGTGTATCGCTTTTTATTGTCTTGTTCTGTTCGTTCAATGGTCAAACGATTATACACAACCAAAAAACCGCCTTCAATTTTTATCGCTTCAATTCTTGACAAGTAAAATAGTGTATCTTCAATATCGTCAAGATTGATATTTACTTTAAATAAACTTGAACTTTTCTCGTAAGCGGTTTTTAATTCCTGTACGGAAAATTCAACTAATACTTCTTCTTTTGTAGAATCTTTTTCTGTAGCGTATATATTATTTTTTTCATAGAGAAACTCAACAATGAATTTTGCCAAAGCGTGTCTTTTCTCTAATTTTTCATTCAATAATTCTTTTGGGTGTAGCGAAAGAATAGCAATGTGATTTTTGGATTCTAGCCCTTTACGTTTAATCCAGTTTTTAATTGCCCAAAAATTAAGTATCGTTTTAATCTTGTTGGTGCTGATGTCGTCAAGTCTTTTTTCTTCGGCTTGTTCGTTCAGTTCTTTGATGTGAAGTACTTTTTCTTTTTCTTCAATAATTGGAAGCAAAAAGTTTTCAATTTTACTGAATGTGTCAACGATGTTAAATGAACGATTTTTATTTTCACCTTTTTTGATAAAAGCGGTCAGATCTTTTGCATCGGCTAAAATCTTTTCTTCTCGCAAAAGATTGACAATGTTTATCACTTCTTCTTTTACAATTCCTAAATGGTCGCTGATGTAATCAATTCTTGATTCCGCCGCCTCATCGCTTCCTTGTTTTCTACTTTTACTTGAAAAAAGTTTTTTTATAATTCGGACACCTTTTTCTTTTTGATTACCAACAAATTTTTCCGAGGCATTGATTTTGGCAATGGCTTCTTGTACGTTTTTTGAAAGAATACTGTTAGCAAAAACTCGTGGCATATTTTGTCCGCGTTTCAAATATCCTGCATCTTCCAACGCTGCAATGGCTGTTGTTACTCGTGTTTCAATTTCAACAACATTGTCATCCCAACCTGCTTTTCGAGCAATTTCCAAAGCGGAATTTGAAACCGTTGAACGAAGTCTTGTAATTTCTTTTATTGCTTTCCAAACTTGCTGTATTTCCTTAATGGAAAGTTTTGTTTGATTTAGAAGAATAAAGTGTTTACTCAAATCTTCTTCGTTAAACAACACAAAACAATCTGCCGTAATGTTTTCGTCTCGCCCCGCTCGTCCTGCTTCTTGAATGTAGTTTTCAAGTGAATCGGAAATTTCATAATGGATGACCATTCCAACGTCTTTTTTGTCAACACCCATTCCAAAGGCAGAAGTAGCCACCATTATTTGAGTTTCTCCATTGATAAACGAATCTTGGTTTTCAGATTTTTCTTGTTTATCCATTTTGCCGTGATAGGGCTTTGCACTAAAACCATCTTCTTTTAATCGTTCTGCAAGCGTGTAGGCTTTTCGTGTTCTTGAAACATAAATAATAGTCGGACAATTTTTTTCTTCAATCAAATCTCTCGCTGCCTGGTATTTTTCTTCTTCATCGCCTTTTTCAAATACTTTGTATTGAAGGTTTGTTCGTGATGCTATTGAAGTAAACAATTCAAGATTAAGTGAAAGTTTTTCTCTGAAATAATCCCGAATATCTTCAATTACTTTTTGCTTTGCTGTTGCTGTGAAGCAAGAAACAGGGATGCCGTCTTCAAGATTTTTCTTTTCCTGAATGGATTTGATAAAATCTCCGATGTATAAATAATCAACTCTAAAATCTTGTCCCCACGAAGAAAAACAGTGAGCTTCGTCAATAACAAAACGAGCTATCTTTCTACCTAAAACTAATTTCTCAATCGTTTTTGAGCGTAGCGATTCAGGTGATATGTAAAGAATGGAGGCCGAACCGTCTTCCACTCGTTCAAAAGATTTTGCTCTTTCAATCGGGTCAAGCAAACCGTTTATTGTAACCGCATCTGTAATTCCGATTTTTTCTAGGTTGTCGACTTGGTCTTTCATTAGCGATTGCAAAGGCGAAATCACAATCGTCAGACCTTTTGAAGTTTCACCGCTCATTAAAGCAGGAACTTGAAACGTGATTGATTTTCCGCCACCTGTCGGGAAAATTGCAAGTATAGATTTGTTGTCAATTGCGGCTTTAACCGCTTTTTCCTGTAACGGTTCGCCTCCGTAACTTCTGTAAGAATCAAAGCCGAAAAACTTTTTTAATCCTTTATGTACGTCTAAAACGCTGTTACAATATTCGCAACCACTCACACAAGGTTTGTTTCTCAAACGAAACATTATCAGCTCAACTTCGGGGTAATTTTTTAAAACCCAAGGTGGTGTTATAGAATTTATTTTCTTGAATTGAACGAAAGAATTTATCAGCGATAAACAGTAAGCAAGTTCAATTGGTTTTTCTGAAATTATTTTTTCTAAATCAACTTGTTCGCAAATTTCGTTTTTAAATTTTTTACGAATTAGTTTTTCAATATCAGTGCTTGTGCTGTTGTATGAGATGTAACGAAAAAAAGAGTGGAACTCTTTTTTGTCGATTAAAAGTAAATAAAAAATTTGTTTGAGTGTGTCGTCAGTCTGTTTGAAAGTAGCGATTTCGTCATTCAACAAATCTTTTGCTTTTATTGAATCATTCAACGGATTATTTGTGTCTTCGGATTGTAGTTTGTCGTCTTTGAGTAACGAATGATAAGGCTTTGTAGGGAATAGCAAAGGCGATAGAAAAAGCGTATCAATGATGTTTGCCGAACTTATTCCTGCATCATTGAGTGCTTTCCCAATGTAATTGATGTCGTGATTTAAAATATTATGTCCACATACGAATTGCGTTCCATTGAGAAACTGTATAAACTCAGCTATCGAAGTTTTATGAAAAGAACTTCCATTATCCTTGATGCTTCCAATGTCAAGAATTTTTCCGCTCTTAGGTTCAACTTCTGTATCAATAAATGCAATTGTATTCATTATATCAATATTTCCGTTTACTAGGAATCACACCTCAAACACCGCCTCTTGGCTCTTCAGCATCTCCTTTATATTTTGGAATTAAGTAAATATGTACATGATTAACTGTTTGTCCTGCGTTTTTGCTAACATTAATTCTAACATTGAATATGTCAGGATTAAATGAATATACTATAAAGTAATCAATTTATAATCTTTTCAATCTAAAAAAAAATATCTCCATAATTAACCTATTATTTAACTTTGTTTTTTTGGAAAATATTATTTTTCATGATTAAAAATTATGATAAAGTAACTTCTAAATAATAAAATTTAATTTGTAAAGAAAAATTTTTATTAATGTGTGCGTAAAATTATTAGTTGCTTAGATTGTTAATTTCTGATTATTCGCTAGTTTTTCAACTATTTTTGTCTATCATCTATTTTTCGTAGCAATTTCCACACTTCCATTAACACTTGCTAGCATAGCGCTAATTTTTAATAAGCATTCTTCATATTCATTTTCTGCATCAGCATAAAATGTGATGGCGCTACCAGCATGAAAAGATAAATATTTGGAGCTCTCATCATATAAAATACTTCTGATGACTACATTAAAATCAAAATCTTGATTGGGTGTGATATAGCCTATAGCTCCAGAATAAATGCCTCTTTTACTTTTTTCATACTGCTCCATCAATTGCATGGCTTTAATTTTTGGTGCACCTGTCATACTTCCCATAGGGAAAGTATTTTTAATGATTTCTGTTATACTCAAATTTTCATCTACTTCACAAACAACGGTAGAAATCATTTGATGAACTTGTTTAAAGCTGTAAATACCAAAAAGTTCCTCTACGGCAACTGTGCCTTTTTTAGCAGATTTAGTTAGGTCATTCCTCACCAAATCAACAATCATGACGTTTTCTTGCTGTTCTTTTGGATGATTTGCCAGGGCTTCCTTAATGGCTTTATCTTCTTCCGGATTTTTTCCTCTTTTGGCAGTTCCTTTTATAGGTTGCGAAGTTATTTTATTCCCTCTTTTGGCTAAAAA
The DNA here is from genome assembly GCF_008195825.1 of Pedobacter aquae. Lineage (NCBI taxonomy): Bacteria > Pseudomonadati > Bacteroidota > Sphingobacteriia > Sphingobacteriales > Sphingobacteriaceae > Pedobacter > Pedobacter aquae. The sequence continues at coordinate 468,643 of NZ_CP043329.1, forward strand.
ACGTTCTGGACTAGCACATAAAACGTATTTGTCTTTCCATTTAAAAAAGCTAGAAAATGGGGTAGGAGATAGTTGACTTAACCTTTCATAAACTTGTATAGGATTTAAGCTTGTATGTTCTTTATAAAACTCAATACAAAAATTAGTTTCATAAATATTTCCTGCCGCTATTTCTTGCTGTATTTGTTTAATAGTTTCTATATATTCTTTTTTAGAGAATTTGCAGTTGATATTAACGAAAGGTATGGCTTGCTCTTCTTCTGTGATGATGGTATTAGAAATATTAGTTAAAACTTGTTCAGCATCAGAACTAATGATACTCAAATCATCACCTTTTATAAGGATAAGATGTTTGGGTACGAAGAAAAATAGATCTGGGAAAGCTAATGAATCTTCGTTGTTAGAGATTAAATCTTCTAACTCATTTTTTAAATCGTAAGCAAAACCGCCAATTAACCAGTTTTGGTAAGTATTTTTAAAATCCTCTAGCTTAGAGAAAGCATCCCCGTAAGGACTTTCTAAGGTAGCTATGCTATCAACAGCTATTAATAAATCAAAAGTAGAATAGGGGTCTTGGTATTGGTGCGAATCAAAAACGGCACAGTATTCATGCTGGTTTGCCCACCTTAAAGCTTGTTGCTTAAATGCAAACTTATCCTCTATCTTTAACTGCATCATTTGCTGCAAACTTAGGCAAGAAAATAAAAAATCCGAAGGCTTAGCTTCGGATTTTTTTATTTAACACATGGTTAGTGTTTGTACTCTGTCTGGTCCAACAGATAAATATTTAATAGGAACTTCCAAATGCTTTTCTAAGTAAGCAATGTAGTTTTTTAATCTTGTAGGCACCTCTTCTGGCGAGCGTATGCCTGTTAAATCCTCATTCCAACCTTCTAATTCTTCGTAAACAGGTTCTGGCTGTATACTGCAAATATCGTAAGGCATATAATCTATGGTTTCGCCATTGTAATTGTAATGGGTACAAGCGTATATTTTATCAAAACCGCTTAAAACATCAGCTTTAGTCATCACCAATTGGGTAACACCATTTAATAAAATAGCGTATTTTAAAGCTGGTAAATCAATCCAACCGGTTCTTCTTGGCCTGCCAGTAGTAGCACCAAACTCGTTACCAATTTTTCTCAATTCTTCGCCCATTTCATTGTCTAGCTCGGTAGGGAAGGGTCCACCACCAACACGTGTGCAGTAAGCTTTAAAAATACCAATCACATCGCCAATGTTTTTTGGTGCCACACCTAAACCAGTACAAGCACCTGCTGTTGTGGTGTTAGATGAAGTTACAAAAGGGTAAGAACCAAAATCAATATCTAACATGGTACCTTGTGCACCTTCTGCTAATACGGTTTTTCCTTGTTTTAGGTAATCATTCACCAAATGCTCGCTATCCACGAAAGGGAATTTTTTAATCAATTCAATCGCTTCAAAAAAAGCAGCTTCTTTTTCAGAGAAATCTTCAACTTCTCCGTAATGTGCTAAAATGCTTTTGTGTTTTTCTACCAGTTTCTGGTAGCGTTCTTTAAAATCAGGTAAACTGATATCGCCAATTCTTAAGCCATTTCTACCAGTTTTATCCATGTAGGTTGGTCCAATTCCTTTAAGAGTAGAACCAATTTTGCCATCGCCCATTTTCTTTTCAGATGCAGCATCTAAAAGTTGGTGTGTAGGTAAAATTAAATGGGCTTTACGACCAATTAACAGATTTTTCTTTGCTAGCAAATCATGGCCAGCATCTTTTAATTTATCTAATTCTCTTTTTAAGATGATAGGGTCTATAACCACACCATTACCTATAAGATTTAAAGTGTGTTTCTCGAAAATTCCAGAAGGGATAGTATTAAGAACGTATTTTTTGCCATCAAACTCTAAAGTGTGCCCGGCATTAGGGCCACCTTGGAAACGAGCGATAAGGTCGTATTGAGGTGCTAAAACATCAACAATTTTCCCTTTACCTTCGTCGCCCCATTGAAGGCCTAATAAAACATCAACAGCCATTATAAATTAATTAGTTTTTATTGTTGTAAGATTCGCAGTAACCACTACTTAGTTTGGTACAATTACCATAAAGATTTAAAGAGTGGTGCTGGATATTAAATTTAAGTAAATCGCCCATCATGGTTTGTATTTGTTGAACGCGAGGGTCGCAAAATTCAACTACTTTACCGCAATCCAAGCAAATAATATGGTCGTGTTGTTTGTAACCATAGGATTTTTCAAACTGAGCCATGTTTTTGCCAAACTGGTGCTTGGTAACCAAATCACAAGATAACAAGAGTTCTAGCGTGTTATAAACAGTAGCCCTGCTTACACGGTATTTCTTATTTTTCATGTGGATGTAGAGAGATTCTACATCAAAATGATCTGTTCTGGAGTATATTTCTTCGAGTATGGCGAATCTTTCGGGAGTTTTTCTAAGATTCTTGTTCTCCAGATAAGATTCGAAAATTTTTTTTACCATCTCAATGGTTTCTTGTACAGCCATGGCGATTCTTAGTTGTCAAAGTTATCAAAATTTACAATATAGCTAAATGCTTTTTAGTTTTTTACTGATATTGTTTCCTCAGAAGAGTCAAAACGTAGTACATCCGTAATACCTTTCACCTCTTTTATCTTCTTAATTAGGTTTTCAAGGTGTTGAGTATCATTAACATATATCATAATAGTGCCTTGGAAAATACCGTCTTCCGTATCCATCGTTATAGAACGCATATTCACCTTAAAATCATTAGAAATAACCTGTGTTAAGTTATTTATCAAGCCAACTTCATCAATACCTGTAATTCTTAAGCCGGTAAGAAAGGCTAATTGCTTTTGACTGTTCCATTTAGCCTTCACAATTCGGTAGCCAAAGCTCGACATTAATTTGGTTGCGTTAGGGCAATTGGTACGGTGTATTTTTATTCCGTCTGATACGGTTACGAAGCCAAAAACATCATCACCGGGGATAGGGTTACAACAATTAGATAACTTATAATCTATCTTTTGCATATCCTCGCCAATTAATAAAACATCACTATCGTTAGATTTAACCTGTTTAATGATGTTTTGTATTTTCTCAGAATCTATATTTTGCTGTGGTTTTTGCTCTACTACTTTTTCTGATGCGGCAAATTCTTTCAGGTCTTTTAAATCAATAATACCTTTAGCTACATTGTAGAATAAATCTTGTGTAGATTGTAGTTTAAAGAAATAGCTCAGTTTATAAATATTATCAGAATTGTAAGTGATTTTTAGAGATTTCAACTTACGTTCTAAAATCTCTTTACCATCTTCTGCTATTTTGCGTTTTTCTTCTTTTAAGGATGATTTAATTTTGGCTTTAGCTTTTGCGGTGACCACAAAATTTAGCCAATCTTCTTTTGGTGTTTGTTTACCTGAGGTGATGACCTCTACTTGGTCTCCGTTTTGGAGTTTATAAGACAAAGGAACCAATTTATGGTTTACCTTAGCGCCAATACAACGAGCACCAATATCAGAGTGAATTTCAAAAGCAAAATCTAAAGCAGTGGCTTCTATAGGGAGCTGAATTAAATCGCCTTTTGGGGTGAAGATGAAAATCTCATCAGAGAATAAATTCATCTTAAAATCATCTAAGAAATCTAAAGCATTGGCTTCCGGATTGCTTAAAAGCTCTCTTACTTTTTGTACCCATTGGTCTAAACCACTGTCTGATGATGATTCTTTATATTTCCAATGTGCGGCAAAACCTTTCTCCGCAATCTCATTCATACGTTGTGTTCTTATCTGCACTTCTACCCATTGCCCTTTTGGCCCCATCACAGTGGTATGTAAAGATTCATAACCATTTGCTTTAGGCGATGAAATCCAATCTCTTAAACGGTCTGGATTTGGGCGATATAAATCTGTTACAATAGAATAGGCTTTCCAACTGTCTGCTTTTTCGTTTTCAGGTTTGCTATCTAAAACAATACGGATAGCAAATAAATCATAAACTTCTTCAAAAGGAATACCTTTTTTCTTCATCTTGGTCCATATAGAATGGATAGATTTTGGTCTTCCTAAAACATTGGCATGTAGGTCTTGTTCGGCTAAAATTTTATTAATTGGACCTATAAACTCTTTTATAAATAACTCTCTTTCTGCCTTTTTTTCATTAAGCTTTTGAGCGATGAATTTATAAGTTTCTGGCTCCATGTATTTCATGGATAAATCTTCCAATTCAGATTTTATAGCGTATAAACCTAAACGGTGTGCCAGTGGAGCATATAAATAAACGGTTTCAGAACAAATTTTAAGCTGCTTGTCTCGCGGCATAAAATCCATGGTACGCATATTATGTAAACGGTCTGCTAGCTTAATTAAGATTACCCTAACATCATCAGCTAAGGTTAAGAGCATCTTTCTGAAGTTTTCTGCTTGCATAGAGCTGTTAGCATCAAAAACTCCTGAAATTTTAGTTAAGCCATCAATAATTTTAGCACATTTTTTACCAAATTCTCTTTCAATATCTTCTAAGGAGATATGAGTATCCTCAACAACATCGTGTAACAAAGCGCAAACAATAGAAGTTGTACCTAAGCCAATTTCTTCTGCGGCTATTTGTGCTACGGCAATAGGATGATAGATATAAGGCTCACCAGATTTACGGCGCATGTCTTTATGATTCTCCACAGCCATATCAAATGCCTGTCTAATCATCTTCTTGTCGCCTTTCTTCATTGTTGGTTTACAGGCTCTTAGCAGGGCTCTGTAACGTTTCAATATCTCTGATTTCTCTGCTTCTAAATCTATTATGTAGTCTTTCATCTAAAAATTATCTGTAGCACAAATGATTTTACTTTCTTCTAACAATTATTGGGTTACTTATTATGCAGAAAGGTAATTAATAAGTGATAAATTTGTATATTAAAATTATGAAAATCAAAGGTTTTTTTCTAGGATTCATTTTCTCCTTAATGTCATTTTACGTAATGGCACAAAAACCTGTTTTACCTATAACTGGCAAAAACGACACTATTAAAGTGGCACTAGCAGATGTTGATGGCATCCTAGTCCCTTGGGTAGTTCTAAATGAAGTTTCTGTGGTAGACAGAAGGATATTTAGATCTCCAGAGGATTTAGCAAAATATAGACGATTAAAATATAATGTTCTAAAAGTTTTGCCCTACGCTCGTTTTGCAGGACAAAGATACAGACAACTAGAGAAAGATTTAGCGCTCACTTCTAATAAAAGAAAACAAAAAGAGTTAGTTAAAGGTTGTGAGAAAGAGATTAAAGATTTGTTTAATCGTGAGATTAAAAATATGACCATCACACAAGGTGATATTTTAATTAAATTGATAGATAGAGAAACAGGCAATTCTAGCTTTGATCATTTAAAAGAAACGAAAGGAAGGGTTCCTGCATTCTTTTTACAATCTGTAGCAAAAATGTTTGGTCATGATTTAAAGGCCAAATATGACGTAGAGCAGGAAAGAGACATTGAGGCTATCATATTAGCTTCAGGATATTACACTTATCAGTAATGAGCGAAAAAACAGTTTATCAGTTCCGTGTAGAAAATAATAAAGGAACTGAAGTGAGTATGGATGCCTACAAAGGGAAAGTTTTATTGATTGTTAATACAGCATCTGAATGTGGTTTTACTCCTCAGCTAAAAGATTTAGAAGAGCTTAGGCAAACTTTTGAAGGCGAAAAATTTGAGATTTTAGCTTTTCCAAGTAATGATTTCGGTCAGCAAGAGCCCTTAGAAAACGATGCTATAAGTAAATTCTGTAGTATTAATTATCACACCAAGTTTTCTATCTTCAAAAAGGTAAAAGTAAGAGGTCCATATGCACATCCCTTATTTAAATTCTTGTCTAATAAAGAATTAAATGGTAAAGTAGGATCTACACCAAGATGGAATTTTCATAAATTCTTAGTGAATTCTAAAGGTGAGGTGGTAGACTTTTTCTATCCCTTTACCAAGCCCAATACCGCTCGTGTGAAAAAGAAAATCCAAAAGCTCTTAAGCGTTACCAAATAAGCATGAAATTAGATTTATTATGTATTGCCGTTCATCCTGATGATGTTGAATTAGGTGCCGCCGGAACTATTCTTAAGCATAAAGCTATGGGTAAAAAGGTTGGCGTAGTAGATTTAACTAGAGGTGAACTAGGCACAAGAGGCTCTGCAGAAACTAGAGATGAAGAAGCAGCAGAAGCAGCTGAAATTTTGGGTCTTGATATCCGTGAAAACCTACGCATGCGAGATGGTTTTTTCCAAAACGATGAACAGCATCAGCTTCAAATTATTGAAGTGATTAGAAAATATCAGCCAGAAATAATTGTCACTAACGCCCATTATGATAGGCATCCAGATCACGGAAAGGCTTTTCAGTTGGTTAATGATGCTTGTTTTTTAGCTGGCTTACCAAAAATTAAAACGACTTATCAAAGTGTATCGCAAGCTGCGCATCGCCCAAGATTATTGCTTTCCTTTATCCAAGATACTTATATAAAGCCAGATATTGTTATTGATATTACGCCTTACCATCAGCAAAAGCTTGAAGCTATAAGGGCTTATAAAACCCAATTTCATATACCAGGCCTTACACTTGATGAACCACAAACGTATATTTCAAATCCAGATTTCTTAGAAGTTATCATCGGCAGGAGCAGAGAAATGGGTAAATCTATACAAGTACCTTTTGCAGAAGGTTTCCTTTCTAAAAAGATTTTAGGAGTAGATAACCTCTTCGATTTAAAATAATTGTCATTTTATCATTCTTGGTTTTTAAAAATCTAGCTAAAGTGTATCTTGTTAATTAATTTATCAAATTATTAACATATGTCTAACGTTTTTTCAAAAGTCAAGAATATTTATCAGTTGTTTAAGTCTGTTGATTTCAAGCAATTGGAAGCGCTTTCCCAAAAAGTAGATTTAAAAGAAGTCATGACCCAATTTAGCAAGCTTGATGAAAAGCAGCTTGCAGGCTTGATGAAAATGGTTGGAGGTAATAAAAAAGTTAAAGAATTACCTCCTATAAATGGCGATTTTTATGAACTTTCTGATTCTTTATCTCCCGAAGATAGAGCCTTACAATTAAAAGTAAGAGCTTTTATGGAAACTGAGATTAAGCCTATTGTTAATAAATATTGGAACAGGGCCGAGTTTCCTCATGAGATTATACCTAAAATGGCCGAGTTAAATATCTGCGGATTAACTTATGAGGGTTATGGCTGTCCTAATCGTTCTTTTTTAATGGAAGGTATTATAGCAACCGAAATAGGTAGGATAGATGCTTCTATTGCTACATTCTTTGGCGTACAAAGTGGCTTGGCGATGGGTTCTATTTACATATGTGGTTCTGATGAGCAAAAGCAACGTTGGCTGCCTAAAATGCAAAAAATGGAATTGATAGGTTCTTTTGGATTAACCGAGCCAGAAATTGGTTCTGCGGCAGCAGGAGGTTTAACTACAACAGCCAAAAGAAATGGTGATACATGGGTTTTAAATGGCCAGAAAAAATGGATTGGTAATGCCACTTTTGCAGATGTTAACATCGTTTGGGCTAGAGATTTAGACGATAATCAGGTAAAAGGATTTGTTATTGAAAAAGGTAATCCTGGCTTTTCTGTGGAGAAGATAGAAAATAAAATGGCTTTAAGGATTGTTCAAAATGGCCTTATCATTTTAACAGATTGTGTGGTAACAGAAGAAAACCGATTACAGAATTGTAATTCTTTTAAAGATGTTGCCAAAGTTTTACAAATGACTAGAGCAGGTGTTGCCTGGATGGCTGTTGGGTGTGCAAGAGGTGCTTATGAAAGCGCTTTGAAATATACCAGAGAGCGTGTTCAGTTTGGTAAGCCAATAGCCTCTTTTCAATTGATACAAAACCATTTGGTAGAAATGCTTTCTAATCTTACAGCTATGCAAACCCTAGTTTTTCAGCTTTCTAAGCTGCAAGACGAAGGTAAATTAACAGATGAACATGCGTCCCTAGCAAAAGTATTTTGTACTATGCGTACCCGCGATGTGGTAAGTAGAGCAAGAGAAGTAATGGGTGGAAACGGGATTTTACTAGAATACGATGTAGCTCGTTTTGTTGCAGATGCTGAGGCTATTTACTCTTACGAAGGCACTAAAGAGATAAATTCCTTAATTGTTGGTAGGGCAATTACAGGCTTTAGTGCTTTTGTTTAAAGAAATGATAAATTGAGATAGAAGAGCAAAATGCTACTCTATCTCAATTTTTTGAAGTTTTGTTTGTGGTGGGCCAGCCAAAACATGTCCGTCAATATCAAATCTTCCGCCATGGCAGGGGCAATCCCAGCTTTTTTCTTCTGCATTCCAGTTTACAATACAACCAGCATGGGTGCATGTAGCTTGTAAAGCATGTAAATTTCCTTGCTCATCTTTATAAACGGCAATTTTTTTACCATCATGTGTGATAAGGCTTGCTTGTCCATTTTCAATCTCCTCTAAAGAACTTAAATTTTTAGAAGATATACGGTCTTTAATAAATCGCCATGCTACATCGCTATTCTCTTTTACAAATTCTTTAAAACCAGCAATAGGTTTAATCCGCGAAGGATTAAATAAATCTTTAAACTTGTTTTGCTTTTCTAAAATAGCATCACTAATCATTAAACCAGCTAAAGTTCCAAATGTCATCCCGTTACCGCTATATCCGGTAGCAACATAACACCCTTCTTCTTGCCCAGTAAAATGCCCAATATAAGGTAGGCCATCTGCTGGTATATAATATTGTGAAGACCATTTATGCGTGATTTCCTTAATACGATAATAAGATGTTACGTAAGCAATCAAATCATTAAAAGATTCTTCTGGATCACCATGTCCGGTTTTATGGTCGGCGCCACCAACAATAAGGTACTTCTCGTCATTTTCTGTATGCGTTCTAAAATAATGATAAGGGTCTTGCATATCATAAACCAAAGCATCTGGATAGTTTTCATCCTCAAGTTTAACGGCAATAGCATAACTTCTGTAAGGTGCACAAGTAAAGTTGAATAGATTTATACCTTGTGGGTAATGTGTAGCGTGTACAAGCTGATGAGCTAAAATTTTTATATCTTCGGATTTAGCAAAGTGGAATCCTTCATCAAAACCTGTTTCATCAACAAAAGTATTTAGTTTGATGATGCCTCCTAAATCCTGAAAGGCTTTAGTTAAACCTGCTAAATATTTTACCGGATGAAATTGCGCTTGATGATGAAAGCATATAATATCCTTAAAAGGAATAGGTATATGGTTACTTTCTGCTCTTTCTACCACAACACCTGCTTTTTTAGATGATGCTAATATTTCATTTAACTCTTCACTTTGTTTTTCATCCTCCGCATACAAAAAACCATTTAGATAAGTAAAATCGCAATCAATGGTATAACGGTCTATTAAATCATTAATGAGTTGTATGCTTTCTTTACCCGATTGCGCAACTAGTTTGGCAGCATCTTCACCAAAATCTTTTTCAATTTGAGGATAAGAAGTATCAAAATAGGTGTTGAGGTGCGCTGTTGTACCGCCACTAGTGCCAAATGCAGGAGCATGATGGTCTAAAATAATACAATTTTTACCAGCTTCTTGTAATAAAATAGCTGTTGTTAAACCTGTAATACCAGCTCCAATAATGATAACATCATAATGCTTAGACGATGATGGATGCGTATTGATTAAAGGAGATTCTACATGTTGCCAAAGACTTATATTTTTACCATCTCGCTTTATAGCGGATGCTTGGACTTCCTGTATGTTTTTCATAAGCTTGTTTTATAGATAGATATAGCTATACTATAAAAGTCTTGCCAATTATTTTCTGGAAGCCTTCATCTAAAAATGATGAATCAGGTGATAAATTTTAAAATTGGTTCTAAATTTCTTTTAATACTTTTCTCATCACCTCCATACCTTCATCTATATGGTGCTTTTGCATGATTAAAGCAGGTCTAAATCTGATGGTGCTATGGCCGCATCCTAAAAACATGACATGGTGTTCCATCCCTTTAGCTACAAAATGATTTCTTTGCTCTGGTGTATCAAAATCAAAAGAACATAATAAACCTTTTCCTCTTACATTTTTTATGCGTTCATCTTCTCCCGCTATTTGTTGAAGTTGCTCATAAAGATAATTTCCAACCTCAGCGGCATGCGCACAAAGCTGGTCTTCTTCAATAATTTCTAAAATTTTTGAAGCTCTTACCATATCTACCAAATTACCTCCCCAAGTAGAATTAATTCTGGAAGGCACTTTGAAAACATGATGTTCTACTTCATCTAGTTTCTTGCTAGCTAAAATTCCGCAAACCTGCATTTTTTTTCCAAAGGCAATAATATCTGGTCGGGCATGTTCTCCAAAATGCTGGTGACACCAAAATTTACCTGTTAAGCCTACACCAGTTTGTACCTCATCATAAATAAGTAGTGCTTCATGTTCATCGCAAAGTAGGCGTACTTGTTCTAAAAACTCTTTTCTGATATGGTTATCACCACCTTCTGCTTGTATAGGTTCGATGATGATAGCGCATATATCATCCTGATGATGTTTGAAGGCATCTTTAATTTCTTGGATAGATTTAGCTTCTCGCTGAATTAAATCTTGTAGGTTTTCATCTGTTAAGGGATATTTTACTTTAGGGTTTGAAACCCGAGGCCAATCAAACTTTGCAAACCATTTTGTTTTATTAGGTAAGGTATTGGTTAAACTAAGCGTATAGCCGGTTCTTCCATGAAAAGCTTGTTCAAAATGTAAAACTTTAAAGCCTTTTTCTTGCTGATAACCTTTGGTGAAATTCTTTTGTACTTTCCAATCCATAGCTGCTTTTAAAGCATTTTCTATAGCTAAACCACCACCAGCAATAAAAAAGGCATGAGGCAGATAATCTGGAATACCAACTCTAGAGAAGGTATCTACAAACTGTGCATATTGTGCTGTATAAATATCAGAATTTGAAGGGTTGGTTAACGCTGCAAGCATCAGGTTTTGTTTAAAACCTTCATCTGCTAACATTTTTGGATGGTTATAGCCTAAAGGGACAGATGCAAAACAAGTAAAAAAATCTAAAAGGGTTCTGTCATGCTTGCTGTCATAAATATGTACACCATTACTTCTTTCCATATCAAAAAGTAAATCGTAACCATCTGTCAATACATGTTTACTTAAAACTTTTTCTACTTCTTTTGGGACTATATCAATTTTATACATAACTGTAGGATTTGGTTATAATATACGAAAAACACCCTGTAAAGCCAAAATGATTTAATGTAGATGAAGATGTTACTTTAAAAAAACTAGAATTTATCTAACATACCTAATATCCCAAAAATACCTCCGGTATGTATCATCAATATTTTACTGTTAGCTTTAAAAAAGTCTTGTTGAGCTAAATCTTGTATAGCAAACATAGCTTTCCCGGTATAAACTGGATCTAACAAAATACCTGTTTTAGATGTGAAATCCTTTATAAATTGTATCAGTTCTGAAGTAGTTTTAGCATATCCACCAAAGTGGTATTGGTCTAGTAAAAGATAATTGGGCTTATTTATCAGTAAAGGTTCAATATCATTTTTTAAGAAAGCGCCACCTTTTAATACAGGAACCATGGCAAATGTGCTATCTAATTTATTTAAGTCAATTGCGTTGATTATACCTGCAGCAGTTGTACCTGTACCAGCAGCGCAAAAAATATAATCGTAAGTTTGTTGGAGTTCTGTTACAATTTCTCTGCAACCTAATTCTGCTTCTTTACCAGCGCCACCTTCATCAATAAAATATGCTTTTGGGTCATGAGCAAAATATTCATCAAAAAGGTGCTTTTTATTTTTATAGTTATCTCTGCTGGTAAAAATTAAATGCATGCCATGTATTTTACACAAATTGAGTAAGCTGTTATTTACCTCTTCGCCTCTTACAAAAGCAGTAGTTTTAAAACCAAATTTGGCCCCTGCGGCTGCGGTGGCTAATAAATGGTTAGAATAAGCTCCGCCAAATGTTACTAAATGGTTTTGTTGGTTTGCGGATGCTTTTAAGAGGTTATATTTTAATTTTCGCCATTTATTACCAGAAATAAAAGGGTGTATTAAATCGTCTCTTTTAACAAAGAGCCTGATATTTTTTTGCTTAAAGATGGGGTAGGATACTTCTTCCTCTGGACTGTCAAACTGTAAATTAAGCATCATGCAAAATAAAAAAAGCCATCCTGATTAAAGAATGGCTTTAAACTAATTTTAAAATCTTTATTTACCTATACCAAAACCTATACCTGCGGTTACGGCATTATACTCTCCAATATTATAAGCACCATACAACCTAAAGATAGCTAGGTGTAAAGAAAAGCCTACACCTGCCCTCATTCCTGAAATACTTTTTTCATTGATGACAACTGGGTCTTTAATAGTTTCTGTATCGTTTTGTCCGAGACCTGATTTGATAATATAATCTCCCAATATTCCTAATTCTGTTTTGGCGGTATTATAACCTACACTAACAAAGGGTGTGAAAACAGCTAATTTTTTAGATAAAATTGCATCTACAGTAAAACCTGATAGTTTTGATTCTATTCTTTGATTTAAATCTGCATTTGGATTAGGTCCTTCATTAATTTGGTCCTCGATAGCAAATTTATAATCTACATTAACTTGGTTATAGCCAAAAGCTAATGAAATGTCAACAGGGATAATTTTTTCTGATTTTCCGGGTAAAAAAGAGGTAATTTCTTTTTTGATACCAACACCCCATGAATTTATTTGACCACCATCTCCAAGTTTTGTTGATGGAACAAACCTTACAGAAACGTCGGTATTTTTTATTAAACCTACGGTTAATTGTACTTGTGGAGATGGAGCAATATTGAATCCTGTGCCTTCAGGCATTTGAAATTCTTCTATTGGAATACCATTATCATCTAATATTTGTAATATAGAACCTGCATTGTCATCACCAAATAAAGTTGGGGTTAGTTTGTTTTGTCCAGGTTTTAATCTCGTACTTGATGATAGGCCTAATTTAGTAACATCAAAACGCTGTTCTGCTGGAGGTACAAAAGCTCCGGTTGCTTGTATTCTTAAATCAAATTTTCCTAGATTTTTGGTTTTGGCAGAGTTAAACCATCCACTATTCATTCCAAAACCGAAGCCTCTGAAAAATGGATTTAGATAAGCTTGAGCTAACTTGGTAGCGTCTCCTGTACCTGCTTTTACAATAGCCCCAATATCATCTTGAGCAAATGAGGCAGCCGAAACGCTTAAAATTGAAAGAGTTAAGGCTATTTTTTTAGAAAAATGAGCGATTTTTACCATTTTAGGATTGATTTAGTTCAATTCCTAAAGTATATCTTTTTAATAAGAAATGGAAAAAAGTTAAGTACGAATACGAATTTTTTAGTAAAGTCTTTCATAATTTGTTTTTCTAGTTTTCATAGTACGTGTGCGAGCTCAAATGTGATACCATTTTTTACTAATTGATTGAAAATTCTGCAAAAGGTTTAATTTTGTCTATGGATTTTAATGAAGAAGCATCAGATTTAGACGAGAGTGACTTATATGAGCACCTTAGAATTAAGGTAGATAAGGGTCAGTCTTTACTAAGAATAGATAAATTTTTGATGCATCGTGTAGAAAATGCTTCAAGAAATCGTATTCAAAATGCTATAGAAATGGCTAATGTATTGGTGAATGATAAACCAGTGAAAGCCAGCTATAAAGTAAAACCAGAGGATGATATCTCTATTGTTTTACCACATCCGCCAAGAGATAATACTGTTTACCCTGAAGATATTCCTATAGAAATAGTTTATGAAGATGATGATGTACTTTTAGTTAATAAAAAAGCTGGGATGGTGGTTCACCCTGGTTTTGGTAACTGGAGCGGTACTTTGGTAAATGCCTTGGTTTTTCATTTTACCCAACTGCCACAATTACCCGGAAATGATGGCAGGCCGGGTTTGGTTCATCGTATAGATAAAGATACTTCTGGCTTATTAATCATCAGTAAAAACGAAAGAGCGATGACTTTCTTGGCCAAGCAGTTTTTTGATCATAGCATTAGCAGAAGATACTTGGCTTTGGTTTGGGGCGATTTGGAAACCGATGGTACCATAAGTGGTTATATAGGCAGAAGTGCCAAAGACCGTAAAGTAATGGATGTTTACGATGATCCTGAAAAAGGAAAATGGTCTGTTACGCATTATAAAGTTTTGCAGCGTTTTAATTATGTTACCTTGGTAGCTTGTGAGCTTGAAACAGGCAGAACCCATCAGATTAGAGCGCACATGAAACATATTGGGCATCCTTTATTTAACGATGCTCCTTATGGTGGAGATAAAATAAGAAAAGGAACTTTGGTAGCCAGATACAAAGCTTTTGTAGAAAATTGCTTCCAGGTTATCCCTAGACAGGCGTTACATGCACAATCTTTAGGCTTTATACACCCAGTAAGTAAACAGTTTATACATTTTGAAACAGCATTACCTGATGATTTTAAGCAGGTTATAGAAAAATGGACGAATTATATCCAACATCATTAAAATCTTATTAAAAAAGAAACGTTCAATTTCTAAATTTGCATGCTATGGCCAAACGCTTTATCAATTTTAACGGAGAGATTTATCAGGAAGACGAAAAGCTACTGGCTATAGATAATAGAGGCTATAGGTACGGAGATGGTATTTTTGAGACCATGCGTATGGCAAAGGGAAAACTAAATTTTGCTGATTTACATGCCGATAGGTTGCAAAGTGGCATGAAAACTTTGAAAATTGAAGGCTATTCGCAATTAGATGCTTACTTTTTAAAAGATAAAACAGAGGAGCTTTGCAAGCGTAATAAGATTACGCAAAATGCCAGATTTAGGTTAAACATTTATAGAAATGCTGGTGGCTTGTATACGCCAGATCAAAATAAAAGCGGTTATAGTTTAGAGGTTAGTCCTTTAGATTCTCCTTATTATGATATAAATGCTAAAGGTTTAATTTTAGATGTTTATGAGGATATTCCTAAGGCCGTAAACAGATTATCTAACCTTAAAACCTGTAATGCCTTAACTTATGTGATGGCGGGTTTGTATAAAAAGCATCATAAATTAGATGAGGCTTTTATCTTAAACCAGCATGGTTTTTTATGCGAGGCTATTAGTGCAAATGTATTTATTGTTTACGAAGGTAATTTATATACACCTGCTTTAAGCGAAGGTTGCGTAGGTGGCGTGATGCGTCAAGTAGTGATGCAACTGGCACAAAAAAATGATTTAAAAGTTGTTGAAGCACAAATAAACCCTGAAATACTAAATATGGCCGAAGAGGTATTCTTAACCAACGCTACCAAAGGTATACAATGGGTAATGGGCTTTAATAGAAAAAGGTATTTTAATGAAGTTTCAAGGTTTTTAGTAGAAAAACTTAACCAAGAAATTTAAATAGCAAGCACCTAACTCACGATAACTATCAGGCCATCCACCTAACAAACTAACCACCTAACCAACTAATACCTAACCAACTAATACCTAACCACCTAACCAACTAACCACCCAATCACCTAAAACTTAACACCTCTTAAAAACTCCTCTATCTGCATTCTTTTTTTGCCTTCTAATTGAATTTCTTTTACAGATATAAAGCCATCTAAAGCGGCAAATTTTAAAAATGTTTTGCCGTCTGTAAGGTATTCGCCGGGTTGTATATGAACAACGGCATTCTCTTTCTGAGCGGTGAAAATCTTGAAAGTTTTATCTAATAAATAAGTGAAAGCAGCGGGGTATGGACTTAATCCTCTAATGTGATTGTAAACTTTTTGTACGGGTTGGTTCCAGATGATTTTACAATCGTCTTTAAATATTTTTGGAGCATGTTTAAGTACAGCAATATCAAAATC
Organism: Pedobacter aquae; assembly: GCF_008195825.1. Classification (NCBI taxonomy): domain Bacteria; kingdom Pseudomonadati; phylum Bacteroidota; class Sphingobacteriia; order Sphingobacteriales; family Sphingobacteriaceae; genus Pedobacter; species Pedobacter aquae. The sequence goes on from NZ_CP043329.1 coordinate 484,495, forward strand.
ATCTTGTGGTTTTTCTTTGTAATTACCTTCTTTAATAGCTGTAACGGTTTCTGTAAGTAATTTAGCACCTACAAACATCAATTCATCGTGTAATTGCCCAGCAGTCATATCATCGGTAATATCAACTTTTTCAGAGAATAAGATATCACCGGTATCTATTTCGTGTTTTAAGAAAAAGGTAGTTACACCAGATTCTTTTTCTCCATTTAAAATAGCCCAATTGATAGGTGCAGCCCCACGGTATTGTGGTAATAAAGATGCATGAAGGTTTATGGTTCCTAATTTTGGCATATTCCAAACGGTTTCTGGCAACATTCTAAAAGCTACAACAACCTGTAAATCGGCTTCTAAGGCTTTTAGTTCTTTTAAAAATTCTGGAGCTTTTAATTTTTCTGGTTGTAAAATGTATAGATGATGCTCTAAAGCATATTTTTTTACTGCAGATTCTTGTATTTTTGTCCTCTTCCGGCAGGCTTATCAGGTGCTGTGATAACGCCAACTATATCAAAACCAGCTTTTACCAAGGCATCTAAAGATGCTACAGCGAAATCTGGTGTACCCATAAATACTATTCTCATGCTGATATTCTCAATTTTAATTAATTGTATAATAAATATTTTTTTCTGCTTGCTTTATAGGTTTCAAGTCCGTTTGCCCAGCTTGCCCTAATTTCTGCTTCTGTTTTGCCATCTTTAATTTGCTGCATCAGTTTAGCATTGCCAGCTAGTTTATGAAAGAAGGGAGTGAAGAATTTTTCTTTTTCAGGGAAATCCTGATAAAGCTTTAATAAGACACCTATATGGAGTTGTTTTTGATTTTGAATATCCTTTAAAGCAGTACTTCTAAAATCAATACCATAACAAACCTGATTCTCTAGAGGAGGGTTTTTACTCATCCCAACAATACTTATAGGGGTAAAATTAAATTCATACTTTCCTTTCAATGCCGGGTGACCTAAAACTTGGAAAGGGTAAAGTGTTCCTCTACCTTGGCTTATAGCTGTACCCTCAAACATGCATAAACTTGGGTACAGATAAATAGATAAAGCATTAGGTAGGTTAGGAGATGGCTTAACAGGTAAAGTGTAAACCATATCATGACTGTAATTTTTAACCTTAATAATTTTCAATTTGCATTGGACACCATTGCTAAGCCATTTTTCTCCGTTCACCATCTGGGCAAATTCTGCCGGTGTTAAACCATGGCCAATAGGTATTTTGTGCATCCCTACTCCAGATTTAAACTCTGGTTCTAAAATAGGGCCGTCTATCAATTGTCCGTTAGGGTTTGGTCGGTCTAAAATAAGTAACGGTATTTGATTATCGGCGCAAGCCTGCATCACATAAGCTAGCGTAATGGTATAGGTGTAAAATCTAACGCCAACATCCTGAATATCATAAATTAAAACATCAATATTTGCTAAATCTTCTTTTGAAGGAGCGTGTTTCTTCCCATATAAAGAAATAACAGGGAGGCCGGTTTTTTTATCGGTATAATTTCCAACTTTTTCGCCAGCATCGGCATCACCTCTAAAACCATGCTCTGGTCCAAATATGGCTTTAATATTAACGCCTAAACTTTTTAAAGTATCTACTAATGAAACTTTGTTAATTTCTGCAGTTTGATTAATCACTAAACCTACTTTTTTACCTTTTAAATAGGGCAAATAAGCCTCTGTTTGTTGTGCGCCAGTAAGTATAGTTTTTTCTGGTTGAGCTTCTTTAACTGTGCTAGAGGTTTGTTTATTACCTGCCATACAACCATAAGAAGATAGAAAGAAAGCTAAAATGATGCTGATTTTATACATAGATACTAATTAACGTGTTTTTTTGCGTAAATGGTCGCATATTTGTGGCTTACAAATAAACAAAAAGAATTTTTGAATCTTGCATTTTTTATAGCCAAAAGGCTTTCCTTTAAAGCAGAGCGTACATTTTCTAAACTAATTGTGCGCATAGCCATCTTAGGCATAACGCTTGGTTTATGCGTAATGTTATTGGCTATCGCTATTATGAAGGGCTTTAAAACCGAAATAAGAGAAAAAATAAGAGGTTTTAATGGCGATATTCAAATACTTAAGTACGATTTAAATTCTTCTTACGAGAACTCATCTTTTAACCTTGAAACACAAAATCTAAATAAAATTAAACAGCTTCCTAATGTAGCTGTGGTAGATGCTTTTGCTACCAAACCAGGTATTATAAAAGCTAATGATGAAGTAGAAGGTGTTGTTTTTAAGGGTGTTGATAGCGCCTACCATTGGGATAATTTCAAAAAAGTTTTAATAGCAGGGCAGGTTATAGATTTTACCAAACCTGGTCATCAACAGCAAATTCTGATTTCTGAATTGGTTGCTAAAAAATTGAATTTAAAGGTTGGCGATAACTTTTTGATGTACTTTATTCAAGAATCTTTACGTAAACGTAAGTTTGAAATTGTAGGCATTTACCGTACCGGAGTAGAAGAGGTAGACAAGGTTTTTGTTATTGGAGATATGGATTTGGTAAGGAGGTTAAACAAGTGGGAAGACAACCAAGTTGGAGGTTACGAGTTAAGAATTAAAGATTTTAACCAGCTTGATGCAAGCAGTTATGATGTTGGAGATGAATTGCCTGCCCAGCTTAAAGCAGTTTCCGTAACCACCAATTTTCCTAGTATTTTCGAGTGGCTTTCTTTATTAGATATTAACGCTCAAGTGGTTTTGGTTTTGATGTTGATGGTAGCCATCATCAACATGATTTCTGCTTTGCTCATTATCATTTTAGAGCGTACACATATGATAGGTTTGCTGAAAGCATTGGGCGAATCTAATTGGGGAATTAGAAAAATTTTTCTTTACAATGCCGTTTATTTAGTTGGTTTTGGGATGCTGATGGGAAATATTTTTGGACTAGGTTTAGGCTATCTTCAACAACAAACACATTTCTTTAAGCTAGATGAAGCTTCTTATTACATGAGCTTTATTCCTATCCAATTTGAATGGTTAGATATTGTACTCATCAATATAGGAACCTTGGTAATTTGCTTAGCCGTTTTAATCATTCCTTCTATGCTGGTAAGTAAAATATCTCCGGTTAAGGCGCTATCATTTAAATAAAGAATTGTTTAAGTTTAACCTAAAACTTATACCTCCAGAGCCAATTTCTAATCTTTCATTACCCACAGTTCTTATTGGATATTTAATGAAAGGCTCTATAGCTAAAGAAGTTACATTTTTAACTGGGATATTAACTCCAACAGAAAAGTTTAAAGTACGAGCCAATTGTAGGTTAGAAAATAAGTTGTTATTATTCTCTTCTTTTAAAACTATATTATTGGTTTCTACACCAGCAAAACCATAATTTACTACAGAAATATTGTTTAAATAGCGCTCATTTAACAAAGTGTAAGAGCTAAAACCACTGGTTACAAACCAATTGATTTTTTTAGCGCTGGAGGTATATTTTACCTGCAAAGGAATATCAATACCAACTAACCTGGCATTAGAAAAATTCTGAGTAACTACCGTAGCCATAGCGTTAGCGAAAGCTTTTTCTGAAGCAGCATTATTTTGCTGAGGGTTACTGCTAATAAAAGCAGCGGTTTGCTTATTGATGTTAAAACCAGAGCTTAAACTAAATTTATTAGAGAGTTTATACTCAGAAATTATACCTATAGCTAGGTTTATATCCTCACTTACGCCTTCCCGAGTAAAATTCATAAAGGTAGAAGCATCTAAACCTAATTTTAATTTCTTTAAAGTTTTAAAAGGCTTAACCACAGATTTTTTGATATCTCCAGAATATGCACTCTGTGGCGTAGAAGCTAAAGCTAATACAGGAGATGAGTTGCCAAGAGACTTATTATTGGTTTTATTTGCTGCTATAATTTCACTGGTTGATGGAGCAAAATCTACCGAAGCAATATGATGCTGTGTAAGTTGCGTAATGATGCTTTTGGGGCTAATTTCTAATGGAGAAGCTAAAGTATCATTCAGAAAAAAATAATCATCAACAACAAAATTACTTGCTAAAGTTGTAGGATTTTGCCTTTTAGCTTTCTGATTTTTGATAAAAGCTTCTTCTTGCTTTATTACATTTTCTGAGCTTTCATTAGTTTGTTTACCTAAGGTAATTTCAATGTCTTTAGGCTTGGGTTCATCTTCAGAATTTATAGTTGCTGATGGTTTTTGTATGATATTTTTACTGATTTTAATTGGTGTTAATTCTTCTTGAGTTTCTGTTTGAACCGTCATGTTTAATAACCACAATATAGCTAGTGCTGCTGCCATGCCACTTGGTACACTCCATAACAAAAAGGCTCTTAATTTTTTGCGCTGTACTTTTTGCTGATATTTTTTCCAGCCGTCATCAGCCATTTGATCGTTGTAAATATCAAATGTATCTTTTATATGATCTCTCAGCTCCTTATCAAATTGCTCGTTCATAGTTCAGATAAAAGTGGTTATTTACTAATTTTCTTAATTTATCTTTTGCTCTGGATAAATATACTCTAGAGCTGCTAGAAGGGATGTCTAATATATCCGCAATCTCTTCATGAGAGTAGCCATCAATCTCATAAAGGTTAAAGATTAAACGATGTATTTCTGGCAATTCATCTAATAATTTTAAGATATCTTGGGCATTTATTTTAGAGATAATTTGATTATTTGCGGGTTTTTCTTCGGCATATTCTATATCTAAAACAGTAGAATGTTTAAGGTTTTTTCTTCTGCTGTCTATGGCAGAGTTTACCACAATTTGCCTAAACCACGGCTTTATCAATCTTTCGTTCTCAAAAGTTTTAATGGTTTTAAAGAGCTTCATAAAAGCATCATTAACCGTTTCTAAAGCATCATCGCGGTTAATGCAATAACGTAAAGAAATTCCCATAGCATAAGCATAAAAGCGCTTGTAAAGCATTTCTTGTGCTTTTACATCGTCTTTTCTACATTTTATGATAAGCTCTTGGTCGCTTAAACTGCTATAAGGATGCTTCATTGTTATTTTTCCAGTTTATAAATGTAACTGGAATTTCCATTTAATCTTGTGAGTATTAAATATTTATCCTGATTGGTGATTTCAAAAGTACCATTGAAAATAAAACTCCAATCAAAATCTGCCGTCCAAAAATTCTCATCTCTAAAAATAGCTTGATTACCTTCTACAGTAAAAGAACCGCTGCCACCTCTCATGGGCGAGTTTAAACCAGGTACAAAAGTATATTTACCATTTTTTACTTGGAGCACAAAAGGACTTGGCTCATAGCTATAAGAGCTATTTTGAATATAAAAAACACCTTTATAATCTTTTTCCAGTAGTTCTACCCGGCTGCTTTTCTCACAGGCGGCAAATCCTATAAAAAGAATGAGAATAAGACTGAAAACAGTTGATTGCAGATTATTCAAATACATAGAGAGTTGTTTTATAACACTACTTACGTATGCTTTATTCTTATTGATACACAGCCCCTAAAGTTTTTTTGCTTCGTTCCAAAATACATCCATTTCTGCTAAAGACATATCTTTTAACGATTTACCCATTTCTACAGCTTTATGCTCTAAATACTGAAATCTTTTAATGAATTTTTATTGGTTTTCTCTAAGGCATCTTCTGGGTTAATGTCTAAAAATCGGGCATAATTGATGAGTGAAAACATCAAATCGCCAAATTCACTTTCTGCTTTATCTTTATCTATTTCTTTGTTATCTGCAATGTTAAATTCGTTTTTAAACTCTTGAAGTTCTTCTTCAACTTTTTCCCAAACTTGGGTTTTATCATCCCAATCAAAACCTACGCCACGAGCCTTTTCTTGAATTCTGGATGCTTTAATTAATGCAGGTAAAGATGAAGGTACACCACCTAGAACAGATTTATTGCCTTCTTTAAGTTTAATTTTTTCCCAATTTTGCTTTACTTCTTCTTCGGTTTCTGCTTTGGTATCGCTGTAAATATGTGGATGTCTGTTGATAAGCTTATCGCATATACCGTTTAAAACATCAGTAATGTTAAAATCATTTGTTTCTGAACCTATTTTGGCATAAAAAACTAAATGTAACATCAAATCGCCCAGTTCTTTTCTAATTTCCTGCATGTCTCCTTCTAAAATAGCATCAGAAAGTTCGTAGGTTTCCTCAATAGTTAAATGCCTTAAGGTCTCCATGGTTTGCTTTTTATCCCAAGGGCATTGAGATCTTAAATCATCCATAATAGCTAATAACCTTTCAAAAGAAGTTGCAGGACTGTGCTGGGTATCAAATACATTCATGGGTTTAAAAATAGTTATTATCATGGCATTCTTAAATAAATATTACGGTATAACCTTTGATAGTTATGTATATATCCACAATTTATGAGAGACATGAACCAAGAACCCATTCATCTAATAATAAAATTAGATGGTGAAGAAACTCAGCTGAATGCTAAAAAAGAGGAAACTACCGATGGCATCAGCTTTTTTAAAATAGAACAAGAAGGTAAACTCATTACGCAAGTAAGAAAAATAGATAGCAAATGGGAACAGCTTTGGGGCGATTTACATCAACAACAAATTGATGAAATAGGGGCAGCATTAGATAGGGAAGAAGATTAGCAGCTTTTAGTACAATAAGTTTGAGGCTTTGAAAAAGAATTTCCACCAAAAAATAAACCTCTGTGGCTCACCTAATAGCCACAGAGGTTTATTTATTTAGATACGATTTATAAAAGCTCTAGCCCCAAGTAGGAAATTGCGTTTTATTTAAATCTAAAGCAGCAATGGTTGCCATATCAGCTTTACTTAGTTTAAAATCAAAGATGTTGAAGTTCTCAATGATATGTTCTTTTTTAGAACTTCTAGGGATAGCAACAACACCTCTTTGGTAATGCCACCTTAAACTTACTTGTGCATTTGTCTTATTATATTTTTTGCCAATTTCTGCTAAAACAGGGTTGGTAAAGAGCCCGTTTCTGCCTTGTGCAAAAGGTGTATAGGCTTCCATTTGAACCTTATTTTCTTTTGAATCTTTATAAGTATCTATCTGGTGAAAATAAGCATGTGATTCTACTTGGTTTACTGTAGGGATAATTTTAGCTTCTTTCATAAAATCAGCATATTGGTCTGGGGTGAAATTACTAAGGCCAATAGCTCTTATTCTACCTTCTTTATACAGCTCTTCCATCATCTTCCATGAGCCTTTAAAATCTCCTCTAGGGCGATGTATAAGGTATAAATCCAGATAATCTGTACCTAGTTTTTTCAATGAAGTTTCAAAAGCAATTTTAGATTTTTCGTAGCCAGAATCAGTTACCCATACTTTCGAAGTGATGAAAAGTTCTTCTCTTTTTATACCACTGTCTTTAATGCCGGCCCCTACAAATTCTTCATTTTTATAAAGTGTTGCTGTATCTATAAGTCTGTAACCTACCGAAATAGCATCTGCTACGCTTTGCTGGCAAACCGATTCTCTTAACTGAAAAGTTCCAAAACCTAGAACAGGCATGAGGACGCCGTTGTTAAGCTTTACATTTGGCACCAACTTACTTTTTTGCGGAGGGTTTACAAAGCCGTATGTATCTTCACTTAAAAAAGGTAATATTAAAGTAGAAGCAGCAAACAATGCACTTTTCTGAATAAAAGCTCTACGTTGTATATGATTTTCTTGTTCTTCTTTCATCTTGTTCATGATATTGGTTTAATAAAATGATGAATTGCTTTAGGAGATGAGAAATAACCTATAAAACAAATCTGAAAAGCAATTTAGAGCAATTATACATCAATAGATTATACTTGATGAGCAATAACATAAGATAGATTGGCATATTTTTATCAGTTGCCAGTATTCAGTTTCCTGTTACCAGTTGAATATCATTTTGGACATTCCTAAAGGTTTTTGAATTTTGATTTTTTCCTTTTGAATTTAAATCAGTTGCCAGTTCTGAGTTGCCAGTTCTAGATGAAAATTTTAGACGTTCTTTAAGGTTTTTTTAATTTTTAATTTTTCCTTTTGAATTTTAAATCAGTTACCAGTTCTGAGTTTCCTGTTTTCAGTTCTGGATGTCTATTTTGGGCGTTATTAAAGGTTTTTGAATTTTTAATTTTTCCTTTTGAATTTAAATCAGTTACCAGTTCTGAGTTTCCTGTTTCCAGTTCTAGATGAAAATTTTAGACGTTCTTAAGGGTTTTTTAATTTTTAATTTTTCCTTTTTAATTTTTAATTCTTCAGCCTTTCACAGCTCTAAGCATTTCGCGTTTTCCAGCTGCTCCTGGAGCTTTTTCTATCTTCATGTTCAAAGATTTCATGATGCGTTTTAAATCGCCAGTAATGGCATATGTAACAAAAACACCACCTGGTTTTAAGAAAGAAATGGTTTTAGTGATAGCTTCTTTGGTCCACATTTCTGGTTGATTAGAAGAGGCAAAAGCATCAAAATAAATAACATCAAAAAGCTGTGGGCTAGAGAAATTTTCTAGGGTAGTAGGGGCAATATGCAATTGGCAAAATTCATTTAAAGTAACGCTCTTTTGTAAGGCTTCGTCATACAGTTTGGTAAACATCCCCCATGTATTGGCAGAAACAATTTCTTGGTAAGCTGTTTCTTCAATCAAACCTAAATTTAACGGATACGCTTCTATACCTACATATTGGAGTTGTATTTCTTTGCCTTTACAAAAATCGGCAGTTAGCAAAAAGTTTAAGCCTGTACCAAAGCCGATTTCTAATACAGCAACCTCAGTATGTTGTTTATCTGCTAAGTAATAACGTAAGCCAGAATTTAAGAATACATGGTTGCTTTCTTGTAAAGCACCATTTCTGCTATGGTAATTTTCTTTGATAATAGGGTGATAGATGGTTTTAGATCCATCTGCTGTGGTAACAACCGTTAGCCTGTCAGGCTCTAACATATAACAACAATATTAAATTAAAAAACTTTTGTACCTCTTGATACCCATCTAGACCACTTTTTATTATACGTATGTACTTCAGAAGTTTGCACCCCGTCTGTTTTGTATACCGGATAACCGTGGTTTACCCATTCAAATATACTTCCATAAAGGTTAAAAACATTTTTGTAGCCCGCTTTCATGATTTTTTCTCCTATTTTCTCACTTCTATAGCCTACGGAGCAATACACCACAATGGTAGCATCTTTAGGGATGTCATAAATATCTCGCATATCAAACCAGATATAGCCTACATTACGAGCATGTTTTAAGTGGCTAACGTTAAATTCTTCTTTCTCTCTGGTATCTAGCAAATAAACATTCTTAAGTTCTTTTAAAGAATCAACCGTAATTAAAGGTACACTATGATGGTAAATGCTATCAAGCATATCTTTAAATTCTGGATTTTTTATTTGTGCAAATAAAGATTGGGGTAAAACTAGAAGGAGTAAATAATAAAACTTTTTTAACATCATGAATGAACGCTATGTCTAATACTTGCGTATAAATATACGTAAGCAAATAGATTTTTGTTTGCTCTATGTTGCGTGTTTTTTACTTTTTGCAAAAATGGAAAAGCCGTTTTCAAAATATAAAGATATTTCAAAAACGGCTTTAAAAATAAGCTATTGATTACCAGATTTTTATTCTGTTTTCTGGTGCTTTGTAAAGTTTGTCTCCAGGTTTTACATCAAATGCAGTGTACCAAGCATCCATATTGACTACAGGACCTATGGTTCTGAATTCATTTGGCGAGTGTGTATCGACAATAATTAATTGAGCAGCTGTTTCTGGTAAAGAGCTGCCTCTCCAAACTTGTGCCCATGATAAGAAAAATCTTTGATCTGGGGTAAAGCCATCAATTTTTGTATTTGATTTTCCTTGCTCGGTCATTTTAAACGCTTCGTAAGCAATGTTTAATCCGCCAAGGTCACCAATGTTTTCACCTAAGGTTAATTTACCGTTTACCGGGATGGTATCAAGCACTTTGTAATTGTTGTATTGCTGTACCAAATCGGCAGATTTTGCTTTAAATCTTGCCAAATCATCTGCTGTCCACCAGTTACGTAAAGCTCCATCTTTATCATATTGGCTACCAGAGTCATCAAAACCATGAGACATCTCATGTCCGATTACAGAACCAATACCGCCATAATTTACAGCATCATCCGCATTAGGATCAAAGAAAGGGAATTGTAAAATACCAGCAGGGAAAACAATTTCATTCATCACCGGACTGTAATAAGCATTTACCGTTGGTGGCGTCATTCCCCATTGTGTCTTATCTACTGGTTTCCCTAATCTACTTATCATTTTTTGATAAGCCCATTCCCCAGAATTTCTAACATTTTGGAAGTGCATATTAGGTTTAATCACTAAGCCATCATAAGTTTCCCATTTATCGGTATAACCAATTTTAGGTGTAAAAGCATGTAATTTATCAAGCGCTTTTACTTTGGTTTCTTCACTCATCCAGTCTAAAGTTTTAATTCTCTTCTCAAAAGCAATAGAAAGGTTGTTTACCAATTCTTTCATTCTTGCTTTAGCTTCTGGCTTAAAGTGTTGTTGTACATATAATTGTCCTAACAAATCACCAATGGTACCATCAGTTAAAGAAGACATTCTTTGCCAACGTGGGGTTTGTACTTTTTGGCCACTTAAAACTCTTGAATATTCAAAATTTGCTTTCACAAACTCTGAGCTCAGGTGCGAAGCAGCATTTTTAATGACATTCCATTTTAAATAAGTCTTTAAATCGGCAACAGCTGTATTGGTTAATAAGCTATCAGCAAATTTGAAAAATTTAGGGTGACTCACTAAGATGGTATCCTCTCCTTGGACTTTCATTTTAGCCATTAAAGCCGTCCAATTTAGGTGTGGCGTAGTTTTAGAAAAATCTGCAACCGCAAACTTATTGTAAGTTTTATAAGGGTCTCTCATTTCTAAACGGCTCATTTGTGCCGCAGCGAATGATTTCTCTAGACTAAAAACAGTAGCAGCATGTTTTTTAGCTTCTTCTGCTGTAGAACCTGTTAGCGTAAATAGTTTTTGAACATATTGGCTATAAGCGTCTCTTATTTTTGCGCTTCTAGCATCATCTTTCAAATAATAATCTCTATCTGGTAGGGTAGTGCCGCCTTGGCTTAATTGGGCCACCATTAATTGCGGGTTCTTCCTGTCTTGACCAATATAAAAGCCAAAAACTGGCGAAGCTATACCTTGTGTACGTAAAGTAGCAATGGCATTAATAATGTCGCTAGTACTTTTTAAAGCGTCTATTTTAGCTAAATCTGCTTTTATAGGTGTGTAACCCAATTTTTCAATGGTTACGCTATCCATAGCGGCTTTATAAAAATCTCCAACTCTTCTTTCGGGTGAACCAGCCGGGGCGCCTGTTTTAGCAGCAGCAGTATTTAAAATGGTTTTTACGGCATTGATATTGAAATCTCTAAGCTCGTAAAAACTACCCCATCTTGTCTCTTTTGCTGGAATAGGATTGTTTTTAACCCAGATACCGTTAGCATATTGTGCAAAATCATTGCCTGGCTTTACACTAAAATCCATATTGGCAGGGTCAATAAATTTTTTTGCTTCTTTCTTGTTCTTATCATCAGAGGTTTTAGGCTCTGTGGCAAACAACTGGAATGTAGCCATACTTAAACCAATGGCCATAGCGGTAATGCTCAATTTCATACTCTGTTAGTTAATTAGTTATTTAAATTTACTTTACAAAAGATGAAATGTTTAAACATCTATAATTTTGTTACTAACGATTAAACCAGTTGTAAATAAATTTTATCCCTGTCTTGGCTAAAATACTGTCAAGAATGTGGGTGTGCATCCTTATTTTCATGTTTTCAGGAGTTAATACATACATAACTCTAAATCCATAAAAATATTGTTACAGATAGGTTAATAGAGATAAAATTTTAGTGAAGCTTAGGCCGATGATATAAATCTCATAAGAAACCTTATTTTTGCGGTTTATAAAGATTTCCGTTAACATATATGAGCATTTCTAAAACCTATAACCCCAAAGAGGCAGAGGCAAAGTGGTACCAATATTGGCTAGATCATAAATTCTTTAAATCTGTTCCGGATGAAAGAGAGCCTTACACCATTGTTATTCCTCCGCCAAATGTTACAGGGGTATTACACATGGGGCACATGCTTAACAATACTATCCAAGATGTATTGATTCGTAGAGCCAGAATGAAAGGTAAGAATGCTTGTTGGGTACCTGGTACAGACCATGCCTCTATTGCTACCGAGGCCAAAGTTGTTGCCATGCTTAAAGAAAAGGGCATCAACAAAAAAGATATTTCTAGAGAAGAATTTTTGAAATATGCTTACGAGTGGAAAGACAAATACGGAGGTATCATCCTAGAGCAATTAAAAAAACTAGGTGCTTCTTGCGATTGGGATAGAACAGCTTTTACCATGGATCCTGCTTTGTCTGAAGCCGTGATAGATACTTTTATCCATCTACATAAAAAAGGACTTATTTATCGTGGTGTAAGAATGGTAAACTGGGACCCTAAAGGTTTAACAGCCGTTTCTGATGAGGAAGTCATCCGTAAAGAGGTAAACCAAAAGTTGTATTATATTAGGTATTTCTTAAGTCCACAGTCAGCAGACGGCGGTCAGCAGACTACTGACTTACAATACTTAATAATAGCTACCACCCGTCCAGAAACTATCATGGCTGATGCCGCCATTTGTATCAACCCAAATGATGAACGTTACAGCCATTTAAAAGGTAAAAAAGTCTTTATTCCATTAATCAATAAAGAGATTTCGGTTATAGCCGATGAATATGTGGATATGGAGTTTGGTACCGGATGTTTAAAAGTAACGCCAGCACATGATTTAAACGATTATGAATTGGGTATTAAACATCATTTAGAAGTTATTGATATTTTAAATGATGATGGTACTTTAAACGAAAAAGCACAAATTTTAGTAGGCGAGGATAGGTTTATCGCTCGTAAGAAAATAGCTATATTACTAGAAGAAGCGGGGCATTTAGAAAAAGTTGAGGATTATAAATCTCAAATAGGTTTTTCTGAACGTACCGATGCCGCCATAGAACCTAAACTTTCTATGCAGTGGTTCTGTAAAATGGCAGAAATGGCTGGCCCGGCCTTAGATTATGTAAATAATGGTGATGTTAAACTGATACCAGATAAATTCATTAATACCTACCGCCATTGGATGGAGCATGTGAAAGATTGGTGTATTTCTCGTCAATTGTGGTGGGGACAGCAAATACCGGCTTGGTATGCGCCTAATGGAGAAGTTGTAGTTGCTAAAACAGCCGAAGAGGCTCTAGATCAGTTTAAAAATCTAAAATCTGAATTCGCAAATCTAAAATCGAGCGATTTACGCCAAGACGAAGACGTTGTAGATACTTGGTTTTCTTCATGGTTGTGGCCGATATCGGTTTTTGATCCAACGGTTTGTGGTCATCCAGAAGCTAAAGGAAATGCCGACGTAAATTATTATTACCCAACTAATGATTTGGTGACTGCACCAGAAATTTTATTTTTCTGGGTAGCCCGTATGATTATGGCTGGTCACGAGTTTAGAGGCGAAGTACCTTTCAAGAACGTATACTTAACAGGTATTGTTAGAGATAAACTAGGCAGAAAAATGTCTAAATCTTTAGGTAACTCGCCAGATCCATTAGATTTAATAGCACAATACGGTGCCGATGGTGTACGTGTAGGAATGCTTTTATGTTCGCCTGCGGGTAATGATATCATGTTTGATGAATCATCTTGCGAACAAGGAAGAAACTTTGCTAATAAAGTATGGAATGCCTTTAGATTGGTTAAAGGTTGGGAAGTTGATGAAACTTTACCAAATGTAAATGAAACTACCATAGCTTGGTTTGATAATCGTTTTAACGAAGCTTTAGCAGAAATAGAAAGCAATTTTAACCAGTACCGCTTATCAGAAGCATTAATGGCTTCTTATAAATTGGTTTGGGATGATTTCTGTGCTTGGTACTTAGAAATGGTTAAACCAGCTTACCAGCAACCTATTGATGCTGCAACTTATAAAGCTACTGTTGCTTATTTTGAAAACATTTTAAAGCTATTGCATCCGTTTATGCCTTTCTTAACAGAAGAATTATGGCATGATGAGGTTTTTGGAGCAAGAGCAGCAACAGATTGTTGTATCATTGCTCAAATGCCAGAAAGTAAGGCTGTAAATGCACAGTTGTTGAAAGAAATTGAGGTGGTTAAACAAGTGGTATCAGAGATTAGAAATATCAGAAATACCAAGCAAATTTCACCTAAAGAAGCTTTAAACTTAGCCATAAAAGTAAGTTCAGATATTAATTTCGAATCTTATAAAGCTATTATCGCTAAGTTGGCAAACATCAGCGAAATGTCTTATACGCCAGATAAATTAAGTGGCGCTGCTTCTTTCTTAGCTGGTAGAGATGAGTTTTTTGTCCCTTTAGCAGGAAATATTGATACCGAAGCAGAGAAAGAAAAAATCAATAAAGAAATTGCCTATTTAGAAGGCTTTTTAAAAGCTGTTGATGCTAAGTTAAGTAACGAGCGTTTTGTGCAAAATGCAAAACCAGAAGTCGTAGCTAACGAGCAAAACAAAAAAGCCGATGCTGAAGCAAAAATCAAAATATTAAAAGAAAGCTTAGCGGCTTTTTTATAGTGATAGAGTTGAAAGTACAGAGTAGAAAGTAGAAAGTACAGAGTATAAAGTAGAAAGTAAAAAGAAGCAATCCATATAAATGAGATTGCTTCTTTTTTTGTGAATTAGAAAATTAAAAATTAAAAATTCAAAAGGAAAAATTCAAAAATCAAAAACCTTTAAAAACGTCCAAAATTTTCATCTAGAACTGGAAACAGGAAACTCAGAACTGGTAACTGATTTAAATTCAAAAGGAAAAATTAAAAATTCAAAAACCTTTAATAACGCCCAAAATAGACATCCAGAACTGAAAACAGGAAACTCAGAACTGGTAACTGATTTAAAATTCAAAAGGAAAAATTCAAAAATCAAAAACCTTTAAAAACGCTTAAAATAGACATCCAGAACTGAAAACTCGCAACTGTCAACTGGCAACTGATTTAATAAAGAGATTGCTTCTTCGTTCCTCATCGCAACGACCTAATCACCTAATGAACCAATATCTAATGAACTACTCCCTAACCACCTAACAAACTAACCACCTAACAAACTAACCACCTAACAAACTAACCACCTAACAAACTAACCACCTAACAAACTAACCAACCAACAACCCATCTATATGGTTAGCAGGTTTTAGTTCTTCTATATGATTTCTTAAAAATTCTTTGATTTCCCAACGCTTCGTATCGCACCTCACATTGTCTAAACCAACGCGATAGGTTTCTCCGTTTTGATGGTGAAAAATAACGGCGTTAAAGCGGGTTTCAAATCCTTTTAAAGATGTAAAAGACAACTTCAAATCCTGTTGCTCGGTACCTGAGTTATCTTTGATCAGCAGAAATTCATCTGTAATAAGGATAAACTGGTTCTCCTCAATCTTGAAAATGTAATAGAGGTGAAACACCAATAAGGTAACAATAGGGCTGATGGTATACACCAAATAAGAGAATAAATCTTTTATCAGCACTTGGTTGAAAAATAATAAGCTGGTAATGATACCAATGTTGAGCGTCGTGAGATAGATTAAAATTTGATGCTTAGAAAGTTTAGTTTCCTTACATTTGATGTAAATTTTATCACTCATGATTTATTGTTTAATTATACGTTTATACGGAGTGATTCTATAAAAGGTTATCATCACCTATAAAAATCATTTCAAACGGAATAAATCATTATTTATTTATGTATAAAGGCAGTTCTTCCAAAAACTGATAAGTCTGGTTCACGTAATCCATCCTACAATAAGCATGTGTAATACCATTGGTAACCACCAAATAATTCACCTGATGAATCATGTTATATCTAGCAGCTTGGTCAAAAACATCCTGATTTATTTTTACATGCGTAGCCTTACATTCTACCAAAACATCGGCTTTACCATCTTTATCAAAAACAACAATATCGGTACGTTTTTTTAGTTGATGTAAGTTTAAACCACCTTCTAGTTTGATTAAGCCTTTTGGATATTTTTTTTGGATGATGAGATATTGCACAAAATGCTGCCTAACCCATTCTTCTGGTGTTAAAACCAATTGCTTTTTCCTCAGCTCATCATAAATAAAAAGCTGCTCTTCTTTTTGCGTAAGCTTAAAAGGGTAAGGCGGAAGGTTTAAAGGTACTGGTTTAAACATGCTGCTAAATTAGAACGAATTTTAAATATGCTGAATTATTTTGATGATTATAGCTAATTTCGTTCATCATGACGGCAGAAGAAATCATCAAAGATATTAAGGCGAGAAAGCTAAAACCTATTTACTTGTTGCATGGCGAAGAAAGTTATTATATAGATTTAATTGCCGATGCGCTTGAACAGTATGTCTTGTCTGATGCCGAAAAAGGCTTTAACCAAACCATTTTATATGGTAAAGATACCGAAGCTATACAGGTGATAAATGCCGCGAAGCGTTACCCTATGATGAGCGATTACCAATTGGTGTTGGTGAAAGAAGCTCAAGAATTGAAATTGGATAAAGCTGCTGATCAGTTTCAGGCTTATTGCGAAAAACCGCTGACTAGTACCATTTTAGTGCTTTGTCATAAATATGGGAAGTTTGATAAGCGTAAGAAAGTTTATAAAGTTTTAGAGAAAACAGGGCTAGTTTTTGAATCAAATACCATTTACGAGAATAAAGTTCCTGCATGGATAGAGGATTTCATCAAAACTAAAAAATATCATATTAACCCCAAAGCATCAGCACTTTTAGCAGAATATTTGGGTAACGATTTAAGTAAAATTGCCAATGAGCTAGAGAAATTGATGCTGAATGTGCCGCAAGGACAAGAAATCACCACCAAAGAAGTTCAGGATAATATTGGTATCAGTAAAGAATTTAATGTTTTTGAGCTGCAAAATGCTTTAGCCAGAAAAGATGCTTTAAAAGCCAATCAGATTATTAATTATTTTGAGGCTAATCCAAAATCGAACCCTATTGTATTGGTAATGGGTAATTTAAATACCTGGTTTACCAAGATATTGAAGTACCATTATGTTAAAGATAAATCACAATTGGCTAAAGAACTAGGTGTAAATCCTTACTTTGTAAAAGATTACGATTTAGCAGCCCGTAATTATAGTTTAGGAAAAACATTTCAGGTGATTTCTTTATTAAGAGAATACGATTTAAAATCTAAAGGGGTAGAATCTACTGGTAATACAGAACACGGCGATTTAATGCGAGAATTGGTGTGGAAGATATTGCATTGAGATAGGGTTATTAAGTTTTAGTAATAAAATCCCTTTTATTAATTTCAATCTTGTTAATTAAGTATAAATACGTAAAAAATGAATTATTGGTTAGTTAAATCAGAGCCATTTAAATACAGCTGGGAGCAGTTTAATAAAGATGGTAGAACTTTTTGGGATGGTGTGCGTAATTACCAAGCCAGAAATAATCTAAAAGCCATGAAAGAAGGCGATTTAGTGATGTTTTATCATAGTAATGAAGGTAAACATGTGGTAGGTATTGCTAAGGTGGTAAAAGAATTTTATCAAGACCCTACAACTGAAGATACCAATTGGGTAGTGGTAGATTTAGCTCCGGTAGAAACCTTAAAAAATCCGGTTACACTAGAAACCATCAAAAACGATCTGTTTTTAAAAGATATTTCTTTAGTAAGACAAGGTAGATTGTCTGTAATGCCACTCAAGCAAAATGAGTTTGATAGAATTATAGAATTAGGTTCTTAAATACTCATTAAAATAAGAAAACGTTAGAAATATAGGTGTAAATTATCCTGGATTCAACAATTTTTTTTAGATTTAGTATAAATTATTAAAGATGGATATTTCATTAAAATATAAAATAGTAGAGAAAATTATCACTAGTAATGATGAAGCTTTATTGAATGAGATACAATCTTTAATAGGTTTATCAGAGAGTGACTTTTGGAGTGAGATTCCTTCAGAAGTAAAAAAAGCAATTCATCAATCTCAATTAGAACATGATCATGGTAAGGGCATTCCTAGCCATCAAGTAATGGACGAACTGAAGAGTCGCTTTTTAAACAGATAATATGGAATATTATCCAATCATTTGGTCTCCTGTTGCGAAAAGTAGTTATTATAATATTCTAGAATAATTAGAACATCATTGGACAATAAAGGAGATTGAAGCCTTTTTTAATCGTACAGAAGAAGTATTAGAGCATATTTCAAGAAACCCTTTGCTTTTTCCTTATTCTAAAGAAGGGGGTATACATAAATGTGTGCTTGTGAAACAAGTAAGTTTATTTTATAGAATTAAAGCAAATAATGTAGAACTTTTGGTGTTTTGGGATACACGCCAAGATCCAGCTAAATTAGTTTTATAGAGTTGTTTTTAATTTTTGCGTTTTTGATAAACCCCAAACCTCATAAATCAAAAAAGCCATCAACAAACCATACTCTACCATCACTAAAACCATACTTTCTTGATAAGGTTGAGTGCTGTAAGTATAATAGCTTAGGCAAATCAGAAAACTCCAAACTATACCAAAGCGCCATTTTATAAAAGGGCTCAACGCAACCAAAAATAAGATATACCAAGGATGTACAATAGCTCCAAAAATATTATAAATAAAAATGAGCCAGAAAATACCCTCAAATAAGTTTTTACTTTTAATATAAGTGATAATAAAGCCCGCCAAAGTAAGGGCAATAAGTAACTTACTGATTTTGGCAATGGGGTTATAGTTGTAAATTTCCCATCCTATAGTTCTAAATAATTGATAAAAGCTCCCATTAAACTCAAATTTTCCATAATAAAGATTCAGACTCCCTTTAAAATTCATCAATAATTTTTCTGAATGTATAAAAGGCAAGAATAGTAGTAAACAAATAAAGCCTGTGATAAAGCTCATGAAAACAGCTTTTTTAAAGCCTATATTTTTAATCAGCAAGGGTAAAAAGATGATGGGTAAAAGTTTACTGCAAACAGCAAGCGCTAAAGATACGGAAGCTAAAATCCATCTGTTTTTTAGAAGCATCCAAATAAATAAAAGGGTGAAAAATATCATAACTGCCTCAAAATGCAGGTTTCCGGTAAATTCTATAATCACTAAAGGGTTTAAGGCGTATAAGAAAACCAATCGTTCATCTTTTTGATAGTGTTTTAAAAGTTTTTTAATGAGGATAATATTTCCAATATCAAACAAGAGTATAAAACTTCTTAAAATAATAACTGAGCTTAATAAATGCTCTTTGCCAGGTATCGCACTCAAATAAAAAGCTAGCTGATTTACGGGCGGATAAACCGAAAAATAATCTGGAGAATTCATCTTGGTAAACAAGAATAGATCTACCCAAGGAGCAGGGTTTTCTATAAAATCAGAAGGTTTATTCCCAAACGGGTTAATGCCTTGATGTATTAATTGCCCATCCCAGATAAAACGGTAAACATCATCACTTAATATCGGGAAGCTAAAGAGTAACACGCCTCTTAATAAAATACTTAAAAAAAGGTTGTTCTTGTTATAGTTTGTGGATGTTTTATCATGAATGATTAATCCATAAAAAATAAAACAAGCGCCTAAACAAAGTATGAGAGGTGTAAAAGAAGTTCTATTAGGTATTAAATAAGCGATATAAGTAAGTGTAGAAATGTATAAACAAGCTAAAATCACATGATGAAAATTGTAAGAATGATTTTTGCCATTTAACATGTTAAGAAGTTTAAATTTGTAAGTAAAAGTATGCAAAACAAAACATTTACAGACCAATTAGGTAGAACAATTCATATAAATTATCCACCTCAAAGAATTATTTCTTTAGTCCCATCACAAACAGAGTTGTTATTTGATTTAGGTTTGGATGAAGAAGTTGTTGGCATCACCAAGTTTTGTATTCATCCTAAAGAACAGTTCAAAAAGAAGGTTAAAATAGGAGGTACTAAAACCCTCAGCATAGATAAAATAAGAGCTTTAAATCCCGATTTAATCATCGCTAACAAGGAAGAAAATCAGCAAGAGCAAATAGAAGTGTTGGCTCAAGAATTCCCAGTTTGGATAAGCGATATCAATACCTTAACAGAGGCTTTAAAGATGATCAAGCAAGTAGGGGAGCTTGTCGCAATCAAAACCAAAGCAATTCAAATTGCTGATACTATCAAAGCTAATTTTGATAATTTAATACCTTCATCAAAACCATTAAAAGCAGCTTATTTTATCTGGAAAGAGCCCTTTATGTTAGCCGGAAAGCATACTTTTATTGATGATATGTTAACTTACTGCGGTTTTGAGAATGTATTGTCAGAAAGTCGATACCCCGAAATAGATATAGAAACTTTACAGCAATTACAACCGCAAGTTATTTTGCTTTCTACAGAGCCTTATCCCTTTAAACAACAACATGTAGAAGCCTTAAAGCAACACTTTCCAAAAGCTTTTATTGCTTTGGCCGATGGTGAAATGTTCAGTTGGTATGGGAGTAGGTTGTTATTATCGGCAAATTATTTTAAAGCTTTACACAAGAGCATAAGCTTTATCTAGGTTAAAGTTTATATTTTTCTTGTATCATCAAAATAAATATCTTCGCATCCAAAAATTAATAAACATCATATTTATGAAGAAAAATTTACTTATTGCAATGATTATTGCTAGTGCTACTATTTTAAAAGCACAAACAACAACAGGTTTATCACCTAAGCCACCTATGGCTAAAACAACTGATAGTTTAAAGAAAGACAGTGTTGCAAAACCAGCTGCGCCAAGTTTTTCTAAATTTAGGTTAGGTGTAAGCGGAGGTTTAAGTTTTTTATTGGCTAAAATTAGCGAACAAGTACCCGCAGAATCTAAAGACTATGTAAGAGATCTTAAATCTGGAGCTCATTTTAGTGTAGATGCGAGTTACTTTTGGAAAGAGCAAATTGGTTTAGGCTTCAAATACATCAATTTTACCTCTAGTAATGAAGGTAGAATTTTCTATGATGATGGATCAGGTTTTGGACCTTCTCTTCAATACTTAGAAGATAATATTACTACACAATTTTTTGGTCCGGTACTTTATAGCCGATACTATTCTAAAAATAGAAAAACAGAGTTGGTAACAGGCTTTGGTTTGGGTTATTTAGATTATAGAGATAATGGTAACCTAAATAATACTGATGTAAACATAAAAGGAGGTACAATTGGTCTAAATGCCGATATAAGCGCAGATTTTTATCTTACAAAAAATCTTTCTTTGGGTTTAGGTATTGGATTAGTTGGCGGTACACTTAGAAAGTTAGAAAGGCAAGTAGGCAATATGACTCAAACTATTGAACTAGAAGAAGGTAATTACGAAAGCCTAACCAGACTAGATATTTTCACCGGCTTAAGATGGAAATTATAAATCTTTAAAAGCTTAATGTTTTGCAACCTATTGATGTAGAAACGTTTAACGGGTTAATCTCAGGCATATCGCTTAAAAATTAAAAAAAATTAGAAAAGCATTTGATTTAAATAAGACAAATTATATCTTTGCAGTCCCAAAACGTTAAAGCCTTTTGGAGAATAAAATCCTAAATGCGGAAGTGGCGTAATTGGTAGCCGCACCAGACTTAGGATCTGGCGCTTCACGGCGTGGGGGTTCGAGTCCCTTCTTCCGCACAAACCAATCCCTTTCAAGAAATTGAGAGGGATTTTTGTATAGAGTCGTATCATTTAAAAAATACTCAGAAATGAACATTACACAGGAAAAGACCGGTGATCTTAATGCAGTGGTAACCGTAAAAATCAGTCCTGATGATTACCAGGAGAAAGTAAATAAAGCCATCAAAGAACAGGCTAAAAAAGCTAAAATTCCAGGATTTCGTCCAGGAATGGTTCCTCCTTCACATATCAAAAAAATGTATGGTAAAAGTATCTTAGTGGATGAAATCAATAATTTGCTTTCTGATACTGTAAATAACTACCTACAACAAAATAACATCGAAATCTTAGGTCAGCCTCTTCCAAAAGAAGATGACAGCCAATTTAATTGGGATTTTAACGATGAGTTTGTATTCAACTACGAACTAGGTTTAGCGCCAGAAATTACGGTTGAGTTTACTTCAAAAGACAAATTAACTCAATACGTTGTAAAAGCAGATCAAGAAACTTTAGATGCTCGTATCAAAAACATCAGAAGAAGTTATGGTAAAATGACTAATCCTGAAGTTGTAGAAGCAGGCGATGTTATTTTTGGCGAGTTTGTACAGTTAGACCAACATAACGAAATTTTAGAAGGTGGTATCAATGTTACTTCTTCTTTAAGATTAGAGATTGTAAGCGATGAAAAAGTTCAAAAGTCACTTATCGGCTTGAAAAATGGCGATGTTGTTGAAACTTTTGATTTGGTAAATGCAGTTAATGACAATACACAAATCGTTAAAATCTTAAAATTAGATGAGGAGAACCCAATCATCCCTCAAACTAAATTTAAATTAACGGTAAAAAACATCAACAGATTAGAAGAAGCCGATTTAAATCAGGAGTTTTTTGATAAATTATTTGGTGAGGGTACCGTAACCACGGAAGCAGAATTTGTAACGAAAATTACAGAAGAAATTGAAGCTATGATGGCTCAAGATGCAGACCGTAAGTTAGCAGCAGATTTATACCAATACGGCGCTTCTAAAGCAGATATGCAATTACCTGATGATTTCTTGAAAAGATGGTTAAAAATGACCAACAAAGAATTATCAGACGAAGAATTAGATAAAGGTTATGATGATTTCGCTAAAAACCTTAGATGGACTTTAGTAGAAAACAAAATCATCAAAGATAATAGCATCGAAATTAAATATGAGGATGTTTTAGAAACTGCAAAGCAACGTTTAGATGCGCAGTTTAGAATGTACAGCCCTCAAGCTTTAACAGAAGAACAATTAAGTCAATACGCAGTTCAGTTTTTACAAACCAAAGAAAATGCTAATCGTATTTTTGATGAAGTAAAAGCTCAAAAAGTATTTGATTTCTTAAAAACTGTTATCACTTTAGACAAAAAAGAAATTGACTACGTGAAATTTCAGGAATTAGCTTAATTAAAAAGCTATCTCATACAAAAAGCAGCTTCAAAAGAGCTGCTTTTTGTATTTATAAAAAGACATGTATAGATAATAAACTTTCTTAGCTAAGAGTTGTTAGAGGTATAGTGTAAATTTCTAATACCTAAAGAAATTTTATTCTTTTACATTTAAATAAATATTACATATAATTGATGCTGATATTCTTTTTCTTTTAGAAGTTTTAAATAACTTGTCGTAGTTTAAAATCCTTGAAAACGAATTAGAATTTCTTAAAATCAAAAATAAATAGGTTATGAGTATAGATAAAAACGAGTTCCGTAAATATGCCGTTAAGCACCACAGAATAGGTGGTATGCATGTAGATAAGTACATCAATAATGTGGAAGGTATCATGATGCCAAAATCAATGACCCCTTATATCATAGAAGAGCGTCAGTTAAATGTAGCTCAGATGGATGTTTTTTCAAGATTAATGATGGACCGTATCATTTTCTTGGGCGATGCCGTATATGACCAGAATGCAAATATCATTCAAGCACAGTTATTGTTTTTACAATCTACAGATGCTAAACGTGATATCCAGATATATATCAACTCGCCAGGAGGCTCTGTATACGCTGGTTTGGGTATTTATGATACCATGCAGTTTATATCTCCAGATGTAGCAACCATTTGTACCGGTATGGCGGCTTCTATGGGTGCGGTGTTAATGTGTGCTGGTGCAAAAGGTAAAAGAGCAGCTTTGCCACATGCCCGTATCATGATTCACCAACCATCAGGCGGTGCACAAGGTGTTGCTTCAGATATGGAGATTAATTTAAGAGAAATGCTGAAGTTGAAAAAAGAACTTTATGATATCATTTCTAAACATTCTGGCCAATCTTATGAGTGGGTAGAGAAAGCATCAGACCGCGATTACTGGATGAAAGCAGATGAAGCTAAAGAATTTGGAATGATTGATGAGGTGTTAAGCGTAAATTCAAACAAACAATAATGAGTAAAAATCAAAAAGATATCAAATGCTCTTTCTGTGGCGCTGGTAAGCAAGATTCTTTAATGCTTATTGCCGGATTGGATGCGCACATTTGCGATAAATGTGTAGCACAGGCTAATGATATTCTGGCAGAAGAATTTGCCTTAAGGAAAGGTAAAAATGCACATGCCACGCTTACTTTATTAAAACCACAAGAAATAAAAAACCATATAGACCAATATGTAATAGGGCAAGATAGCGCTAAAAAAGTATTGGCCGTTGCGGTTTATAACCATTACAAAAGGCTAAACCAAAAGATTGGTAAAGATGAAATAGAGATTGAAAAATCAAACATCATGATGGTAGGCGAAACAGGTACAGGTAAAACCTTATTAGCTAAAACCATCGCCAAAATTTTAAATGTACCTTTTTGTATTTGTGATGCTACTGTTTTAACCGAAGCAGGTTATGTTGGTGAAGATGTGGAAAGTATATTAACCCGTTTATTGCAAGCGGCAGATTATGATGTAGCTGCGGCAGAAAGAGGTATTGTATATATTGATGAGGTAGATAAAGTAGCTCGTAAAAGTGATAATCCATCTATCACTAGAGATGTTTCTGGCGAGGGTGTACAACAAGCCCTATTAAAAATACTTGAAGGTACTATTGTAAACGTACCTCCACAAGGCGGACGTAAGCATCCAGATCAAAAAATGATTCCTGTAAATACCAATAACATCTTATTTATTTGCGGAGGCGCTTTTGATGGTATTGAAAAGAAAATAGCTAACCGTTTAAGAACACAAACAGTAGGTTATAAAATTAAAGCTGAAGATGGTGAGGTAGATTTAGAAAATCTGTATAAATACATTACGCCGCAAGATTTAAAATCTTTCGGGATGATACCAGAGTTAATTGGTCGTGTACCTGTATTAACTTACCTCAATCCTTTAGATAGAGAAACTTTATTAAACATCTTAACAGAGCCTAAAAATTCATTAGTTAAGCAGTATAAGAAGCTGTTTGAGTATGAAGATATCAGTTTAGAGTTCACTAAAGATGTTTGTGAATTTATTGTAGATAAAGCCCTAGAGTTTAAACTAGGAGCTCGCGGTTTAAGGTCTATTTGTGAAGCCATCATGATAGATGCGATGTTTGAGATACCATCGCAGAAGCAGAAGTCTAAAACTTTGCTGATAGATATTGATTATGCCCGGGAGAAATTCGAAAAATCAGATCTCAAAAAATTAAAAGTTGCATAAATGAAACGCCCCGGATATAAATGACGGGGCGTTTTTGTTATCAACCATGGTTATACTTAAATAAGAAATTTATGAATGAAGAGAAAGACGTAAAAAAGAAGACGGTAAAAGTACCTAAAAATGAAGTTAACAGTCCGGTAAAAGTTGGATTGAAATCTAAAGATGATATTGTAAAAAACTGGTTGCCACGCTATACAGGAAGAGCATTAGATGAATTTGGAGATTATATCATTTTAACCAATTTCTCTAAATATGTGCAGCTATTTTCAGAATGGCATAATGGAGCGCCTATTTTTGGTTTAGATAAACCTATGCAAAGCGTCACCGCTGATGGTATTACCATCATCAATTTCGGTATGGGCAGTGCATTAGCAGCTACCATGATGGATTTGTTAACAGCCATTAAACCTAAAGCCGTAGTTTTCTTAGGGAAATGCGGAGGATTAAAAAAGAAAAATCAAATTGGTGATTTAATACTCCCCATTGCAGCAATAAGAGGCGAGGGAACTTCTAATGATTATTTACCAGCAGAAGTACCGGCTTTACCTGCCTTCGCTTTACAAAAAGCTATATCAACTACCATAAGAGATCACTCAAGGGATTATTGGACAGGTACAGTTTATACCACCAACAGAAGAGTTTGGGAGCATGACAGGGAGTTTAAAAAATACCTTAAAAGCTTAAGGGCTATGGCTATAGATATGGAAACAGCAACTGTTTTTACAACAGGCTTTGCCAATAAAATTCCAACAGGTGCTATTTTGCTGGTATCAGACCAACCCATGATACCTGAGGGTGTTAAAACCGCAGAAGCAGATGCCTCACAAACTGCCGCCAAACATGTAGAATCTCATTTAAAAATAGGTATAGATTCTTTAAAACAACTAAGTAATAACGGTTTAACTGTGAAGCATTTGAAGTTTTAAAGATTAAGGACATAACGATTTAAGGGAAACCCGTAAAAAACATGTTTTTTACGGGTTTTTGCGTTTTTTTTAAAAATATATTTATAAATATTTGCGTTTTTATGCAATAATTAGCATATTTATAAATAAACACCTGTAAAAGTCAGTATAATAACGCAAAACTAATGTTTCACTTAAATTAAATTGGTATGAAAAAAAGCCTACTTACGTTTCTTATTGGGCTTCTCTTTATGACGCAAAACATATTTGCTCAGGAGAGAACAATATCTGGAACGGTTACATCTTCAGAGGATAACTTAACTCTGCCAGGTGTTGCTGTTCAGGTTAAAAGCTCGGGGCAAGGAACACAAACAAATGCAGATGGAAAATTTACATTAAGAGTAAAAGCCAACGATGTGTTGGTTATTTCTTATTTAGGTTATGTAAGCCAAGAAATCGTTATCAACAACCAAGTAAGTATCAATATTAGTTTAAAGCAAGATAATAAGGCTTTAAGCGAAGTGGTAGTTACTGCTTTAGGCGTAAAGCAAAACAAAAGGTCTTTGGGGTATTCTGTACAAGAAATTAGTAGTCAGGATTTAACGTCTACCAATCAAGCAAACCCACTAAACGCTTTAAAAGGTAAATTGGTTGGTGTGCAGATAACCGGTTCTGGTGGTGCTGCTGGTGCAGGTACAAGGGTACAGGTAAGAGGTATAAACTCTTTAAGTCCATCAGCAGATAATCAGCCTTTGTTTGTGATTGACGGTATTCCTGTTTCTAATGCTACAGATAATTTTGGGGCAGATAATTTTCAAACTCCTAATCGTATGGCCGATATTAATCCGGATGATATTGAGTCGATGACGATATTGAAGGGGCCGGCTGCATCTGTTCTTTATGGATTAAGAGCTGCAAATGGTGCAATTGTTATCACTACTAAATCTGGTAAAAGCGGGCGTACAGAAATAAGCTATAGAACTTCTTATAGTTTTGACGATGTTGCAAACACGCCACCTATTCAGACAAAATATGGTAATGGTAATAATGGTGCTTTAGCGAGTACAGTTAATACTTGGGGACCTCCAATAGCAGAGGGGACACCTGTTTACAATCCTTATGATTTATTCTTTAAAACAGGGCATCAATTACAAAATTCACTTACCTTAAGTGGTGGAAATGATAAGGCTAATTATTATACTTCGTTTTCAAATTTTGATCAAACTGGGGTAACTCCAAATTCAGAATACGGCAGAACATCAGTAAAAATGGCTGGCACTTACAGAGCATCTAATAAACTGAAATTTGATGCCTCTGCAAATTATATCAATTCTGGCGGAACTAATCCAAGAACTGGTATAAGTTCTGGAGCTATATTTTACTTAATGCGTCATACCAATACCGTTAATCCGGCTGATTATTTAAATCCTGATGGCTCGCAAAAAGTTTTTAATAGTGCTATTGATAATCCTTTCTATTTTGCCGAGAATTCTTTTTTAACAGATAAAGTCAATAGGATTATCGGGAACACCGGGATTGATTACTCTCCTAATAGTTGGTTAAATTTTAATTATAAAGTTGGGGTAGACCATTACTCTGATTTTAGAAAATCATATAATGAAGTTGGCTTATTGATATCTAGGTTAGGCTCTATGTCTGAACAAAGAATTGGGTATTCAGAAGTTAATTCTAACTTTTTAGCAAGAGCAACAAAGCAAATTAATAAAGATTTATCTGCAACATTTTTGCTTGGACATTCTTTTACAGCAATTAAACGCTCAAGTTTAAATACAAGCGGTTCACAAGCTGTGGTACCAGGTTTAGAAAGTATAAATAATTATGTTGTTTATAATAGCAGTAGCTCAAACCCGCAAAGGAATATTATAGGGGTATTTGGAGATTTAAAATTGGCTTATAAGAATTACTTATTTTTAGATTTAACAGCTAGAAACGATTGGTCTTCTACCTTACCTAAAGATAATCGCTCGTTCTTTTATCCTTCAGCTAGTTTAGCATTTGTATTTACGGACGCTTTAAAGATGAGTGATAATTCCTTTTTATCATTTGGTAAGTTAAGAGCTTCTTATGCTGAAGTAGGTAAAGATGCAGATCCATACCAGATAGGAATATACTATTCAACTTTGCAAGCTTTTAATGGTGTAAGTGGTATCAATAGGAATATTACTTTTGGTTCAGAAGGCTTACGTCCTGAAAGAACAAAAGGTTTAGAATTTGGTACCGAGTTAAGATTTTTTAAAGATAAAATAACCTTAGACGCCAATTACGCTATAACCAATAGTGTTGACCAAATTGTGCCTGTACCAGTAAGTTATGCATCTGGATTTGATTTATATGTAACCAATGCTGGGGAGATAAGAAATAATTCTTTAGAGTTATTAGTGAGTGCAAATTTAGTAGCTACAAAAGATTTTAAATGGTCATTAAATGCAAATTGGTCTAGAACAAGAGGTCGCGTTTTATCAATGCCAGAAGGTGTAAACGAAATCACTTTTAATCCTGAGAGCCCTTGGAATAAACAAATCATTAAAACAGGAGGAAGACCAGGAGATTGGTATGGTTGGCCATATATGAGAGTTAAAGATGACCCTACCGGAGAAAATAATGGTAAATTATTAATAGGGGCTAATGGCTTTCCTATTGTGCCTCAGCCTTTATCGGAAAACTATTTAATAGGTAATGCTTTTCCAGATTGGATAGGCGGCTTAGGCTCTTCTTTTAGCTATAAAAATTTTGATTTTTCTTTCTTGTTTAATTTTAGAAAAGGAGGTTTTGTAAACGATATTTCTAAATGGCAGAGGTACATAACAGGTATAGGTGCAGAAACAGATATCAGAAATACAGTTGTAGTTTTTAATGGTGTTAAAAATGTTGGAACAGTTACGGCACCACAATATGTAACTAATGATACACAAGTAACCATAGATCAAAATTTTTATAACAATGCTTTCCAGTACAGGTTGGCGCCAGAAAATAATGGTTTTCAAGATGGTTCTTGGATAAGATTGCAAAATGTGTCCTTAGGATATCGTTTACCAAAGTCAGTTTTGCCAAATTCAGGCTTTGTTAAATCGGCGTCTTTATCAGTTACGGCTAATAACTTATGGGTCACCACACCGTTTGTCGGTTTTGATCCAGAGTCTAGTACATACGGTGCGGCATCAAATGCTGTGGGTTATGTAGGTACAGGAATTCCAACAACTAGAAATATTTATTTAGGATTAAATGTTACATTCTAACTTCAGACACATGAAAAGTAATAAAATAAAAATATTGTTTTCTGCCATTTTTGGAGCACTTTTCTTAAGTGCTTGTGAAAAACAACTCGATATTAATAGAGATCCGGATAGGTTAACCAGCGAGCAAGTAACAGAAGCAGGATTGTTACCATCGGGTATACAATATACTGCAACTTCATTCTGGAATGCTGGGCAGTATGGTAATTATTATGTCCATTACCTTGCCGGAAACGCTAATCAGGCAGCAAATATAGATTCATACAATCCGTATGGTTTTGATAATATATGGGAATCAGCTTATTTAAGAGCGATACCAACACTTAGAGATTTAATTTCAAGAGCAGAACGTAATAATCTTCCACATTATGCTGGAATAGGCAAGCTATTAATTGCACTTAATTTAATGCAAAGCACCGATATTTGGGGCGATATACCTTACTCAGAAGCTTTTAATCCAACGGTAACCTTAAGCCCTAAATATGATAGTCAAGAAGATATCTATTATAATACTTTAAAAGGTTTATTAGATGCGGCTATAGCCGATTTATCTCAGCCAGCTCCAACCATTGCTACTTCAAGAGTAGGAACTACTGATTTAGTTTATAAAGGTGATATAGCTAAATGGTTAAGAGCAGCTTATACAGCAAGAGGTAGGTATTATTTACATTTATCTAAGAAAAATGTTGCCAATAATGCTTTAGCTGTTGCCGATATAGATAGAGGATTTTCAGATAATACAGGCGCTTCAGACTTACAACTCTTTTATTCTACAGAGCGCAATAGCCCCTGGTATACTGCTCTTTCTGTGGCAACTCCTGCTGCCAGATATGCAAGACCTTCTAAATATTTTGTTGACCTTCTTAATGGAAATTTATCTGGTGTTTATCCTGGTTTATTTGATCCAAGATTACCTTTATTGGTTGATAACGGTGGCGCTGCAACCTACATAGGCAGGCCTGTTGGTACACAGGATAATGAGCAAGGTGCTAACTTAGCAAATACTGATATTACAGTAAATACTTTTTATGGCAAAACAACATCAGCAGTACCAATTTTAACTTATACTGAAGGGCAATTTATTAAAGCCGAAGCCTTGTTTAACACAGATAAGTCTGCTGCTTACACAGCTTATTTAAATGGGATAAGAAGCAGTATGCAAAAATTTGGTGTAAGTACAGCAAATATTGATTTATATGTGAATAATCCTTTAATTTCTAAAGGTTTTGTAGCATTAACACTTTCTGATATCATGTTACAAAAGTATATAGCTTTGTTCTTGCAGCTAGAAACCTGGACAGATATGAGAAGATACCAGTACGATACTTCAATTTATAGAGGTTTAAATAAACCTTTCAGAAATTTACTGGAAACACAATGGATACAAAGAGGTAATTATCCTGATAACGAGCCAGGAAGGAATCCTAACGTTCCTAAGGTGGCAAATCAAGCAGTTAAATTATGGTTGTTTCAATAAAATATAAAATCATGAAATTATATAAGTTTAAATATTTAATGATACTTTTTGCATTACCTCTATGCTTTACTGCATGTGAGAAAGATGCAGACCAATGGTTAAAAGATAACACTACCATTATTGGAAAGTTGCCTGTTATAACAAGTCTTAGGATAACGCCTACACAAGCTAATAATAATGTAACTGCTGGCCAAAATGTAAGGTTAGACTTAAGATTCTGGTCTGATGACCCTATAGACAAAATTGAGCTAAAAGCTGCGGTAGGTACCAATCCAAGTCAGGTTGTTTCTACCACGCTTTATCAAAAGGCATATTCAAATATTTCTAAAACTGATTCCTTATTACTTAATTATACTGTTCCTAATGTTAGTGCAGGTACAGATATTAATATGGAAGTAGTAGTGGTTAATAAAAATACGTTAACCAAAAATTCTACTTTAAAGCTTACGGTTAGGTAAATTCATAGAAGCCGGGTATGTATTAAATTATATCCGGTTTTTTTTAGTATTAAAAATTGCGCTTTTTTGCAATATTATTTTAAATAATGCATATTTCAACAAATCCAGATGAAATATTTTTTAGTTATTCTACTATTTTTAGGGATATTTAAGACTTACGCCCAACCCTTCAAATTTGCTCATGTTACAGATACCCATATTGGTAATGTGACAGGTGCTGATGATTTACGTAGAACTGTTAAGGATATCAACCTTAATCCTGAACTTAAATTTGTTATCGTATCAGGCGATGTTACCGAGTTTGGCTCTGATGAAGAGCTAAAATTGGCTAAACAAATTTTAGATAGCTTAAATAAACCTTATTATGTAACTCCGGGTAACCATGATACCAATTGGTCTGAAAGTGGCGGAAATTCATTTCTAACCACGTTTAAATCGGGTACTTTTACGTTCACCTATAACAGATTTAGGTTTGTGGGCACTGGTTCTGGTCCCTATATGAGAATGGGGCCTGGTCAAATCCCTAGAGAGGACATTGTTTGGTTAGACTCTGTTTTAAATACCGTAAAAGGGAGAGAACCTGTCATCTACATCAATCATTATCCGCAAGATTCTTCTTTAAACAATTGGTATAGCGCTATTGATATTTTAAAGCAAAAGAATATCCAGTTGATGTTATGCGGGCATGGGCATCAAAATAAAAAGTACGAGTTTGAAGGTATTCCAAACGTCATGGGGCGTTCTAATTTAAGAGCTAAAGATTCTGTTGGAGGTTATAACATCATCGCTATAGCCAATAACGAAGCTACTTTTACCACCAAAAAGCCTTTAACAGCTATAGAAGAAACCTGGTTAAGTGTAACACTTAAAGACCATAGTTTTCATCTTCAGCAAAGCACTTATCCACGGCCAAATTTTGCCGTAAATAAGCTGTATCCTCAAGTAAAAGTAAAATGGGAGTTTCAGGATGATAGCGATTTGGGTGTTGGAATAGCTCAATTTAAGCATTTATTTATCAGTGCAAACACTAAGGGAGAAATTTACGCTTTAACAAAAGCGAAGGGTCATAAACAATGGAAATTTCAAACGCAGGGAAAAATATACAGTACACCTTATGTTTATAAAAACAATGTTTTTGTAGGTTCTACAGATGGTTATTTGTACTGTTTAAACGCTAAAACCGGAAATTTAAATTGGAAATTTAAAATCTCTAAAGCTATTTTGGCTAGCCCTTTAGTAGCAGATGATAAAGTTTATTTTGGCTCATCAGACGGGCATTTTAGAGCTTTATCTGTAGCCAATGGAACTTTACTGTGGGATTATCCGCAAGTTAAAGGCTTTGTAGTTACCAAGCCACTTTTGTACCAAGGGAAACTCTACTTTGGTAGCTGGGGCAATTATTTTTATGCTTTGGATGCCCAAACAGGTGAAGAAGCTTGGAAATGGACAAACGGTTCTGCAAATAGGATGTACTCGCCGGCCGCATGTTGGCCTGTTGCTTCAAATGGTAAAGTTTTTATTGTAGCACCAGATAGGTATATGACCGCTTTTGATGCGGAAACAGGGGAGGTTATCTGGCGAGAGACTTTACCCAATAACAGAGTAAGAGAGTCTATGGGTTTATCTGAAGATCAACAATTGGTTTATGCCAAAACGATGGATGGTAAAATCATAGGCGTTTCTACATCTTCAGAAAAATTTGATATAGTCTGGGAATCACCATTACAACTGCCTTACGAGTTAAATCCGGCTGCAATCACAACATATAAAAATCAAGTTTTTATTCCAACTCACTCTGGTTTAGCGGTAGCTCTTAACCAGCAAGATGGGGCTATAGTATGGAAGTATAAAACATCAAATTGTTTAATAAATACCATCAAACCCATCAGTAGCAAAGCGGTAATGGTAAGTACAATGGATGGCAAAATCAGCTATCTAAAATATAAGCAGCATGATTAAAAAAATGATGATATTCATCCTGATTTTACTATCAGGTAGTATGCAGGCACAAGAGTTTTTACAGGTTTCTGAAGCTTCACAAAAATGGGCAGATAGCGTTTATAAAAAGCTGAACAGAAGAGAGAAAATTGCACAATTAATGGTGCTGAGGTTGTCAGAAAAAAGTGGCGATTCTGCCATTTTTTATACCAAACAAATATCAAAGTACATCCAAAAATATAACATAGGGTCTATTTGTCTTTTTCAAGGGAAGGCCATTCAGCAAGCTATTACGGTTAACCAGTTGCAGAAACAAGCCCCTACACCTCTAATGGTTTGTATTGATGGCGAAACCGGTGTAGGCATGCGTTTTAATGACATAATGCCTTTCCCAAATCAGTTAACTTTAGGGGCTGTTGCCGATGTGAATTTAGCTTTTCAAATGGGGCAAGCGATGGGCGTACAATGTAAAAGAGCTGGTATACAGGTTAATTATGCTCCGGTTGTTGATATCAATAATAATCCTGCTAATCCGGTTATTAATGTAAGATCTTTTGGAGAGAGTAAATATAAAGTAGCCAAATTTGGCGTAGCACTTACCCAAGGTATGCAACAAGCCGGAGTGATGGCTTGCGCTAAACATTTTCCAGGTCATGGTGATGTAAGTGTTGATTCTCATTATGATTTACCGGTAATTCCGAAATCTAAATTACAATTGGATTCTTTAGAGATTTATCCTTTTAAAGAGATGATAAAAGCAGGCGTTGGTAGCATGATGATGGGACATTTATACATCCCAGCTATTGATGCTACAGCAAACCAAGCTTCATCTTTATCTAAAACAAATGTGACCAATTTGGTAAGAGATGAGCTAGGCTTTAAAGGGATAAATTTTACCGATGCCTTAGAAATGAAAGGCGTTGCTAAGTTTTATCCGCAAGGACAAGCAGCCACACAATCTTTAATTGCCGGTAATGATATGCTATGCCTTCCTGGCGATATTAAAGGGAGCATCAAAAGGATTAGAAAAGTTATCCGAAAAAAAGATTTAAGTTGGGATGATATACACGCTAAAGTAAATCGTGTTTTAATTGCCAAATACAATTTAGGGCTTCATAAAACACCAATTATTGATACTACAAATTTAGTGGCAGAGCTAAATGAAGTGGTTGTTCCTTTAAAAAAAGAAATCTATAAACAAGCTATAACAGTGCTTAAACAAACAGATTCTACTATAAATCAGCTCCATAAAAAGCAAAAAATAGCATTTGTAGGTGTTGGCCTAAAGGTAGAAAATCATTTTTCTGAGCTGCTTAAAAATACATATCAAGCTAATAGTTATTGTTTGGATTATCAGGCATCTGCACAAGAGGCCAATGTATTACTTCAACATCTAAAAGGAAATTACGATGTCGTTATTGTAGGTGTTCATCAATACACTAAATATCCAGCTAATAATTTCGGAATAAGTTATACTGCAATTGATTTTATTAAGCAGGTAAATCTGCAAAATAAAGCTATTACTATTGCTTTTGGTACTCCTTATGCCATCAGTAATTTTACCAATTTAAGCAATTTAGTAGCTGCTTATGAAGATGATAAATTGATGCATGAAGCTGTATTGAGCTTTTTGAAGGGTGAAATAAAAGCCAATGGTACTTTACCTGTTAGTATAGGTAATAGTTTTCTATTTGGTTATGGAATTGCAAATAAATAAGAAGAGAGCATATAAAAATAGAATAATGGAAATTGTAACAGAGAAAGAATCTAACTACCACGACTTAGATAAAATGAGCGTTGGAGAAATTTTATATAATATCAATAAAGAAGACCAAACAGTTGCAGATGCTGTTGCTAAAGCTATTCCTCAACTAGAGCCACTAGCTAGCATCACGGCAGAGAAAATGAAAAAAGGCGGTCGCTTATTTTATATAGGTGCTGGTACTAGTGGCAGGTTAGGCGTGTTAGACGCATCAGAATGCCCACCTACTTTTGGTGTCCCATTTGATTGGATTGTTGGTATTATAGCAGGTGGAGATACTGCCATACGCAAGGCCGTAGAGTTTGCAGAAGATGATACGGAGCAAGCCTGGAAAGACTTACAAGAATTTGATATTACTGAAGACGATGTGGTGGTAGGTATTGCCGCTTCTGGTACCACGCCTTATGTTATAGGGGGCTTAAATACTGCAAATGCGCATGGTATTGTAACGGGTTGTGTAGTTTGTAATGTAGGTAGTCCGGTGGCAGCAGAAGCACAATACCCAGTAGAAGTAGTGGTTGGTCCCGAGTTTGTTTCTGGCTCTACCCGTATGAAATCTGGTACAGCACAAAAACTTATCCTCAATATGTTAAGTACTAGTGTGATGATTCAATTAGGCCGTGTTAAAGGCAATAAAATGGTGGATATGCAATTAACTAATCATAAATTATTTAGCAGAGGCATTAACATGATTATGCAAGAAACAGGTAAAGACCACGATATTGCAACGCAATTGCTAGAGAAATATGGTAGCGTAAGAAAAGCCATTGAAAGTGTTCTTATTAACCATTAAATCTTAACATATAAATGGAGCCCATTACGCTATTGTCTTTTTTAATCATCTACTTTTTGGTACTTATTGGGGTGTCTTATTTCACCTCCAAAGGTTCATCAGATAACGCTAGCTTTTTTATTGCTAATAGAAATTCTAAATGGTATTTTGTCGCGTTCGGGATGATTGGGACAGCACTTTCTGGTGTTACTTTCATTTCTGTTCCTGGCGCCGTAGATAAAAGCGCATTTGGCTATTTTCAATTTGTTTTGGGTAATGCTGTGGGCTTTGTTTTAATAGCTACGGTTCTCTTACCTTTGTACTATAGGTTAAATATCATCTCTATTTATTCTTATTTAGAGAGAAGGTTAGGCTTCTGGAGCTATAAATCTGGTGCTATGATTTTCCTAATTTCTCGTACCATAGGCTCTGCTTTTAGGTTGTATTTGGTAGCTATAGTATTACAGAAATTTATTTTTGATGCCTGGAATGTCC
Source organism: Pedobacter aquae (assembly GCF_008195825.1). Classification (NCBI taxonomy): domain Bacteria; kingdom Pseudomonadati; phylum Bacteroidota; class Sphingobacteriia; order Sphingobacteriales; family Sphingobacteriaceae; genus Pedobacter; species Pedobacter aquae. Next base: position 520,821 of record NZ_CP043329.1, read on the forward strand.
CTTTTTGGATAACCATCATCATTTGTTTATTACTCATTTGGTCTTATACCTTTAAAGGCGGTTTAAAAACCATCATCATTACAGATACTTTGCAAACGGTATTCTTGCTTTCGTCTGTAGTATTGTCTATCTATTTCATCGCTAAAAGTTTAAATCTTGATATTGCAGCCACTATAGAAACGGTTAAAACCAGTACGTATTCGCAAATATTCTTTTGGGATGATTTCGTTGGCAACAAGAATCATTTCATCAAACAGTTTCTAGGTGGTTTATTTATCACCATTGCCATGACAGGTTTAGACCAAGATTTGATGCAGAAAAACCTGAGCTGCAAAAACATAGGTGAAGCACAAAAGAATATGCTTACCTTTACAGGGATATTTGTACTTATCAATATCTTTTTTTAAGCGTTGGTGCCTTACTTTATACTTTTGCTGCGGCAAAAGGTATTGATGTAAAAGCATTGGGCACTCCAGATCATCTTTTTCCTGAAATCGCTTTAAATTATTTGGGTGTAGTACCTGCCATTGTTTTCATGCTGGGTTTAACAGCTGCTACATTTGCCACAACAGATTCTGCTTTAACAGCCCTTACCACTTCTTTTTGTGTAGACTTTTTAGGTTTTGATAAAAAGCAAGACCAAAACTCGTCTAAGCTGGTCAATATCAGACATTATGTTCATATTGTATTTTCTGTATTGATTTTTCTTGTGGTGTTGATTTTTAAAATCATCAATGATGATTCTGTAGTAAACGCTATTTTTAAAGCTGCTGGATACACTTACGGACCTCTGTTAGGATTATTTGCCTTCGGGATGTTAACTTATAGAAATGTAAAAGATAGTTTAGTTCCTTTTATTTGTATTTTATCCCCAATTTTGTCTTTTGTTATTGATGCTAATTCTTTAAGCTGGTTTAATTATTCTGTAGGTTTCGAGTTAATTATCATAAACGCAACCATAACTTTTTTATGCTTGTTAGCCATTAGTAATCAAAGAGATAAAGTGCTGAAATTTTAGATTAAAAATATTTTTATGCAACATATAGGTGAGTTACTACTGTCAGTTCTTCCAAAAGAAAGAATTAAAACCCGGCTGATAGATTTAGTAGCTTATGCTTCAGATGCAGGTTTTTACCATTTACAACCCAAAGCCGTTGTACAGCCTGTTTCTGTTGATGAGGTAATTACGCTTTTTCAGTTTTCCTTAAAATATCAAATTCCTTTAACTTTTAGAACTGGCGGTACCAGTTTATCTGGCCAATCTATTACAGATGGTATTCTGGTAGATTTAAGTCAGTATTGGGATAAGGTTGTTGTAGAAAATGAGGGAAAACAGGTAAGGGTTCAGCCAGGAGTAATTGGTGCTAAGGTTAATCATACCTTACAAGGGTACGGTAAAAAAATGGGTCCTGATCCGTCAAGCATTAATTCTGCTATGATGGGAGGGATACTCTCTAACAACTCTAGCGGGATGTGTTGCGGGGTAAAACATAATTCTTACCATACCACTAAATACATACGTTTTGTGTTGCCAAATGGGCTAGTTTTCTCAACCGAGCATCAGCAAGATTATCCAAGGTTTAAAGAAGAGTGTCCGGCTATTTATCAGCAAATCATCGATTTAAAAGCGCAAATTACTGCTGATGAAACTATCCGTAATTTCATCAGAGCTAAATATCAAACCAAAAATACGGTGGGCTATTCTGTAAATGCTTTTATAGATTATGATGAACCTTTAGACATTTTAGCACATTTATTAATTGGTGCCGAAGGAACTTTAGGCTTTATAGCCGAAGCAGTTTTAGAAACTTTAGACGATTATAAAGAGAAATCAACCTCTTTACTTTACTTTCCAGATATTTATGAAGCCTGTAAGGCCATTATCCCGTTAACGGTTTCTGGAGCAGAAGCGGTAGAACTGATGGATAGAGCTTCTTTACGTTCTATAGAACATATTAAGGGTGTGCCCGATATTTTAAAATCTTTACCAGAAAGTGCATCGGCTTTATTGATAGAATATCAGGCAAATACGCAGGAAGATTTACAATTAAAAATCAACCAGTTTTTTGTGCTAGTGCCAGATTTAAAGCTTTTAAACAGTGCCGAGTTTACTAACGACCCTTACCAGCAAGACTTTTTATGGAAGTTACGTAAAGGTATGTTCCCATCTGTTGGTGCGGTAAGAGCTAGTGGTTCTACGGTTATTTTAGAAGATATTGCTGTCCCGGTAGTACATTTAGGCGATGCCATTTCTGATTTGCAAGTACTTTTCAAGCAATATCAGTATGAAAACGCTATTATTTTTGGTCATGCTAAAGATGGTAATATCCATTTCGTGGTCACACAATCTTTTAATACACCAGAAGAAATAAAGCGTTATGATAGCTTTTTAAAAGATGTTGTAAATCTAGTTATCCATAAATATCAAGGCACTTTAAAAGCAGAACATGGTACAGGTAGAAACATGGTTCCATTTGTAGCTACCGAGTGGGGAGAAGATATTTACCAAGTAATGAAGGCTTTAAAAGAGCTGATAGACCCGCAAAACTTATTAAATCCGGGTGTAATTATCAACGCTAATAAACAAGCACATATACAGCATTTGAAAGATTTACCTTCTGTAGAAGAAGAGGTAGATAAATGTATGGAGTGCGGTTATTGCGAATACATTTGCCCGAGTAGAAATATTACTTTAACTCCTCGCCAACGTATTGTAGTAAGGCGTGAGCTGGTTAACTTACGTGATAAAAGAGAATATCAAAAGCATCAGGAATTATTGCAGCAGTTTCAATACGATGGTATGGATACCTGTGCTGTTGATGGTTTATGCGCTACTGCTTGCCCGGTAGAAATTAATACCGGCGATTTAATTAAACGACTGAGAAGAGAAAGTCATAACAGGTTTGCCAATAACACAGCACTGTGGGTAGCCAAAAACTTTGCTTTGGCAGAAACTTTTGCTGGTTTAGGGGTAAAAGTTGGTGAGGGTTTTAATGCCGCTTTTGGTAAAAGTAGTATGCGTAACTTTACCCAAGCTATAAAAAAGCAAATCCCGAGTTTTCCTTTATGGTCTAATCAATTAAAATCTACTGGAAAAACTGCTATTTTTAAGCAAAAAGAGGATTTAAGCGGTGTAGTTTATGCACCTACTTGTATCTCCAGAACGATGGGAGGTAGCGTAGAAAAAGGTAAAAAGAATATCATCTCTACCATGGCTGCTATTTCAGAAAAAGCAGGTTTAAGTTTTATCATTCCTGAAGAGATTGATGGTTTATGTTGCGGACAAATTTTTTCTTCTAAAGGTTATCAGGATGCTTACCAATATACCAGTAATAAAACCATAGAAAAATTATGGGCAGCAACAGATGGTGGAAGATTACCTGTAATGCTGGATATAAGTTCTTGTACTTATACTTTACAGGGATGTAGAAGAGTGCTCACAGAAGCTAATAAATTAAAATTCGATGCCCTCAAAATCATTGATAGTATTGATTACATAGCCGATTATATTATCCCAAGGTTAAACAACATCAATAAGAAAAGAAATATTGTATTACACCCTGTTTGCTCTTTAAAGAAGATGGGCTTACAGCAAAAGTTTATAAAAGTAGCGCAGTTTTTTGCCGATGAAGTAACCGTACCTTTTAGCGCAGGTTGTTGCGGTATGGCAGGCGATCGTGGTTTTCTTTTTCCAGAATTAACCGCATCTGCAACTTTACCAGAAGCCCAAGAAGTTAATGCTTGTGGTACTTTTGATGGTTACTATTCTAGCGGAAAAACTTGCGAAATAGCCATTTCTGAAGCAGTAGGGCATAACTATGAATCTATTGTGTATTTGGTTGATGAGTGTTTGGGGGAGTAGTTGGTTAGGTTTTAGTTGGTTAGTTGGTTAGTTTTTAGTTGGTTAGTTCTAAAATATGGGGACTTATCTTGTGCTCGTTTGCAACGAGTGCTTCATATGGTTTTACGATTTCATCGTTTTTAACGCCTAAGGTTTGATGTTTTTTAACCACAAAGTTCGCAAAGGACACGGAGTTGGGCGGTGAGTTTTATTGATTGATTTTTGTATGAGAGAATGATTGATTTTGTATCAGTTGCTAGTTTTCGGTTTCCTGTTACCCGTTGTGTCTATTTTGGACGTTTTAAAGGTTTTTGAATTTTGAATTTTTCCTTTTGAATTTTTCTTTCATATGGTTTTACGATTTCATCGTTTTTAACGCCTAAGGTTTGATGTTTTTTAACCACAAAGTTCGCAAAGGACACGGAGTTGGGCGGTGAGTTTTATTGATTGATTTTTGTATGAGAGAATGATTGATTTTGTATCAGTTGCTAGTTTTCGGTTTCCTGTTACCCGTTGTGTCTATTTTGGACGTTTTAAAGGTTTTTGAATTTTGAATTTTTCCTTTTCTACTCTGAGCTCTCTGTGGTCATTATCTTGCGCTCCTTTGCAACGAGTGCTTCATATGGTTTTACGATTTCATCGTTTTTAACCTCGCTGGTAAAAAATAAAACAGTGTCTACCAAGAAGAATATAAATCTTGGCGAACACTGTGGTTTCAAAACAAATTACTTCTTATTCTCTATTGTTGGTTTTAAAAACCTTACCGGGCTATTAAACTCTTTAGCGGTTTTTACCACATAATCCTGAAAAGATGATGCGGTATTTAAAACTGCTCCATCTTTCCATGCAGCAAATATGGCATACTCAAAACTATGCTCTTTTGGTACTTGAATTCTAAAAGTATGGTTTCCGCCGCGGTCTGCCGAGAATTGGTATTGTGGTTTGTAAACATCTTTCACAACAATGGCTTTTCCAATAAAATCCATCATGTACTCTGCTCTGTCATCAATTTTTTCAGGGTCTTTAATACCTTCTGGTCCAGAGGATATGATGATGCCATTTTGTTGAAATACATCTTCTTTACCCGGTTTTTTACGGATACCACATCCCATTAAAACATCTAAATTTTTAGGAAAAAACTTGGTGTAGTTTACTTGGCAAGTGCTATAGTTTTGATGTGCATAAGCCGTATAAAGTTGTTCTAATTCATAAAAACCTTTGCCAGAATCCCAATTCATGGTTTTTATTTTGATGATAGAGCGTAAAGGCCCATTTACTACAACATCATAGGCATAACGAGTATCACTTATTTGTCCGCCATTCCACATACTTTTAGGTGCTAAGGCAGCTTTTGCAGGTGTAAAACGTGGTCTGCTAACAGAGTCTGGCTTTGCAGGATTTTCAAAAAGACAAATAGCGCCACCTCCAAAACTATCTCCTACACTTTGTATATCAGAACCTAAATCTCTAGAAATATTACTTACTCCGTAACCATCTAAATTTTCCATGTATAAGCGTTGCGCCATCAGTAAAGGTTTTCTTTTAGCAAAAACATCTACCGAGTTTGCAAACCATATTTTCCAACCAACATGTTCTGATTCCCAGAAAGGCATAATATGTCTGGTATAGCTACCAATATTGGCATGTGTATAATGTTTATTCCAGCCTCTAATATTCTCGCCCATGTAAATGTATATGGTTTTACTTTCTTTAGGCTTTAAATTGGTCATGAAAAATAATTCATCCCAAATGCCATCCTTATCCAAATCATCTAATTGATGAAAAATGGCATGCCCGTTGGTTTCTTTCCTCAGCTCATGTCCGCCTTGGTTTCTTAGTTGCTGTTCGCTAGGCTCTGGAGCAGGAGGTAAAGAAGGGTCTACCACGGTTACCCACATTTCGTGAATATCAGGAATGGGAAAATCTTTTCTTTTGATGATGATAGGGCAGTTTTCTCTGCTGATATCAAGGTCATTTACCAAAGTATAAGCAATTCTTTGTGAAGGATAAAAATCACCTTGTGTATACCATGATTTGCTCTGTGCAGAAACATACAGACTACACAGCGTAAACAGAGCCGAGAGGATTGTTTTTGTGAACATGTTTTTAAAATATGATGTTAAAAAATTGGTTTATCGATATGGAAATCGATTTCAAATATAGCAATATTTTAAAAACATGTATTTAAGAAGGACAGATTTTAGCTTTAAATGACTTGTACGCTTTTTGCGTAATCTGTTAACAAGCTATCCTGAGCGTTTAAATCTGTAATAAGATAATCGATACTATTGAGGTTACAAACTTTAAGCTTTTGTATGGAGTTTAATTTCTCTGCAATACTTACAATAGCGGTTTTTTGTGCCGATTTAATCATGGCTTTTTTTACTTGTACCACTTCCCAATCAGAATCTGTAATACCTTCTTCTAAAGAAACGCTATTGGCACCTAATAAGCATAAATCAACTTTAATATCATTAAGCTCGCTCACAACTTTAGAACCTATGCTTATTTGTGCGTTTCTAGAAAGTTGTCCGCCTAATAAAATAACTTGCAAATTTGGTTTTTCTGCTAGTTCTAATGCAACTAAAGGACTAATAGTGAAAAAGGTACAAGTTAAATGATCAGGAATCATCCTTACCAGTTCTATCATGGTGGTACCGCCGCTGGCTAATAAAGTCATGCCGTTTTGGATGAGCGATAATGCCTTCCTAGAAATCTCTTTTTTAGCATCTTTAGCATAAGCATCTACCTGTTGGAAAGGGTAATGAAAAGATTTTGATAAAGCACCGCCATGTACTTTTAAAATCTTACCACTTTCTGCTAGTTCGTTTAAATCTCTTCTTATGGTATCTTCAGAAACTACCAATTGTTCGCTCAAATCAGACGATAAAACTTTGTTGTGTAAGTTTATTTGTTTGAGGATATAGGCATGGCGTTCTTCTTTTAACATATTTTTAGATTTAACAAACAAATGTATTTAAATGGGACTTAAAACTCAAATTGTATTTATCGGTAATAGAAATTAAATCGTCTTTCAAAGCTATCTATACCTCCAAATAAGGTATTGAAAATTTGTTCTGTACCGATTCCTTTTTTCATCATATTGGCCATCTTACCAATTAGTAGCGGGTCTTGTTTAATGATATAATAAACCATGCAGTAAGAAATGGTGTACATGTCTTGTACCTTGTTTTTGTCTTGCCAGCTGTTATGGCTGTTTAAGAAAGCGCTGATATTGGTAGGAGCATTTCTATTGTCGGCTTTCATTTTATCCAGGTAATGAAATTGCGCATTCACCTGAATTTTATAATTTTCTTCTTTTAGAGATTCTAAAAACTCTGCTAAACCTTCATTAAACCATCTGGGTGGGTTTCTAATGCTATGCCTGAGTAGGGCGTGGCTCATCTCATGTAAAATGATCTCTATATCTGCTATGCTTTGGTAAAGCACATAAGATTGGTTGGTCTTGGGCGAATAAAATCCAGATTCTGTTAACCCTTTTAAGCCAAATTCTTGTAAAAGAGCTCTAAAGTCTTTCCCTTTGTTGTATAGGTTAATGTAGATAGTTAAGCTGTCATTTTCTGCATCCTTAAATAAACCATTAAATATTTTGACTTCGTAAGTTGCTAAGCGTTCTATTTTTGCTCTTTCTTCTGGTTTTAAGCTAAAACCGATTTCTTTGATAGCTAATTTCTGGCTGTAGCAGTAAAAACTACAAAGCAATAGCCATATGGTAATATGTATTTTCACGATGTTTAATTTTTCCACCAATTTATGGTTTTATCCATTTTAAAGAAGGATAAAGGTTCTCCTATGCGTGGTGTTTGTAAACTTAAATTTTGTGCTTTAGCAATATAAGTTAACTTATTAATAGGTTCTGTCCAGTTGTGTAAGGCCAGACTAAATTTAGCCCAATGAACGGGTAAAAGTTGTTTAGTTTTTAAATCAGCGGCAGCTTGCGCAACTTGCTCTGGAAACATGTGAATAAGCGGCCAGTTGATACCATATTGCCCACATTCTAGAATGGCTAAATCAAAAGGGCCATATTTATCGCCAATGGTTTTAAAATGGGTATCATAGCCAGAATCTCCGCCTAAATAAATATTCAATTTATCACTTTTAAAAACAAAAGAACTCCATAAAGTATTGCCTCTGGTAAATTTTCGGCCAGAAAAATGCCTTGCCGGCGTAGCTGTTATTTTAAAATCTAAAAGCTGAGCTTCATCATACCAATCTAAAGATTTGATAGCCTCAGTTTTTGCTCCCCAATGTATTAAATGGGCTTCAACACCCAAAGGAACAATGAAGTTCTTTGTCTTCGGGATTAATTTTTGGATGGTTTGCTCATCTAAATGGTCATAATGATCATGTGTGATGATTAAAATATCAATTTCAGGGAAATCAGCAGCGCTATAATCATAGCTATACTTGAATGGTTTTCCAAAAAGTGGGATAGGAGAAGCTCTGTTAAAAACAGGGTCAACCAAAATGGTTTTTCCATCAATTAACATTAAATAAGAAGAATGCCCAAACCAAATGATTAAGGGTTCATCAGATTTAAGGTTTTTTAAATCGGTTTTAACAACCTGAATTGGCTGCTTAGGCTCTGTTTCTTCTTTGTTAAAAATAAACTCTTGTAAAACTTTAAAAAAAGACGATTCTGGCAAGCTTACCGTGGTTGGCGAAAGGTTTTGGAAGCTTCCGTCTTTGTAATTGGGTGAAGCTTCTATTCTTTTAACTTGTGTTTCATTTGGTGAACCACCAAAAACCGCCGACTGTAAAAATAAGTAAGTTACAATTGCTAGTACAGCAATAAAAACTAAGAAGTACAGCATCATTTTTTTAAATACCCGCATCGTTAGAAACTCCTTTAGCTATACTTTCTGCCCAATCTTGCTCGCCCTTACCTTGCGCTATTGCGCTAAGTAAGCGGTTATAAACCAAGTTAAGTAATGGGGCAGGCATTTCTGCATCTAATGCCATTTTTGAGGCTAAGCGGGCATCCTTAAAACCCAGTGTAGATTTAAAGCCAACCGGTTGGTAATTGTTGTTGGCAATTAAAGTTCCGTAGTTTTTATAAATAGGGGCATTAAAAACAGTATTTCCGAAGAAATCAGCTACCTGCTTACGGTCTAAACCATTTTTTTCTGCTAGGGTAAATGCTTCCGCCATGGTTTCCATAGAAGCCATAATCATGAAATTGCCAGTAAGTTTAAGCACATTGGCTGCTTTAACATCTTCGCCAAAATCATAAACAGCTTGTCCAACTTGTTCTAATAAAGGCTTTGCCAATTGTTTAGCCTCATCTTGTCCTGATAAACAAATAAATAATTTTGCTTCTGCGGCAGCGGTTGGTCTGCCAAAAACAGGGCTACTTAAGTAAATAGAACCATTTTTATGGTGTATATCATTTAAGATGGCAGATGTTTCTGGCGCTATGGTACTCATACTGATGTGTATAGCACCCTTTTTTAAGGCTAAGATAAAACCGTTTTCGCCTGTACAGATTTGGTTTAAAGCGTTATCATCTGCAAGCATGGTAAAAACAAAATCTTTATCAGCAACAGCTTCTGCGGGGCTGTTTGCTAGGAAGTAATTTCCTGTAAGTTGTTGTGCTTTTACGGCAGATCGGTTGTAGATACTTACTTCATGCCCGGCATTGATGAGGTTTTGTGCTATGGGAATACCCATATTTCCTAAACCAAGGAAAGCTATTTTTTTTGTCATTTTAACTGATATAATCTCTGTCTTCATCACTTAAACCTTTTTTATCATGATGATTTAAGTAGTCTTCATTGGGGTTATTTACTTCAAATGGAATATCTTTTGCAATTTCTGTGGCTAAAGGTGCTTTCTTTTTTGGTCTGGCAATAATTAATCCCACAATAAAACCAAAAACAGTTACAATAAGCATCATGAGGAGTTTAGAAATATAAATTTCTTTCCAGAGGATGGTAAACAATACCTCATCGGTGTTTTGCATAAAAACAACGGTAATGAAGACCGATAGTATAATAATTGTTAATGTTTTGAAGCTCATATCAATAATTTAAAATCAAACCAAATTCGAATATCGGTTTTTTGTTGATGCTTTCTTCAGCAGGCATAATAATTTTTGTCCCGAAATCTACATTGGGCAGGTAAAATCTCAGGATATTCAAATCCGTTCTCAACTCTGCACCATAAGACCTCAGCCCATTTCCTTTTCCTATGTTTTCAAAATCAGTAAAAATACCACCTTTAAAACGTTTGATATAAGCAAGCGGTCCAACTTCCCAATCGGGGTAAGCAATAGGGAAACGGTAATCAAGCAAGAAAGAATTATGCAACCTGTCTAGTGCAGGTAAATTAAGAAAGCCGCTTGCTCTAGCAATATCAGTATTAAACCTATAAACACCGCTGTTGCTTTGCCAGTTAAAGTTAAGCTGTAAGCTGTGGTTGCTAAACAAGCCGGGTGTATTCACAAAAGTTTTTAAAATGAGGTTGCTGCCATCAAAATTACTGTCAAAGGGTAAATGCTCATACAAAATATTGAAGTTTAACAGCCAAGGCGTAGCTAAATCTCTCTCGCTTCTTAAAGTCCCTAAGCCCATAAAAAATTGGTATTTCATAGGGAAGCTTATTTGCATAGGGAAATTATTGGGTTGTAAACTTAAATTGTATCTGCTGGTATAACCGCTACTGATGTTAAAGCCTGTAGAAAAACCTTTGTTTAGCCAATTGGTAGCAAAAGGAATAGTGATGCCAAAATTACTTACATGTTCTCTCCAGGTGAAAGGTACCACAGTTTCTCCGTTGGGTCTAATCAATCTTACAGAACTAAATCTTCCACGGTTTTCATAATCGGCAGTAAAAATAGGGTAGTATTTTTTAAAGCTTACCGTAGCTCGGTATTCGCTGTTTCTTAATCCAAAATTATAAGCATATCCTACGGTTGATGAAAAAGTATTGAGCTTGTTGTCTGATGCCAAATCAAAACCAATTACGTATTGATTGTCTATTTCGCTTTCTGTATTTGTAGGTCTTAAACTGTGGAAATAAAACAAGTGAGCTGCTTCTTTATAGGGTTTAATTGGATATTCCTTTTCAGGGATGTCTTGAAAAACGTTACAAGTGTTTTCCTGCGATATAAGCGGTTTAAAATATTGAAGGAAGTTATCGGGCTCTTTGTCCCTTAAAGTTGATTTAGCGCTATTTAAATCAATGGATACGATGCGATGGCCGGTATGTTGGTAATCGCTAAAATATAATTTTTGATTTTTAGGGTCATAAGAAGGTTGGTAAGCACCAAATTGCGCATCGCTAATTCTGCTTATTGCTTTTGTGCTCAAATCAAAACTGTAGATATTATCTGTACCGTTAAAGTGCGCTTTAAAAAGAATTTGCTGTTTGGCAAACGTAGGTCTAGATATTAATTGCCTTACCGGAGCAAATAATTTTTCTATAGCGCCATTTTCTAAATCATAAACCAATAAGGTTTTGCCATCTTGGTTTAAAGCTGTTACCACTACTTTTTTACCTGCATCATCATATTGTGGCGTTTGTAAAATATAGTTTTGGGGGTTTGGATAGCTTTTTAACTCTTCTCCATTTTGTGCACTTAGCTCAACCAAAGAAAATTGATTGTCATAACTCACCTTTACCACGATAATTTTTTTGCCATCGGCAGATAGGGCAGGAGAGAAGTATCTGCTCTTATGGGTTAACTGTTTAAAAGTTTTGTCTTTGAGGTTATAAATACAAATAACATTAAAAGATTGCTTGCCATATCTTTTATCCTGACGGTATTCATCCCAAACCAACAGATTAGCTGCATAATGCAAATTAGGCTCTAACTGAAAACCTATTCTTAAAAGTGTTTCTTCTTTTTTGTTTTTGATAAGCGTGATAGCAGGTGTTTCTGCATACGACTTTTTGATGCATACCAAATCGCCTTCTGCTGTTAGGTAAGGCAACTGATAAAAAGTAGGTATTTGAGCTTCTTCATGGTAAGCTGTTTGGTATAGGGTTTTACCCGATGAATCTGACTGCTTTGCCCAAAGCGAGTCTAGTTCTTGCATGGTGTTTTTGTAAAGCTGAGAAGTGCCTATGCCAGCATGCTTTTTTAAGGATGATGTGAAGTTATAAGGACGTATAGGAAAGCGAGCCATTCTGCTTAAAGTTTTATCTAAAATTTGCTCGCCAAAATCTCTTCTCATTTTGCTCGTGAGGAAGTATCCTAAGGTGTAATAATTGGGGACTATATCCTTAAAAGAACCTAGGTAATTTTTAGAATAGGAGTAGTGTTTATTGCTACCTAAGTTAGTTCTTAAAGCAAGTTCAAAATAAGGTTGTCTGCCTCTTCCCCCTGGACTTAAAACTGTCTCCGTAACAACCGCATCTCCTTCAAAAAACCAAGGTGGTAAATTGATGCCGAAGAGCGCCAATTTTAACTCTTCAAAAATGGGAGCTCCTAAACTCGGTACCAATTTATCAAACTGCACAACGTGTCTTAGCTCATGCAAAGCTAGGCCATTTAACCAGTCTTGTGAATCAAATTCCTGAGATGGGATAGTGTAAAACTCTGACCTTCTTGGGGCCATTTGTACAAAGCCATTGGATACCACGCCACGGTTCTGTAAGATGATGGAAATAGGTTTGGGTTTACGACCTAAAGACTTGCTAACATCATTAATCATTTTCTCTAGCAAATTAGCCATTCGCTGCGCATCTTGTTCTAGTGGGGTAGGGTAGATGATTTGGAACTGTGGGGTGTTAATTTGGTTGAACTTTACACTTGGTGGGTTTTGTTCGCTACTAAAAAGCTGCCCAAAAACCATATATGAATTAAAAGTTAATATAAATATACTTAATGTATTGATTATAAGTTTCTTATTGTATTTTAATGATTTCATTAAATCTTTATGCTAATTTTTTTAGTATTAAGGTTTTTTTAATTTTATATTTACTTGAATTTTATATTCATTTAAAATTTATAAGTATCTGATTTTAAATTTTATATATTTATTTATATAAAATCATACATAAGATGTTTTTCTGTTTTATAATGTCTATTTTTCATCAAAATAGGCCTCTTTTTATCTTTCCAATATAGGCTTTTTAAATCATTAAAAAATACACTAAGAAGAAGTTTTGATGTTCTTTTTCATCGCTTAAGGAAGCGCTAAAAATTCTCATTTTTCAAAAATTGTATACGAAATGGCAAAGCTATTTAGTTTAACGCCACGCTCCTGTACTCTTGTTTTTCGTTATTTTTCTTTTTGGATGAGCTAAAAAATAAGCTCAATTTGAAATTGCTATACTTGAATTTAATAAGCATTATTAGGAGTACTTAGTGTATTTTGATTTTGTTTTTTTCATGACGAATTAAACAAGGTAAATATTCCAAAGAGCTTTATTATATCTTCCTAACTCGTGGTGTAAAAAGAAAAAAGGAACTTAGGAATTAGCTTCTCTAAAGCGGTAACACCAGTAGTCGTCTCACTTAATAGTGGCGTTAAGATTGTCTAAAATTAAGCTCATGAAAGAAGATACCTTATGAGAAATAGAGGTCAAACTAAGTCATGAAACTGCGAAAGAAATAGGAGATCAATAGCCTTTTTTAAGGATGTAAGTTCTTGCTTAATTGTCTTTTTTCGAGTTGGGTTTTTACAATGGGATATAAGAAGATGGTAGCTAAAATAATGCTTGCTCCGACGTAAAATCCGTTGGTCATTTGCTCGTCTTTACCGAAGATAAACAAGGCTAAAATGATAGCATAAACAGGCTCTAAATTGGTGATTAAAGCTACCCTAAAAGCGCTCAATTCCTTCATCACCATTACCCCAGCTACATAAGCTACAGAGGTACAAATGGTACCTAAAATCAGTAAATAAACGATGTCTGAAAGGTCTAAAATCATGGCTTTTGTATAGCCATTTGTAAGTAATAAATAGAAAGAAATCCAACAGAAAGCACCTATCAATTCGTAATAAGTAATAACTGTAGCTGCTCTATTTTTAACTTGTTTAGCGTTGATAATAGAAAAAATACTGGCACAAAAGGCACTAGAAATACCCATTATAATACCTGTTTCGTACTCGGTTTCGAACTTAAAAATCATGTAAATACCTACAATAATTAGAAATCCAACCAAAATTTCCAATTTGGAAACAGATTTGGAGCTAAATAAAGGCTCTAGAACGGCTGTAAATAATGTTAGGGATGAAAGGCACACCATAGCAACGGATACGGTAGAGGCTTTAATAGCGCCAAAAAACAAGATCCAGTGTAAACCAACTATTCCACCAGTTAAAAAAAGCTTGATAAATTGTTCCTTATTAACGCTAAAATTTATCTTTTTATACTTAAACCAAAGGTATAAAGAGCTAAAAGCTATCAATACCCTATACCATGTTAAATGGGTTTCATTAATAGAAATAAGGGCCCCTAAAATGGCCGTAAACCCCCACACAAATACGGTTAAGTGTAAGATTAAGACATTGCTTAGCTTAAATTTCATGATTATTTTGGCGCTTTGATAGCTAAATATACACCTAAAAGCGCAAAAATTATATTAGGTATCAGCACAGCTACAATAGCAGGTAAGCCTCCTTTAAGGGCAAAAACGTTAGCAAATTGTATGAAAAGGATGTAAACAAAACTCAATAAAATACCTAAACCAAGGGGTAAACCTACACCGCCTCTTACTTTTCTTGATGATAAAGCTACACCAATTAAGGTTAAAACATAGGTAGAGAAAGGGTAGGTCCAGCGCTTATATTTCTCTAATTCTAGGTTCACCATAACACCTGTGCCTCTTATTTTTTCTTTTTCTATCTTATCATTAAGCTCCCAATAGTTCATGGCAGAGTATATGTTATCTCTGATATCAAAATCTATAGGTTTCATATCTAAGGTGGTATCTTTCTCTAAACCTTTTTCCATACGTTCTTTTAAGCCATCAACATGTCTGATGCTGTAGTTTTGGATTTTCCATTTTCTTGATACGGAGTCCCAGCTTATTCTATCGCTTATGAGCTTGGATTTTAGCTCTTTATCTTTAAACTTTTCTAAAGAAAAACGATAACCCGTATTGCTTAGGTTATCAAAAGATTCCATATAGATATAAGTATTTTCATCTAGTTGTAGGTGTACGTTTTCTCTAGATGTATCTTTTATTTTAGTATAGGTATTTTCGAAATTTATCATCAACCTATTGGTTTCAGGGATGATAAATAAATTGAAAATCATGTTTACAATGAAAATAACCGTAGCAGCAATGAAATAAGGGCGTAAAAATCGATTAAAACTTGCTCCACCGCTTAAAATAGGAACAATTTCTGTTTGGTCGGCCATTTTAGCCGTAAAGAAAATAACAGAAATGAAGTTGATTAAAGGCGATAAAAAGTTGAGATAGAAAGGAATAAATCCGCCATAATACTCAAAAACAATCTGGCTGATGGTTGCCTTGCTTTTTAAAAAATCATCAAGCTTTTCAGATATATCAAATACCACAGAGATGACAACAAAAATCCCTAAGGTAAAAACAAAAGTTCCTAGGTATTTCTTAATGATATACCAGTCTATCAGCTTGATGTAATTGTCTAAAAATTTCATTTATAGTCTTTGAGCGAGCGCTTTAACCATTTTATTTTTCCAGTCGTAAAACTCTCCTGAAATAATTTTTTCTCGAGCTTCTTTTACCAACCAAAGGTAAAAATGTAAGTTATGCAAAGTAGCAATTTGTGCGCCTAATATCTCTTTAGAATGGATTAAATGCCTTAAATAAGCTTTAGTATAAAATTGGTCAGAAAATAAATCGCTATCGGGGTCAATAGGAGAGAAATCATCCTTCCATTTCTCATTTTTGATATTGATGAAACCATGCCTGGTAAATAACATGCCGTTTCTAGCATTTCTGGTAGGCATTACACAGTCAAACATATCAATACCTAAAGCAATATTTTCCAATATATTAATAGGTGTACCCACACCCATCAGGTAACGTGGTTTGTCTTGAGGAAGTATTTCGCATACCACCTCTGTCATTCCATACATTTCCTCGGCTGGTTCACCAACAGAAAGTCCGCCAATAGCGTTTCCTTCGCGGTTTTGTTCGGCTATAAATTCAGCAGATTTTCTCCTTAAATCTTTATAAACAGAGCCTTGTACAATAGGGAATAAGGTTTGCGAATAGCCGTATTTAGGTTCTGTAGTATCAAATCTATCAATACAACGTTTCAACCAACGATGCGTCATATCTACAGATTTTCTGGCATAAGTATAATCACAAGGATATGGTGTACACTCATCAAAAGCCATAATGATATCTGCACCGATGGTTCTTTGAATATCCATCACATTTTCTGGCGTAAACAAGTGCTTAGAGCCATCAATATGCGATTTAAAAGTAACGCCTTCTTCTCTTATCTTTCTTACCTCTGTTAAAGAATACACTTGGTAGCCACCGCTATCGGTTAAAATAGGTAAATCCCAACCGTTAAATTTGTGTATACCTCCAGCTTTTTCTATTACATCTAAACCTGGTCTTAAGTAAAGGTGATAGGTGTTTCCTAAGATAATTTGGGCTTTAATATCATCTTTTAGCTCACGCTGATGCACCGCTTTTACCGTACCAGCAGTACCAACAGGCATAAAAATTGGTGTTTGAATAGTTCCGTGGTCTGTTGTTATTTCTCCTGCTCTGGCTTTTGATAAAGGATCTTGCGCTGCTAATTTAAACTTCATTAATGGTGTTGATGATAAAATACCTGCAAAAGTAACAAAAAATAAAGCATTTTAGGATAAGCAAAGGGCAGGTGTAAGTCAATTTTAATTTAGAAGAGACCATAAATAAATTTTAATTTCGCTTACGATGATGTTCATTTTTATGAAACAAAATATCAGGATGTTAAACAAAAGTTTGATTTTTAGCTAAATTTGAGAACTTTGCAAATCTTATTCAATTATATTGGAAGCTTATTTATATTATACTTTATTAATTCTGCTGCAAGTTGCCTTTATCATCCAATTATATTATTTATGGATTGTTCAGCATAAATTTATAGCCTATACCATTCCAGAAGTAGTAAATAGCAGCAATCAAAAAGTTTCTGTTATCATTTGCGCTAGAAACGAAGCTCAAAATTTGAAAGAAAATTTACCCCTTATCTTTCAACAAAAGGGATTAGATTATGAAGTCGTGGTTGTAAATGATTGCTCATCAGACCAAAGTGATGAGGTTTTAAGAGTATTACAGGCTCAATATCCAAACTTAAAAGTAGTTGTAAAAGAAGAACATCCACGTTTTAAAACCGGTAAAAAGTTTGCTGCTACTTTAGGTATTAAGGCGGCAAGTAACGAAATATTAGTTTTTACTGATGCAGATTGTAAACCCACTTCTGATTATTGGTTGGTTAATGTATGCCAGCATTATGATAAACCTCAAACAGAAATTGTATTGGGTTTCTCTCCTTATGAAAAGAAAAGCGGCTTTTTAAATAAGCTTATCAGGTATGAAACCTTCCAAACAGCGCTTAATTATTTCTCTTTTTCCCTTTCGGGAGATGCTTATATGGGCGTAGGCAGGAATTTATCTTATAAAAAGTCGTTGTTTTTTAAAGGAAAAGGTTTTGCCGCACACATGCATATTCCCTCTGGTGATGATGATTTATTTGTAAACCAAAACGCTACATCTTCTAATACCACGATAGAAATAAGACCAGAAACACACCTATTAAGCGAACCTAAGCTTACATGGAAAGCCTACTGGAATCAAAAAATGAGACATTTAGGTGCGGGGAAGTTTTATAAGGCATCGCATCAAAAGAAATTAAGCATTCAAGTTATTTCTGCAATTTCTTTTTATATCCTTTTGATAGCTTGTTATGCGCTTCAAATAGAGGTTGTATTGATAAGTGTTTTATTGTTTTTGAGACTATTAGCTCAAATTTTTATCTTTTATAAAGCTATGCTTAGGTTAAAAAGTAAAGATTTAATATATTGGGTACTCATTTTAGACTTATTCTATTACATATACCTTAGCATTTTAAGCATAAGAGGCTTGTTTAGAAAGAAAATTGTATGGAAATAAATCCAAACTTTTCAGAAAATGCCAGAAACGACTATCATCTGGTCATAAGCGCTAAAACAGGCAGCCAAAAGGCCTATGCAGAGCTCATGCATCGTTATAAAGATTCTATCTACTTTATGGTGTTAAAGATGGTTAATAATAAGGATGATGCAATGGATTTAACCGTTTCTACCTTTGCTAAAGCTTTTGAAAATCTTGAAAAATATAAACCAGATTTTGCTTTTAGTACCTGGTTATTTAGAATAGCTACCAATAGTAGTATAGATTTTATTAGGAAAAAGCGTTTGCAAACAACTTCTTTAGATAGTTTTTCTAATGAAGATGGTGAAGAAAGGATTTTTGAAATCAAAAGTGATGTTTTAAACCCCGAAGAGTCATCTATAAAAAAGCAACAAACAGAGCAATTAAAAGAAATTGTAGATAAGCTTCCAATACGCTATAAAACATTAATCATATTGCGTTATTTTGATGAACTATCTTACGAGGAAATTTCTGTACAATTAGATTTACCTTTGGGGACGGTAAAAGCTCAGCTCTTTAGAGCCAGAGATTTATTATCAAACATATTAAATAAAAGAAAAAAAGACCCTGGTAGTGACTTCTAGTATTATATCTCAATATTTTCCGGATTTATCCGATATCCAAAAGCAACAATTTGATCAGTTGTTTGAGTTGTATTCTTTTTGGAATGCCCAAATAAATGTTATTAGCCGTAAGGATATAGATTTATTGTATGAGCGTCACATCTTACACTCATTAGGTATCGCTAAGGTTTATGCTTTTAAACCTGGTCAACATGTATTAGATGTGGGTACAGGAGGAGGTTTTCCGGGCGTACCCTTAGCTATTTTATTTCCTGAAACCGAGTTTTTATTGGTTGATTCTATAGGAAAGAAAATAAAAGTAGTGAATGAGGTAGCGCAAGGTATTGGCTTAAAAAATTTAAAAGCTGTACATAGCAGGGCCGAGCAAATTAACCAAAAGTTTGATTTCATTGTTTCCAGAGCGGTAACACAGCTTAAAGATTTTTATCCTTGGATACGAGGTAAGTTTAAAAAGCAAAATACCGAGGGTTTAAAAAATGGAGTTCTTTATTTAAAGGGTGGCGATTTAACTCAAGAACTTCAAGAATCTGGACTTAAACAAATCAAACTTTATCCCTTACAAGATTATTTTAAAGAAGAGTTTTTTGAAACCAAATATGTAGTTTATTTGCCAGCACAATAATTTTTTACCTAAATCTATTTTAAAACATGCTCTACGAAATTGGCCTAACCTTAATAAAAGGTATAGGAGATGCTACTATCAAAACTTTATTAAGCTACTGCGGTAGTCCAGAAGAAATATTTAAAACCAGTAAGCAGCACTTAGAGAAAATACCCGGTATAGGTTCTAAAACTGCCGATTTAATTATCCATCATACCTCTTTTGATAGGGCAGAAAAAGAGCTAAAATTTATCGAAAAATATAAAATACAACCTATTTTCATACAGTCTGCTGATTATCCAAAAAGATTAAAAAGCTGTTATGATGCCCCTGCCATGTTGTATTTTAAAGGTAATGTAAAGCTTAATCAACAAAAAGTTATAGCTATTGTAGGTACTAGAAATGCCACAGCCTATGGCAAACAGTTTTGTGATAAATTAATCAGTAGTTTAAAACATCATCAAATTTTAATAGTAAGTGGTTTGGCTTACGGGATAGACATTGCCGCACATAAAGCCTCATTAGAAAACGAAACCAATACCATTGGCGTGTTAGGGCATGGTTTAGATAGGATTTATCCGGCTTTACACCGCCCCATTGCAGAAAAAATGATCCATCAAGGAGGTTTATTAACCGAGTTTAGATCAGAAACTAATCCAGACCGACCAAATTTTCCTAAGCGAAATCGTATTATAGCCGGTATGGCTGATGCCACTTTGGTGGTAGAAGCTACCAAAACAGGCGGTGCACTCATCACTGCGGAGATTGCCAATTCTTATAACCGAGATGTTTTTGCTGTACCTGGTCGTGTAGATGATGAACTTTCTGAAGGCTGTAATTTCTTGATTAAAACCAACAGAGCACATTTACTAGACCGCGTAGAAGATTTAGAATACATCATGGGATGGGATAAAGATGAAGTGCAACCTGTAAAGCAACTTCAAATTTTACCTCATTTGAATAAAGATGAAGAGAAAATTGTAGCTATTATAAAAGACTGTAATGCTATAGCTATAGATGATTTACAAGTTAAATTAGATATGCCACAAAGTAAGTTGGCTATGCTGTTGTTAAATTTAGAGATGCAATCCGTTATTATATCTTTACCCGGTAAGGTGTATAAAATGAATCATTAATTACACTTCAAAAGGGTTTTTAGGATAATCAAAAAGGAGCATATTACCGGTGCTTTTACTCACCATTTTCCAACTATCTAAAGGAAATTCTATCAGAACCATACCACAGGTGGGTATATTGTAAAGGTCTGCATTGCTGAGGTATACAGCTAAATCAGTAATGCCATTGTTGTGACCAAAAAGTGCTATAAAATCATGCTCATCATTAAATTGATTCACAATTTTTAGTAATGTTTGATGATTGGCTTCGTAAATTCTAGGCTCTTGTTTAATTTCCGTTTCCGGATATTGAATTTCTTTAGCTATAAGTTTACAGGTGGTGATGGCTCTTAAAGCCGGACTAGAGACCAATTGCTGAGGGATCAATGTTCTAGAAACAAGTCTTTTACCCATTTCTGGAGCGTTTAAAAAACCTCGGTTATTTAACGGACGATCAAAATCTTTTGTATTTGCTGCACCCCAATCAGATTTGGCATGTCTTACAATGAGGAGCTTTTTAGACATTGTTTAATGTTTTTATAGTTTTAGCAATGATTACTGCTGGTTCAATACCATTTAAACAGGCTAAATCGCCTCTGAAACAAGGTTTATTTCCATAAACTGAGCATGGCCTACAATATAATTCTTGTTGTATACAATTTTCTTCTGTTTGCCCAAAACCTAAAAAGCCTGCGTATGGATGCGTTGCTCCCCAAATTGAAATTACCTTAACACCTTTTAAGGAGGCTAAATGCATGCCAGAAGAATCCATGCTTATCATGATATCTAAATTTGAAATGAGTTTTAGCTCATCTTCAATTTTAATTTTACCAATGGTAGAAATGGTGTTTAAATATTTTTTTCCCATTTTTCTGCTACTTCTTTTTCCTTTTCTCCGCCACCAAATACAAAAATCTTATAATCTTTAGAAGTTAAGCCTGCAATTACGGCTTCCATTTTTTCTAGGGGATAAATTTTTTGTTGATGTTGTGCAAAAGGAGAGATACCTATCCATTTTGTGTTTTCTTTTTCTCCAGAAACATCTAAAATACCTTTATGAAGCAATTCTTTGGTGTTAGATAACTCATTAGAAATAGCTGATTTTAATGATAGTAGCTTAAAAACCTCTGTGTATCTTTCCCACATAGGTTGTAAAGGCTTCAATTTTTTATCTATTTGGCTTGTTAAATCTGCTTTTTCTTTTCTTCCCTTGTCTAGATGTACGATTTTTATACCTGAAAATCTAAAAAATAGACAAATTATTCTTGATCTTAAATTGAAATGAAGATCTGCAATATCTGTAATTCCTAATGCTTTAAGTTCTCTAAAAAGTTTAAATAAGCCAATTATACCTTTATAATTGTTAGGCTTAAAAGGATAAAATTCAAAATTGATGATACCATGAAAGAAAGGCTCAAACAATGGTTTTGAGAGATAAATAAAATAAGTTTCTTGGTTTTGTAAAGCTATTTGCTTAACAATTGGAGCTGTCATAGCAACATCTCCCATTGCTGATAGGCGAATAATAAGGATTTTTCTCCTTTTACCCATTATTTAGAATTAAGATTATAAAGAACAGGATTTAAAGAAGGGTCATTATACATTTTAAGTTGTTTGTAAACTTTCATGTACTTGTCACCATTTTCAATATCTACGATAAGCTCATCAATAGATTGAGATAAATCTATTCTTTGTTGAAGCAATACATCAAGCTTTTTTGGCAATTTTCACGATGCTCAGCAGATGCATCTTGTCTTTCAGCTTCTTCCTGCATGTGGTAAATTTTTAAAGCTAAAATAGACAACCTATCTATAGCCCAAGCGGGGCTTTCTGTATTTATTTTTGCTGAAGATTTTGGCCTTACTTCTTTAAATTTTTCTAAAAAATAGCTATCTATAAATTCTACTAAATCTGTTCTAATTTGGTTTTGTGCGTCAATTCTGCGTTTCCAGTTTAAACCGTCTAGAGGGGCAATATTTGGATTACGAACAACATCTTCCATATGCCATTGTGCAGTATCAATCCAATTTTTGGTATACAATAAATTTTCAATGGTATGCGCTGGATATGGATTTGCTTGGTTAAAGTCTATCTCATCATGAACATGATAATCGTTAATAGATTGCTGAAATATTTTATTACACAAATTACTAATCATTACTATAATTTTATTGTTTTAATGATGGGATATTAGACTTCTTAAAATAACTATCTATAGCTGCTAAATTAAAAGAATTTAAGCACATTTCTTTGGTTAAACCACCTTTTCTGGCTACATATACACCATAATGCATATCATAAAAACCTTCATTGCGGTGGGCATCAGGGTTAATAGCTAACAAAACTCCTTTTTCTAAAGCATATTGATGCCATCTCCAATCTAAATCTAAACGTAAAGGATTTGCATTAATTTCTATTGCTACTTGGTTTGCAGCACAAGCATCAATAATTTTTTTAAAATCTAAAGGGTAACCGCTTCTGCTTAATAATAAACGGCCTGTAGGGTGACCTAAAATAGTGGTATATGGGTTTTCTATAGCTTTTATTAAACGTTGAGTAGCTTTTTCTTCATCCATTTTTAGATTTGAGTGTACAGAAGCTACAACAAAATCAAATTTGGCTAATATTTCATCAGGATAATCTAAACCGCCGTCTGATAAGATATCTGATTCTATGCCTTTGAAAATTTTAAAAGGAGCTAATTTTTGATTTAGCTTTTCTATTTCTTCGTGTTGCTGTAAAACACGCTCTATACTTAATCCATTAGCATAAACAGCTGTTTTTGAGTGGTCGCACAAACCTAGATACTCAAGTTTTAGTGTGTCTCTGCAATAAAGTGCCATTTCTTCAATACTATGTACCCCATCACTCCAGGTACTATGGTTATGCAAAGTGCCTTTTAAATCAGCATAAGTAATTAAAGAAGGTAATTGTTTAGTTTGCGCTAAAGCTATTTCGTTTAAATCTTCTCTTAATTCTGGTTCTATATAAGCTAAGCCAGCAGCTTCATAAACAGCAGTTTCTGTAGGGTATTGATTTTGGTTAGCAGGTAAAAGCGCTTTAACTTTTTCTACATGAGCATTAACTCCGGTAGTTTCAAATAAACAATAAGCTAAAGTGGTTTCATCTGCTTCAAAGCATTTTATAGTTAGGCTGTTCTCGTCTTTAAATCTGATGCTCTTAGGTGTAATTTCAAGATTAGAGATGCCTTCTAATTGTTGAATTTTATCCGTGAAAAGTTTAAAATCCGCATTAACAATGATAAATGAAAGCTCGTCTATAATTTCACACTTTCTTCTAAACTCTCCGGTAATTAATATTTCAGTAGCATTGCTGAGTTTAACCAATAAATCTTGGTATTGCGCAACGATAGGTTCTAAACGGGCATATAAAAACGGCCGTTACTAGCCATTTTAAATTCAATAGCTTTTTTAATTTCCTCTTGCGTTTTTAGACCAAATCCTTTTGCCTCTATTAAACGGTTTTCGTTACAAGCGTAATATAATTCGCCTACGTTTTCAATACCTAAGGTTTTCCAGATGATGATGATTTTTTTTGGACCTAAACCTTTAATGCTCAGCATATCTAAAATCCCGATAGGGGTGATAGCAACCAAATCATTTAATTCTTTTAAGCCTCCAGTATTAAAAAGTTCAATAACTTTAGTAGCTATACTTTTTCCTATACCGTCAATTTTATCTAGCTCATCATGTGCTTTATCTTTTAATTTAAATGGAAGTTTATCAACCTTAAAAGAAGCATTGGCAACAGATTTTATTTTAAATGGATTTTCTTCATGAAGCTCCATCAATTGTGCTAATAACTTTAAGGTTCTAGATATTTCTTTATTTTCCATGTTTATTTAAAAAGATACCAAAGGTAAGATAATGGAGCAAAACAATAGAAAATAATGTGCTGCATTTTGAAACACCAAACTTTTATATTTGAGTATGGTAACGATTATTAACAAAGGAACTCCTCTAGAGGAGATTAAAAAGCAGATAAATACTGTTGTTGCGAAGAAAAAAAATAACATCAAGAAATTTGCTGGAACAGTGAAGTTAGATGTAGATCCTATGGAGTGGCAAAATAAATTAAGAGATGAGTGGAGATAAGCTTTTTATCGACTCTAATATCTTGTTGTATTTTCTTAGAGGAGAAAAGGAGATTGTAGAAATTATATCTGAAAAGGAATTGGTGATTTCTTTTATAACGGAGTTAGAGCTGCTTTCTTTTTCTAGTTTATCTACTTCCGATGAGAAAAATATCAAGGGACTCTTAAAAAATTGCCAAATCATCAATCTTAATGAAGAAATTAAAGATTTAACAATAGAGCTTAAAAGAAAATACAAGTTGAAACTTCCTGATGCAATTATTGCAGCTACTGCTTATTTATTTTAATTTACCTATTATAACCGCTGATAAACAATTTAAACAAGTTGAAGAATTAGAAGTAATTATCTATCAATTTTAAATTTCATTAAAATTATTTCCTTATCACTTTAAAAACTTCAGGTTCTTTATTAACATACTCAACTTGAAGTATATATAAACCTGGGGCTTCATCTATATAAAAATCTGCTTGTTGTTGCCCAACTTCAAAAAGTTTACTATGCTTTTGTAAAACCGCCCCATTTAAGTTTGTGATGGTAAATTTTACAATTCCTTTTTCTGGGTTGTAAAAGCTTAATTTAAAGTCGCTCTTAAAAGGATTAGGAAAAACTATAGCATGCTGAGTAGTACTAAGCATATTTTCTTTCTTGATTATTGAAACATCTTGAGATGAAGCCGTTTTGACGCTATCAAGATTAGGTTTTAGACTAGCCAATTGTTTTTCATTTCCGAGCTGTTTAATAATCAAATCATCTATTTCCCATACCGATTTTAAGCATTGCTGTATACCAACATGAGAACCTTTGACGGGATTAATTTTATGTGTTAAAACTGTAGTATTATTTATTTTGACGGTTAAAAGCTCGTTTTCTTGTTGAATTTCATAAGTGTTGCTCTTGGTTTTATCAAAATTTTGATTTCTCAGAATATGGGATATATCTTTATAAACCATATAATTCCAAGCATTATTAAAGAAAGCTAACCTGATTTTACCTTTAAAATCAAAATCAACTTGAAATATTTCTCGGCTGTTTCCTTTTTCTTGGGTAATGGCATTTCCCCATTGGAAATCTATCATATCTGTATGGTCTCCACCACTGATAAAGTTAGCTTTAAAGAAAATAGAAAAGTTTTTATCAGCATTAAATCCTTTAATGTTCTGCGTTTGCCACTGACAACCCCGGTTGGTAAAGTTGATAAACTTCTTTTCAAGTTTAAGCTTTCCGTTGAGGATGGATACTTTAAAATCTTTATTGTCTTTAATTTTCCATTGGTTAGTATTATCCTTAAAACTTTCTTTAAAGATGATTTTTCTTGAGCAACAGCTTTGTTAAAAAAGAAAATGAAGAGGATAGGTAAAAATGTTTTCATAGGTTTATTGAGTTCTATAGGGTGTTAAAATAAAAAATCCCCTTAATAAAATCATTAAGGGGATGATGGAAATTTGTAATTTTCTTTATTCAACCACCAAATTATAAGGCATTTTTGCTTGTATACCTCTCATTTGGGTAATTTCTTTGATGTTTTTATAGTGAATATAGCTGTCGCCTAATTCTTGTTTAACAAAATAGGTTTTGATGTTCTCTCCAGATTTATCTAAGAAACCTAAAAGACCTTCTTTTTTCTCTGGATAGTTTACAATTCTATACTCTTTAATTTTAGCTTTTTTAGCAGCAGCTTTAATAGCATCTTCAATATGTCCTATACGGTCTACCAAACCTAATTTTACGGCTTGTTCGCCTGTCCAAACGCGACCTTGCCCAATGCTATCTACATATTGCTGAGAAATTTTTCTGCCATCGGCAACTCTTTTGGTGAAATCGTTATAAGTACGGTTTACTTCTTTCTGTAAAAGCATTTTTTCTGCTCCAGTTAAAGGCCTTGAAATATTACCTAAATCTGCATATTCACTGGTTTTTACACCATCAAAAGTTACCCCAAGTTTCTCATTAAAGAAACCTTTCATGTTAGGTAAAATCGCAAATACACCTATAGATCCTGTAATGGTATTGGGTTCTGCAAAGATAGAATCAGCAGCACAAGCAATATAATAACCGCCAGATGCAGCATAATCTCCCATGGTAACCATAATAGGTTTAACTTTTTTAGTCAATACCACTTCTCTCCAAATAACATCAGATGCTAAAGCACTACCACCTGGGCTGTTTACTCTTAAAACAACAGCTTTAATTTTGTCATCTTCACGGGCTTTTCTTAATGCTCTTGATACAGTTTCAGAACCAATGGTGTTTTCGTCGCCCTCGCCACCCATAATATCTCCGTTAGCATAAACTACTGCAATTCTGTCTTTTGCAGTGCTGGTATTTTTGATAGATGAAACATAGTCTGATAAGCCAATGGTGGTTAAATCATCTTTTAAATCTGTTTTGGTTAGTTTTTTTAATTCTGCCAATACTTCATCTTTATACTTTAAGGCATCAACCAATTTAAGTTTAACGGCATCCTCAGGAGAACGAGATTGTAATTGATTAGCAATTGCATATACGCTATCTTGTGGTATTTTTCTGCTAGTGGCTATTCCTTTAGTGAAATTTTCAAATAAAGAACCTAGCAAAGCAGTCATTTGTTGCTTATTAGCATCGCTCATACTTTCTAAAATAAAAGGCTCAACAGCACTTTTATAGGTTCCTACTTTAATAATTTGTGGTTCAATAGCTAGTTTTTCTAAAGCACCTTTAAAGAAGCTAATTTGAGAACTAAAACCTTTAAGCTCTAAAATACCTTGTGGGTTTAAATAAACTTTATTGGCTACTGATGCTAAATAATAAGAACCTTGACTGTAAACTTCACTATAAGCAATGATGAATTTACCAGATTTTTTGAAGTTTATCAGCTCATTTCTGATTTCTTCCATGGTAGCCATACCCGTTGAAACATAGCTTACATCCAGATAAATGCCTTTTATTTTATCATCGTCTTTAGCATTTTTGATGCTTTTCAGGATATCATTTAAACCTAATACTTTTTCACTTTTTAAAGGGCCAAAATCTACATCCTCAAAAGGATTAGCTTCTGAACGTTCTGTGATAGGAAAGTTGAGGTTTACATAAAGAATGCTATTTTCTTTTACTTCAGCTGTTTTCTCTGTACTACTTACCAATGCGGTAATCCCTCCAATAACGATAACAGTAAATATGAGTAATGTTAGGAAGAAACCTAACATAGATGCGAAAACAAATTTGAAGAATTGTTTCATAAAAAGAATTATTGTTTTAACTATGCAAAATACAAATATAAGTTTTAGACAAGCAAGGTTTTCATTTGTTACAACATTTATGTGTCAGGTTTACTTGGGTTTAGGTACAAATTTAGGAGATAGGTTAAAAAACTTAGAAATAGCTATTACTTCTATTGCAGAAAAAGTTGGGGAACCTTATGCTTACTCTTCAATTTATCAAACAGCGGCTTGGGGCAATACCAATCAGCCAGATTTTTTAAATATGGTTATTGGTGTTAAAACAAATCTTAAGCCTGAAACTTTACTGGAAACTACCCAACAAATAGAATTACAAATGGGTAGGGAGCGTAAAGAGCATTGGGGAGAACGTATTATAGATATTGATATATTGTTTTATGAAGAAATAGTTTTACTTTCAAGTAACCTTTCTATTCCTCATCCGTATATTGCTGATAGAAAATTTGTTTTAGCGCCTTTAATAGAGCTGATTTCGGATTTTAAACATCCCATTTTAAAACAAACAGTAGCAGAATTGTATTTAAACTGTAAGGATAGGATGGAGGTAGAAAAAACAAGCTTTAAAATAAATTATTTACATGGATAATAATCAAATTATTATTGACCTTTCATATTTAAGAGAAGTGGCTAGTGAAAATACAGAATTTATGGTGGAGATGATTGATATATTTCTCGACCAAACGCCAGGTTATTTAAGTAGTCTGAACGATGCTATTGAAAGTAAAAATTGGCAGAAAATCGCTGAATCAGCGCATAAAATAAAACCAACATTGGGCTTTATGGGGATAGAATCTGCCAGAGAAACTATGGCAGAAATAGAGTTGAATGCCAGTAAACAAGAGGATTTTGAAAATATAGTTTTAAAGTACAACCAAATGCAAGAAGTCTTTAAAACTATATTTATTAAATTGGAAGAGAAGAAGCAAGAGCTTCTTGCTCAGGATAATTAAATTTCTTTAATATCGAAATTATAGCTTTCCATAATAAGGTTAGCTAAAAGTTTTTTACAAGCTGTTTCTACTTTTTCAGAAGCAGCTTCTTTGTTTTCTGCCTCTACTTCTAAAGTAATATGTCTGCCAATTCTTACATTGCTAATTTCTGGAAGACCCAAATTTTTCATGCTTCCGGTTACTGCTTTACCTTGAGGGTCAAGAATCTCTTTAAGAGGCATTACATCAATCTCTGCTAAAAACTTTTTCATCTTATTGTTTAAGGGTAATATTTGATTTAAGCTCTTCACTTAACCAAAGAATTTAATTTTTTAAATTACTAAAATGTACTTGTGATAATATGATATACCAAACCAAAATAAGCGGTATGGCGGCAAATTTAAGAAAAGCAAGGCATACAATTGAAATAATCAGGAAAATGAATTTGTATTGATTTTCTTTCCATCGTAAGTTGCTGATTTTCATCGAGAATAATCTTATCTCGCTAACCAAAAGCCAGCTCAGGATAAGCGTTAAACCTAGTAAAAACCAAGGGTTGCTTACAAAAGCAAAGCTATCTGCCAAATAAGGTAAAGATATAACTAGAAAAGTATTCATAGGTGTATTTAAGCCTATAAAATCTTCTGTTTGGCGTTCATCTACATTAAATTTAGCTAATCTTAAAGCAGAGAAAACGGTTATTAAGAAACCAACATAGGGTAAATAAGGGATAGATGCACCTTGCAACATCTGATAAATAATAACACCTGGTAAGAAACCAAAGCTAATCACATCGGCAAGAGAATCTAGCTCTTTACCTATTTCTGATTTTACATGAAGCAAACGAGCTGCAAAACCATCAAAAAAATCAAAGATTCCTGAAAGAATAACAAAAAAGGCAACCGTTTTAAGGTCGCCATTAAATGCATAAATGATTCCTATACAACCAGAAAAAAGGTTGGCACAGGTTAACATATTAGGAATGTGTTTTTTTATCATTTTTTAGAGGATAAAGGAGTAAGGAATAAAGATAAAAGACTTATGGTCCTTATTCCTCGTTCCTTGTTCTTTAATCTTTTTTCTCTATTTAGCTATTCATGGATACTAAAAACTCTTCATTAGATTTTGTACCTCTAACCTGAGTAAGCAAGAATTCCATCGCTTCCTGAGAGTTCATATCTGCCAAGTGGTTTCTTAAAATCCACACTCTTTGTAGCGTTTCTTTATCTAATAATAAATCGTCTCTTCTGGTGCTTGATGCTGTAAGATCAATAGCAGGGAACACACGTTTGTTAGATAGTTTTCTGTCTAATTGAAGCTCCATGTTACCCGTTCCTTTGAATTCTTCAAAGATAACTTCATCCATTTTAGAACCTGTATCTGTTAATGCAGTTGCTAAAATAGTTAAAGAACCACCGTCTTCTATATTTCTTGCTGCTCCAAAGAATCTTTTTGGTTTGTGTAAAGCGTTAGCATCAACACCACCAGAAAGTATTTTACCCGAAGCTGGGGCTACCGTATTGTAAGCTCTTGCTAAACGCGTGATAGAATCTAGTAGGATAACTACATCGTGGCCACACTCTACCATTCTTTTTGCTTTCTCTAAGACGATGTTGGCAATTTTAACGTGTCTTTCAGCAGGCTCATCAAAGGTTGATGAAACAACTTCTGCTCTTACGTTTCTTGCCATATCCGTAACCTCTTCTGGACGCTCATCAATCAACAAAATAATTAAATAAACTTCTGGATGGTTAGCCGCAATAGCATTGGCAACTTCTTTAAGCAAGTTTGTTTTACCTGTTTTAGGTTGTGCTACAATTAAACCACGTTGGCCTTTTCCTATGGGTGTAAACAAATCCATAATTCTGGTAGAGTAATCTCCAGGTTTGGTGAATAAGTTTAGTCTTTCTGAAGGGAAAAGTGGTGTTAAGTAATCAAAAGGAACACGGTCTCTTACCTCTGCAGGTACTCTTCCGTTGATAGATTCTACCCTTACCAATGGGAAATATTTTTCGCCTTCTTTAGGGGGTCTTATACTTCCTCTAACGGTATCTCCTGTTTTTAAACCAAAAAGTTTAATTTGAGATTGTGATACATAAATATCATCAGGAGAAGTTAAATAGTTATAGTCAGAAGATCTTAAGAAACCATAACCATCAGGCATAATTTCTAATACACCTTCATTGGTGATGACATTATCAAAGTCAAAAGCAGATTCTTGTGCTCTTTGTCTGCCATTATGAGTTGGTGTTCTGTCTTTTTGATTTTTCTGATCAATTTTAGCTTCTTGAGGAATAGCTTCTGTATTTTCTGCTACAGCTACTTCTGCCACAACTTCTTCTTTAGGAGCTTTTTCTGCCACAACTTTTTCGACTTTAACAGGCTCTTGATGATCAAATAAAGAAACCTCTTGAGCTGGACTTAAATCTTTCTTAGATTTTAATTCTACAGCACCAGCTTTAACGGTACGAGCTCTTTTTTTAGGTTTTTCTTCTGTAACAACGGCATCTTCTACCAAACCTGCAGATTTTGCAGCAGTAATTAATTCGTGTTGTTCTTTGATTTTGGTAATCAATTCTGCTTTACGCAATTCTTCGGTATTGTCTACTCCAAAGCTTTTTGCGATTTCACGTAGCTCTGAAACAAGCTTGTCGTTCAATTCGTTTATATCAAACATTCAAAATGAATTATGTTCAAGGATTTTTATTGTTAGAATTTACCCCTTAAGCTTTTGTTAAGATTTCTAAGATTTGATATTAGAAAAACTAATTAAAAAATCCGTAGACGAGGATAAATCGAGATTTCTTTGCAATTGTAGATATTTATTTTTTAAGTTCAAATTTTTTTCCAATTATTTTTTAAAATACTCAGCTTATTTTTAACAAATTTGCAGCCAAAACCAAAAGAGGTCATGAATAAAGCAGCAATTATAAAAGCAATTAAAGAAAAAAAATCTTTTTTAAGTATTGGCCTCGATACAGATATCACTAAAATTCCTAAACATTTACTTAGCTACGATAATCCTGTTTTAGAATTTAACAAGCAAATTATTGATGCAACTGCAGACCTTTGTATTTCTTACAAGATTAATACTGCTTTTTACGAGTGTAATGGTTTAAAAGGCTGGGAATCTTTAATTAAAACCTACCAATACCTACCTAAAAATACATTTTCTATAGCCGATGCTAAAAGAGGCGATATAGGAAATACATCTTCTATGTATGCTAAAGCCTTTTTTGATGAAAGTGCCTCTGAAATGAGTTTTGACTCTGTAACGGTTGCGCCTTATATGGGAAAAGATTCTGTGAGTCCGTTTTTAGCTTTTAAAGACAAATGGGTTATTCTATTGGCTTTAACTTCTAATGAAGGTAGCCATGATTTTCAGCGTTTAAAAGACCATGATGCCATGTTGTTTGAGCATGTCATCAAAAAATCCCAAGAATGGGCAACAGATGAAAATATGATGTATGTGGTTGGTGCTACCAGGGGAGAGGCATTTTTAGAAATCAGAAAACATGCGCCTCATCATTTTCTTTTGGTACCAGGTGTTGGTGCACAAGGAGGTTCTTTAGCAGATGTATGCAAATACGGGATGACCACAGACTGCGGTTTGATTGTTAATTCTTCCAGAGCTATCATTTACGCATCAAACGGAGAAGATTTTGCAGAAGCAGCAAGAGAGCAAGCCTTATTGGTACAACAAGAAATGGCTGCCGAACTTCAAAAAATAGGCATCAGCTAAACAAATAAAATTTTCTTTATTAGAAATTGGGAACGTTATTTTATTTAAAAAATAATAATCTTAATTTTAACTATGCTTCACTATGAAAAAATACTTCATTATATATGGAGGTTCAGGTTATTTAATTTCCATGATTTAAGTACATCTAAAGGAGATTTAGTAGAAATTATTCATCCAGGTAATGCTAATGTTGATGCTGGTCCGGATTTTTATGATGCCAAAATAAAAATAGGCGATACGCTGTGGGCAGGAACAGTAGAGATACATTTATCCTCATCAGACTGGTTAAAGCATCAACACCAACATGATAAAGCTTATGATAATGTTATTTTACATGTAGTTTGGGATGATGATATTGCCATACAACGTACTGATGGAACTTTTATCCCAACTTTAGCTTTGAAAAATAGGGTTGAAGAAGCAACCATCCAGAAAATAGAAGGGTTAGCTTTTAGTAATCAGCCCATTCCGTGTGCCCAGCAGCTTAAACTGGTTGATGAATTTTATATCAAGCAATGGCTAGATAGGATGTTGGTAGAAAGGTTGGAAGAGAAATCTGCTTATTTTGAAGCGCTTCATAAGCAAGTAAAAGGAAGTTGGGAAGATACTTTTTATATAGGATTAGCAAGAAGTTTTGGTTTTAAAGTAAACAGTTTGCCTTTTGAGTTATTAGCCAAAAATCTGCCTCAGCAAATATTAGCCAAGCATAAACAAAATAGCTTACAGATAGAGGCTTTAATTTTTGGAATGTCTGGTTTATTGCATGAGCGTTACCAAGATGAATATCCGAAGAAGCTGAAAATAGAATTTGATTTTCTTCGTCAGAAGTATCAGTTAAATCCTTTAGAGCCATCGGTTTGGAAATTTTCCAAAACAAGGCCCGATAATTTTCCAACCATAAGATTGGCACAGTTCGCGGCTTTAATTAATCAATCTCAGCATTTATTTTCTAAAGTAACAGAAACCTCAGGTATTAAAGCTTTAAAAGCTTTGTTTAGTCATTTAAATGTACATCCTTATTGGTTAAATCATTATTTGTTTGATGAAGAAGCTGTAAAAGCATCAAGAAATATTGGTGATTCTTCGGTTAACCATATCCTTATCAATACCATTGCTCCTTTATTATTTTATTATGGAAAGCAAATATCAAATCCTAAATTTGCTGATAGCGCAGCTACATTACTTGAAAACATTAAGGCCGAAAAAAATGTTATCGTAAATAATTTTACCCATGTAGGCCTGAAAATTGCAAGTGCTTCTGAATCACAAGCAGTTATACAATTAAAAAAATACTATTGTGATGAAAAAAAATGCTTAAATTGTGGCATTGGAATTAAAATTTTAAAAGTGTAAAAACATGTTTCAACGTATTATTACTTTTTTTGAAAGGCATTCTTTTGGGGTTTGTACCTATTTGGGTGAGCGATTCCACATTTCGATTGCCAAAATCAGACTGTTTTTCATTTACAGTTCATTTTTAGCCGTAGGTTTTCCTATTATTTTTTACTTCTTAGCTGCCTTTACTTTAGATATCCGCGGCTATGTAAGAAAAATAAGGTTAAAATATTGGGATATTTAAACTTCTAATATTTCTGCTATTTCTGAGAAACCTTTTTCCTTGGCAAGGTCGGCTGGTAATTTACCGCCTTCCATTCTCACGTCAACAATAGCACCTTTTTCTAACAACATAATAATAAGCTCTATATTGCCATTTTGTGCCGCAGAGTGTAAAGGTGTGATGCCAGATTGTTGCACAACATTTACTGCTGCACCATTTTCTATCAGCATTCGGCAAATATTGGTAAAGTTGCCAGCTGTAGCAGAGTGTAGTGGGAATACTTTAAAAGGATTATTAGCGGGTAAATTTACATCTGCACCTTTTAAAACTAAATAGCGGGCAATTTCTTCGTTACCAAAATAGCAGGCCAAGCCTAAAGCTGTAAAACCATCTTCGGAAAAATCATTAACAACATGAGGATTTTGAAATATTTTATGGGCTACGGTATCAAACTTATCGGCCGAGCAGGCTTCAAAAAAACTAATATCTTCAGAAAATTCAAGAAACAATTTGATGATGTTATTTTTTTTATAGTAGCAGGCAAGCATGAGTGGGGATACGCCAAGGCTGGTTTCTTCTTTTAAAGCATGTGGGCTTTGCTGTAAATATGCTTTAATTTCTTCTACGTTACCTTTAACTATTAAATCTTCTAAGCTATAATGCTGCATGTTTCTATCTAATAAAGAATAATATTAGTGCATAATTTTTTAACTTCCAACAAATAGTTGGATAATTAAATTTAGAGGATGATATTTTCTAAATAAAAAGCTGATAATTTTATAAAAGCTTTCGCTTTAAATTATATTTGTTCCTGAGTAAAACTTACAAGAATGCCCATTAGAGGAAATCAGTTTAAAACCAATACGTTTAGAGAAGAGAGAAAACCAGCTGCTGATGCGGAAGGTGGCTCGCCTTATAAAAAAGAAAAGAAGGAATATTTTCCGGCTATAAGTTTTAATAACGACCGTTTTATAAAGATTATAGGCTTGTTTTTACTGTTGCTAGCCGTATATTTTGCTGTGGCTTTTAGTTCTTATTTAGTTACTTGGAAAGAAGACCAGAGTTATGTGAGTGATGCTAATGGTGGCTGGGCAAACTTGTTTAGAACGGCAGAAGAACTTGCATCAAATGGAGTTCTAAACCCCGATATACAAAACTGGGCGGGCAAATTAGGTGCTTTATTAGCCAATCAGTTTATCTATAAATGGTTTGGTATTGCTTCTTTCTTATTCATCTTCATTTTTGTTGTTTTAGGATACAGACTGTTATTTAAAGTAGTACTTTTCCCTGTATCAAGAGTGTTTGGATATAGTTTCTTCTTATTAATTTACAGCTCTTTATTTATCGCTTATTTTCATCATTTCCTAGCAGAATACCCTCATTTTTTAGAAGGAGAATTTGGTTTTTATCTCAATCAAATATTGGTAGCGCAAATAGGTTCTGCTGGTGTAGGTGGCTTATTGGCATTTGCTGGTTTAAGTACTTTGGTTATTGCTTATAATATTGATTTTAGTTTACCCGAGAAAAAAGCTAAAGCTCATCAAGAAATAGAAGAGGAGGAGGAAGAGGAAGGAGATATAGCAAATATCCGACTTGGAAAGCCAGAAATTGAAGAAGAATATCCATCAGAGCCTGTAGAGTTTCCTTTAAATACCAAAAAGCAACAACAGGAAGTCATCATCCCAACTAAAGCCCCTATAGAAATAGAAGAGCCAGAAGAAGATACGATGGTTCAAGAGTTTGAAACGCCTATTAATCAATTATTAAAAGAGCAACCGGTAAGAAGTACTCCTAATTTAGATTTAGAAACCATCATCCCAAGGGTAGAAGATACAGAACCAGAGGAAGAAGTAGAACTGATGGTAGAAAAATCGGCAGAGGAAGCTAAAGCAGAAGAATTGGTAGAACAATTTGGTGCTTTTGACCCTACTTTAGACCTTTCTTCTTATAAATACCCTGTTTTAGATTTATTAGAGCAATACGGTAGCAATAAAATTTCTGTTGATGCAGAGGAGTTAGAATCAAACAAAAATAAAATTGTTGAGACCCTTAATAATTATAACATCGAGATAGAAAAAATTAAGGCTACTATTGGTCCAACGGTTACTTTATATGAAATTATACCAGCACCTGGGGTACGTATCTCTAAAATTAAAAACTTAGAAGATGATATTGCATTAAGTTTAGCGGCTTTAGGTATCAGGATTATTGCTCCAATGCCAGGAAAAGGAACTATTGGTATAGAGGTTCCTAACCAGAATCCAGAAATGGTTTCTATGCGCTCTATCATCGCTACAGAAAAATTCCAGAATACCACTATGGATTTGCCTATTGCCTTAGGTAAAACCATATCTAACGAAGTTTTTATTGCCGATTTAGCCAAAATGCCACACATGTTGGTAGCAGGGGCAACCGGGCAAGGTAAATCTGTTGGTATCAATACCATATTGGTTTCTCTACTCTATAAAAAGCATCCATCACAACTAAAATTTGTTTTGGTAGACCCTAAAAAGGTAGAGTTAAGTTTGTTTAGAAAGATAGAAAGACATTTCTTAGCTAAGCTTCCAGGGGAAGAAGACTCTATCATTACGGATACTAAAAAAGTTATCCATACTTTAAATTCTTTGTGTGTAGAGATGGATCAACGATATGATTTATTGAAAGATGCGGGCGTAAGGAATTTAAAAGAATATAACGAGAAATTTATCAAGCGTAAGCTAAACCCTAACAATGGACACCGTTTTTTACCGTTTATTGTTTTGGTGATAGATGAGTTTGCAGATTTAATGATGACTGCCGGAAAAGAAGTAGAAACACCAATTGCCAGGTTAGCACAATTGGCCAGAGCTATTGGTATTCACTTGGTTTTAGCTACACAAAGACCATCAGTAAATATCATTACAGGTACTATTAAAGCCAATTTCCCAGCAAGGCTGGCCTTTAGGGTTACCTCTAAAATAGACTCGAGAACCATTTTAGATTCTGGAGGTGCAGACCAACTGATAGGAAAAGGAGATATGTTATTGTCTACCGGTAGCGATTTAATTCGTTTACAATGTGCTTTTGTAGATACGCCCGAGGTGGATAGGGTAACCGAGTTTATCGGAAATCAAAGAGGTTATTCATCTGCTTATTTACTTCCAGAATATGTAGGTGATGATAGCGACCCTGGTAGTGTGAAAGATTTTGACCCCTCAGATCGCGACCCTCTGTTTGAAGATGCTGCTCGTTTAATTGTTATGCATCAGCAAGGTTCTACGTCTTTAATTCAGCGTAAGCTTAAATTAGGATATAATAGAGCCGGCAGAATTATAGACCAATTAGAAGCCGCAGGGGTTGTAGGACCTTTTGAAGGAAGTAAAGCAAGAGAGGTTTTGATTCCTGATGACTATGCTTTGGAACAGTTCTTGGATAATATGAACAAATAAAATTTTATGTTGAAATTAAAGATAAGCTTATTAAGTGCTGTTTTATTATTGGTTTTTCTGGATACTTTTGCCCAGCCAGATGCAAAAGCAAAAGCTATTTTGGCCGATGTAAGTAAGAAATTTAGAAGTTATAATGTGGTGAAAGCAGATTTTACTTATTCTTATTTAAATAGGCAAAGTAATACCCGGGATAACCAGAAGGGAACCTTATATATACAATCTAAAACCAATAAATTTAAAGCTATTTTACCATCGCAAGAGCTTATTTCTGATGGTAAAGTACAATGGACATACCTGAAAGAGGATAAAGAAGTACAGCTTAGTGAGATTGATAACAGTCCTGATGCTTTAAATCCAGCGCAAATTTTCACCATTTATGAAAAGGGCTTTAAATATGTATATACCGGCGACGTAAAGGCAGGTACTAAAACCTTGCACAATATAGAGCTTGCTCCACTTAGCAATAGGTCTTTTTCTAAAATAAAGTTGCAGATAGATAAGCAAAGCAAACAGTTATATTCTTTCTCTGTTTTTGATAAGAATGGTAATATTTACGCTTATACCATCCAGTCTTTTGTTCCTAATGTGAAAGTATCACCCAGCTTATTTACATTTGAAGCAGCAAAATATCCAGGCGTTGAAGTAGTTGATTTAAGATAAATTATGTCTTTAAGCATCACCCAGCATACATTAGAAAAATTAGAGAATCTTTTAAAAGATTTTGGCTATAAGGTAAGGTACGAGAAGGGTAATTTTAAAACTGGCTTTTGTATTATAGAAACCAGTAAAATGGTAGTTATAAATAAGTTCTCTAATTTAGAAAGTAAGATAAATGCTTTGGCAGAATTAATTAAAGGCTTAGAGCTAGAAGATAGCCATTTAAGCGATAAGCAGAAACAATTTTATTATTCTTTAAAACAAACCAAATTACAGTTTTGAAAGTAACGTTTTTAGGCACAGGTACGTCACAAGGAGTTCCTGTAATTGCTTGCGATTGCGAAGTTTGTACTTCTTTAAGTGCTTATGATAAACGTTTGCGTAGTAGTATTTTGGTAAGTTCTGATGGAACTACTTTGGTGATAGACTCGGGTCCGGATTTTAGGTATCAAATGTTGCGTCATCAAATTCAACACTTAGATGCGGTAGTTTTTACACACGAGCATAAAGACCATATTGCTGGTATGGATGATATTAGAGCTTTTAATTACAAGCAGCAATCTGCCATGGAGGTTTATGCAACAGAACAAGTTCAGCATGCACTTAAACGCGAGTTTTATTATGTTTTTTCTGATTTTAAATATCCGGGAGTTCCACTGGTGAACTTAAATACCATTCATGATGAGGCTTTTATGGTAGGAGATATAGAACTTTTACCCATAGAGGTGATGCATTACAAGCTCCCTGTAAAAGGTTTCAGAATTAAGGATTTTACTTACCTAACAGATGCGAAAACAGTGTCAGAAGAGGAGATAACCAAAATTAAGGGAAGCAAAATCTTGGTGATAAATGCCTTGCAGAAAGAAAGGCATATATCGCATTTTACTTTGGATGAAGCTATTGCTTTTGCCGAGTTGATTGGTGCTGAGGAAACTTATTTTACACACATCAGTCATAAATTAGGTTTGCATGATGAGGTAAGTTTAGGATTACCAAAAGGCATTAAACTGGCTTACGATGGCTTAAGCATAAATATTTAAAGCTTATCTGATTTTTAAATAAAAAATTATATTTGCAATGTATACCCAGGTGGCGAAATTGGTAGACGCACCATCTTGAGGGGGTGGCGCCTTATGGGCGTGGCAGTTCGAATCTGCTCCTGGGTACAAATTAGCAGTTCAGCTCAATTATTATCGAGCTAGTAGCTATCTAATCCATAACTATCATTTCTCTTTTTTGATAAATACATCAAATACGACTACTGTATATGTTTTACATTCTAAAATCTTAAATCATCGTTATTGTATAGGTAGTTGTAAGGATTTATCTCTCCGATTAGAGCAGTATTTAAATAAAATTTTTGAAAATAGTTTAGCTCTAAAGTTAAGGATTGGACGCTTTTTTATCATATTAAAAATCTTGAATATAAGCAGGCTTGATTGATAGAACAGCATATCAAACAAATGAAAAGTTTAGTTTATATAAGAAATTTGAAAAAATATCCTGATCTTAATCTAAAATTAATAGACAAATACAGATAGTAATAGGCGCTTTATAAGTTTGGTAGTTCAGCCCGATGACTACCGGGCCCATAATTATCGAACCGATAGCTATCGGATCTGCTTCTGGCTATTTTAAACATAATCAAACAAAAACCGCTTATGCTATACAAAGGAATGCGTTTGTCTTCTTAAAATAGCTTGTAAACTTAACATCAGCTAAAACACAATAGGATATTTATTAGCTGAGGCTTATCTCAACAAGCAGCATCACTAAGATTTAGCTTTGTTGAGGATATTTTGAATACCCCATTTTTCCATTTCCGCAAGTATAGGGGCCATACTTTTGCCAAGGTCAGATAAAGAATATTCAACTCTGGGCGGAATTTCATTAAATTGCTTGCGTACAATTAAATTGTCTTGTTCTAGTTCTTTCAGCTGGTCTGTTAATACTTTTCTTGATATGGCAGGGATTCTCGCTGCAATTTCACCAAATCTTCTGGTTCCTGCCAACAAACAGTATAATATTACAGGCTTCCATTTACCACCAATTAATCCCAGCATTGCTGTTACCGGACACTTAATTTTATTCACTTTTTGGATATTAGTTACCATTTGGTTACCACTAATTTAAGGTTATTTAAATACTTTAGTTACTTTTTAAAACTAATTAATGTTACTTTGTGTAACAAATATAAAAATTAATCTTAAAAATTTAAAAAATGATTTTAGTAACAGGTGCAACAGGGCAATTTGGAAAAGCAGCCATCAATGCTCTCTTAGAAAAAGGAATAAAAGCTCACCAAATCTTAGCATTGGTAAGAAACGAGCAATCTGCTGAAGATTTAAAAAATATGGGCGTTGGCATTGTAATGGGGGATTATGATCAATACACATCTCTTGTAAGTGCTTTTAAAGGTGTAGATAAGCTACTTTTCGTATCAGGAAGTGATATCATAAAACGTCATAAACAACATCAGAACGTTATTCATGCTGCTCAAGAGGCGGGTGTAAAACATTTAATTTATACCAGTTTCCAACGTAAAAATGAGACCGAAACATCACCTCTTTGGATAGTAGCGCAGTCACATATTCAAACAGAGCAATGGATAAAAGAAAGTAATATTTCTTATACCATTTTAAGAAATAACCTTTATATGGACTTTCTGCCTGGCTTTATTGGTGAAAAAGTTTTGCAAACAGGAGTCATCTATGTGCCTGCTGAAAATGGTAAGGTAAGTGCTGTATTGCGTTCAGAAATGGCTGAAGCTGCGGCAACTATTTTAGCAACAACTGGTCATGAAGGTAAAGAATACAACTTTACAAATACCGAAGCTGTTTCTTACCAAGAGATTGCTCAACTGATTACTGAAGTTTCAGGAAAAGTGATTAATTATATTTCCCCATCAGTAGAAGAGTATATGAAAACATTAAGTGATTATGGTGTACCAGCAGATGTTATTGGAATATTCTCGAGTTTTGCATTAGCCCAAGCTAAGGGAGAATTAGATAGAGTAAGTACTGATTTAGAAGTTTTATTAGGCAGAAAACCTTCCTCAGTAAAAGATTTTTTAAGTAGTTTATATAATCCTATAGTATAGTTTCATAAATTATACATACTATTTTTAAAAATCTATAATGCTTGATAAGGTGTTAGTGGCATTTCAAAAAATTTTCACCTTAATTGTTTTAACAGTACACACAAGCAATTCTTAAAAATGCCCCCAATAGTTTTAGCTAATGGGGGCATGTTGCCAAATGAGATCTTACTTTTTTAGTGCACTTAAATGGTTTTGAAAAAAGCAGCTACTAGCGTAGTCATGAGGCTGTTTCAAATCATCACTTTGTGTCAGGCTGAGCGGAGTCGAAGCCTTTTCTGAACATATTAGAGAACATTTCGACTCCGCTCAATGTGACAAATATGATTTCTGAGACAGCCTCATTTTTTATGTTTTAAAACCTTATTAGGATCACCATCAGCAAATAGGATTAAAATAGCAGTCATCATCTCTCTCAATTCAAAAAAAATACGCCTTTTTGCTGTTTTATATCCTAATTATTTGTCTTTTTATAGATGAGGAGTAATATAAGCACCCGTTACAAACGAGCGCAAGAAGAATACCAAGTTAGGCCCTCGTTGTTAACGAGCTCAAGAGGAATTTGTCATAGCGAACACAGTGAAGCGATCTCTTCATACAAGGTTAGCCCTATGTGTTGGATACTTTGATATCACAAATTGTGATATCAAAAATTTCCATTCCTCATTTATTACCTTAATTCAATAACTACACGTAATTATGAGTTTTCAGTTTTCAATTTTTTCCTTTCCCCTGTTTTTACTTTTGAATTTTCCCTTTTGAATTTTAAATCAGTTCCCTGTTTTTTACTTTTTAATTTTTACTTTTTAATTTTTACTTTTTAATTTTTCCTTTTGAATTTTTCCTTTTGAATTTTAAATCAGTTCCCTGTTTTTTACTTTTGAATTTTTCCTTTTGAATTTTAAATCAGTTCCCTGTTTTTTACTTTTTAATTTTCCCTTTTGAATTTTAAATCAGTTCCCTGTTTTTTACTTTTTAATTTTTCCTTTTGAATTTTAAATCAGTTCCCTGTTTTTTACTTTTTAATTTTTACTTTTTAATTTTTCCTTTTTAATTTTCCCTTTTTAATTTTCCTATCCTTGCATTATTCCCTCAAATTCTGCAATATTGTATGATACCCTTATGCAGGAGACACTAAACAAATACCTTTATGCACTTAGTAAGCTCAAGCGAGGTTCTACACCCTATGGTTTAGCACCACATAAACCTATTTTACTCATCAGTATCATAGAGTTGATAGATAAAGGGATACTCACCGAGAATAAGGTATATATCAATGCAGACCTCGTAGGTACTTTCAAAGAAAACTGGCAATTATTAGTAAATACCCTTAACCAAGCTGATTTTACCCAGCCTTTCTACTACCTCCAGAGTGATAAAGCAGCAGGGAAGCCTTTTTGGTTCTTATTGCCACATCCGGGTTGCCAAATCAACGCCCATATCAAAAGTGTAAATACACTGGCAGCAAGCGTAGCTTATGGTTCTTTCAACGAAGAACTATATCTATTACTGAGCAATCCTGTCTCACGCCAACTTATTAAAGAAAAGCTATTAACAACTTATTTTCCGTTAACCCAACAAAAACTACAAAGCCAGGCAAAAGAAGCAGGTTATCTTCATCAATTAGAAGATTATGTTTTAAACGAACCACAAGCTCGTTATAAAACCATCAAGATAGAAACAGAAGAAGATGTTTTTGTACGCAACGGACTATTTAAAAAGCTCATACCAAAGGCCTATAACTCAACCTGTAGTTTTACAGGTATGAAGCTAACTTCCATATACGGACATCATTTTATAGATGCCTGCCATATCATCCCCTTTAGCCTCACACATGACGACCAAATTAGTAACGGCATTGCGCTATGCCCCAATATGCATAGGGCTTTCGATCGTGGGCTGTTAAGCGTTGATGAAAACTATAAACTACTCGTTTCTCCCGCTATTATCGAAGATGCAGAACATGTTTACAGTATCACCAAACTAGAAGGTAAACAAATACACCTACCTTCAGGCGAAAGGTATTATCCCGCACAGGATAATTTAAAATGGCATAGGGAGAATATATTTAAAGGGAAATCATGAAAACGAGAAACTTTGTGGTTAACCTCTCGACTTGTATCCCGGGATATACAAAGGCGGTACGCTTTCCA
This sequence comes from Pedobacter aquae, assembly GCF_008195825.1. NCBI lineage: Bacteria > Pseudomonadati > Bacteroidota > Sphingobacteriia > Sphingobacteriales > Sphingobacteriaceae > Pedobacter > Pedobacter aquae. The sequence goes on from NZ_CP043329.1 coordinate 563,951, forward strand.
AATCTTCAGACATACCAGTAAACCTACCAGAAGAGGCTTCTTTTTTTACCCAAGAAGAATTTTTTGAACTAACAGCCTGATTGCTCTGGGTAACAGCCCCAGTAGACATACAATCAGTTGGTTTCTGCGAAAATCTTTTCATAGCTCCTTACAATTTTGATAGGTTCTTTTTCTCTTTCAACAGGTACAACAAAGATAGCGCTATTTCTTTTATTGTTACACCATAGCAGCAATACCTATCACTGCCGTCTTTTAAGGTCACAATTTGTGACCTCAAAGATTCATGCTCAAGCTGTGTTATAATGCACACGTAAAATCTTAGGAAACCTCCTTGCGCCCGTTTGTAACGGGTGCTTAAATAGCTTCATGATTTATCGGTCATTATCATAGCCACAGGTTCAAACCCGTGGCTATAGAAGATAATAAACATCCTTTAATTAATTATTCTGTTACGAAAGCAAAGCCTCTTTCCCAACTTGATTTTACATTTTGGAATATCGTATGATTAGAATATCTTTTCTACTTCCCGAAAGGAACATCTATTCAACCCCCATAGCCTAAACCGAAGCACATGAGCAATTACATCAAAGGTATTATCCTGCACAAGAAAATTTAAAATGGCATAGGGAAAATGCATTAAAGGTTTGATGAGTTCTTTTGAAGCGTTCAACGTAGAGGTTACTTTCTATAACATTGTTTATATTATTTCCTCTTGTGCCAATAGTATTTTACTTAAGCGTAGATATAGAATTACTTAGCTAACTTTTTATGAAGTTGAAGTATGATTGTGGTGTTTTTTAGGTTGAAGAAATACTGCAAGGGCGATTGAGATACTCAATGATACAATCACACTCCAAAATGGAACAAGTGTTGGGTAATGCAATATCCATAACAATGCTGTAATTATAAAAGATAGCTCTATGGTCCAACTAAATTTAAACTTGTTTTTTGGGAAGATTAATAATCTTAGGTTTATTAAAGCGAAATAAGACCACCAAGCAAAACCTGCTTTTTTCCATACACCCACAATCCCATATTTACTAAGGTCAAACCATAAGGAGACAACTATAAAGGTTAAGCATAAAAAAAACAAAATATTAAAAACCACGGTAAAGAATTTTTGAAAATTTTTACTTTCCGTATTCCTATACACATATACAAGGTTCATGTTTAGAACGGTGTGGTATGGTATACAAAAAACAGCTCCCGGAATATTTCTCGCTTTAACTGCCGTAGTATTGCCATCAGCATCTTTTATTTGTTTTAAAGCTTGAGCATTTGTTAAGAATATATTTTCTAGATTGTTATCTTCTTTGTTGACAGTGTACTGAGATAAAATTCCAGAGTATAATTTTGTTTCACCACCAATTTCACATAAAACATCAGCTTTAGTAAAAGCTAGTTTTTTATTTTCCGGATTATTATATAAAATCTTTCCCCCATGAATATAGTAATACCAATAATTCTTAAATCTAAACAACGGAGACCAGATATCTAATCTTAAAGTTTTAACTAGCCAATGAAGCGTTAAACCAAAGAAGCAAGAAAAAAAATAGATTAAACCAACAATAACTAATAAATCTTTATAAGTCTTAGATATAATGTCCTTTTTTGGTATTTGATTATTTGCAATTGGTCCTGATAGCTGATGGATGGTTTCGTAACTCAATGAATCAAGAACTTTTAAACCAGTAATACCCCTAAATAAGTATATAAGTAAAAAGGTGAGACCAATACTTATACTACTAAAGAATACATTCCATAGTAATTTATCAAACTCAGTCGACTGATTAAATTGCTTTGTAAATTCGCCCGTATAATAGCATTTACGAAAAATAAAACCTGGAAATATCGCCATCATAACAGCAATGACCGTGTTAAGAGCGATTTGGTCCATCTATTTATGCCTCAACCAAGAATTTTACTTCCTTACCTTCTACATTCACGGTAACTTCACCAGACTTAGGGTTGTCTATAATTTTTTTGTAAAGTTCGTGTTTTGCTTTTTCGTTATTTAAGATTTCTTTAGTTTCATCACTAACTAAAGGTTCTTCAGTATTAAATTGAGTGAACATATTAGAAGCAACCCTAAATAAGTTATTTATAATATTGTCTTTGCTCATACTATTTCAATATAATTCAGTAAAGGTAGATTTTTTTATAAATCAATTAAGCATAACATTCATCTTAAAAAAGATGTTTGTCAGATTAATACTTAATTAAACACTAATTTATACTAAATGTTTGATATATGCAAGTAGCTAAGGTTTTAGGCTATTGATGATACTATTAAAATGATAGTACTACTATTTCTGTAATGGTAACAAAAGCTTTTATGCAGGCAACATGCCAATTCCTTAAGTTTACATACAAATGTTAATACAGCTCATAGAATTTTTTGTTTGATATCACAATTTGTGATATCATGCTTTCTATAAAGCAATCTCTCCATGCAGGTTATACCTGCTTTGTTCTTCGCAAACACATTTTTTTGTTCATTGTAATGAGGAACGAAGAAGCAATCTCATCACGCAAGGCTACACCTTCATACAGGTTATAAAAGAGAAGCCACGTACCTCGCTAGACAAACTAAACCGATTAAACAAAAAAAGTCTATAACTTATAAGTAACCACCCAGCTCAGTGCTCTCTGTGCCCTCAGTGGTTAAAACATAACGAACGTTCTGGGTGTAGAGTTCCCTGTTTTTTACTTTTTAATTTTTCCTTTTGAATTTTCAAGGTCATCGCGAACGTAGTGAAGCGATCTCTTCATGTAAATATTCCCAGTTTTTTCTTTCCTCCTTTTTAACCAGAAAAACAAAGCCTCAATAAGATGGCAATCGTTATACAAGAGGTCACTTAAGCAGATAAATCTTTTAAACGCTTTCACTCCAGAAATAGCCTATTTAGAAAAGTCTACTTTGCTAACATAAGCCTTCTTAATTTCAATCAAGACCACGCCGTTTGCGCCCTTAATCCCGTATATGGCAGTTGCTTTTGCATCTTTTAAAACGTCTATTTTATTTATCCAGTTTGGGGATAGTTCACTTAACCTAGAAGCACTAATGGTACAACTTTTTTTGTCGGCATAGATAATGTATAACGGCTCTTGGCTCTTGCTTATAGTAGATATCCCTCCTAACATAATTCTTCGTTCAGCATTCATCATCACTACCATCTTATTGGTAATCATGGTCTCCACCTTTTCATAACCTATCAAATCAAAGATAAATATGGTGGCTTTATCTTCATCAGCTATGCTCAGTTTAAAATTACCCTCAGTATCAGTTATGGCCAGTACATTTTCATAGCCACTTTTTCTAATCTTTACACCAGATAATGGATTCCCGCTTAAACTGTCAACTGCTCTCCCTGCTATAGCCGTCTCTGAAAAAGTTGCTTTTCGAGACACAGCGCTCAATACCAACGTCGAATCAGCGCATGAATCATTAGGTGTTGCTACATACTCCGGGTGAGCTGCATAAACCGGACTTACAACAAGTGCGCTCAAAGTCAGGGGCAGTAGAAGCCTCCATTTTATTTTTGAAGAAGGTATAAACAGCTCACGGTTTAACTGACTTGCTGATACCCGCCCACATACGTTCTCCCTTTTATTTTTGAAGAATTGGAGGAGCTCAGCATCAGTACTTGTTGTTAGGTCTAAAATATTCTTTTGGCAAACGTCGCAATAATGTAACCCATCTGCTCTCTCTATGTCACTCCATTGTTGGGTGCAGGGGCTGGTCAATTTTAATTGCAACTTTTCCATATTAGAGATTTTTATTTAGCGAGATTAAGATACAAAATTCTATTTTATAATGGAATCCTTCATTAAGGGCTACACATTAATCCTCCTAAAATAGCGCAAGGTTTTACAGCCCTAAGCCCTATGTGTTGGATACTTTGATATCGCAATTTGCGATATCAAAAATTTCCATTCCACATTTATTACCTTAATTCAATAACTACACGTAATGATGAGTTTTCAGTTTTCCCTTTTGAATTTTTAATTTTCCCTTTTGAATTTTTAACCAGTTCCCTGTTTTTTCCTTTTCTCCTTCCTCCTTTTTCTTCCCTCCTTTCTCCTTCCTCCCTTTTAACCAGAAAAGCACAGCTTATACTACTATCATCCGCCAGTCCGGTGCTCTGCTTTACTCCTCGTCCATTTTCCGCAAAAGCTCCAAATGTCCTGTGGGGTATCGCTGCCGCCCCGGTTTAGTTGGGTGGGGTACTACAAGGAGAAGCTTTATTCTTCGTAGCGATAAACTCTTCTGCAAGACTGATTTCCTGTTTACTGATGAACTGTGAGCATTTCGAGGATATCCTCGAAATGCTCATTGAAATGAATCGTTTAATTTTGATGAAAAGAAAGGTAATTTCAGTTTAGATGGAGACCTTAATAAATTGGTGCCAGCTAATAAGAAAGATAAAAATTTAGCTGTTAGAATTATATATTAGTAGGGCCTTTTAAACAATAGAAAATAGGCTTTAATCTGCGGGATTAATCAAATATTTTAATGAATAGACTTGTACTTATAGGTAACGGCTTTGATCTAGCTCATGATTTAAAAACAAGTTATAAAGATTTTATCATTTGGTATCTAGTAAAATGTTTTGGTAATGCTGGATATCTTCCAGAAAGATACCAAGATAAGTTACTTAGAATTGATTTTAAAGACTTTAATTCCTTTATAAGTGCTATTAACGCTCATAAACCAGGATTTTACCATTCTGGTTATACAAAGGAGGATTTGATTTATTTTATTACAAATCATTTTGAACAAAAAACTATAAAAGAGCTATTAAATATTCATGCTTTAATATCATATAGTGATTATACTTTTGAAACGCATTATCCAAATAATAAACCTTTTAATGTACTTGTTTTATCTCATCTTTTAAGGTGTTTAATTGTCAATTGCCAAGATTGCAATTGGGTTGATATTGAAAATGAATATTTCGACCAGCTTAAAACTTGTAAGGCTAAGGATGGTTCTTTTGATAAAGAAAAGATAAGGCAGCTAAATGCCGAGTTTGATTACCTAAAACAAAGATTAAAGGAGTATCTAATAGAGCAAGAAGAACAGGCAAAAATTAAAGTAATTCCTGAACTTTTAAGTGCAATAGGTTCTCAATTTGATATTTCAGATTTTGAGCCGCTAATGGGGTATGATGAAGCAAGAGAAAGCTTAGGCTACGATAAAACAATTGTGCCCCAAATAGAGCACAATTTGTATTTTCTAAATTTCAATTATACCAATACTGTAGAAAATTATATTAACGAGCTTAACAAAAAGCTTAGATTCTTCTCCAAGGTTGACATAAATTATATCCATGGCGAATTAAAAAACGCTGATAATCCTATTATTTTCGGTTTTGGAGATGAGCATGATACAGTGTATAAAGAATTTGAGGAGCATCGTAATAATGAGCTTTTTGAAAATATTAAATCTTATCAATATTTACGTACACCTAATTATCGTAATTTACTGACCTTTTTAAATAGTAAAAATTATCAAGTATTTGTAATGGGCCATTCTTGCGGCTTATCAGATCGTACCATGCTTAAAACAATTTTCGAACATGAAAACTGTAAATCTATAAGATTATTTCACTACAATAGTGATTTTCATGACAAAGCCATCAATGTGAGTAAACATTTTAGTAATAAAGGGCATATGCGTAAACTCATAGTTGATTATAAAGCTGTAGATGCTTTCCCGCAAAGTAATAAGGAGGCATAGAGGGAATAAATACCTAATAGTTAAGCTAAATGGGGCTTATAATCCTTTATAAATGTTAACCAATAAAATCGTTCTGAATTTGCTATTATTGAATATGCTTATTTGAATAGGGGTTAATTAATTAAAAGAATAGAAACATCAGAAAGAGATTTATTTTTCAGCGTTATTTAGTCAGTTATAAGAACGCAAATTAATTTAATAAGTTATTTTTCTATACGGATTCTGGTATTATCTATGAGCCGTCGCAAAAAGTGATGAAATCTTTCTGACACCCAAGTCATTATGTGAGAATGTTTTTACCCTATTACCTAGATTTATAATATGTTTCGATGAGGAAACAATATGTGAAATCATTAAAATTAATTCTTGCCGAGGCACTTCATACATTAAACCCCTCGCACCCTCAAATGTGCAGTTCATAGCGCTTAATGCTTGCCCAAAATGTAATGCAAATTCAATTTTATCTGTACTTAGCTCTGATAAATTGGAACCTTTATTCTTAAAAAGATTCATTATAATTCCAGAGGTTAACCAATCGCCAGCTCCTGCTGAATCTATTACATTTTCTATTGAATATCCTGCAAGTTTTGTCCATGATTTTTCACCTTTTTTTCTATACTTCAATCCAAGTGAACCTAAAGTTTGGATTTCTAACGGCACAGAGGCGACGGGATATAACAAATCATATTCTGGAATTCTGTCTTGAGCAAACTTTAACACATCGGCTAATTCCAATGACTGTTGAAATCCTTTTTGATCTTTTACACTTGAAGGTTCAAAGAAAATAGTTGTTCCAGTTGCTTTATATGCTTTAGCGAGATCTATTGAAGCTCTATTTATACGATCAAAGTAAAAGACATTTGAATGTGGTACTGTTTCGATAATCGTAGGAACAGATTTGGCTAAACATGGCTTATAAGACGGCAAGTATTTTCCATCTTCTGGATTACGAAATTCAAAACGATGTTTTGGATCGCCTTTTTTATCCTTTAAAATGCGATGAATAATGACAGGTGTACTTCCTGTTTCTGTAATTTGTAATAGGTCGTCCTTGACATTCCATTTTTGCAAGTCTTGAAAAAGTAAGTCTCCGGCTACATTATTCGATAACCTAGCAATCGGATATGAATTCCAACCAAGATAAGATAAAATCGTCATTACATTACCACAAGATCCACCGGCTAGGAATTGAGCTTGATTATTCCCTTCAAAGCCAATTATAACATCCAGAGCAACTAATCCATTACCTACACAAGTAGGTACTATTGTACTATTTAAAGCTTCATTCTTCATATGGATCACCAGTCAGCCAAATTACAAAAAGTTCAGAGGATTTATTGAGGTCTTGAAAACTTTCTTCATTTTCTAAAACATATCCTTGAGAATCTATATTAACTACGCCAACGAGACTATGTGTACTATTATTGTTTATTTCGTAGGCTGCCAATAAAGTGCCTATGGAGAGCAACTTACTTGAAAATGTTGATAAAGCTGCTCGACAACTATTTAGAACTTTTAAGGAATTTGTATAATTAGTTATCGCACTATGAATTATTCGATATGCTTCAAATGGATTCTGTTCAGGGACATACATAATATTCTGTGGTTCAATTCCTAATTTGTCCAAAAGCAAATCATGATAATTGATTAACAAAGAGTCTGGTCTTCTCGGATCTTTTGCAGGGAAAGGAAATAGTGGACATACTTCATCAGGCTTTAAATCATCATTTGCTTTTTCAATATGCTTTTTCTTATCTTCGCCAAGAATTGGCAGCCAAATTAAAGGTTCCTCTCGCTCATTTTTGGGTTTAATGCCTCCCATAAACCCCATTAAAAATTTAGACTCCTGATCAAGGCCTTGCTCTTTTATACAAGCATCCAATGCAGCATTTTCTGCTACTGTAACCATTAAATTAATTTTTTTTGTTTATCTGGTTGTGCATCAATTAGTGTTAATAATTTACCTGTCAAAGAGAAATATATTCCACGAGGTAAAGCGCTAATATCTACAATAATCTCACTATACTCTTCAATATCTCTAAAATCTTTAATTATGTTTGCAGCTTCTCTATCGCCAATACGACGTTTTCTATTACCTTCTTCTTTCCATAAACTAATGTTAGCTTCTTCAATTTTCTCTTGATTAATTAACGATGTTAATTCACCATAATTCTTATCTACATAACTTTTATATTGATGTGAAGTTGAGCCGCTACCTTCATCAAAACAAATAAGTTTACATGTAAGGTCTATTTCACACTCTAAATCTATTATTTGTTTAATTACAAAATTCATCCGTACATCAAAACCCTTCCCCATAATTAATAGAACCTTTCTTTTAGTGCCATCTGAGAAATGATTTTTTAATAATTGAATTGCCTTATCTGTAGCTGAGAGCAGATAGGGGCTCCATCGAAGTTGTCCCATTATTTTAACCATTTTAATAAATCATCAGACTTCAATGATCTCCAACCTCCATATCCGAGAGGAAGATTAAATTTCACACACAGCCATCGATTTAGGTAATATACCGTTGTACTTTCACTACCTTTTTTTCCTTGACTAATCGTCCTGCGTTCTAATAAATTATAAGATATACAAGTCGCCAAGACATCAACTAAAGGTCTAGCAACCTCCTCTTCTAGCCAATATCTTTCTTCAATTAATTTCATTTTATTTGGTGCCTTTATTGCAAATCCAGTAACACCTGGCGCATAAGGAATTGTTGGTCGATTTGTTTCCTTAAAGGCATATTCTTGGAATTTTTGCAATAATTTAATAACCAACTTAGAATGAGGAATTAATCTTGGCAATTCATCCCAACGATTTTCGACAGATCTTCTTAAAATTTTTTCTTGAACTTCAGTGGGGAGAATAATGTTTTTAGAAGCAATTTTATTCGACAACATCGACTCAAATAAATCACCACTAAATTGCAAAAACTGGTCTATATTAGATGATGAAATCTTAACTAATCTTTCAAAACTGAAATAATATGGAATTTTATTCTCTATAGCAAGGAAATATTCAGTCGCATTCTGAATTTCACTTGTAATTAATGCATCCAATTGTTGGACAGTCATTGGAACATCCATTGTTAATTGCCCAACATTCATATTTTTATTTGCTAAAATTTCAGCACTCCTAGCAATACGAGCTTTCTCAAAAGAAGTACCGTCATGGGATTTTAGATAAAGAATCCAATCATCAAACTTCGAGGTGTATTCAGAAAAATACTCTAAGTTTTTTAAGCTCTTCTCAAACCCATTAATAAAATTTTGATTGAAGGTTACTTCATTGATATTCACCTCTAAGTTCTCTTCAAAGCTAGTGACATCTTCTGTTGAAACATTTGCCCTCCTTTCTGCAATATTCTGTGCAATAGCTCGAAACTTACTTTCTTTATTCTGCCAAATCTCCTCTAAATTAATCTCATTATAATCTCGATCCATAAACGAGCCAAGGCTATCTTCATTACTTAAAGCCTCTAACCTTTCGCTAATCCAAATTGACTGATTACCTCTTTTTTCAAGTATAAATTTAAGCAATAACGTTCTTTGAGTAGCTGAAAGCTTATGAGTATCATCAAACATAAAGAGTATTCTATTACATATGTTATTACCAGAAAAGGTAATATTTGTAACATTAAGAGCATAAAATGCAAATAATTCGTCGTGTCCTTCAGGTTGAATTTGTTCAATCGGCAAAAAACTGTCCATTGCATCAAACACCTTTTTCTCAATGTTTTCAGCCCAGATATATAATTCCTTTCCAGTACATGGAAAACTTATGTTCTTAAAATAATTATGTTCATTAGTATATGAAATTGAAATTTTATCAAGATCGGATGGAAAATCGCTTTGTTTGAGTTGGATAATTCCTCTAATTGTAGCAGTGATAACTCTTGCATTTATTAATGCAAAGAACAATCTTTTCTTCTGAGCATCAGAAATAGCTAAATCTTCTAAATTTTCATAGTTTCGAGTACAGTGCAAACTTACACCCAATAGATTAATCTTATCGTTATCTACTACATGTAATTTTTTCAAAAATTCACGAAGTTCTTTTAAAGCCGTTTGGGATTTACTATTGAATAGCGTAACCAGAGTTGTTGGTTCGAAAATACGAAGCAGCGATGTTTTTCCTGCTCCTGGAGAACTTCTAATGAAAAGAATATCATTCCAAAGTGATTGTTGCTTATCTTTTTCAACAAGTGATTCAAGAACATTAGGACTATAAATCCTAAGAAAACTTGCATCGGAGTCAATTTTTTCGGAATTTCTTAACTTGAATGGATTTCTAAGCCTGATTGTCATTCTTTATGTCTAGTAACTCTTGGAAATAAACCTGTAAACTTTTTATCTGCTGGTAGCCAAAGAATTGGTAAGCTATTATTCGGCGTATTGTGATTTAGTACTAAAGGTAGTGCACATTCATTGAAACCTAGATATGGCTTACCTGTCTGACCAACTTCATAATGCCCATCGATAATTGATTCGTCAAAATAATTATCGTATTTAGTCAACTCAATAAATTTTCTGTCATCTAATACCTGTCGAGACACACTCTTATCAATTACTTGTACTGCTGAAACTGAGTGCTCAAATTCTCTTTTATTTTTAACTTTCCATTTAGTTATTTCAGAATCTAAATAGTCAATTGCAGACTTTGTTGCCACATAAATATTGTATGAACGCTTAATAGTTTTATATCAATCAAGTCACCTAATACTACATCATCTTCTTTTTCCTTAACTTTATAAAGTAAATTAAGAAATTTTAAGATTTTACCTTTTTCTTCATCAACTCTGAAATAGCTTAATCCGCTAGCTGTAAAGTCGTCAATTAAATAAATAGAGCTGAATTTGGAATTTTGACCAATTGCCTCTGATAATTTTTCAAGCATATCATTTTGCTTTTCTTTCGAAATATAATATGATGAAAATATTTGTTCATTATCTATGTTGCTAGACCTTCTTAATTGATCGATCTTTGCACCATCACTTAAACCCAAAAAAAGCGATTTACGTTTTACATGGGAGTAAGTTTGATCTTTATGAATTTTTGTAATTAAATGATGACTCACGCTCATTAATTCTGCTGCTTTAACAGTTAACAAGGGATCAATCTTTTCATAGAAACAAATATTTATCAAATGTCTAATTTGTTCTGAGCTGATAAATATTAGATGCTCCTTAATGAATTTATATGCAATATTTCTTTCGGAAGCATTTTCAAATTGATTTAACCAGTTTACTAAACTTTCTGTAAACCTCATTCCAGTTGAATATTGTTGGTATTCATCATATTTTAAGTTAGCCAAGGCTTGAATGAGTGGTCGTTCTATATCGATCTCTGCTTGATTCCAATTCATTAACTTGACTAGAATTTTCTCTGCTAGTATATTATTCATAGTCAAAAATTAATCCCATATTACCAGCTTTTAAAGACTTTAAGTAAATCAGACAAGAATCTGCATTATTAACTGATTTCGGAGATATGTTCCAACAAGTATTCATATCCGTAGACACTTCATCTACACTTAAGGAAAAAGGATAGGTAAGAAGTTCAAAATCATTTCCTGGATAACGGCCTTTATCACCAATACATAAACAATAATTGGAAATACCTTTTTTAATTAACTCATTTTCACAATAAGCGATTACATTAAGTTTTGATACTTTTGGCCTAACAACAATATCTATTGAACGACTGGATTCTAATATAATGAAACCTGTATCTTTAGAATCCATCACTAAATTATATAAAGCTGGTTTGATAAAACGCCAATCTTGTCCGTCAATAATTTCAACAGTTAGTTGGTCAGGTCTTAAAGAGAGACTTAAAAATTCATTTATATCAGAATCTTTGAGTTCCTTATAAATGTTTTCTAAAACGACTGCATTTTTACGTTCAACATTTGGGAATTTATCTGATGATAAAAAGCCAATGTCTGAACCATTGTAATAACCAATAATTATATTTTCATGAAGATTTTTATCAATGATTAATTTCTTCAAATCGTTTTTAACAGATTGGCCTCGACCTGTAACAATTGCTATCAAATAGCCTAATTTTATAATTCTTTCGATTTCATTGATAATATCAGTATCTGGACCATCAAGCCTTCTTCTATCAGAACATAATGTCCGATCATAATCAAGAACTACACAGCCAAATTCTACTGACTTAATTTTTTTTAAGAAATTTGTGTATGCAAGTTCCCATCTTCTTAAGGTCTTGTAATTCAAACTGCTAAGTAATATTGGATGAATTTTCCGTGTAATAGCAGTTGCCTTTTTATTATCAAACAGTTTATTTTTTTTAATAGACTAGCATAACTCAAGTTGTATAGTTTACTTCCATAATTAGGAACCCCAGGTCTTCCTGGGTCTATAGATTGTTTTTCTCCAATATTATCTACAAGATGAAAAGATTGAATTAGTAAATCTATAGTTGAAAATGCACCACTATTTTTAGAATTAAGTTTGAGAACAGGAATATCTTTTGGTAATAATTGTAGCGTTTTTTCTGCCAATTGCTCATCATCAGGATTTATCAGTGAGATTATGACTGAATTATCTTTCCTTTTATCAAACCAATGATGTCTGCCATGTCCGAAATTACGATAATCTGAAAGTAGAACACTTCCTAAGGCTGCCTCAGAAAATTTAGACTCAATATCAATCGCAACAGGTTTAGACCATCCACTATAAAGAACAATATAAGTGGTTTCTTTTATTATAGATTTTGAAAATCTATTTATATCTTCTAGGTAGACCTTTTTACTTGCTAATTTTAAATTCTTAGTTTCATTACCATAGGCTCTACAGAGAAGTATAAAAAATGCAACTAATGAATTAGATGCTAAGAAACCGTCTTTCCCAGCAGATAGAGAGAAAGCGAAATTTTCAGCTATACTAGTTTTTGCTGAAAATGTTTTTAACGGTGAATTTTCCTTAGTGCTAATACTAATTACTTTGTTTGGCTCCTGTGCAATTATTGAATTAAATGCTAATAAAATATCCTTGTTCTTGCCACTTGCACTAATAATAAGAACATTAATTTTTCTGAAAATATTTATAGAAGATTGAACTTCTAAGGGAGTAATTGCTTTAGCAATATTTCCTGTTTGTTGATGAAGGGCCTCAGCAAAATAACATGCACTTAATGAACCTCCCGACCCAACAGCAATTAGGGGAAATGTCAATAGCGCCTGATATTCGGATGTGAAATTTGATAAATCAATTTCATTAATCTCTTGTATTGTATGTGGAATAATTTCTAATTCTTTTTTGAAAGGTTTTCCCATTTTAGTTGATGTTTTTCAATATTAATTTTTTTAGCATGATCAATATGATATGTAATAATTGTAATATAAGACTTTTAATTTCTTCTCCCAATTATGGCTTCGAATCTCTCCGGTTTAATGGAAATTATCACTTTTTTTGCATCTTCTTCATTTTTTAGGTAAAATTCTATGATTTTTTAAGTCTAAGCTTAAATAAATTATTCATAGTAATGATATTGCTGTCATTATACAATTTGCTTTACAGAGAATCTAGTTATCAGAAGGGGCAATTAAATTATTCAAATCATCTAATTCTCTATAAACCATATCTTTTATTTTTGAAGGTTTTCCTATGTTGAATTTTCTTAACATCCACATGTATTTCATGCGAATTCCTATATCTGTTCTTTTAACCCCATTCCTTATTAATTGCCTTAATTTTTGATAATATTTAATTTCATCACCATCATTTAAATAATTAGCCACGTCTGAAAAATAATTTATATAATATGTGTTATCAAAGTCAATTTCAAAAGTTTTATGAAAATCATAATCTTTTACAGTATAGACGCTATCGCTTAACTCATTTTCTTTTGCCATCATTTCCATAATATCAGGGTCAATTGTTATACGAGGATACAAAGCTGATTTACTCTCTAGATCATATGCTTCATTCATTGCGGGACCTAAGATAACATCGGGTTGGTGAATTAATTTTCCAAAAACAATTCCTCCACGAAGTAATATCCCATATTCAATGAGTTTAATCTGTATGATTTTTAAAGTTTCAAATACTTTGAGCAAACCAATACTGTAATCTTTTCTTAAAGAAAGGACTATTGAATCAGAAAAAAAAGTAGTGATTAAGGAATAGGGAGCTTCTCCACTTTTATCTATTTTATCAAATTCCTTTTTTATTAACTTTAAAGCATTAACTATGTTAACCAATTTTTCCTTATTAACTTCACCACTTTTATCAATTGTATCATTAATGAAATCTCTAAAAGCTAGAATATCGATAAAGGCAATGATTCTTTCCTCATAAAAGATTTCTTCATTGGAAGAATCTAAGATGTTTTTATAATTCATTTGTAGGACTTTAAAGTTGATGGGTTTTTAATGTTTTCTCAATAACCCCACTACTCACCAACAAAGCAAACATAGGGGAACGCTTTCTATAAACTTTACTTTCTCTAAAAATAGGTTTAGAGGTTGAGGTATTAAAAGTTTCCATTTTCATTAGTCCGATAATAATTCTAATAAAATCTTCTAATGTTATTATTTCTGGTTTACCATCATTTCTTGTTTTTACAGAAAAAGAAATTTCGCTTTCCGTAATATAATTAATATTGTATGGGACTTTATCTTTTATGCTTTTTATAATTACGTCATTAGATAAACCATTTTGGATAAATTCCCAGATTTTTTCTGGTGACGCATCTTTGCATTTAACAGTAAAATGATATCTGTCCATATTTTCAGTTATTTCCAACGAGTTAGTAATTCAGAATTTGAGTTGTTGTATTCAAGTATTAATCTATCATAAAGTGAATTGTCAATCTTATAGCCCTGATTTATTCAAAATTTTAATGTCTTATTGTCCAATGTTTCTACAGTGAAATAATCTTTTTTACTATTGATTTTACTGATATTTTCATAAATTAATAACTCAGTTTCTTTTCTTAGCCCATACATTTCTTGCAGTACCTTATTTAAATTATCTTTAAGTAAGATGTCTATCATAATTTTTTAGAATCTAGTAATTTATCTTATGAACAGCCGTAGCTGCGATGGATGTCCCGATTGCCCAAATTGTTTCTGTTACTCCGTTTCCAAAATCTGATATAATTGTTCTATTTTTATTATGCTCCATGTGATTTTCCTTTCTAAGTTTTATAAATTTTGTAATTATTAATGTTTATACTAGAACAATCGAAACCAAACCACCGCAACTCGAACCGTCAGCGCCTAATAAAGGCAGCTTCTTTTTGTACTATTTTTTTATTTCTTTTCTATACCCCTCCACAAACCCTTTTTAACCTCTAATTAACTCGGAGTTATTTATTTAGTATTATTTTTAAATGGAAGTATCTGACTATTACTCCAATCACTTTGATGGAGTAATTCTCTTATATCAACCCTTAAAAATTCAGCAATTTTATTTAAAGTATTTAGTGTAGGCTGTTGTTTATTGTTAACCCATCTAGATACAGTTTCTTTTTCTACGCCAAGAAACTTTATTAAATCGCTATTTCCAGCGCCCTTTTCTTTTAATACCTCCGCTATGCGATTAATTTTAGTCACTTTAAAAAAAAATTATTTTATAGTTGATTTTTAAAATCAACAATTGTATATTTGTTTAGTAATTAGTTTAATAGCGATAACTTTAGTAGGGATTAAATCCTACTTAACGATGTCACTCAAACAAGAAAACCGCTAAATTTTCCTCTTGAGTTGACCGTGAGTTCGTTTTCTATTGGATTTATATATCTTTACGATATTATCCAGTAGGGCGAACTTCATGTCAGTCTTGAGGAACCCTGATTTCGATTAGGGAGGTTCTTAGCGGTACCACTTGTAAGCATTGAAGTTCGCCCTATTGGTTTCTCACCAATTCGGTTTTCTTCCTTTGCTTTTTGGGTACACATCGTTTTCATAGATATCATAAAATGAAAACATCTACATTTAACCCTTTTGTAAAACAGCATTTAAACGTTTCCCATAGGCGTTATGGCAAAGCTACAACCCTCGCAGTCGTAGTCAATCATCCTTTTCAAAATCCCATTATTCGCGTCATCAAATCGCCAACTTAGGATAACATCAGCCAACAGCAAGCGCATGTAACGGTCTTTAAAAATAACCGTAAGCGCTAGCTATGTATCAAACTATCCTAAATTTTAATCACTAAAAGCAGAAGAATATGCGGTTTTTATACCCAATGGGGCAGCTATGTCCAAAATTTACCCTTCTACTACTTCAAATATATCATAATTCTGTATTAATAAAACAGGCTTTAGGGAAATATTTTTTAACTAATACTTATGAAAGGGTAAATGTCCTCCAATCACTAAGATTTAGCGCTCACAACATTTCATTTATAACATACAGCAGGCTTTATACAGCCGCCCCAGCCTGCAAGCTAGTTAATGTGTTAATTAACGGGGCGGCTTCTTTAGGTATCAAAAGAA
Source organism: Pedobacter aquae (assembly GCF_008195825.1). Lineage (NCBI taxonomy): Bacteria > Pseudomonadati > Bacteroidota > Sphingobacteriia > Sphingobacteriales > Sphingobacteriaceae > Pedobacter > Pedobacter aquae. Next base: position 580,172 of record NZ_CP043329.1, read on the forward strand.
AGGGTGTGGTCTATGCCTAGAATTCGTTCAATTTTTATGGTTTTGATATGCATACTAGTTGTGGTGTCATACAGCAAAAAAGTCAAAGCCCAGCAGGCTTTGCAAATAGGAGACAGCATCCCTCAAACCTTATGGGATTTAAAGCTGCAAACCTTTAACCACCCTGAGGGCAAAAACACCATCACTTTAAATGAGTATAAAGGCAAACTCATCATCTTAGATTTTTGGGCTACTTGGTGTGGCAGCTGCATTGCAGCCATGCCCAAATTAGATAGTTTACAGCAGCAGTTTAGCAAAGACATCATGATCTTGCCTTTAAGCAAAGAGACTAAGCAAAAGCTAAGCACTTTTATAACTAATAATGAAAAGCTACAAAAGCTGTCTTTAACTTATGTTGCCGAGGAGCAAGCCTTGCATCAGGCTTTTCCACATCAGATAGTCCCTCATGTGGTATGGATAGGTAAAGATGCTAAGGTTTTACACATCAGCAGTAGTGCTGGTGTAAACAAACAGCAATTAAGCAATGCTTTGGCAGGCAAAGCTTTTAAAGAAAGCATCAAAGCAGATTTACTAAACTTTAACCGCTATGAAAGTTTACCTGCACATGCTCCGCTTTTAACAGCAAGCAAGCTTACCGCTTATTTAAAAGGTGCACCATCTTATTTGGGATGGCCTAAAAACCAAGATACCCTACGCTATTTCGCTACCAATGCCAGTAGGCTATCGCTATATGCACTTTATAGCCCCATGCTTTTAGAGATGCCTAGAAATCAACTCATCTTTGAGGGAGGCCTGCTTGCTCAAGATTTCCTAGCTCTAGGAACGGCAAAAGAAGCAAGCCTTTATTGTTTTGAGCTGCTGTTAAACCCTAGCTTAAAGGATAAAGCATCCGCTATCATCAAACAGCAATTAGACGGCAGCTTTGGGCTACAAACCCAGTATGAAAAGAGGAGCATGCCTTGCTATATCATCAAAAGTAAAGGAGCGCCATTACCATATCCTCAGCAGCCTAAAAATAGCTTAGCAGGCTGGCTACGATTGTATAATAAAGAATCAGCACATATCCCCATCCTCAATGAAAGTGGGCAACAGCCTAACATCCCTAAGCTGGCAGTAAATGCAACAGTGGTAGAAATTAATGAAGCACTGGCAACAGTGGGCCTTTACCTGCAAGAAGCAGAAAGAACATTAGAAGTATTTGTATTTAAACCTGATCAAACCCCTACACGATGAAGAAAAAATTAACGCTTATCATCCTATTATTACTACCTGCCACCCTCATGGCTTGGCAAGCCAGCATCAGCGGCAAGGTAAGCAGTATCAACCATAACGAGCCTCTGGCAGGCGTCATCATCAAAGTTAAAGGAAGTCCGCAAGTCACTACCACAGATAGCTTAGGTAAATTCAGCATCAGGGTAAATCAAGAGAACGAGGTATTAGAGCTAAGCTACCTAGGTTTCAAACCGCTTAGCGTCAATGCTAAAATAGGGCAGGTTTTAAGCCTACAACTCAGCCCAGATATCAATGCCTTACAAGAAGTAGTAGTATCAACAGGCTTGCAACGCTTACCTAAAGAACGCTCAACAGGTTCTTTTGTACAAATCAATCAAGAGCTTTTGATAGGCAGGTAAGTCCAGATGTCATCAGCAGGCTAGAACATATTACCCCAGGCTTACTGATAGATAAAAGAGGCGTAAGTACAGAAACCATCAGCATAAGAGGTAGAAGTACTGTTTTAGTAATAGCAGCCCCTTAATTGTACTGGATAATTTCCCTTATGAAGGAGATATCAATAACATCAACCCCAATGATATTGCCAGTGTAACCGTTCTTAAAGATGCTGCAGCCGCCTCTATCTGGGGGGTAAGAGCAGGAAATGGCGTTATTGTCATCACCACCAAAAAAGGCAATAGCAATAGCCCTTTACAGGTGAGTATAAACAGCAACTATACCTTAGGGCAGCGGCCAGATATGAGGGATTTACCTTTAGTTCCGGCAGCACCTTACCTAGCTTTAGAAAGAGATCTTTTTAGCAGAGGTTTTTTTGATGCCGCTTTGCAAGACGGACAAGTGCCTTTAAGCATAGGAGTACAATTACTACAGCAAGAAAGAAACGGCAGTGCAGCAGAGCAGGAGGCAGCAAGGCAAGCTTTACAAGCTTTGGAAGCTAAGGATTACCGGGACGATTTAAACCGCTATGTTTACCGGCAAAGTGCTTTACAACAATATGCCCTAAATATTAGAGGAGGAAGCCGCTATGTACGTTATTATGTTTCTGGTGCTTATGACGATCAGCAGAGTAATCTGGATGCTGGCAATCAACGTTATACTTTTAGGAGCGAGCAAAACTTTGAGCTACATCCTCAAGTCAATCTAAATACGAGTATCCTTTACAGTCAGGTACGTAACCAAGAAGGGCAATTACCTTATGGCAGTTATGCTGGTTTAGCAACGTATAGCAGTTTTGCAGATGCCCAAGGCCTGGCACTTGCCGTTCCGAGGGATTTTAGCGAGCCTTTTAAAGCGGATGCATTAGACAGAGGATTGCTCAACTGGCAATACCGCCCTTTAGAGGAGTTGGGTTTTAACAGAGCCATCAGCAAGAACCAAGACCTACTCTTACAAACAGCCATCAACTACAAGTTTTGGAAAGTTTGGCGACTAGAAACCAGCTACCAATACCAAAGTAATGCCGGACAAAGGCTGCATACGCTGGAAGAAGAATCTTATCAGGTACGAGACGCCATCAATCGTTATAGCAGCATCAACAATGGGCAGGTAAACAGACCCATACCACTAGGAGCTTTTTACGACCAGCAAAACAGCCGCTTGTTTAGCCATGCCCTGCGCTCCCAGCTTCATCACCAAAGTACATGGGCCAAGCATGAAATTACAGGCTTATTAGGTGCCGAGCTTAGAGCCTTAAGAAACACCTCACAAAGTAGCCGCACTTACGGCTATGATGCCGATATCTTAACCAGCATACCAGTAGATTATCAAACCGTTTTCCCACTTTATGGAAGAAACAGTGGTTCTGGTAGAATACCAGACCGCAGCAATTTTACAGAACGCTTAAACCGCTATGTCTCCTTTTATGGGAATGCTGCTTACAGCTATGCTAAAAGATATACCCTTTCTTTAAGTGCCCGCCAGGATGGCTCTAACCTCTTTGGCGTGAGTAGCAACCAAAGGCTGGTACCTCTATGGTCGGCTGGTTTAGCATGGAATCTTTCCTCAGAACCTTTCTATAAATTAGACTTCCTGCCTTACCTTAAAATACGCAGTACTTATGGTTTTAGTGGCAATTTAAACCCCAATGTATCTGCCTTACCTACCGTGATGTTTTACAATAACGGTAACCTCAATAATAGGCCTTATGGCATCATCAGAAATCCTGCAAATGAAAACTTAAGGTGGGAGAAAACAGCCATGCTCAATTTAGGGATAGACTTTGCCTTAAAAGGCAATGCCCTAAGAGGGACTTTGGAGTTTTATCGGAAAAGAAGTACAGATTTACTCGGTTTCATGCCCTTAGACCAAACCACAGGAGCACTTTCGCCCTTACAAAGTTTTAGCTACCAAGGGAATTCAGCTACGATGAGTGGAAGAGGTGTAGATATAGAACTGGAGAGCATCAATAGCAGCGGAAAACTCGGCTGGACAAGTAATCTAGTGTTCAGTTATGCAGCTACCAAGTTAGAAGAGTATTTAGCAGCAACTACAGATATCAATGCTTATCTAAATGGAGGTTTAACCATTTCGCCCATCATCGGAAAACCCCTATATGCCATACATGCTTATCGCTGGGGAGGTCTTGATCCGCTTAGGGGTAATCCTCAGGGATTTGTAGCAGGCGAATTAAGTACAGATTATACACAACTGGTAGCCCGTAGTACCGCAGAAGATTTGGTCTATAAAGGTTCTGCCGTACCCCTATATTTTGGAGCTTTAAGAAATAACTTTAGCTATGCAGGATGGTCGCTATCTTTAAACCTCAGTTACCGTTTAGGCTATTTCTTTAAGCGCAACTCTGTCAATTATACAGCCTTGTTTCAAGGTACCGCAAACCATGCAGACTACCTGCAACGCTGGCAGCAGCCGGGAGATGAAAGCCGAACAAAAGTGCCTTCCCTTATTTATCCGGCTAATGCCAATAGAGATAGTTTTTACTCCCGTTCCGAAGTATTGATAGCCCCGGCAGACCATATCCGTTTGCAAGATATCAATATCACTTACAGCTTTCAGAAATTGGCTGAGAAGCAAAAGCGGCTGAGCATTTATGCTTTTGTGAATAACATTGGGATGCTTTGGAAGGCAACATCAGCTCAGGTAGATCCCGATTATGGGGAAATCACCATTCCGCGTACCTATGCGATAGGTTTTAGATATGGATTATAAAATAAGAATCATGAAAAGAAATAATTTTAAAGGGTTAAATGTCTTATGCTTACTTGCTTTGTTAGGGAGTTTAGTAGCATGTACAGATTATCTGGATGTAAAGCCAGATAAAGCTTTGGTAGTACCTAACACCGCCAGAGATTTACAAGGTTTATTAGATTATACCAGTAGGATGAACTCCTCTTATCCCGGTATACAGGAAGCTGCCACAGATAATGTGTTTTTACAGCCAGCAACCTGGCAAAACTTAGCCGATATCACTGCTAAAAATATATATGTTTGGAATGATGATGTGTTTAATAATAACGAACTAAACGAGTGGTCTTTACCTTATGTAACCGTTTTTTATGCCAATACCGTTTTAGATCAACTAGCTAAAATTGTAGCGCCAGAGCAAGAAAAGAGGAGGATGCGGGCAGAGGCTTTATTTTACAGATCCTTTGCCTTTTATCAGTTGGCACAGCTTTTTGCCGCCCCTTATGAAGAAACAACAGCTAGCCAAACTTTGGGTATCCCGTTGCGTACCACGGCAGATATCAGCGCTAATTTTTCAAGGGCAAGCTTGAGGGAAACCTATGACCGCATCCTCGTGGATTTAAAAACAGCATCTGCTGCTTTACCCGTTCAAACCGAAGTTAAAACTACCCCTTCAAAACCTGCTACATTAGGTTTGTTGGCCAGAGTTTACCTGGCTATGGAGCGTTATCAGGAAGCTGAACTTTATGCAGACTCCTGTTTAAATTACCAAAGTACCTTGTTAGATTTTAAGCAAACAAACCTAAATGCTACCTATCCTTTTGCTCGTTACAATCCGGAAGTGATCTTTCATAGCACCACATTTGGTCGTACCGTATTATCAGTCACTTTTAGCAGGGTATCACCAGAACTATATGCACAATATCAAAATGGAGATTTGCGAAGAACAGGTTTCTTTATGAACAGGGCAGGTTTATTTTCTTTTAAAGGAAGTTATGATGGTACAGCAAGCTTGTTCAATGGCATAGCAGTAAATGAAATGCTACTCATCAGTGCAGAAAGTGCAGTGAGGAGAGGAGATACTGTAAAAGCTTTGGAAAGGCTTCATCAATTATTAAGAAATAGGTTTACAGTAGCTGCTTATCAAAAACTGGAGAGCAATCAAGTGCAACAGGTTTTAGATTGGGTATTACAAGAAAGAAGAAAAGAACTTTTGTTTAGAGGCTTAAGATGGACAGATTTAAGAAGGCTGAATAAAGATCCACGTTATGCAAAAGATATCATTCGTGATATCAACGGAGAGCAGTATGTTTTAAAAGCCAATAGCAATCAATATGTTTTACCCATACCGATAGCCGTAGTAAATGGCGGAATAATTGTACAAAACCCGAGATAAAAAGATATCATAAGAGACTGTCTCTCAAATCACGATTTTGTGTCAGGCTGAGCGGAGTCGAAGCCTTTTTTGAGCATATCAGAGCATATTTCTGCGCTGCTCAATATAACACATACGCTTTTTGGAGACAGCCTCTAGAAAAGATTACTCAATAGCTCTTTGTCTGATTTCAATCACACTACCACCACTCAAATTAGGTTGGTCTGGATTTGTACCAGGTAAGGCTAAAACAGCACATCTTTCATCACTACCTTCCGGGCAGCCAGGAGCGTTGGCACCATCAGAAGGCGTAATCATGTAATTGGCAGGATTGTTAACATCCCCGTCGCCAAGAACATTGGTAAACTCAAACCATTTTTGGCTGAGATTTTCAGACTTATCTTCTGCTTTAAAAGCAGAGAATAAAACAGCACCTGAGATTGCTGCTACAGCAATCATAGGAATGATGAATTTTTTCTTCATCGTAGATTTGGCTTTGCTACACCTCGAAGCCATAGAGTTTTACATGATGATGCCTACTCTTTTTAAGGGTTTTCGGCATTTCCCTATTCATAAGGCCTTATGAACAGGTAAAGAAAAGCGTGTAGAGGAACATAAAATGTTCCTTTACTTTTTTTTTGATTTTTTTTGCATTGCCATGAGGAATGAAGAAGTAATCTTTTTATTTGTCATCGCGAATGCAATGAAGCTATCTCAACATACAGGTTCCCCTTTGTCATAGCGAACACAGTGAAGCTATCTCAACATACAGGTTCCCCTTTGTCATAGCGAACACAGTGAAGCTATCTCTTTATACAGGTTAAAAGGGAGACTTCTTCGTTCCTCGCAGTGACAAACCAGTAGTGTTTTGTCATCGTAAGTTTGTAGAGAAATGTTTGGATAAGCGTAAACAGAATATAATTTTGTTCAGTTTAAAAAGATCCAGCAGAGAGAAGGAATAAGACTTTAGTTTGTCATTAGTCATCAAAGACACTTCGCTATGTTAGTCCCCTTCTCTCATTCTTATATCAACTTGGACAGTTCATTAGGCGTTGGGAGCCTGTTTTAACGATTGATAAGTCAGGATAAGAACTGCTGAGATCCACAATTCAATACAAATATGGTAACAGGTATCGATTGTTCAAAGGATTATTTTGACATTGCAGTATTAAAAGAGGGTAAATTGACCTTCAAAAGTAGGTTTGCTAACAACATTAAGGGATTTATGGATATGCTGCCGCATGTTCAGGACACCCATGTTGTGATGGAAGCCACAGGTCCTTATTATTTCCAACTGGCAAGGTTTGTACACGATTCAGGACTCAGAGTTTCGGTAGTTAACCCCTTGATTATACGCAGGTATGCACAGATGCGAATGTCTAGGGCAAAGACAGACAGTAAAGATGCGATGGTTATAGCAGAGTTTGCCCAGATGACTAGTCCTAAGCTGTGGACACCTCCAACAGAAGAAATCCAGAAGATCCGTAATCTGGAAACCTATCTTGAAGGTTTGAAACAACGTAGACAGATGTTATGCAACCAGTTACATGCATTTGAGTCTGCAGGTACAATAGAGCAGCTACTCTACAATGAAATAAAGGAAGAGGTTGAGAGCTACGATAAAAGAATTAAGGATAAAGAGTGTGAGATAGAAAAATTAATAAAGCAAAACTATGCAGAAATGGCTGTTAATATAAGAAGTATACCAGGAATAGGGCCTAGAAGTGTGTCTATGCTGATTATTGCCACAGATGGCTTCGGGATGTTTGAAAACTATAAGCAGGTCATATCCTATTTCGGACTGGCCCCAAGGATATATGAATCAGGAACAAGCGTAAAAGGCAAAGGGCATATCTGCAAAATGGGAATGGGCCAGATAAGAAAAGTGCTTTATATGGCTGCTACCTCAGCAATACGTTGTAATAAGGCTTGTAAAGAGTTATATGAAAGATTAAGAGGAAAAGGGAAACCTTATAGAGTAGCGCTGATAGCAGCAGTAAATAAACTTATTAAACAAGTATTTGCCATAGCAAAATCAGGTGAACCTTATAAAGCACAATTTGGCTAATAGCAATTAAAACAGAATTTTATTTTAATAAATTTTAACTTTTATTTGGATTTAAACACAGTTCATAGCGAACACAGTGAAGCTATCTCTTTATACAGGTTAAAAGGGAGACTTCTTCGTTCCTCGCAGTGACAAAACTTCTCATCCCAGTACCACCATCAATCCTCCACCAAAACATAACGTTTTAAAGATTTAGAATAACGGATAGGATAATTTTTATGAAAACGAAGGTCGTTAACCATTCTGGTGATGGTATGTTCTTCGCAATTAAATTTCTGGGCAAGTTGTTTTCTGGATAAAGGGTATTTATGTATGATGAGATAGAGGAGATAAGTTCTTCTGGCCTCATAATTTTTAAAGTCTACCATATCCAAAATGCTTTAAGAGAAAACAACAGCCGGAACCTTCTGATTTAAGATTGTTCCTGGCTTCCGGCTGTTAACTATTTTAGATTAATACAGGTATTGAATACTTAAACTTAAAGTTTCTGTACTGCTTAACCCTAAAGAAGGACTATAGGTTTGAGTACTTACTTTTTCATTACGGTATAGTTTACCTCTTCCCGGTTCGCTTAATCTTTGATCAATGGGTTCTTCTTTAAAAAGAGATACAGGTAAACGATTTTTAAAGAAGAAAGCAAACTCTTCAGAAAATTCTTCTATAAAAGTTTCATTTATAGCAAATAAATCTTCTAATTGTTGTTCACTAAAAATAAAATGCTTGATAAGCCATTGTCTAAAATCTGTTTCAATCAATAAAGCTTCTTGTCTAAGCTCTTCGTCGCTAAGCAGGTAGTAGGCCTGCAATAATTGCTGTAACCCAGCATTGTTAAAACTTAATTTTTGCATAAATAAATAAAATTTAATGTTTAAATAAAATTGCTTGCAAGCAGCAACGAAATAGCGGTTTATGAAGAAGTAAAGCAAGAACAGCAATCCCTTAAAGGAGTGAATGGTTTAAAAAATGGAGTGAATGGTAAAATCAGTTGCCAGTTATGGGTTGCCAGTTGCCAGTTGTCGGTTGCCAGTTGGTAGTGCCTTCAGCCTTTAGCCTTCCGCTTCTTCCATCTTCATTGTAATAATATCAGCTATCAAGCTTATAAATTACTTTTTTCGTAACGATTTTTATTTAATGTCGTTAAATTGGTATTTGTAGCCTGTTTAGCATACCATCTACCACTATGAAAAAAAATCAACATCCAAAACGTATAAGCTATTTTCATTGGTTTTATCGCTTATCGGCGGCACTATTTATCAGTTTTTACCTCAATACCCCAACGCAATACCAGACATTTATCACACTGGTTAAGCAGCGCAACTATCAGGAAGCGTTTATTTTTACTTTGCTGATGTCTTTTATGGTGATATGGGGAGTACATTACAGTAATCTTTATTTAGATAAACGTTTGTCTTGGGAAGAAAAACCTTTAAAACGGAGTCTTTATCAGTTTTTAATAGGTATAGTTTTCATGGTGTTGCTTTGTTATCTAGCTGCCAGAATATATTTTTTTATGGTGAATGGGGATATTTTATTGAGTGATTATATGGTATTAGAATTTCCTTTAATACAAGCGGCTATTGTTGTTTTAAATATGCTTTATTTTGGGTATTATATGCTCATCAAGATTTTTAAAAAAGACGCTGATCTTTGTTTAAAAGGAAGCTTAGGAAAGCATGCTTATTATTTTCCGGTAAAAGAAGTATTATATCTGCAAAGAGAGGGAAAAATTGGTTATGCAGTGCTTAAAAACGGTAAAAAATACATTATAGACTATAAAATGTGTGAATTAGAACTCCTGTTAAATGAAGACGAGTTTTTTAGAATCAACCGTTCTATCATGGTAGCGCTAGATGCCGTTTCAGGTTATAAATCTATTAAGAATAGTCAATGCGAACTCTTATTGAAGGAGCCTGTTTCATCAGAAGTTAATCTTATTGTCACAAGAAACAGAACAGATCTTTTCAAAAAAATGATTGAAAAGAGAGAAGTGAAGGCAGAACTTTAGATATTTTAAGATGTATAAACCTTAAAATCAGCTGATTATTTTTTTTATTCCTAGCTTTTATTATTTTTGAAAAAGATTGTTCTTGGTACTCCCTTCTTCATATGAAGTTGTTATGGTTTTCCTAAGCTTTTAGGAAGCTAAAACAGCTAATAATTACCTGTTGAAATGTTCACATGCAAGAAACAAATACACAATTACTCAAAGAAATCATTAACCTGCTCTACTATATTTTACAAAAAATGCCACATCCAACGGCACTCATTCCTAAGCCTGTTGCAGCAAAAAACAACTGGCTCGACAGTCAGGATGTGATGCAACAACTTCACATCAGTCCACGAACCTTACAACGCTGGCGCAATGAAGGGAAGTTATCTTTCAGCAAAGTGCGAGGTAAGATTTGGTATCTGGAGAGTGATATTCATCAGTTATTAATGGAGGGGCGATAAGCCCCTTTTTTTATGGTTAAAAAGTTTTGTTTGGAGCTTGTCCGCAGCATGTTCGCTACTTGTTCGCAAAAATAACCTGTTTTGCGAACAAGGTATTAACCAAAAGCGAAGCAGGAGCGAAGAAAGCCTACAGGAACAAATTAGCTAAAGAAAGCCAACGAGCGCCAAGTACAGACAAAGGCTGTCAAACAATGCCATAGGCTTCAGAAAGCTGTTTTTTCAAAAAAATCGCCCCTACATTTGTATCAACAAGTCAAAGCTTGCCGGCAATGCATTCTTGATTTTTTCACATTTAAATTTTAAAAAAATGGCAACAATCAAAAAAGGAATCCTGGGTGGGTTCTCAGGAAAAGTAGGAACAGTCATAGGTGGCAACTGGAAAGGCATAGACTATATACGCAGTTTACCTAAAAAATCATCAAAGCCGGCAACAGCTTTGCAAAACGATCAACGCTTGAAGTTTGCTTTAGTTGTTGGTTTTCTAAGACCCATAAGTCAGTTGATAGCGAAAGGCTTTCAATCTGTTGCAGATGCCCGTACACCGCTTAATGCCGCAGTATCTTATCATGTAAAAGAAGCTGTTATGGGTACTAGCCCTAATTTTACGATAGATACTTCAAAAGTATTATTTAGTCAGGGAGATTTAACCGGAGCCTGGGCACCCTTAGTAGAGAGTACAGTTCCGGCGAGTATTAATTTCAATTGGCAGGATAATACCGGAACTGGTTTATCTGCGGCTACAGATCAAGCGGTATTATTGGTTTACAATGCTCAAAAACAACAATATGTGTTTTTGGAGAATGCGGCTAGTCGCTCAGCCACAGAAGTAGATATGATTTTACCCTCAGATTTCTCGGGAGATGAGGTAGACTGTTGGATAAGTTTCAGCACTTCGGATGGTAAGCGTATGGCTACCAGCATTTATGTAGGCAAAGTAACAGTTGCTTAGCTAAGTTATAGGGTGTCTCTGTAAGAGGAGGCACCCTTATTTAATCATTCAAAAAATATTCATCATGAATTTATTACTTGTTTATCATAGTAGGAGAGGCATCATACGGCCTTCTCTTAATGTTCAGCCTGTGATATGGCTATGCTTAGGACTGCTTATTTTTTATAGCGCTATTCCCTTCTGGATTTATCGGGTTGATGATACAGCAGCACTTCCAGATGCAGGAATCTGGGTAATGATATTAATTGCGCTATTAACCTTTCTGCTATTCTTAGCCCTTATTTGGTACCTCTTTAACAAGAGCTGGAACAGCTTAGGTTTACCTAGCATTGGCAATTTGGTTTTACAATTTAAACAACTCACCTTATGGCAACAATTCGTATTATATCTATCTTCTTTTACTTTGCTCTTACTTACAGCTATAGCTTGTTTACTGGCAATGCTGTAGGGCATCAATCTACTTCTTGGTCCTTAAATCAAGCATCAGCAAAAAGGTTAAAATTACTTGAGGTTTATCGAAAAGAAATAGGCACCAAAGAAAAAAGCAACCGTAACGACGGTAGTCAAGTAGAAAGCTATCTCAAATATACGGGTCATAACAAAGGCGCTCCCTGGTGTGCCGCCTTTGTGAGCTGGTGCTTAGGCCAAGCAGCTATCAACAATCCACGTACCGCATGGAGTCCGGCTTTATTACCAGCAAAGCGTATCATTTGGAAAAATACTTGGCAGAAAGAAAAAACACAGCCACAGGCAGGAGATGTCTTTGGCATCTGGTATGCCTCTAAAAAACGTATTGCCCATTGCGGTTTCATAGATGCATGGGGCGAAAGCATCGTGATCACCGTTGAAGGGAATACCAATGAAGCAGGAAGCAGAGAAGGTGATGGGGTTTACCGTAAGCGCAGGCTTAAACGTACTTTATATGCCGTGGCAGATTGGATTACAGAAAGGAGGGAGAGTATATGAGAAAACTTATAATATTATTGGCGATGCTAGTACTAACAGCCTGTTCAAGTCAAAAATCCCGATATCAGCAACTCCTCACAGAACTAGAAAAGACCAAACAGGCTAGCATGATAAAAGATAGCCTGCAAAGTAAAAGCAGTACGATAAGCTCTACACAGCAGCAAGTAAAAGAAGGTATCGTCTTAGAAATGGATGAACTGTTTTACTGGCATCCAGATAGCGGCTTGCAGCAGCGGCCGGGCTTTATCAAAGTAAAAATTTATAAAAGTAGGAGTAAAGACAGTTTAATACAAGCTATCCATCAACAGCAAAGCAGTACCATTAAAGCCCATCAGCAAGAACAAGAAATGCTAAAGAAAACAACTCATAAAGCATTAGAAAAGGAAGTGGAAAGGAAAGGGAGTTTTGCTTGGGTAATATTAGCTGTGATTTTCTTAGGCTTGTTGGTTGTTGGGCTTTGGTGGAAGTTAAGAAGTTAGAAAGGTTTGCTGTGAATTTCCTCCCTCTTCAACTCTCCCTCCAGAGAGAGACACTGGGTGGAATATCTAGCAAGTGTGTTAATGGGAATTATATTTTCTAAAAAGTAATTCTAACCCATTTGTAAGGTGTCCTCCTCTTGGAGGAGGTGTAGGAGGAGGCTTTTACCGTCTTTTAAGCATCTTTCTACTCAAAAACGCCCTCCCTCTTTCATTCTCCCTCCAAAGGGAGACACTAGGCGGCATAGCTATCAAGTGTGTTAATGGGAATTATATTTTCTAAAAAGTAATCCTAACCCATTTGTAAGGTGTCCTCCTCTTGGAGGAGGTGCAGGAGGAGGCTTTTACCGTCTTTTAAGCATCTTTCTACTTTTTACTCCTTACTTTCTACTCAAAAACGCCCTCCCTCTTTCATTCTCCCTCCAAAAGGGAGATACTGGGTGGAATACCTTTTAAGCGTATGAAATGGAAAGTCTTTTTTCTTTTAAAGATATTAATACTAACCCATTTGCTGAGTGTACACACGATAGGGTTTAGGTGGGGTTGGCTATATAATTTAAACTATAAACTATTGTTTGTTAACATTGTAATATAGCAAAGGAAATTAAGTATAATTTTATTAAGCTTAGAGTTAAGTGACAAGAGCAATCTTCATAAGTATAAGCTTTAAAATTGGTTTCTCTTACTTAATAAAATCTTAAATTGGGGCATAAAAATATCCAAAATCTGTATAAAAAGTTTTTCCTTTTGAAATACTCAAAATATAATTCATTTTATTTAAATTGAGATTTGGGACTTGATTTAAGTAAAAAACTACTCCCGTTTTCATCCTAGAGATATCATCAGGAATATCTCCAACAGCATTGCCTGATAGATAGATAATAGAAATATTTTTTAAATCAAAAAATGATTTCGGAAGAACAGTTAGATTACAATTATTAAGAGATAATTTTTCTAAAGCATCTAAATTACCAAAAGATTCCGGTAATGATTCAAGTTTACTACGTTGGGCATTTAATTCTTTAAGATTTTTTAAATTTCCAAAAGATTCTGGAAGTCTTTTGAGATAGGATGCGGCGGCATAAAAATTGGTTAAAGAACTTAAATTTCCAAAGCTTTCAGGAAGTTCTTCTAAGTTACCTCCTAATGATAAACTTTTTAGCTTATTTAAGTTTCCAAAGCTTTTAGGAAGATAATTAAGCTTTCCGTATAATTCTAAATTTTCTAGACTAGACAGATTCCCGAAATTTTGGGGTAGCTCTTTTAAACTCACTTGATTTAAATATAAAGTTTTTAAAGCTTTAAGATCTGAGAAAGATTCAGGAAGCTCATGAAGCATAGAAGAATTAAGTTCAAGACGCTCCAGTCTAATCAATTTATTAATATCAGCAGGTAAGGTGATTTTTGTATCGGTATTTGATAAGAATCGTAAATTTAGAATCTTTAAATTTTCACAATTGCTAAGATTTGAAGGGATATAAGGATCTCTAACTAATGATGATATTTTTTCTATCTTTTTTAATTCTCCAATATTGTCTGGAAGGGCCTTCATAGAAAGCTCTAAAATTTTTAAATTATCTAAGTCACCAAGAGTTCCATTAAAGTCAATCAATCCAAAGCTAGAAGCTATAAAAGATTCTAATGACTTTAATTTTCCGAAGCTTTTAGGTAAAGTCACCATTCTATCTGGAGCAGAAAAATTAAGCGGAGCTACAATTAGCTTTTTAAGTTTTGTAAGGTTACCAAAATTCTCAGGGAATATTAGGTCTTTACCTACTCTGTCTAAATTAAGTTCTTCCAAATTGATAAAAGCATCACCAAATAAATTAGGAATTTGTCCTAAAGAAGATCCTCCTAAATTTAGATTTCTAAGCCATTTTAGGCTTTTTAAAGCTGGATACCTTTCGCTAGCATTCATTATCCAAGCTATTCCTGATGCCTGCAAGTTTAACTCTATTACATTATTATTATTGTCTCTTCTAACTTCTCTACTATTAGGGGATAATTGTAGCTCGTATAGAGCCTCTTCCTGTTGATAATCTCCGGTTGTAAATACCTTATGAAATTTAAACTCTTTTCCAGCATATTTGTAAGTATAAGTTGCTGTATAGTTAGTATTAGCGTATCCATGTATATTTATTACAGGTTTTTTTTCAAAAGGTTCTGCATAACCATCCATGTAACGAGATTCTAGTCGGGCATATGCCGGGGTTATAGACCAAGTACCTTTATATTTTGGATTTACTTGAAGAGTTATAATAGTTTTAAAATTACTTGGTGTGGCATCAGTTATTTTTATATCTAGAGAAGGAATAATAACCGTTATTTCAATACTACTTTCCTTCTTATTTAAATCCCAATGGGTCCATCTTAACTTATATTCTTCTCCAGGAATTCCCTTAAATCTAGAGAATGGATTGTTTTTATCTTCAAAGAACACAAAATTATCCAACACTGAACCACTTATGATTTTCCATTCGCCGCTTTCCCCTTTTTGCAATGCCCTGGCATTTAGGTTGATAACAAAATCTTCATCGGTGACGTTAGGTTCAGATAAGGTTGGCTCAAAGCTATCCTTTAGCACTTGTACTTCTTCTATTTTTTTACAAGAAGAAAAAAAAGCAATGCAAGCAGTAATAATTATAAAAGCGTAAGATTTCTTTAAAAGAATCTTATTGTTCTGTTTTAAATGAGAAAACATCTGAGTAAATTTCCTTAGTTGATTTATTATCAATTACTACTATTTGATAGTAATATGTTTTATCTGGTTGTAATAAATTAATATATGCTGAAAACCTGTTAGAATTAAGTACATAAACCGGATATTCTTTGATGTTTATGTTATTGTAAAAAGAATTTTTATCTGTACTCATTCTTATGAAAGTGTTACTATAGGGATAACTTTCTAATGTAAAAGATATTTGATAAATCCCATTGTCATGATTTACTACCGTATTTAGATTTTCAAATGGATCTATCAAAATTTCAATGATCTCTTTCTTACATGATGTAGAAAAGATTACATAGAGGAAAAATATAAAAAGTGAGGTAACTTTACCTTTTTTTAATGATTGATATTTCATACATTTTTAAATCTGCATTTAGATAAAATTTTTTGTTGTAAAAGAATATACCTTCCAAATAGGTATAGTTTAGATTTATTTTTTGATATATCTTATAAAGGTTTCTCTCAGAAATATTAAATATGAAGAAGTTATTAGGTGAAATAGCTAATAGTATATTACCCTCGTAATTAATGAGATTTTTAACTCTAAAAATTTGCGGATTATATATTGTTCCACCTCTATAGATTTCATTAAGGGTAAATGCGCTGGGATCTACAGTGTAGATACATAATGTAGAATTTAATGCAAACCCTTGATCGTAAATTGGAGCTAAACCAATTAAATAAAGTTGATTATTGATAGAAATAAAATGATAATCGGTTAATTTTTGTTTAAAAATGGTTATTTCTTCAAATTTTTTATTTACATTATTGTATTTGTACAGATAATAAGTAGGAGGTATGTTTTCATTATAAGCGCTACTATTAGCCAAACCAAAGGTCATATATAAATTATCATCATGGATGAAAAATTGAGAATTAATAATATACTTCGATCCAGCCCTAAAAGATTTCTCTGTAAGAGTGTCAGAAAACCATGAATTATCAATAGGAGAATAAGCATATACTTGAATGTAGCTAACAATGTTTGTGAAGTTATCAGTTGCAACATTTAGATGTATTGGCGGAAAAAAAAGATGATTTTTATATTCTGTACCTGGGTTTCTTCCAATGTAATTGCCGTTTTGATACATAGAAGTACCAATATTTAATAAACGACTTTCATCTTCTTTCCATTTAAGGATATTAGGAGAGTCAAAATAATAGAGCTCGTTTTTAAATACAGAGGCTCTATCTGCATACATATTAGTAGAATTGAAATTTATCCAATACCTATCTCTATTGTATGATAAATTTATTGATTTTTTAAAAATTTCAACTCCTTTATAAAATACTGAGATAAGGCTAACTTCATCTACAGGTTTTTTTATCCCTTCTAAACGTATAATATAGTTATTGTTTGAGGAAATAACAGGATAATCAAATTCAAGTATATAATTAGATAATTTTATTTCGAGTTGAGAAAGATTTAAATTATTTAATTGTTTACCTTCGAGTTCTAATGAAAAATGTCCAATTGAGTCATAATAAACAGTGTCATTTTTTAATGATAAAGCATATTTAATTTCTTCTGAAGATAGCGTTCTGACAATTAAATTTTTATCCTCTTTATACTCTACTCCTTTTTGTTTGTAAAAAACATTTACAATATATTCCGTATCTGGTTCTAAATCCTGAAGAGAAAGTTCTAAAATATCTGTTTTACGCAGAGCCTTTACTTTTTTTTCGCTATTGGGTGAATTTTTTTTATAGAAATATACGCCAGTTTCTTCATAACCAAGTTTAGAAAGCTTGTAATTTAAATCTATTTGATGAGATTTAACTGATGTGACAAACATATCAATGGCTGATATGGGTTGTTGGATATCTTTTTTACAACTAAAAAATAAACATATTAGAAAGAACAAAATAAATTTTTTATAAACTACCATCTGTTTTAGTTCTAATAAATACAAAATTAAAATTCTCATAGGAGTAAGTCTGACCATAACTAATAAATAAATTAAAAGAACCATTATTGTTTTGAGTTAAGGCAGATATACCATGGTAGTTTAGTTCAGTATAAAAACGCTTGGTTTTTAGATTCATATCCTTGTCGAAAGTTAAGATACCTCCATGATTTACGAATCCGCTTCCGTTTCTAGAACCATAGACAATAATTTCACCCAGATTATTTATAAAAGATTTAGAAAAAGATACAGCTCCAGTTATTTTTTTTTGATTGATTAAAATACCACTTGTATTAAATTTATAATAATATATCTCATTGTAATAAGTATCAGGATTACTTGCTATAAATGCTACATGATCATTTTCGTCAACTATTAAAGACCCATTAGAAAAAAAACCATCAACAGTTATATTTCTGATAAATGTACCTTGATAATTGTACTGAAAAATCTTGTTTTGCAGATTACCATATTGAAATATTGCATAAATATTTTTTTAGAATCTATTTGTATAGTAACTATTGAACCATTTTCTGAGTTTTCTTGCTTCCAGTTAGCATTTAGAGTTTCAGGATTTATCGATAGTAATAGGCCTCTATTTGTGCCTAATAAAATTTCTTGATTTGATATATGATAAACAGTATTTATTTTGTGATTAGTTAAATCTGGTAAATTTATTTTTGTTATTAATTCTCCTGTAAAGGTATTTAATCTAAAAATATAGCTCCCGGCAAATACCATAGCCTCTGTTTCATTATGGTTTAATAAAATGTTATTTCTTGTATTATCTGTAATTCCATGATCTATAGCCGATATAATTCTGTACCATAAAAAGTTGCCATCTTTGTCAATACGGAAAACTAATAATTTAAAGCCATCATTTTGATAATCGTTTGTATGAATCAGATGTCTAACAAAAATGTGTCCGCCGTCATTAGATTTAATAAATCCTATAGGACCACCTATTCTAGAATAGCTATGTATGTTATATTCTTGGTATAATTTACCGTCATTTGTTTGAACCTTTTCTGGTAAAGTTTTGGCTAATATTTCTTTTTCTATTTTAAGATTATCTGTAACCAAAGCAATAACTTTAATTTTATACTCTTCTTCCGCTCTTAACTTAATTAAACTGTATTTGTTGCTTTTAACACCTTCAGCAACTTTTTTTTCATTCACATAAATGCTGTATGTGATAGGTTTAAAATGCGAGCTAAGAGAATTAGTCCAACTTATTTCTATGAAATTTGTACTAACTGATGATACCTCTAACTCAAAATCTGATAACTCTTCTTTTTCTTCAACAAAAAAATCTTCAGTTATTAAATTCGTTTTTTTACAAGCTAATAAAGAAAGAGTTAATATAAAGCATATTAATCTCTGATTAATGTTTAACATAGGTTAATAGGAAATTTGTTTACAAGATAGAATTTTATCAAATAATTTTAAAATTTTAAAATTGAAACTTTAAGAAAAATTGCTCTACCTTATTTCTTGAATGAGGATAGTCCTAAAAGATTTATAAAACCTCTGTTTGGAGCTCAATTAGAGTATTAATCCACTCTTCATGGATTAATATCATCAATTTTTACAAAAATAGACACAAATTTTATAGCCTTAAAGCTTTAAGTAAGCGTCCTTTGGTTTAAGCAAATCAGGTAAAATCCCATATAGCTGATTGCGGTAACCAATTATTTTATAACTTAAGAAAGGAGGGCTTCATAAAACAATACATTTTACTTCTCTTATTTAAACAATAAACTAATCATAAAATTAATAAACCAATGATGAGATTAATAAAAATACTAACAGTTTTTAATGATACGTATAGGCTAAAATGGCCTCTTAAACTTGCACTTGTTGCAGGCCTCGTTTCTTTTGGATATCATCCAAGTTTTGCAACGAGTAGAATATCAAATAAAGTAACCATACAAAATACAAATGTAAAGGGTAAAATAGTTGATAAAGCTGGTTTACCATTACCTGGGGTAAGTGTTAAAATTAAAAATACCAATGTAGGGGCGGTTTCAGATGTAAACGGAAACTATAGCATCAACATTCCTGATAACAATGCCGTTCTTGTTTTTTCTTATTTGGGCTTTTTAAGTCAGGAAATTGCTGTTAATGGCAGAGTAAATATCAATATCACTTTAGAGGAAGATGTAAAAGCTTTACAAGAGGTGGTGGTTATTGGTTACCAAACCATTAGAAAAAGAGATGTAACAGGTGCTTCAACATCTATTGATACAGACAATACAGAGAAATTAGTAGCTCGCTCTGTTCCTGAAGCATTACAAGGTTTATCGCCAGGTGTAGCCGTAAGAAATGGTGGTGCGCCAGGGCAAGAAGCAGTGGTTAACATCAGAGGTTTAGCAACTTTTGGTAATGCTAATCCGCTTTATGTGATAGATGGGATGTTTGCAGACCCCAATACTACCGTTAACCCTAATGATATTGCTGATATACAAATTTTAAAAGATGCATCGGCAGCAGCTATTTACGGTTCAAGAGCAGGTAACGGCGTTATCATCATCACAACAAAAAAAGGTAAAGAGGGTACGCCAAAAATTTCTGTAAGCTCAAGATATAGCATCTCACAAATTCCTAAGAAGTATGACATGATGAATGGTGCCGAGTATGCAGCTACCAATGCCAGAGCTTATACCAATTCTGGTATTCCATTACAACCGGGTGTAGCTAATTATAATGGTAGTATAGATACAGATTGGGCAAATGAACTTTTACAAACAGGTGCTGTTCAAGATTTTAATGCAAGTATTTCTGGTGGTTCGGCAACATCTTCTTATTTAATATCTGCCGGATATTTTAAAGACGAAGGAACTTTAATAGCTCGTGATTTTGATAGAAAATCACTTCGTATCAATACAGAATCAACCAAAGGGAAATTCAAATTTGGGGAGAACTTTGCCTTATCAACTTCTAATTTAAACGCACCTTTTCAGGGTGGTTTTGCAGAGGGCAACCCTTGGTATGATATGTGGTCTAGTGTGCCTTTAATACCTGTTAGAAGCAATAGTTTGATAAGTGCCAACAACCCAGGCGGATGGGGTTATGGAGATAATGGTAACATCAATACCTTTTCACGTAACCAAGTGGCAATAGCCAACATAACTTCGGTAAACAGCAATTTTGTTAAATTATTAGGTAATGCTTTTTTAGAGTATAAAATTTTAGATGGCCTAAGCTATAAATTTAATGCAGGTTTAGAAACCAGTTTCGATAAATCAAAAGCGGTAAGAAGAGATGGCTCTTGGTATCAAAATCAGTCGCCAGATTTTAGCAGATTAACAGATAACAGATCTCAATTTTTAAGCTATTTGTTTGAGCACACGCTTAATTTTAACTACAACATTAAGAAACATCGTTTTAACGGAGTAGTGGGTTATACCGAGCAAACCACACAAATAGATAATACTTTAGGTAGCGGTTTAAGATTATCTCAATTTGGAGGTAATTATTTTACTACTTTAAATTCTACCAGCGGTATACCTGGCGATAGAACATCATCAGGTGGTTTAACTAAGTTTTTGCTTAATTCTGTTTTAGGGAGGTTAAATTACAATTACGACGACCGTTACCTAGCCACATTTACGTTTAGGGCCGATAAAGATTCTAGATTTTCTGAAAAATTTAGAACAGGTTATTTCCCTTCTGTGGCTTTAGCATGGAGATTATCTCAGGAAGATTTCTTTAAAGTAGATTGGATTTCTGATTTAAAATTAAGAGGTTCTTATGGGGTGTTAGGGGTTAATACTTTAGGTGCTTACCAATTCACAGGCTTCTTAAATCAGGCTCCAAGCGTGGTTTTTGGGCCAAATCAGCAAGTTTTTCCTGGTGCTACACAAGCCAGATTGGTTTTTGAAGATTTAAGATGGGAAGAGAAAGAAACCACCAACTTGGGTATAGATGCAGCATTGTTTGATAACCGTTTTAGGGTAGCTATTGATGCATTCCGTTCGGTATCAAGAGATGTGTTGGTAGGGCAGCCATTGCCGCAATATTTAGGAAACTTACAAGGAGACCCTATTGTAAATATTGGTTCTATAGAGAATAAAGGTTTAGAGTTTGAGTTAGGCTATCGTCCAAAATTAATTGGAGCATTTAAATGGGATGTTGCGGCAAACCTTAGTTTCATCAGAAATAAAGTTTTAGAACTGGGAAATCTGGGGATAGATTTAGCTACGGGTTTACCTAGAGCTTATATTCCATCAGGGGTTACACGTACTCAGGTAGGTCGTTCAATAGGAGAATATTATGTATTGAAAACCGATGGTATCTTCCAAAATCAAGCAGAGATTGACGCTCATAGAGCGCAAAGGGCTTATGCTAAACCGGGCGATATTCGCTATGTTAATGCTGTAGATGGCGGGACAAATGATGATATCAATGAGTTTGACAGGGTATTTGCAGGTTCGCCTTTCCCTAAATTCACTACAGGTTTACAATTTAACTCGGCTTACAAAAATTTCAGCTTAAGCATGCAGTTTTATGGCGCTTTTGGTCATAAACTATATAACGATGTTTTAAGAGATTTAGATAGCTATGGTAATTCTAATTACAGAAGAGATATTAATCCATGGACACCTTCCAATACCAATACCAGTTTCCCAAGATTAGGCTATCAATTTGCACCTAATGATAGAGGTATAAATGAAAATGCCAGAGCAGATTCTGACAGATGGATTGAAGATGGCTCTTTCCTGAGGTTACGTAATATAGAGCTAGGTTATAATATCCCTACTAAATTTCTTGAAAAAGCAAAAATTGGAAATGCCAGAGTTTATTTAAGTGGGCAAAACCTCTTTACCATTACCAATTACCAAGGTTTAGACCCTGATGTTGTTGGTGCCGATGTAAACCTGCAACCTGGTGTAGATAACGGAAATTATCCATCATCAAGAATTTTATCATTTGGTTTAAGTGTGGGCTTTTAATCTCGAACCTTTAAAAAGAAAATCATGAAAAAATATATCACGATATTAACATTAGCTCTTATAGTCCTCTCGGGATGTAAAAGAGATTTTAATGAAGTTAACCCTAATGCACCAACCATTGCCAGTTTCTGGCGAAATGCCGATGATGCTGTTAAAGGTGTAAATGCTGCTTATGGTACTTTTTATAGAACACCCGGACTTTACTCTCGTTGGATTTATTATCACGGGATATTAAAATCTGATGAAGGTTTTGGTTCTGGAGGAGATGGGGCCTAAACAACCTGATGCGTTTTAACCAAACCAATTATAATGACGGTTTAACTTCTTTAACGTGGGAAACTTTATTTGTTGGTGTTTTTAGAGCTAACCAGGTTATTGCCAATGTTCCAAACATAGAAATGGATGAAACCTTAAAGAAAAGAGTAATAGCAGAAGCTAAATTTTTAAGAGCGCTTTTCTATTTCAACTTAACTTTATACTTTGGCAACCCACCTTTATTATTAACGCCATCGCAACCTACAGATGTACCGCCTAATGCAACTACGGCAGAGGCTTATGCACAAGTTGCTAAGGATTTAAACGAGGCTATTCCAGATTTACCACTTTCTTATAGCGGAGATGATTTAGGAAGAGCAACCAGAGGTGCAGCTTATGCTTTATTGGGCAAAACGCATTTACAACAAAAACAGTATCAATTAGCTTTTAACGCTTTTGATTGGCTAATTACAGGACCTGGTGCTGCTATTTATCGTTTAACCACCAATTACAGAGACAACTTTATCATCAGCAGAGAAAACAATGAAGAGTCTATTTTCGAGATTCAGTTTAATGAAAATCAGGCAGAAAATACAGATGATGACGTAGATGAAAGTCGTGTTAATAATACCGGGACTTCTATTTCTCAGTTTTTTGCCCCTCCGGGAGTTGGCTTTTCTGATGGTGGAGCCCGTAGATGGTTGATAGATGAATTTTTACAAGAGCAAACTACCACTGGGCAAAGAGACCCACGTTTAGCAGCTTCACTCATCTATAACTTTACCAATCCGGCTGGCCCACAAGCAACCATGGTTTATGGTAGAAGCTTTGCAGACCGTTATGGTAATGGTCCCGATGCTAATGGCGTTTGGTTTAGAAAATTATTGAACGACCATTGGAAAGATCAAGAAGGTTTTAGATCGCCAAACAATTACAGGTTAATACGTTTTGCCGATGTTTTATTGATGCAAGCAGAATGTTTAAATGGTTTAAATAGAACGTCTGATGCTTATCCTTTGGTAGATAGGGTTAGACAAAGAGCAGGTTTAGCGCCTTTATCTGTTGCCAAGCCAGGTTTAAACCAAACACAATTCTTAACCCAACTTAAACACGAGCGTATTGTGGAACTAGCAGGAGAAGGCTGGCGTTGGGCAGATTTATTAAGATGGGGAGACTTAGGGCCTGCATTAGCAAGCAGAGATGCTGATTTTACAAACTTTGAAGTTGGGAAACACGAGCTATACCCTATACCACAAAGGGATATAGACTTAAATCCAAATTTGAAACAAAACCCAAGATACTAGTATAAAATAATAGGCTTAATAGGTTTAGGCATCCTCCAAAAGAGCCAAACTTATTAAGCCGTTTTAAAACAAGAAATAATGAATGTAAGAGTGATTTTTAGAATTTATATAGTTTATTCATTAGTTTTTTGGTTAGGATGTAAAAGTAGTGATAAACCTGTTGTAGAGCCTTTTGTGCCACCACAGGAAACTACTTTTACAAATCCTTTAATTACCGGTGCAGACCCATCAGTTTACCAAAAAGATGGTACTTATTATTACATGCATACGGTAGGAAATGCTATCAGATTATGGAAAACAGATGCGATGTCTAAAATTTCATCAGCGCAAGCGGTAACCGTTTTTACACCAACTACCGGGCAGCCTAACTCAAGAAATATTTGGGCACCAGAACTATTCTTTTTAGATAACAAATGGTATATCTATTACACAGCGGGTAATGGCGAGGACAGAACACAGCGTACATGGGTGCTTGAAAATAGCAATGCAGACCCAACTACCGGAACCTGGATAAATAAAGGAAGAATTTTTAATGCCGATACAGATTTTTGGGCTATTGATGGTACCGTTTTAGAACATAATGGCCAAAGGTATTTTCTTTGGTGTGGTAGGCCAGATCCCAATAATGCAGATTTAACACAAAACATTTACATCGCAAAGATGACCAATCCCTGGACCTTGGAGGGCTCATCTACCCGTTTAACTACGCCACAATTTGCTTGGGAGAGAAATGGTTTTGGTGTTAATGAAGCTCCTCAGGTTTTAACCATCAATAACAAAGTGTTTATGGTTTATTCTGCAAGTTTTTGCGGAACAGATGATTACGCATTAGGGATGATGAGTTTAAATGATGGCGGTAATCCTCTCAATTTAAACGATTGGGTTAAGCGCAATCAGCCTGTTTTTACTAAAAAGCCACAAAGTGGAGCTTACGGGCCAGGGCATAATTCTTTTTTTAAATCGCCAGATGGCAACGAAAGCTGGATGATTTACCATGCAAATAGTAATCCTAACCAAGGTTGCGCAGAACAAAGAAACGTGAGGATGCAAAAGATTACGATAGGTACAGATGGCTTCCCAAATTTTGGAGAACCTGTAGCTATAGGGTTACAAATTACAAAACCTTCAGGAGAGAAATAATATGAAAATACAATCTAAATATATACACGGTTACGTATGGGTGTTGATGCTATTCTTTTGGTACCAGCCCCTAAAAGCTCAAACATTTACTAATCCATTGCTAGAGGCCGGTGCAGACCCTTGGAGTATTTATAAGGATGGTTATTACTACTATACCCATACTTTACAAGACAGCATTGTAATTTGGAAAACCAAGAATTTATCTGAATTAAAAACCGCAGAAAGAAAAACCATTTTTGTTCCTCCGGCAGGAACCAACTATTCTAAAGAAATATGGGCACCAGAAATTCACTTTATTGAAGGTAAATGGTATGTCTATTTCGCTGCTGATGATGGTAATAATCAAAACCATAGAATGTATGTTCTGGAAAATAATGCTGCCAATCCTTTTGATGGAAATTGGGTATTTAAAGGAAAAGTACATGACAAAACAGATAAATGGGCTATAGATGGCTCTGTATTTTACCACAAAAATAAATTGTATATGGTGTGGTCTGGTTGGGAGGGAGATACCAATGGAAAGCAAGAAATTTTTATTGCCAAAATGAAAAACCCTTATACCATAAAAGGGAAACGCTATAAAATATCAACACCACAATTAACATGGGAGCTACATGGAGATTTAAACGACCCTAACAACCCGCCACATGTAGCCGTAAATGAAGGTCCGCAAATCCTGAAAAATGGAGATAAAACCTTTATCATTTACTCGGCAAGCGGTTGTTGGACAGATTTTTATGCCTTAGGGATGCTTAGCTTAACAGGTAAAAACATCCGTAAAGCTAGTTCTTGGGAGAAAAATCAACAACCTGTTTTTAAGCAATCGCCAGAAAATGGCGTGTATGCACCGGGGCATAATTCTTTCTTTAAATCTCCTGACGGTACAGAAGACTGGATATTGTACCATGCAAATTCGGCTCCGGGGCAAGGTTGCGGTGGGCACAGATCGCCACGGGCACAAAAGTTCACTTGGAATGCAGATGGTACACCCAACTTTAGCATTCCTGTTAAGGCAGGCATAGCACAAAAAATCCCTCTGAAAATAAATAGGAAACAAAATTTTAGCAGATATGAAAAGGAAAAACATCATTAAACTGATACTCTTATTCTTGTGTTTAAGCGGCACCATCAAAGCACAAGACACTACCGTAAGTGTTATTGGCAAAGTTTGGCCAATAGAAAAAGCAAAAGCTTGGTATAGTAAACATAAATGGATAAACGGTGCAGATTTTTTACCAAGTACCGCTATCAATCAATTAGAAATGTGGCAGGCCGAAACTTTTGACCCTGCTACCATAGATAAAGAATTGGCTTGGGCAAAAAACATTGGCTTTAACACCATGCGAGTATATTTACATAGCATAGCTTGGGAAAAAGATCCATTGGGTTTTAAAAATAGGGTAGGTCAATACCTCTCCATAGCTCAAAAGCATGGTATCAAAACCATATTTGTGTTTTTTGATGATTGCTGGAACAAACAAGGCTTTGCAGGCAAACAGCCAGAACCTAAAGTAGGTATCCATAATTCTGGTTGGGTACAAGACCCCGGAGACCCTGCCTCTAAAAATGCCAGTAATTTTCCGGCATTAGAGAAATATGTTAAAGATGTGATGACGCATTTTAAAACCGATGAAAGGATATTATTATGGGATTTGTATAATGAACCGGGCAACTCTGGTAAACTAAATACATCATTCCCATTATTAAAAAGCGTTATAACTTGGGCTAGGGCAGTAGAACCACAGCAACCTATAAGTATTGGTCTTTGGGCATGGAATTTTCATGCATTAAATGCCATGCAAGCTTTAAACTCTGATATCATCACCTATCACAATTACGAAGAGCCAGATTTGCATAAAAGAGTAATAGATATGTTAAAAGCTTTTGGCAGACCCATGATATGTACCGAATATATGGCAAGAACAAGAAATAGCAGATTTGCGAACATTATGCCGATGCTTAAAAGAGAAAATATAGGCGCCATAAACTGGGGTTTGGTGGCCGGTAAATCTAATACCATTTATGCTTGGGATACACCTTTAGAAAACGGAGCGCAACCTATAGAATGGTTTCATGATATCTTCAAAAAGATGGTACACCTTACCGTAACGATGAAGTAGAGTTGATTAAAAAGTTAAACGAAATCAAGTAAATGCATTAACTTAGAAGATACACTATTTAAAGCCAATTTTAATGCCTCAATATTTCTTAAAATCATGTTTTGTATGGATACTCTTGTTTTTTATAGGGTTTCAAAATGCTTTTGCACAAAAAATGTTTTTCAGAAATTATACCGTTTCAGACGGTTTATGCGCCAATACCATTTGGGATATAGCGCAAGACGAGCAGGGCTTTATGTGGTTTGGTACTAAATATGGCCTAAATAGGTTTGATGGTTACGAGTTTAAATCTTTTCAGTTTAACAAAAATGTAGCGGGCACTATTGGGAACAACTTCATCAGGAAGATTTTTAAATACGATAAGTTTACCTTTTGGATAGGTACCGATGAAGGCATCTACATTTTTGATTTAAAAACAGAAAAATTTAAACTTTTTGAACCCTTAGGGAAGATATTTATCAATGACATTTTTAGGTCTAAAAAAGGCCAAATTTGGATAGCGACCAAAGAAAAAGGCGTTTATAGCTATCAGCCTAGTTCAGAAAAACTGATTCAGTTTAGTCATCGCCCAAAGGTAAATAACAGTATTTCATCTAATGAAGTATCAAAAATTATTGAAGATAAGGCAGGGCATATCTGGATAGGTACTTATGGTAAGGGTTTAGATGTACTTAATCCCAAAACCAGAGTTATGAAGCATTATAAAGCTTCTTCTGCACCCGGAAGCCTATCTAATGATGTTATTTTAGATTTATATCTTGACCATGAAGGGCATATTTGGGTGGGCACCATGTCTGGTGGACTTAACCTATGGGACGAGAAAGCCCAGAAATTTAAGGTTTATCAAAAATCTGGCAAGCAAAGTATCAGTGATAATATTGTAAGAAGTATCTATCAGCCAAAACCAGGGCTTCTTTATTTAGCAACAGAAAAAGGGCTCAATATCTTTGATATCAAAAGCAATAAATTTGTTAATTATCAAAATAAAAATAACGACCCCTACAGTTTAAGCGATGATGCAGTTTACCGAGTTTTTAAAGACAAAGAAGGTGGTATTTGGATTGGTACTTATTTTGGTGGTTTAAACTATTATCATGAAAAAGCCCTCGGTTTAGAGTATTATTACCCTTCTGGGGTAAGCAATTCGCTTTCTGGTAATGCCGTAAGTGCTTTTTTAGAAACCAAAAATGGAAATTTTTGGATAGGTACAGAAGATGGCGGCTTAAACTTGTTCAATAAGACTGATAAGACTTTTCAGAAATATCCTTTTAGTAAAAGTCAGGATTCTCTTTCTTACCATAATATTCATGCCCTTTATGAAGATAAAGCTGGCCATATCTGGATAGGGATGTATACCGGTGGTTTGGATATTCTTAATCCCAAAACCGGAAAAATAAAGCGCTATAAAAGTAAACCATCAAACCCAAAAACCTTAAGTGATAATAGCGTTTATGCCATTGATGAAGACCGCGAAGGAAGAATTTGGGTATCCACCATATCGGGCTTAAACCTGTACCATCCAGAGAGCGATTCTTTTATCCGTATAAAAGAAAAATATTTAGCTAAAAGCTGTATCTATCAGGTGTATCAAGATAAAGATTTGGTTTTATGGATAGCTACTTATGATAATGGCTTAATCAAAATTGATAAAAAAGGTAAGCTTAAACAATACGCCTATGCCCCCAAAGAGGGCGCTATAAGTTCTAATAAAGTTATTTCTATTTTAGATGATGATAAAGGCAATTTATGGCTAGGTACTGATGGTGGTGGCTTAAACGTTTTTAATAAAAAAACAGAGGAATTTACCGTTTACGACGAACGTTTTGGTATTACCACAGATGTAGTTTATGGAGTGCTTAAAGATGAAAAATCTAACCTTTGGATATCTTCCAATAGTGGCATTTTTGAGATCAATACCCTTAACAATACCACTCGTAATTTTGGACGATGGGATAACCTGCAAAGCCAGCAATACAACTACAAATCTTATTATAAAAGTAAAGATGGTAAGCTGTATTTTGGAGGTATAAATGGGTTTAATGCCTTTTATCCGCAGAAAATTAAAACTGCCACACAGCCTGCTAAGGTAGCATTTACCAATTTCCAATTGTTTAATAAGGATATTGATTTATCAGACGAGGATAGCCCTATCAAGCAAACCATAAATTTTGCTCAAAATATAGTCCTTAAGCATAATCAGTCTGTTATCAGTATAGAGTATGCAGCTCTAAGCTATGTTTCGCCAAACAAAATCAGGTATTCTTTCATTATGGATGGTTTTGATAAAGATTGGAATAATGTTGGCTCGCAAAGAAAAGCTACTTATACCAATTTACCCGCCGGAGATTATGTTTTTAAAGTTAGAGAATCTGATACCGCAACTGGAAATATCACCAATATCTCTACCGTACAATTAACCATTTTACCACCCTTTTATAAAACCATTTGGGCTTATATGGTTTACGCCATTTTAGCCATCTTATCCTTTATACTCTTTAAAAAATACGCTACAGAAAAAGCTAGAAAAGAAAATGAAATTAAGCTAGAGCGATTAAAAAATAAAAGCGAGCAAGATTTTTACAAGCAAAAGATTGAGTTCTTTACAGCAATGGCACATGAAATTAGAACGCCTCTTTCTTTAATTATTGCGCCATTAGAAAGGTTATTAGGCAAAAAACAAAAAGACCCAGAAAGCGAAGAGCAACTTCAAATTATGGAAGAAAACTCTGATAGACTGTTAACCTTGGTTAACCAGCTGTTAGATTTTAGAAGAATAGAAAGCGATATTTTTGAGATACACAAAGAACAAATAGAGCTTGTTTCTTTCATCAATAATTTAAAAGAGCGTTTTTCTTCTATTTCTTATCAAAAAGGCGTGGATTTTTCTTTAGAAACTGCTCACCAACATTTAGAAATGATGGCAGACCCAGAAGCCTTGATGAAAATCATGAGCAACCTCTTAATTAATGCTTTTAAGTTTACCAGAAAAAAAGTCAGCATAAGCATTAACGCGGTAGAAATGATAGATAACCAAGCTATGGTTTCTATTTCTATTGAGGATGACGGTATTGGTATACCTAAAGATCAAATCAACTCGATTTTCACCAAGTTCTTTAAGGTAAGCACAGCAGAACATCAATACAGTAATTTAGGCGGTACGGGTATAGGTTTGGCATTAGCTAAATCATTGATAGAAAAGCATCAAGGAAAATTATTGGTAGATAGCCAGGAGGGTTTAAAAACTGTTTTTACCATTTTAATTCCTTTTCAGGAGAAAGAAGAAATACAAAACGCTTTAGATAGGGTTGAAGAACTAGAATCAGAACAACATGATGGTAAACCAGTTGTTTTGGTAGTAGAAGATGATCAATCTTTACTTAATTTCTTGTCTCAAAGTTTGGTTTCAGAAGGTTATCATCCTATTAAAGCTAGTAACGGGCAAGAAGGTCTAAAACTATTAGAACAACATCATGTAGATTTAATTATTTCTGATGTGATGATGCCTGTAATGGACGGCATAAGCTTTTGTAAAGAGGTTAAAAACGATATCAATTACAGTCATTTACCTATTATTTTACTTACAGCAAAAACCAATTCAGATGCAGAAATAGAAGGTTTAGAAAGTGGTGCCGATGCATATATTGCTAAACCTTTTAAATGGAAGCAATTATCTTTAATAGCCCGTAATTTAATAGAGCTTCAGGCAAATTTAAAACAGCGTTTTGCGCAACACCCTTTTGAGAGTACAGAAATTTTAGCATCGGGTACTAAAGATAAAAAGTTCTTAAATAAGCTTATAGAAGCTATAGAGGTGCGTATATCAGACCCATTACTTTCTGTAGAAGAGCTAGGTAAAGAACTGGGTTTAAGTAGGTCAAGCTTGTATAAAAAAGTAAAAGGTATGACAGGCCATGTACCTAATGAGTTCATCAGAATTATAAGACTTAAGAATGCTGCTAAACTATTAACTACCCAAGATTATAATATCTCTGAGGTTGGTTATATGGTTGGCTTTAGCTCGCATTCTTACTTTTCTAAATGCTTTTATCAGCAATTTAAATTAACCCCAACAGAATTTGCCGACCAGCATCGAACAACAATTCAAACTAATACTTAATGAAAATGAATATTTTAAAAATAAGCTTTATGGTTATGTTAGCTTCGCTGATATATGCTTGCCAACAACCCAAAACAACACAAAATAGTACACAAGAACAGCTGCCTCACTACGCAGCAGCTTTTGATACCTTGATAGATGGAAAAGAAGTTAAATGCTATCAGTTAATCAATAAGAATAAGATGAAAGCCGTATTTACTAATTATGGCGGTAGGTTGGTGAGTTTATTAATCCCCACACAAGACACTTCTTTTGTAGATGTTGTGGTAGGCTTTAAAAGTATTGATGATTATATAACATCTACAGAACCTTATTTTGGGGCTACCATTGGGCGTTACGGCAACCGTATTGCAAAAGGTAAATTCTCTATAGATGGGGTCAATTATCAGTTGGCTATAAATAATCCTCCCAATAGTTTACATGGCGGTAAAAAAGGTTTTCAATATGTAGCTTGGGATGCTAAACAAATAGATAATCAAACTTTAGAACTTAGCTATCTATCTCCAGATATGGAAGAAGGATACCCTGGTAATCTAGCTGTTAAAGTAATATATAAGCTTAATGATGATAATGAGTTAATGATGCAATATGAAGCATCAACAGATAAGAAAACTGTTGTTAATTTAACCAATCATGCTTTCTTTAATTTGAATGGCGAGGGAAGCGGAGATATCTTAAACCATCAATTACAAATAAACGCTAAAGCTTTTACGCCTGTAGACAGCACTTTAATACCTACCGGAGAAATAGCACTTGTGAAAAATACTCCTTTTGATTTTACGGAGCTAACAGCTATTGGAGCCAGCATTAATCTGCCTGATGAGCAGCTGAAAAATGGTAAAGGTTATGACCATAACTATGTCTTACAAAGCAAACCATCAGAAAAAATGATTTTGGCGGCTAAAGTTATTGGCAATAAAACTTCTATTACCATGGAAGTTTTTACAACCGAGCCAGGTTTACAATTTTATAGTGGCAATTTTATGATGGGTAAAAACATATTTAAAAGCGGCGCTAGAGACGATTTTAGGACAGCATTTTGTCTAGAAACACAACACTTTCCAGATGCTCCAAATCAGCCAGCTTTTCCTTCTACTTTATTAAAACCTGGGGAGCTTTATAAAACACAGTCTAAATATCGTTTTAGCTGGTAAGTGATGATTTTTTAAATGCTATTTGCTTTTTGCATGGTAATTGTATATTCCTAAATGTCTAAAATGAAGACATCTAATTAATCACTATCTATAAAAACAAACATCATGGAAAATCAAAATCAAAACGAGTTTAATGAACAAACTCAAGGTCAACCGGGAGAAAGAAACAACGATCAAGAAAACGAAAACAATCCAAGAGTTTTTGAAGAAGCAGGGGAAGAAGATGAAGATATTGGCCCTGTAAACGAAGACGAGTCTGTGTTGCCAGAAGAGTACGATGAAGATGCAGAGGAAGAAATTATGGAAGAAGATGGCGAAGACTTTGGCGAGGACGATGAGTTAGAAGACGATGAGTTGTTGGATGACGAAGAGGAAGAGGAAAACGATAGTCAGTCTAGTATCTAAAGGTTTAAAAATCTGATTTAAAAGGCTTGTAGCAATACAGGCCTTTTTGCGTTTAAAGAGGTGCTTAAAAAATCCACAATCAAGAAATTTATTCACATTAACTCGCTTAATCAATTATTATCATAAGATTTGTACCCTTATCAGTATAAATCTTAAATGAAACTTGTAATAGCCGAAAAACCATCTGTAGCCCGCGAACTCGCTAAAGTTTTTGGAGCCACCAATAAAAAAGGTGGTTATATAGAAGGAAAAGGCTATAGTTTTACTTGGGCTTTTGGGCATTTATTGCAATTGGCACCTCCACAAGATTATGGCTTTTACGGTTGGAAGCAACAAAACTTACCTATGCTTCCGCATAAATTTAAGCTGGCCGTAAGGAAAATTAAAACCAAAGATGGGCTAGTAGAAGACCCTGCGGTAAGAAAGCAATTAGATGTGATAAAAGCCTTGTTTGATGAGTGTACAGAGATTATAGTGGCTACCGATGCTGGGCGAGAAGGAGAGCTTATTTTTAGATACATTTACTACTACCTGAAATGTAAAAAGCCATTCCGCCGTTTATGGATTTCTTCTCAAACGGATGCTGCTATTAAAGATGGTTTTAGAAATCTTAAACCTGGTTCTGATTATGATACGCTATTTAATTCTGCCCATTGCCGCTCAGAGTCTGATTGGTTGGTAGGTATGAATGCTACCCAAGCATTAAGTATCTCGGCAGGAAACAAAGCCGTACTTTCTTTAGGAAGGGTGCAAACGCCAACCCTAGCCATGATTTGCCAACGTTACCTCGAAATTCAACAATTTGTACCTCAAATATATTTTCAGGTAGCTATACAATTAAATAAAGATGGTCATCTTTTTAGAGCCATTTCTGCGGTTAATTACAAAAGTAAAGAAGAGGCAGAAATCGTTTTAGGTCAGGTTTTAGATGTTGCAGCTGGGCATCCCACAGGCGGGCATATTGTAAAAGTAGAAGCGAAAGCTAAAAAAGAACCACCACCTTTACTGCATGATTTAAGTAGCTTACAGCAGGAAGCTAATAAGAAAAAAGGTTACACGGCAGACCAAACGCTAGGTATCTTACAGCAATTGTATGAAAGTAAATTGGTTACCTATCCGCGTACCGGAAGTAGATACATAGGAGATGATATTTATGCAGGTATACCAGCTTTAATTGCCAAATACCAGCAGCATCCACAATTTGGTAAACAGGCCGAGTATTTAGCCACCATAAAGCTGAATAAGCGAAGTGTAAATGCTAAAAAGGTAACAGACCACCACGCTATTTTACCAACAGGCGAAAATGCAGGCTATTTATCAGAAGATAAGCAAGCTGTTTATGATATGGTAGTTGGGCGTATGTTAGAAGCTTTTCATCAAGAATGTATCAAAGAAACTACTAAAATTAGCGTAAGCTCGGGGGCTGATTTTATTGCCAACGGTACGGTGATACAATCTGCTGGTTGGCGTTCTGTTTTTAATGACCCTGATGATGAAAAGAAAGAAGGCGAAAATGCTTCTTTGCCTAAAGTGCTTAAAGACGAGTACTTACCTGTTACCAATAAAGCAGTTTTAGAAAAGCAAACCAAGCCAAAACCTTTGTATAACGAAGCTACTTTACTAAAAGCACTGGAAACTTGTGGTAAAGATATAGAAGATGAAGAGTTGCGTTACGCCATGAAAGAAAGTGGTTTAGGCACACCTGCTACCCGGGCTTCTATCATAGAAACACTAATTAAACGAGATTATATTGCTAGAGAGAAAAAGAATTTAGTGCCTACTAAAAAAGGCTTAGCCGTTTATGAGGTGGTAAAAGATAAAAAAATAGCACATGCAGAACTTACAGGACAATGGGAAAAGCGTTTAGAAGAAATAAGGTCTGGTGCTTCCGTTCAAGATTTTAAGGCAGAAATAACCGCTTATACCAAAACCATTACGCAAGAGTTATTAGCAGCAGGGCAGGGCTTACATCAAGTTTTGCAAGAGGCTTAAATTTATATCCCTATTTTTAGGGGATCATTTTCATTTTATAGGCTTTAAATTAGATTATCGCATAGTAACCATTAATACCTGCCTCAGTTCTCTTTCAGAACTGGGGCTTTTTTATGCATAAGATTATTACAGAAATAGCAATTTATCGTAAACATAAATCGTTAAATTAGTCTATGTGGTATAATAATATTCTCGAAACCATAGGAAATACTCCTTTGGTAAAGCTTAACAAAATAACTAAAGATATTGATGCTACTGTTTTAGCAAAAATAGAAACAACCAATCCCGGTAATTCTATTAAAGACCGTATGGCTTTAAAAATGATTGAAGATGCCGAGAAAAGTGGTAAGCTTAAACCAGGTGGAACTATTATAGAAGGAACATCAGGAAATACAGGCATGGGCTTGGCCATTGCAGCAGTTATCAAAGGCTATAAATGTATTTTTACCACTACAGATAAGCAATCAAAAGAAAAGGTTGATGCTTTAAAGGCCTTTGGGGCCGAAGTTATTGTTTGCCCAACGGATGTTGAACCAGAAGACCCACGTTCTTATTATGCTGTTTCTAGCAGGTTAGAGCGTGAGACACCAAATTCTTGGAAGCCCAATCAATACGATAATTTATCAAATTCTATAGCTCATTATGAGCAAACCGGACCAGAAATTTGGGAGCAAACAGAAGGGAAAATCACCCATTTGGTAGTAGGTGTAGGTACAGGCGGTACAATTTCTGGTGCGGGTAAATATTTGAAAGAGAAAAATCCGGATATTAAATTATGGGGTATAGATACCTATGGTTCTGTATTTAAAAAGTATAAAGAAACCGGCATATTTGATGAAAAGGAGGTTTATCCCTACATCACCGAGGGTATTGGAGAAGACTTTCTACCCAAAAACGTTGATTTTGATTTAATTGATTTATTTGAAAAAGTTACCGATAAAGACGCCGCTTTAATGACACGGGAAATTGCTCGTAAAGAGGGTATTTTCGCAGGTAATTCTGCCGGTGCTGCTATTGCTGGTTTACTACAATTAAAGCATCATCTTAAAAAAGATGATGTGGTGGTGGTTATTTTTCATGATCATGGCTCACGATACATGGGGAAAATGTATAATGATGATTGGTTGCGTGAGCGAGGCTTTTTACAGGATGAAAAATTAACGGCAAAATCTATCCTTGCAAAAAGAGAAAAACAAGAAATGGTCACTATTGATAGCGATAAAACAGTTCTGGAAGCTATAAATGCTATGAAAATTTTAAATATTTCTCAAATCCCGATGACACAGCAAGGTATGGTTATAGGTAAAATTACCGAAGGTGATTTACTTAATGCTTTGTTAGAAAATCCGTCTATAAAGTCGGCTAAAGTAGAATCTATTGCAACTGCATCTTTCCCTTTTGTAGATTTAAAGACTTCAATAGATAAAATCTCTGGGATGATTAATAAAGAAAACTCAGCAGTTTTAGTTGAGGATGAAACAGGAACAATAGAAATCATCACCCAATACGATATTATTAATGCTATTTCGGGTTAACTGAAGTAGAAAAGTGCCGAGTATAAAGTAGAAAGAGCCTAAAAAGTGCCTAGGGCTGGCCGCCTATGAGGACGGAGAGGTTTGTGCATGAATGCCTAATTTTGAAATATGAACTAGCCTCCGATTCTGTTGAGTCTGCCGCGAACTTATCATTTAAATATCATCATTTAATCAATCTCATAACGCTCAATTTTAGCATAAAGCGTTTTTCTATCAATATTTAAAAGCTTAGCTGCTTTAGATTTGTTATAGCGTACTTTTTCTAAAGTTTGCGTAATCAATAACTTCTCATTTTGCTCGTTAATAGCTTTTAAATCTGATGTAGGCTTTTGCTGAATAGTTTGTTGCCTGTTTACGGTAAATAACATTTCATCTGGTAAAGAGCTTACTTCTGCCGTTTCATTAGGGCTTAAAAGTACCATTCTCTTAATCACGTTTTTAAGCTCTCTTAAATTTCCTGGCCAAGAGTAACGCAATAATAAATCTTTAACCTCTGGTGATAGCTCTTTTACATTCCGCTGCAATTCCTGATTAGAAAGTTGGATAAAATGAGCAATAAAAAGCTCTAAATCTTTTCCTCTTTCTCTTAAAGGAGGCAATTGAATTTTAAACTCGTTTAAACGATGATAAAGATCTTCTCTAAAATCTCCACGAGCAACGCTATCCGTTAAATCATCGTTGGTAGCGGTTAAAATTCTAACATCAACTTTAATTTGTTTGGTACTTCCTAAAGGCTGTATGGTTCTTTCTTGCAAAGCCCTAAGTAGTTTTACTTGTACTTCGTAACTTAAATTGCCAACTTCATCTAAAAATAAAGTACCACCATTAGCAACTTCAAACTGACCTTTTTTATCCTGCAAAGCACCTGTAAAAGCACCTTTAACATGCCCGAAAAGCTCGCTAGCGGCTAAATCTTTAGATAAAGCACCACAATCTATCGCTATAAAAGGTTTATGGT
Source organism: Pedobacter aquae (assembly GCF_008195825.1). NCBI lineage: Bacteria > Pseudomonadati > Bacteroidota > Sphingobacteriia > Sphingobacteriales > Sphingobacteriaceae > Pedobacter > Pedobacter aquae. The sequence continues at coordinate 617,401 of NZ_CP043329.1, forward strand.
TTCTGTTGCTTTGGGTATGAATGGTTCTTGCAGCATATTCTTTTCCTGTTCCGCTTTCCCCTTGGATAATGACCGACATATCCGTTGGGGCAACTAAATCTATATAACGGTATAGTTTATGAGCCTCTGGGCTGTTGCCTTTAATAATGTTACTGGGGCTAGCGCTTTTTTTAGGTAAGCTTTCAACTTTCTTATTTAAAGCATTACTCATAATCATGAGTAATTCATCGGGGTTAACAGGTTTGGTGATATAATCAAAAGCGCCTAAACGCATCGCTTTAACAGCTGTTGGTACATCGTTAAAACTGGTCATGATGATAGCAGAAATACCAAGATTTTTACTGGCAACGTGGTTTAAAATATCTAAACCTGTACCATCCGGTAAACGGTAATCTAACAATAATAGGTCAAAAGAATTTTCATCAAGTAGTTTAAGTCCGCTTTTAATAGTGTTTGCAGCCTCTACTGTGTGTTGGTGTTTTTTTAAAAAACCTTGTAAAAGTTGTGAAAATGTAATATCGTCTTCAACGATAAGTATTTTTGCCATAAAAACCTGTGCTGTACAGGCTGTAAATCGCAAAAGCCGGACCAAAGTCCGGCTTTTTGCTTCATATAAGTGTGTTAATTGTTAAAAATAGGTAGCTTTTATTGTACCACTTTACCGTCTGCACCAATTCTAATTGCTCTCACTTCTTCACCTTTTTTTACCTCTATCTGGTAATATTCTTTATCTTCTGATTTCACTAAAGTTGCAGAACTAGGAACCCACTCTTTAAAAATATCTGCTTTTAAAGTAGTTTTTACTGCCTCAGGAAGGTCTTCCATATTTACCGGATTAGACTGCTCTGTAGCTGGTGTTTGTTGGGTAGGTGTTTGTTTTGTGGTGTCTTGTGCAACTTCTGCATTACCTGTTAATGATTCTTGTGGGGCAGGTGTTGTTTTCTTAGTAGTGTCTTGTTTGGTAGTATCCTGCTTGGTGGTATCTTGTTTGGTAGTGTCTTGTGCAAATACTACTTTTTCAAAAGATAATGATTTTGCTTCTGCGGATGCTAATCCTGCGAATGCTGCTACTGCTGCGGTTAAAATGAACTTTCTCATAACTTATATATTTAATTTTTAATGTTTAACGATACTATCCTAGGTTTGATAATAGTGCCAAACAAAAATTATTTATATAAGTTATTGGTAGTTAGTATTTTAGTTTTTTTATGAGGATGATTTGCTGTAGAGAAACTCCACACTTTGTTACTTTAAACAGCGACTTATTGCGGTGGATGAGGTGGATGATGGGGTGGAGGTGGCCCTTGATGAGGGCGACCTTCTGGCTTATTACCCATTAAATGTTGTAAAATACCATCTATCATCTTGTCGAATTTTTGCTGCTGCTGAGGCTTGCATAACCTTCTTACTTTGCTAAAATGTTCAAAAGTGGCTTCTTCAAATATTTTTTGGTTCCTAGCTATTTTATCAATCAGGATTTTACTTTCTTCTTGATTTACTACACTGTCTTTCAAAAGAGAAAAAAGCTGTTGCCGCATCAAACGATTTTCCATTTTCAAAGCCTTATTCATCTTCATATGCGTTTCCTTTAATTCAAAAAAAGCTTTCTCCTGTACGGCGTCAAATTTAAGCTCTTGCACTATGCGGTCATTACTTTCAGTTGCTCTAGTATTTTTACGAGGATGAGATTGCTCTAGTAAATACCAAAGCACAAAGCAGTTCATCAATAACAAAAATATGAAGCCTATTTTAAAGAAATTATCCTTACTTCTATTCATAATTTTCAGATTTTTCAAGCATGGTTTGCCCTATTTCATAATCATTAACAATAGTTTGGTAGGCGTTCTTTTCTTCTTGCTTTTGCTTATAAATTTTTATCACACCCATATTTAAAGCAAGAAATATGAGTATACAAGAAGCCAAAGCATATTTCCATACCAAAGATGGGGTAGGCTTCTGCTCCTCAAATGAATAATTAGCCAAGCGATACTGTAAAGCTAAAGGTGCATCTTGCTTTTCGGTAGTATCTAAAGCTTTCAAAATATCATTTACCTGTTCTGTTTCTGTTTTTTTCATGTTATTTATGAGAGGGTATCTTTTATGTGTTGCATCAATAACTGTTTTAATTGCTGTTTTGCCCTTACCATAATGGATTCTACAGCCGAAACCGATTTGTCTAAAATTTCAGCAATTTCTTGCTGGCTCAATCCTTCCAATTTATGAAGTACAATTACCGTTCTATAGTGCTCTGGTAATGCCATTAAAGCCTTATTTAAATATTGATGATGTTCTTTTCTTTCTAGTTTTATTCCCGGATGTTCAAAATCACTATACTTATTAATTTCTGTTTGATAGTTTGTATCAAAAATACTGATGATAAAAGCCATCCTTTTTTTTCTTTTTCTCCTTCTAAGTTCCTCCAAACATGTATTAACAGTTATTCGGTATATCCAAGTGGCAAGCTTGGCAGCACCTTTAAATTGATGAATGGTATGGTAAACCTCAATAAATACTTCCTGTGTTAGATCCTGTGCATCGTTACCATCTTGTAAAAAACCTAAAGCCGTGTTATACACTTTATGCTGATAGTTTTTTACTAAGGTTTGGTAAGCTTGCCTTTCGCCGTTTTTTAATTGAAGTATAAGTTGCGCTTCGGTCAATTTAAATGGTCCTTAAATGGGCTTCAAAATGCATAAATTTATTTAATCATTCTTCTCCTTTTTTAAGGGTCTTTATATCTTTTATTAATTGCGTAATTTCTAATGGAAGCGTACCATTATATATTCCTCTAATCCTTTGTGATGCATCTACCAAAACAAAATGTTCGGTATGTAAAAAGTCCGAGCTGTCTTTAGTAAAACCTAAATCTTCTTCTGCGAAATAAGCTTTCCTTGCTAAATCATAAATCTCAGCTTTATCACCTGTTAGTAAATGCCAATTTTTACTCGTGATGTTATTTTGGGCTGCATATCTTTTTAATCTCGGAACGCTGTCTATCCAAGGGGTAACGCTATAAGAAAGTATAGCAAAATGTTCATCAGCTTTAAAAGCCTCGTACACTTTGTACATGTTTTTAGTCATCACCGGGCAAATACTACCGCAGCTTGTAAAAATAAAATTGGCTACATGTATCTTCCCTTTAATATTCTCTTCTGTTACTATTTGACGATGTTGGTTGGTAAAACTAAATGCCCCAATTTGATGCGTAATTTTATGCTCAACCTCATCCGGATTTTGTATAAAATGCGGTGTAAAATCTGGCGTATTATAATAGGGGAGCTGTTGCTGGCTTTGTTGCTGGCAAGCGATTATCCCTAAGAAGCTTATCGCAACTATAAAAATTCTAAAAAATACTATCCTTAACATTTACACAATTTTTAGTTCCTAATAAGCCAAATCTTCTTCCGTTGATAATTTGATAATTAGCCTTTATTTTTCCGTTATCGTACCACAGTTGTTGTAAACCTTCTTCGTAGCCTGCTTTATAATTCATAATTCTGATGAGTCTGCCTTCAGGGTTCCACTCTCTTGATTCCCCTTCATACTCATCATTTTCGAATCTATAAATAGCTTTTTCAGTGCCGTTTTCCCACCATAAATGATACTCTCCGATTTTTTTACCAGCTGCAAAAACTCTGCTTTCTTTTAAATTTCCACTCTCGTAAAATTGTTTCCAAACGCCATCTTCTTTGCCATTAACAAAGCTTCTGATACTGGCTGTATCTTTACTTTCGGGATAAAAACCTATTACCACACCGCTAAAAATACTATCATTTAACATAGTGATGCCACCTTTGGTAAAAAGATTGATATCATCTTCATGATAAATTTTTAGCTGAGGGTTTTTACAAGCCATCAGCCAAAGAAAGCATAAAAAACTACTGCGTAACAGTGCCTGCCGTACCATAATAGCCACTTCCGTTGATGTAAGGATCTGTACTGGTGATATGATAATGGTAAATTCCGTTTGGATAATCGGCAGTTGCATGCGTATGTCCGTGGAATTCATCTAAATCTGCATTAACAACCGTTCTGTTATTCTCTAATGGTCCATACACCGGGAAACCATCTAAAAGAAAGCCTAATAGCGTATTTTTGCCTTTTGCATTAGTTAAATAAGTAGGTTCTACATGGTAATGATAAGCGCCCTGCTGTTGCGGATGCCCGGCATATTGATCAAAACTATTAATCTCGCCAGTTAAAGGCTGATTATTTGGCCCGGCGTATTGATTATAAATAGGTACTCCGTTTAAAGACACCCCAATGGCACCTAATGCCGTAGCCCGGTGTGTGGTAGCTACCTGTGGGTTTAAAGGGATTTTAAAAGTATAATTGAATGAAGCAATCTTGTTTGGATTCTTATTAAAAGCAGCGTTTGTACCATTGTAAGCTTCGTATTTACTGCTCCAAGTTGTGTTTTGGTAGTAAGGGCTGTTGTGGTCTGGCAAGCCATTCACTTTTATCACTACAAAGTTGCCTTCCATATAAATGTCTTGTGCACCATAAATTTTCTTATAAACATCTGGCAAAGTGGTGGTATTGGTGGTTGGCGTAGCCTCTTCGCTGCTGGTCGAGCTTTTTTTACATGCTAATGAAAGAATGATAAAGCAGGAAAATAATAGTTTGGTCTTCATATCTTTTTCGTTTTGATATGATTTAGATGCCATCTCTATAAAAATCCTGCGCTATTTTTTGTGTTTATTTTTATGATGTTGATTATCAATTATTTTAATTTGGGTTTAGCTGCTTTTGTTCTAAAGATGAAAAGTAATTTTCTAAATCCAGAAGCTCATTTTCTTTCATTACCCGAGGTATTTTTACCTGTCCGCCCATTTTCTTGGTTTCATCGCTCCATAAATAAAAATAGTCTACAGGTACTATGCGGACCTCAATCGCTTTAAGCGCTTTAGAGCGAGCCACCGTATAGTTTTTATTTAAGTTTTGTAAGCTTTTATCTAAAAAGGCAGCTATAGCTTTTTCATTATCATCTTTATGGCATCCTAAAATCCATTGATGAATAAAAGCATCATCTTTTTGTACGGCGCCAACAACAAACTCTTTAATTTCTAAATCAAACTCTTGCTCAACCGCGGCAATGGCTTTATTCATCTGGTGGACAGATAATTGCGAACCTACCACATTTAAAAAATGCTTGGTTCTACCTGTAATTTTTATTTCGGCTTTTTCTTTGTCTGTAATCATCACCGTATCGCCAATCATATAACGCCAAGCGCCTGAAACTGTAGAAATCAGCAAAACATATTCTTTATTTTCTTCTGCATGTTCTAAGGTGTAAACAGGTGCATCTTGTTTTACAGCACCATTTTCATCTAAATATTGTTCTTCAAAAGGTACAAATTCAAAGAAAATACCATTGTTGCAAGTTAAAGCCATTGCTGTGGTATCAGGTCTTTTTTGCATCGCAATAAAACCTTCAGACGCTAAATAGGTATCGATATAAATTAAAGGATGGGCCAATAATTTCTCCAGACTATTTCTATAAGGCTCAAAAGCAACGCCACCAGTAGTGTAAACCATTAAATTAGGCCAAATTTGGTGGATGTTTTGAAGCTGATGTTTTTCTATAATGGCTTTTAGCATCAGTTCTATCCAAGCAGGAATACCTGATAGACTGCCGATATCCCAGTTTGGGGCTTCCTCTGCAATTTTTTCTATTCGTAAATCCCAATCTTCTATACTGGCAATTTCTTGTCCGGGTTTATAATAGCCTTTAAACCATACAGGAAGATTGGCTGCGCTAATACCACTAATTTCGCCCATTAAAAATTCGCCTTGTTTAATTAGTTGTGTGCAGCTTCCCAGCATCAAGATTTGTTTTTCAAAAAATGAGGCAGGTAAATCAAAATTTCTCAAACTTAAAACTTGTTGTATGCCTGCTTTTCTAATGGCTTCTAATAAATCATCCGTTACCGGGATTTGCTTGCTATGACTGGTAGTGCCGCTACTTAAAGCAAAATATTGCTGTGTACCCGGCCAAGTAATATTTTGATGGCCTTTAGCTAAATAATGCCACCAATCGGTATGTATTTTATCATAATCATGAATGGGTACTTGCGCCTGATAAGCTTGTTCTATAGTATCAGCATTTAAAATATCCTCAAAATGATAATGCTTACCAAATGCCGTATGTTTGGCTTGTTCTAGTAGTTTTTTTAAAACTTCTTTTTGTGCCTTTGCAGGATGTTCATCGGTACTTACCCATCCCGAAAGGGATATAGCTTTCTTTATTAATTCGCCTATAACCGTCATAGTAGATGTAGATGTTTAGACCTAGAAATACAATTTTAATACCGTTGTTTTTACGGTGCAAGGCCTTTAATTTCTTCTAGTCTAAATTTATAAGCCATACGGGTGGTTTTGATGGGAAGTTTGAGTTCTTCGCTCATGGTTTGTATAAAGCAAGCGCCATAATAAAAAATAAAAGAGGAGTAAAAAATGTACAGCATAACTAACAAAATAGCGCCAGAAGTGCCATAGATTTCATTAATGTTAGAGTTAATAAGGGCTGTTTTCAAGATGATTTTCCCTACCGTGAATAAGATAGCTGTAAAAGTACTGCCCAAAAAACTGATACGCCAATACGGTCTGCCATCAGCAATAAACCTAAAAGCAATGCTAAACCAAGTGGTGGCTACGGTTAAAAAAATCAACTCGTTAAGAAAATTTCCTAAAATGGGTAGGTAGCCAAATTCTTTTTCCAGATAAATTCTTATCCCTTCCAACAGAAATACGATAAATAATAAAAAGCCACCTAAGCTGATTATCCCCAAAGATTTTGCCCTTTGTCTGATATGAAATTTAAAACCGGGATGTTCTTTCACCCTGATGCTCCATAATTGGTTAATGGTGTTTCTGATGATGACAAATAGCGTAGTAGATACAAACAGCAAAAAAATAAACCCCAAAACGGTGATGTACCAAGTTTCACTCATGGCATAAATATTTCTTAGAATGCTCCTTATTTCGTCTGCGCTAACTGTCCCCAAGTTTTCAGAGAGTTTTTCTAGGATATTTTGTCCAAATTCTCTTCGGTTAAAAAACATTCCAAACAATTGTAAAAGCACAATAATAATGGCAGGGAGGGCAAATGTTGCAAAAAAAGCTGTGGAGGCGGCTAAGCGCAAAGGGTCGTTTTTCTTAAAATTCTCAAAAGCAAGCTTGGCAAATAAAGTGAAATGTTTCAAATGCCTCATAAATCTCTTTCTTTTAGATTCCATACGGCTAGTTAAACAAAAATAGAACCACTAAAAAAGCAGCTTTAATTCTAGCTATTTAACCTAATTCAATTCAAATTTTTATAGTTTTACGCTTCAAATAAAAATAGATTGAAGAAGCCCATAATCGTTATCAAATTTGGTTCGGCATCCATTACCACTAGTAAAGGAGAGCTTGATGAACTGGTAGTGAGTGAAATAGCTCGTCAGGTTGCGCTATTGCATCAAAATTATAATATTGTTTTAGTTTCTTCTGGTGCTGTGGCAGCAGGTAAAAAGCATTTACAACAATATGGGGGTACTTTAATAGAGCGTAAAGCGGCAGCAGCAATCGGCAACCCTTTACTGTTGCAAACCTATTCTAAATACTTTGCACCTTTTCAATTAGCTATCGCACAAAGCTTGTGCGAGCGTCATCATTTTTCTAACAGAGATCAGTTTTTACAACTTAAAAAAACGTATGAAGAGCTCTGGAAAAACGGCATCATACCTGTTGCTAATGAAAATGATGTGGTAAGTAACCTCGAACTTAAATTTTCTGATAATGATGAATTGGCAACCTTAATAGCCGTTGGTTTTGGTGCCGAGCAGATTTTATACAGCACCTCTGTACCAGGCGTTTTAGATGCTGATGGACAAGTTATCCCAGAAATTAAAGTGATAGATAAAGAAGCTTTATCGTTAGCGAAAAAAGAGAAATCTGCCGTGGGTTTAGGTGGGATGACATCTAAATTGAACTTTGCCCGTTTAGCCACACAAATGGGTATAAAAGCCGTAATTTTTGGTGTACGCACACAAGATGGCATTTTAAAAGCCGTTAAAGGAGAAACAGGTACGGTTTGTTTGGCGCAACCTTGTAACATTCCGTCTAGAAATAAATGGTTGGCCAGCGGTAGTTTGGTTACCGGAAAAATTCAGGTTGATGATGGCGCACAAAAAGCCTTAAAAGCAAGACATAGTCTGCTTGCTGTAGGTGTTAAAAAAATATTAAGAGATTTTGAGGCTGGCGAGGTTTTCGAGATTTTAGACGAGAAAGGCATCGCATTCGCGGTAGCAAAATCTAAATTAGATTCAAAAATTTTAAGTTCAGATACCAAAAAGCAAAACTTGGAAATTGCACATGCAGACGACATCGTTTTACTTTAATTTTTAGAAGCAATGGAAAATATTCAGGACATATTAAAAGCAGCATCCAAAGCAACAACAGTCATCAGAAACCTTTCTGCCGATAAAAAGCAGGCTGTTTTGCATGATTTAGCTAAAGATTTAATCAAACATAGTGATTTAATTATTGCCGAAAACCAGAAGGATTTAGTTAAAATGGATGATACCGACCCTAAAAAGGATAGGTTGCTACTTTCTGCCGATAGAATTATTGGTTTGGCTAAAAGTGTAAATGAAGTAGCTGTTTTGGAAGATCCAACTGGGCAGCTTTTATCAGAAAAAACATTGCCTAACGGACTTAAAGTGCAAAAGAAAACGGTTGCCTTGGGTGTTGTGGGGGTAATCTATGAATCAAGACCGAATGTAACCATAGATGTAGCCGCTTTATGTATACGCTCTGGTAATGTTTGTTTGCTAAGAGGTGGTACCGATGCTTATTTTACCAATATCTGTTTGGTAGATATTATCCGTAATGTTTTAAAGGCACATCAGTTAAACCCTGATATTGTACAGCTGATGCCAGTAGACCGTAAATATGTGCAAGAATTGCTTACAGCAACTAAATACGTAGATATTATTATCCCTAGAGGCTCGCAACAACTCATAGATTTTGTAAGACAAAACGCTAAAGTTCCTGTGATAGAAACTGGTGCTGGTGTTTGCCATACATACGTAGAAAGTACCGCTAATTTAGCTAAGGCATCAAAAATCATCACCAACGCTAAAGTGAGCAGGCCATCTGTTTGTAACTCTTTAGACACAGTGGTGGTTGATAGAAGCGTTGCCGCAGATTTATTAAAATTGGTTGCCGATGATATGCTGCCTTATGCAGTAGAAATTTTTGCTGATGATTATGCTCATCAAATCTTGGATGATTTAAAATATCCTTTCTTACAAAGAGCAGAGGCTGAAGATTTCGGTCGCGAGTTTTTATCCCTAAAATGTTCTGTTAAAGTTGTGGATGGGATAGAGGAAGCTTTAGCACACATCAGCGAATTTTCTTCTAAACATTCTGAGGCCATTATCTCAGAAGACCAAGCATTGATAGAAATATTTATGAATGATGTTGATGCAGCGGCAGTTTATGCCAACGCCTCAACCCGCTTTACCGATGGTGGCGAGTTTGGTTTAGGTGCAGAAATAGGTATCTCTACCCAAAAATTACATGCTCGTGGTCCTTTTGCATTAGAAAAACTCGTGACAGAAAAATGGTATGTAACGGGTAATGGGCAGGTGAGGTAGGTTTTATAGTCGGAAGTCCGTAGTCCGCGGTCCGAAGTCTGGGTGCTGAGTTAGAAAGTTGAGGGGGTGATAGCTGTCCGTGGTCCGCAGTTTTAAGTCTGGGTGGTTAAAGCTGGCGGTTTTTGAAAGAAGAACATTCAGAGGAATAGTTTGTTCATCGAGTATTAATATTAAAAGAGATGAAACATATACTTATCATATTGGCATTATTTTGTTTTTCTTGTAAGGAGAAAGCGCAAACGCAAGATAAAAAAAGAGATCAGTTTGCAACCATCAGTTCTTATTTTTATCAGGATTGGGCCAACCAAAAACATTGGGATGATGGCTTAGCAGAAGTAGCTGTTTATGAAGCAAAACGCAGCATTTATGGTAAAGTAAGAGATTTTGATTATACCTACATTACCGTATCAGAAGATTTTAATAAAGCTTTTAGGGTTAAAACCGATGATTACCAGCGTAAAGATCTTTACAAAGTGTTAAAAGTGAATGCTTTTGCTCGTATCCCTACGGATAATTATCCTTATCATTTCTTAACTTCTATGTTTTTCCTCAGAGAAAACGCTTTGGTATTGGATAAAATGACTACCAGCTCGCAAGAGTGGTGTGGCAATACTTTTAAAGAGTATCTTCAAGACAGTAAAGGCATCAACTTAAATTATCACTCTTATTGGGATAACGAAGGCGATGGAAAAACCCAAATAGCAGCAGGCGTTTTACTAGAAGACCAATTAAATTATGCTTTAAGAGCCTTGAAATTTCAAGAAGGTTTAACCTTCTCCGCTCCGATTTTAGAAAGTCAGATAAGCAGTAAAGTAGGTAAGCTAAAAGTTTACAACGCCAATTTTAAAATTAGCGATGATAAAGCTTCTAACACTTGGAAGGTTGAGCTTACTTTAGAAAGTGGCAAAGTTAATAGCTATTATTTTGCTAAAGCTTATCCTAATGTTCTCATGAAACAAACTACTTGGGACGGTAGAAATCTCATTTTAAAAGACCTTTCTAGATATGCGTATTGGCAGCAATAAAATACTACTCGTTTTTGCTTTGCTGTTATTCTCTTGCTCACAGGCCGAGTCTCAGAAGAAAGATGCCGTTTGGGTAAAAGATAAAATCAACGGGATAAGTTTTGTTGCGCCCCCACGTGTGGTTGACGATGCTTGGTCTAAAGAAATTAAAAATATTCATGCTGGTTGGGTAGCCATAATTCCTTATGCTTTTTCAAATGTAAACGAGCCTGCCGTTATTTACCATCCCGAAAGGCAGTACTGGGGCGAGTCTTTAGAAGGTGTAAAAGCCACCATTAAACAAGCCCATGCCAATGGATTAAAAGTAATGGTAAAACCACAAGTTTGGCTACAAAGAGGCACATGGATAGGTAGTTTTGATTTAGCTACCGAAGCCCAATGGCAGCAATGGGAGCAAGATTATGAAAAGTATATCTTAACTTTTGCACAACTAGCCATGCAAGAGCAAGCCGATATGATTTGTATTGGTACCGAGTATAGAAATGCAGCCATTAAACGCCCAAAATTTTGGTTAAGGCTTATCGCCGATATTAGAAAAGTATATTCAGGAAAATTAACCTATTGCGCCAATTGGGACGATTACCAGCAAATTACCTTTTGGCAAGATTTAGATTATGTAGGCATCAGCGGTTATTTCCCAATCTCAGAAGCGCAAGAACCTAGCGTAAAAGAGCTGGTGAAAGCCTGGAAACCCTACCAGCAACAGCTGGCAAAATTCAGTAAAGAAGTAGCCAAACCCATCTTGTTTACAGAATATGGTTACCGCAGTATGGAGCAACCCGCATGGAAATCTTGGGAGGCAGAACATCAAAAAAGAAATATCAACCAACAGGCGCAAGCTAATGCTTACCAAGCACTTTTCTTGAGTTTATGGAAAGAACCTTGGTTTGCAGGAGGCTTCGCATGGAAATGGTATTCCTCTTTCCGAAGAATGGACCCCATCCAAAACGACGACTGGACTCCACAAAACAAAAAAGCGCAAGCCGTTATAAAAGCTTATTATGAGAAGTATTGATTGAAGGTATAATAAGACTATATGATCTTCAACTTCCGGAAAAGGGATACTTCTACCGTTTATCTTACAGAATCATAGATCCCTAAACGAGCAGGTTTTGTTAAAACGATATGCCAAAGGTGATTTTTTCTAGACCTGAAAGATGCAGCGCTAGCACACAGGAAATAGCGCCACATGCGATAGAAGCGTTCATCGTAACTATCTTTTAAGCTATCCCAGCTTTCCTCAAACTTCTTAAGCCATTGCATCAAAGTTGGGTCGTAGTATGTGCCGAAGTTATGCCAGTCTTCTAATACAAAAAGACCTTGCCATGCTTTTGATAATTGACTTGCAGATGGTAACATTCCATTTGGGAATATATATTTATCAATCCATGGGTCGGTAGTTTTAGCATCATAATTACCCCCAATTGTATGTATTAAAAATATACCATCATCTTCAAGATTCTTAGCAGCAACTTCCATATAGGTTCTAAAGTTTCGGTAGCCAACTGCTTCAAGCATAGCAATAGAAACAACCCTATCAAACTTTTCATTTACTTCTCTATAATCTTGTATTCTAATTTCAACAGGCAAATCTTTATTAATTTCTCTTGCTAAAATTGCCTGTTGTTCTGATATGGTAATACCAACAACTGAAACCTCATATTTTTCAGCTACGTATTTTGCAAAACCTCCCCAGCCACAGCCAATCTCTAAAATTCGCATTCCTTTTTCTAATTTTAACTTACGGCAAATCAAATCCAGTTTTGCTTCCTGGGCTTCCTCAAGGTTATTTGCATTTTCCCAATAAGCACAAGAATACATCATTCTAGAATCGAGCATTTTCTCAAAAAGATTATTACCTATATCATAATGTTTATAAGCAACCTCTTTTGCTCTAGTTTTATCCTGCATATTTTTAAACTTTGCGTTTAAATAATAAAACAGGGTATTTAAATCTCTAGGTAGTTTTTTATCCAAACGATGGTATAAAACACGGTGCAAAAATTCATCAACAGCTTCACAGTCCCACCAGCCATCCATATATGCCTCACCAAAGGCTATAGAGCCACCAGATATAATTCTATTGTATAGATTAGGATTATGAACTTGTATATCCCAAGGCTGTTTTCCATTAACTGTAATACCAACTGATGCAAAAGCTTCTATGAAAATCTGACTTAGCGAGATCATGAGAGATGATTTATGTTTTTTGGTCAAATATATATTTTTTTATTCTTAGGGCTTATTTAATTCTAAATTAATGTAAAATATTTAAGTACCTGTCTAGTGCAAGTTTTTAGAGAGAGGACTATAGAGAGGGACGATTTATGCTTTTGGGTAATAGATTTTTGAGGGCAAGCTCATTCAAAAGTAATATGATATATTTTTTGTGAATTATTCGAGTATAAAAGACGGGTTTGTGTTTTTATATAAATGATTCTGATATGGAAGATTATTTTAATAGATTAGAGCGCTATAAATTTAGGAAGTAAATGTTCTGCAAATTTGCGTCTATCGTGATTTATATTTAGTAAAATATGCTTTTCAGGATATTAGCTCACAAATTTTGAAATCATAATAAACAGGTTTATTCTAGTACTGTAAAATATAACACTACAGCTAACCACCTAACCAACTAACAACCTAACCAACTAACCATCTAACCAACTAACAACCCAACCAACTAACCACCTAACAAACTAAAAACCTAACCACCCAACAAACTAACCAACTAACCACCTAACCACCCAACCAACTAACCACCTAACAAACTAACCACCTAACAAACTAACCACCTAACAAACTAATCATCTAACAAACTAACCAACTAACCAACTACAACAAAATCCGCTCTATCCTCGTTAGTTCATCATCACTAAAACTAATATTATCCAAAGCTTTAAGAGAATCTTCTAGCTGCTCGGGTTTACTAGCACCTACCAAAACAGAAGTAACACGATGGTCTTTTAGCAACCAAGCAATAGCCATTTGTGCTAAGCTTTGGTTTCTGCTAATAGCAATGTCATTTAAGACTTTAATTTGGTTCAATCTTTCTTCTGTAATATGTTCTGCTTTTAAGAAACCATGAGATTTTGCAGCCCTAGAATCTTGAGGGATGCCTTTTAAATATTTATTAGTTAATAAACCTTGTGCTAGGGGCGAGAAAGGAATACAACCCACACCTTCTTTGCCTAATAAATCTAATAAACCACCCTCAACCCAGCGTTCAAACATCGAGTATTTAGGCTGGTGGATGATACATGGAGTGCCTAAATCTTTTAAAATTTGTATGGCTTTGGCACATTCTTCTGGTTTATAATTAGAAAGGCCAACGTATAAAGCTTTTCCTTGGCGCACTATTAAATCTAAAGCACTCATGGTTTCTTCTAGTGGCGTTTCTGGGTCTGGGCGGTGATGATAAAAAATATCCACATAGTCTAATTGCATACGCTTTAAACTTTGGTCTAAACTAGCAACCAGATATTTTTTAGAACCCCAATCGCCATAAGGGCCATCCCACATGGTATAACCAGCTTTAGAAGAAATAATCAATTCATCGCGGTAGCTGCTAAAATCCTTTTTAAATATATAGCCAAAATTTTCTTCTGTAGAGCCCGGAGGCGGACCGTAGTTATTAGCTAAATCAAAATGAGTAATGCCGTTATCAAAAGCAGTTTTAATGATATTTCTACCATTTTCAAAAGTATCTACACCACCGAAATTATGCCACAAGCCTAATGATAATGCTGAAAGTTTAATGCCACTTTTGCCACATCTGCGGTAAAGCATCTTGTCATATCTGCTTTTTTGAGGAATATAATGCATATTTTAGATTTTAGAAAGCCAAAATAGTAAATTAATAACATCTTAAAGGCTCAAAAAATAAATAACTGGCAGCATCATAATTAAATCATAATTTTATACAGATTTGTGTTTTTAGCTGCTAACATTAACTTTGCATCTCAATCACAAATAAAACAATGACAGAAGAATTAGAACACGTACAGTGCTTAATTATAGGATCTGGTCCTGCAGGCTATACTGCTGCTATTTATGCTGCTAGGGCTGATTTAAAACCGGTAATGATTACGGGTATGCAAATGGGCGGACAGCTTACGCAAACCACTGATGTTGAGAATTTTCCAGGTTACCCTGGAGGTGTGATGGGCCCAGAAATGATGGAAGATTTTAGAAAACAGGCAGAGCGTTTTGGTACAGATATCCGTTTTGGTTACGTATCATCAGTAGATTTTACAGGTCCTCTTCATAAAGTTGTGGTAGATGATACTAAAACGATTTTAGCTGAAACAGTAATTGTTTCTACAGGCGCATCGGCAAAATGGTTAGGTTTAGAATCTGAGCAAAAATATAATGGTTTTGGTGTTTCTGCTTGTGCTGTTTGCGATGGATTTTTCTTCAAAAACCAAGATGTAGCTATTGTTGGGGCAGGAGATACGGCAGCAGAAGAAGCTACTTATCTGGCTAAATTATGTAATAAAGTTTACATGATTGTTCGTCGTGATGAGTTTAGAGCATCAAAAGCGATGGAAAAACGCGTGTTAAATACCGCAAACATCGAGATTTTATACAACTCAGAAACCCAAGAGATATTAGGCGATGGCAAAAATGTTACGGGCGTTAGGGTTATCAATAACAAAACACAAGAAACTAAAGATTTAAATGTTACGGGTTTCTTCGTAGCTATCGGGCATAAGCCAAATACTGATATTTTTAAAGGCTGGATAGATATGGATGAAACAGGTTATATCATCACGAAGCCAGACAGTACAGCTACTAATATCCCTGGAGTTTTTGTTTCTGGCGATGCACAAGATAAAATTTACCGTCAGGCAGTAACCGCAGCAGGTTCTGGCTGTATGGCAGCTTTAGAGGCAGAACGTTATTTAGCTGCTTTAGAAGACGCAGAGTAATCGTTTTTAAATAACAATAATATAAAAAAGCTCAACTATCATTTAGATGGTTGAGCTTTTTTGTTGGTAGAAGTAGCTATAAAATAAAATTTAGCTAGGGTTGATTATTCATGTATTCTGCTATTAATTTTTCATGAGTTTGATGGCTATCAGAAAGCGTATTTATAATATTTTGTTTTTCAATATCGCTTCTATTTTGGCTTAATTTCTTTTTTCCTTGTAAGTCTAAAACCTCTATTTCGAATGCTACAATACCATTTATAAGTTTGTTTTTATATTCTTTAGGTAGATTATCCCACTGTTTCTTATAATCAGCCTCATAAAAATTTATAGTTTTTTCAAGAACCTGATAGGCTAAAGATTCATCAGTTAAGATTTTACCAAAACCATAGGCATGAACTGAGATATAATTCCATGTAGGAACATTTAGTTCTTTTTCATAATTTTTGGGTGATATGTAGGCATGTGGTTCAGAAAATATGATTAAGTTTTTGTTATTTTCTATGCTCTGCCACTGCTGGTTAACTTTAGCAAAATGAGATGTTATCATGATTTTGCCATTTCTTAGCTCTGTAATAAAAGGTAAATGTGTGGCAACTGGTTCGTTGTTAATAGTTGTAATGATAGAACCAAAGCTGAATTTTTGCATAAACTGTATGCTTTCAGCTTGATCATCCATTAAATTAATTTTTGATACATACATGAGGGTAGATTCATTTTAAATACTAAATTAACTTATTCCATACAAACTACCACCTTTATCCCATAACCTATCAATTTTCTTTTCAACTTCTGGGTTTTGAATTAGTGGGGGAGCGTGATGAGGTTTTATTCTGGCATCAATCACAATTGGGCCTTTACAAGCCCAATGTTTATGTTCTATATAGCTATTGATACCGTAAATATCATGCGAAGGATTACTTCTGGTAAAACTCACCCAAACAAAATTATTAGGAGTTTTAGCCGTAAACTCAGCATCATCACATAAAATAATAAGACCTAAACCTCCTAAATCCTGTGTTTTTAAATAATCGTTTAGGATTTGAGTTTCTTCCTCGGCTTTCTTATAATCTGTAAAAGCAGGTGCTTGTATGGCTATTATACCCGGCATCACCATTTTAAATGCTGAATATAGATTTGGGACACTAAAACTTGCAGGAACTTCATTCCATAAAGTACGTTTTACCTCTCCGGCAATGGCAATGGCAACTTTAGAGCCTGCGTTAATATCGGTTCCGCTGTAATCTAAAGTATCAATAGTGGTTTTGGTGTAGAAATGTAAATCGCGGGTAAAATCTATTCTTTCCAAAACATGCTGCATAAAGGCAGGAATATCATGGATATCCAGCTCAGGATTATCTTCCTTAGCACAAATAAATAAGTATTTAGCTAAGCTGAGTTGATTTTTACCTAAAACATGGTTAGCAATGGTTAATATTTCCTGGGGTTTACGCTCTTTTAAATACGGAGTGTAGCGTTCGCTTCCTAAGGCAAAAAGTAAAGGGTGAACGCCTGCTGCATCTACAGCATTTACAGCATGTAAGCCCGGCACTTCCTGCGGTATGGCAGCTCCAGTAATTTCATGAATAAGCGCACCAAAGCTGGTATCTTCTTGTGGCGGTCTGCCTACAACAGTAAAACTCCAAATAGCATCTTTTTTATGGTAAACCTGATGCACTTTCATTAAAGGGAAAGGATGTGTTAAACTGTAATAGCCTAAATGGTCGCCAAAAGGTCCTTCAGGTTTGTTTTCTTGCGGATAAACAGTCCCAGTAATCACAAAATCAGCATCGGCAGAAATACAAAAACCTTCTTCATCATAAAAATATCTAAACCTACGATTGCCCAAAGCACCAGCAAAAGTCATTTCAGATAAGCCTTCTGGTAAAGGCATAACTGCAGCTAAAGGATGCGATGGTGGGCCGCCAACAAAAATGCTTACTTTTAAAGGTTTTCCTAAAGCATTTGCCTTGGTTTGGTGTACACCGATACCTCGGTGTAATTGGTAATGTAAGCCAATTTCCTTATCGGTGATGTATTCGTTTCCACTGAGTTGTATACGATACATCCCCAAGTTAGCATTCATGATACCTGGTTTTGCAATGTCTTCGGTATAAACCTGAGGCATAGTCACAAAAGGGCCGCCATCCATTGGCCAATTTACAATAGGTGGGATATCAGAAATTTTTGCTCTACCATAATTTATAGGACTATTTCTGCTGGTTTTCATAGGTAAGGCAGAAAGCGCTGTTAAAGAAACATCCAAATATTTAAAAGGCGCTTTTAAAGCTCTCATGGGGTCTCCTTTTAAATCTACCAACACTTTAAGTTTCTCTAAGGTATCTCTAAACATAAACTTGCTACGCTCTAGCGTACCAAAAAGATTAGATACGGCAGGAAACTTACTACCTTTAATATTTTCGAAATACAATGCTGGTCCCTGCTGTTCGTAAACACGATGATGAATAGCCGCAGCTTCTAAATAAGGGTCTACTTCCTCCTTAATCCTAACCAAATGTCCGTTACGTTCTAAATCGTTAACGCAGTCTCTTAAACTATGATATCCCATGATAGACAAATATCATGATAATGAATTTTGTTTTCAGGAAAAGATTAAATTTTTGGAAATAAGTAGAAAGACCTTGTAATGCGGATATCTAGGAGCTACCTTTAATATTAAAACCAAATCTTGACGGAGAAAGAAGCCGCTATCTGGCTAGAGTATCTCTACTTAAAAGAAGAAAGGCAAATCCTTGAAAAAGGAAATTCTTTGCTTTAGCATATACTTTCTATAGATAAAAGTGCTTAAAACAGCGATATTATACAAGGCAAATATAGAGAGTAGGATAAGGGTAGCTGTATCTTTCATACCTTAAATATAGTTTAATCTGTTAGTGAAAACAAAAAAAGCCTCAGGAAATTTCCCGAGGCCTCAAACTATAATTTAAAAAGGGTATTGATTAAAATTTCACACCTAAAGAAAGGTAAGCAATACGACCATCAGCAGGCATTAGACCCGGACCTGGATAACCTCCAGCTCTACGGGTAAAATAACGCTCATCTGTTAAGTTATTAACACCCGCTTTAATATTGTAGTGTTTTAAGAATTTATAACTTGCTGATAAATCTTGTACGCTGTAAGCCGGAATTAAACCTGTTGTAGCAGCAGCATTTGGTGTTTCTGTATTAGAAGCATCGGCGTAAGCCTTACCAATTTGACTTAACTGCCATGTCATAGAGAAACCTTTTAAGCTGTAAGTAGCACCAAAACGATTGATGCTTCTTGGCGCATTTTCCACTCTTTTTCCTGCTAAGTTACTTTCAACAATTTGTCCGTTGCTTACAGATGTAGTTTTGAAATCTTGGTAAGTAGCATCAATATGAGCTAATGAAGCAAATAAGCTTACGTAACCTACTTTAGAGCGTTTGAAAATTGCTGTAACTGGGTCTACTTCTACATAGGCTTCAAAACCTTTACTTACTGATCTACCTAAATTTGTGCGGAATTGGAAGGTTTGTGAAGTAGGATCATTAGGGTTGATTCTTTGTGCGATAGTTCCAATACGGTCATCATAACTTAAATGGAAATAGTCAATATCAAAATTTAAGAAATTACTTACCTGACCACGGTATCCAAAATCAAAATTATAACCTCTTGAGTCTTGTAAATTAGGGTCAATAACATCCGTAGTAGCTGGCGGAGTTAAATCAGAAATTAATACCGGACGATAAGCTTGTGAGATGTTTGAATAGAATTTAGTTGTTGGTGTAATTTTATACTCAGCACCTGCGCCAAAAAGTAAGAAGTTACGTTTACGGGTAATAGGAGCTAAGTTAGATGTTGCATTAAACTTTCCTTCCATAGTTGAACTGATGTTTTCTAAACGTACACCACCTGTTACTAGAAATTTATCAGTAATATGGAAAATATTTTCTACAAAGGCTGCTGAGTTTACGTTGGCAAAATCAAGATCACGTGGGTAAACGCCACTAGATAAGTTAAAATCCATCTCGGTACCGTTGGTTCCAACACCTTGTTGCTTACGGTCTATATGGCCATTAAAATATCTTACACCTGCCGCTAAAGTATTGTTTAAGCCTAAAGCGCTATATTCTGTTAATAAACGTAACTCAGAACCGTAAGTAGTATAATAATCGCGGTCTACTTGTCTGTTACCTAAATTATCAGGCGTTGTAATAGCATTGACAAAACCAACACTATTTCTTTCAGCAATGGTACCAAAAGCTTTCCAGCTAAGTTTAGTTTTTTCGTTAAAGATGTATTCGGCATTAAGCGTTGGTATTAACCAAGGAGTACTAAACCAGTTTCTACTTCTACTACTTTGGCGAGCATCTTGACTAAACTGTACATCAGTTAAACCACCAGGTTGCTGGCTCTCAGTAGTCATATAAGTAACCTCTGTTCCTATTTTAAACTTTTTAGAAACCGCATAGCTTAATTCAAAATGCGCATGGTCTGTATCAAAATATCCATTATCTCTCCATCCATCGCCTCTACGTTTTTGATAATAAGCTGTGTAACTTAAACGTCCCACAGTACCACCTATATAATTAAAAGTACTTAATAAGCCATTACTACCAACGGTGTTTTGAGATTCAAACGTTAAGCGGGTAGAGATATCCGGCTTACGCACCACGAAATTCATTAAACCACCAAACTGAGGACCATACTGTAATGATGAAGCACCACGAATAATCTCGATACGGTCTACAACTTCCATTGGTGGCGTGTAGTAAGCTTCAGGATAACCCATTGGATCTGGAGTAACATCGTAGCCATCCATTCTGACGTTAAATTCCCAAGAACGGTTAGGATTTAAACCACGTGAAGCAACTCCTAATTGTATACCAGAGCCATCATTTTCCCAAATTGAAATACCAGGTGTACGACCAAAAATTTGGCGACTGTTGTTCATAGCCAAGTTAGCATTGATATTATCTAACTTGATTAATTCGTTTTTCTTAGCCGCATTGATTCTGAAGTCAGTAACATCAGGAAGAGTTTCATTACCTTTTATACCTCTTCTTGTAGATACTGCAACTTCGTTTAAAGAGATGCCATCATCTTCAAGTTTAAAATCAACAGAAACACTTTGATTGTCTGATAAACTAACCTGAGAAGTTTTGCTTTTTAGGCCAACAAAACTTACTACGATAGTGTAATCGCCTTTTTCAAGGCCTTTGATAACATACTCACCTTTATTATTGGTTTGTGCAGCTCTTACCGTTCCTTTAAGAGTTATGGTAGCTCCAACTACTGCTTGCTCATTACGGTCTGTAACTTTACCGCTTAAAGAAGCTTTTTGTGCAAATACTATACTTGATAAGGAAACCAAGGCTAGTAATAAAGTAATACGCAATTTCATATACGCTTTATTAAATTAGTAAATTAGATTAATTATAAATAACGAGGCAAACGTATAGATTATTTAGATTAAATCCAAATAAAAAAGATTAGAAATTAATTTTTTTTGGAGGATTAATTTCTAAGCTTAAAACATCTTTATAGCACTTTAAATGATGTTTAAGATGAGTTTTATCATAAAAAAAAGCAGAGTACCAGACTATCGGGAGATAGTAACACAGTCTCTGCTTTTTTAAAATTGTTTCAGTTATTTAACCAGTTCTAAGCCAAAATTTCTGCCTTTTTGTACGGCAGGTACACCTTTTACCATCCAAACTGGGGCTGGGGCGTCTTTTAAATAATGATCAAAAAATTGTAATTCTCTTATGGAGATGTCTTTACGATTTTCTCTTTTAATAAGATTATGTGCTTCGCCATTGTATTGTAGCATCCACACTGGTTTGCCCAATCTTCTTAAGGCAGTAAACATTTCAATACCTTGATACCAAGGCACTGCACCATCAGCATCATTAGCCATAATAACTACCGGAGTTTCTACTTTTGGTAATTGAAACAGTGGTGAGTTTTTGATGTATAATTCTGGCTTCTCCCATAAAGTACTACCAATCCTGCTTTGGGTATGCTCATACTGAAATTGTCTGCTCATACCAGATTCCCAACGTATGCCTCCATAAGCCGATGTCATATTTACAACAGGTGCACCAGACCAAGCCGCAGCATACATATTGTTATGTGTGATAAGGTAAGCTACTTGATAACCTCCCCAACTTTGCCCTTGTATACCTATTTTAGAGCCATTTACCCAACTGTTCTTTTTTAAATGTTCTACCCCAGAGTTGATAAATTCCACAGCAGATGGGCCTGGTTCACCAATGGTATAACTGATGTCTGGTGCGAAAACCAAATAACCATTACTGGCAAACATGGCAATATCTAAACGAGATGGAGTAGGTGCCGGGGCTTGGTAACGGTATAAGCCATCAGACAATTTTTCATAAAAATAAACCACCATTGGATATTTTTTTGTTGGATCAAAGTTTTCTGGTTTGTATAAAATACCTGTTGAGGTATAGCCTTTTGGTGTTTTCCAACTCACCAATTCAGAGCTAAACCAATTATATTCTTTTTGTTGAGGATTGATATTACTCAGTTGCACTTCTTTTCTAAAATCGGTGCTGCTATATAAATCTGCTGGTTTAGCAACGTTAGATTTGGTATAGATATAAACCTCAGCATCTTTAGCTTTGATAGCTTCAGAATATCCCATAGGTACGAATGGCAACTGAGTAGGATTTTTTAAACTAGCAATGTTCTTTTTATAGTATGCCCATTGTTTGCTGATGGTATTTTGGGCCATTAACCATAAATCTTCTTTAGCACCAATAAAGTATTGTTTATCAACTGGGATGTTGTATCTGATAGTTGTTTTGTTTAAGCGACCTATATTGGTGAAATTTTGGCTTTCTGCAGTTATAGGATTGATTTTCCAAATATCATAACGGTCGTAAATTAAAACAGCTTCATCATTTTCTGTCCAAGCGGCTATACCATATGGTTGCGGGTCATCTGGCGAATCATTTTCTTCATCACTAAATGAAACTGCTATTCTACCAGTGAGATTTACCGTTTTGCGGGTAGCTGTAGCAAATGAGAACCAATTTTTTCGCTCATAATCATACCATATAACGTATTTGCCTGCTGGCGATAGTTGAAACCTTCCTTTAGCTGCCTTAGAATTAATAGGAATGCGCTCTTCGGTTATGGTAGATATTAAATAAGCGTGTTTTAACGTATTACCTTTCCACTGCATAGATACTCTTTTACCTGTATCTGTTACAGCTAATATATATGCTGCATGGTTAAGCTGCGCTACATAAGAATCAGAAAGGTATTCATCTTCTAGCTGAATAAATTTTTTATCTTTTTGCTGAGGATAAATAACCGCTAAAAAATTTTGTTGTAAATCTCTTCGCAGATTTTTAAGCTGCATAGGCTGCAAATAATCATCTTGGTAATGCCATATGTCTAATTTAGCCGTTTCAAAATCAACCTGTGTGGTATCTTGTGGGATAGGATTTGGTGCAGTACCAAAATAAAGTTTAGCTCCATTTTTATCAAAACGTAATCTAGAAAAGCCACTTGGCGACCAGTTTTCTTTCAATTGCTTATCATTATTAGCGATAAGAACCTGTGCCGTATCATTTACAAAATCATAATAGTACAAACTAAAAGGTTTTGATAAAGCTTTTTCAGGGTATTTTTCTGCAACAAAAGCAAATTGTTTAGCTTGCTCATCAAAAACTAGACTTTTATAAGTTCCTTTTCCAGAGCTAATCAATTTTGATGTTCCAGCCAAAACATCATACATATACAATCCGGATTTTACTTGTTTATTGTTCTTAGGAGCAGCTATTACATAAGCTATTTGTGTACCTTCTTTACTTATCTCATAATCCGTAACATGTTCAATTTCTTTGATACTACCATTTTTGAATTGAACAATTTTAAGAACAGCACCTGCTTTTTTACTTTCTAAAAGTTGGTCGCTTATTTTCTTAACTGTATCTGCAGCTGGTTTTTTTAAGGTGTCTTTTAGGGGAGTTTTAGTTGCTAAAAATGCTAAGAAAGCACCTTTTTCTGCCAGTTTAAATGATTTCGCATCCGGATATTTTTGAAGTTTACCTGTTTCTAAAGCAAGAATACCAATAGAATCTTTTGGCATTTCTTCTGGTTTTTTCTTCTTGATTTTTGCCTCTCTGGTATCTTTATACCAAGGTTTTATAGTGAAAATGGCGTATTTAGAATCAGAAGTGAATAAGGCAGAGTCACCACGACTTACACTTTGCAATAGCTTATTATTTACCGTTTTGATGTATAATTTAGCATCTCCCTGTTGCGGTTTTACTTGGTAAAGCACATACTTTCCATTATTACTTATTTTTGGGCTTGCTACACTTTGCCATTCGTCATAGACAGTATGGTCTAGCGGTTTTTTTGAACTTTGCTGTGCAAAGCCAATTTGATAAAGCAATAAGCTGAAGATTAGGAGTATAAATTTCTGCATGATACATTCGTTTTAACCAAATGTAACGAATAAGGTAGGTGGACATCTCTAAGAAACAGAAAAATTACTTAAGCTGAGGGAGGAGCTTTAGAAGACATAAAAAAAGCCATCACAATAATTGCGATGGCTTTTGTAATGACTTTAAATGTTTAATTATATAAAAAGCTGCAATTAAGCAAGTCTTACATTAGCAGCATTTAATCCTTTTTTACCATTTTGAAGGTCGAAAGTTACTTCGTCATTTTCTCTGATATCATCTACCAGACCCGAAACGTGTACAAAATACTCATTGTTTGTTCCGTCTTCTTTAATAAAACCAAAACCTTTGGTAGAATTAAAGAACTTTACTGTTCCATTATTCATGTTATAATTTTTAATTGAGGCAAATATAATAAAAATAAAAATGTAAAACTAATTTTTAATAAAATTAATAATTGGTTAAAATTAAAAGCTATATATTATTTATTTAACTCTGTAGGGATAATGGGGGAGTTGATTAAACAAAAAAGCCCTTGTTTCTATGAAACAAGGGCTTTGATGACTTTAAATGTGATCTATATTAAGAGACCTGCAATTAAGCAAGTTTAACATTCACTGCATTTAATCCTTTTTTTCCGTCCTGTAGGTCGAAAGTAACTTCGTCATTTTCTCTGATTTCGTCAACCAGACCTGAAACGTGTACAAAGTATTCTTTGCTCGTTCCATCTTCTTTAATAAAACCAAATCCTTTGGTTGAGTTAAAGAACTTTACTGTTCCATTGTTCATTGTAATTGTTATTAATTATATCAAATGTATATATAATAATTTAGAATTACTATTGTTTTAAATTTTCTCTAAAAATATGACAATAAAAAAGCCATGAAGGCTATTTATGGCTTTATATCGTTTAAAG